>CAMAUV010000049.1 GCA_945861415.1 Akkermansia muciniphila | reverse complement strand
GCGGCCATGTGCTTTGTTGGCACAAGCTGCGCCCGGGGGCCAAGGCGATCCCTCCCTAACATCATTATAATATCCAGGCACACAGGCCACCCGCACCCCATAATCCCCAGGTTTTTCAGGCCAGAGCTAAGTCCGACAGGCTGCTAGCGGTTGATGGTCCAGAAATCTAGCTCACCTCACCTAACTTACCATCTACGAGTTCAAAGTGTGTGGGGGGTGATGTTCCCCCCGGTGTTCCCCGGTTCCGAGAGGATTCCGGGAAGATGGATTGAGAGATCTTCCTTCCTGCCCGCCTCCCCATGGTGTTGGGAAGGTAGGGAGATTCCCCGGCGGGGAGGCGATCAGCTTTTTAGGGACAGAGAGACGGCGGGCTTTTTGCCGGTGCGCGGGTGCTGGATTTCTTCAATGTCGACTTCGGTGACGCCTTTGGCGATGAGTTCGCTGGCTTTGTCTCTGCCGATGCCTGCGATCTTGAGTTTGACGATGGCGGCGTTCTTCTCCATACCGCCCGCATTTAGAATCTCAATTACTTTGCCCGTTGTAGCCTTTTCCATGATTCCTGTGAGTGATTCCTGCCATGCTTCAAAATCGAAATCAGGGACCAATTCGTAGAGCAACGTGCCCGGATTGAGGCGAGCGGAAATCGGGGCGAATTCCTCGAAATTATTGCACTTCCCAGACGCGATAACGATTTGCGCATTGTTGTCGGGGGTGGCGGGGGCAACGTTGATTTGCGCACGCGCCCACCCCTTAAGCACTTTGGAATTGCGCCCGAATGCGCCCCGGTCGTATCCGGTGGCCTTCATGATGCCGGCCCTTCCTCGGCGGGTTTCATTCTCGGTTTGCAGGAAAAGCCACTTGAGTTCGGGGGAACGTGTTTCCCAAGCTAGAAAGGGCCGCCCTGCACGGTGCATCATAGCGCTGCATCTCTTGGGGCTTCAGTCCGGGTGTCCGGCTCTTCTGTGCGTCACCTGCCGTCGGCACTGCGCCCCGCAATTTCATCCACTGCCGTTTCGAAGGTGCTCGCCACGCCGCCATCGCCAATAATAAGAATCTCCGCCTGAGCGGAAGTGCACATGGCGGAAAGCGCCGCGGTGGCCGCGAGTGAACATGCAACGGAAGGCATATAAAGAAAGACCATATCCCGCTCGGCGGCAAAAGGAAATGCCCCGGGAAAGTTTTTTTCAAAAGCCTCCGCGCCGGGTTTTCGCTCGCCTTTTGGTCCCCGGGAGTTACCGTAGAATCCTTTCCTCTTCATGTTTACCCTCCGCTGCCAGTTTCCATGAGCGCTGTCATGCCAGTGAGCGCCACGCGCCTCCGGGCGGAACTGGAGGAGTTTTCCGATTCCATGTCGGTGGCCACGCAGATTGTGCTGGAATCCCTAATCGGGCACCCGGAAGTAAAGCGCGACATGGAGAGCGTTCTGTGTGCCGTGGGCGAGATCTACCGTCTGGCGCATGAGGAACTGGGCGCGCGGCATTTTCAGTCCAGCCAGATTCCTGCAGAGGAAGAAATGCACCGTATCCGCCACGACCTGCGCAATCTGCTGCAGAATGTGCTGCTGCGCTGCGAATTTGCAGCGGACGAGGCCTCCCTTCCGGAGCAGGTGCGCGAGGATATTGGCCGCCTCCGGCGCAGCGCTTCCGAGTGTGTATCGGCCGTTAACAGTAATCGCGATGTGATGGCCTCCGGCGATGTTTCTCTACGCTTGCTGGAGTTGAATGCCCCGGCCGGACCGGAAGCCCCGCCGGAGCCCTCCTTGCCATCGCGTATCCTTGTGGCCGATGACAGCGCACTCAGCCGGGAAATGCTGACGCGTTTTCTCAGCAGGGAGGGCCACAGTGTGTCCGTGGCCACCGATGGCTGTGAAGCTCTCCGGATGGCGCAGGCGGAGGAACTTGACCTCATTCTTCTCGATATCCAAATGCCTGAAATGAACGGCTTTGAAGTGCTGGACGCGCTGCGCTGCTGCGGTGTGCTCACCTGCACTCCGGTCATCCTCATATCCGGTATGGATGGTGACTCCGCAGCCGTGCGCGGCATCGGGTTGGGAGCGGATGACTTTCTGCCAAGGCCGTTGAATTTGAAGCTCCTGCGCGCCCGGGTGAACAGCAGTATTGAACGTCAGCGCCTGCGGGAGGCGGAACTTGCGCGCTATTTTACCCCAAGGCTGGCGCGTCAACTCCGCCGGCATCCGCAACTCTTAGCCACCGGGCGCCGCACAGAAGTGAGTACGCTTTTCTGTGACATCGTGGGCTTCACCTGTGTCAGTGAGCGTCTCGGTCCCGAGCAGACCATTGGGTGGCTCAGCGCCGTGCTCGCCGCCATGTCCGCCTGCGTCATGGCGGAGGATGGAGTGCTCGTCGATTACACTGGCGACCAGATCATGGCGCTCTGGGGTGCGCCGCACGACCAATCGGACCACGCCATCCGCGCCTGCCGTTGCGCTGCCGCCATGATGGAGGCGCTCCCTGCGCTCAATGAAGCATGGCGCGGTATCGTGGTGCAGGACACTGCGGTCAGCATAGGCATCAATTCCGGCGATGCCTTTGTGGGAAACATCGGAACGCCACAGAAGTTCAAATTCGGGGCTCTGGGCAACACGGTCAATCTGGCTAGTCGCGCTCAGGGTGCCGCGCGGCACCTCAGGGCTCCCGTCCTGCTCACCGGGGCCACCCGTGCGAGCGCTGGTGCCGAGTTCTCCACCCGCAGGCTCGGGTGGGTGCGCGTAAACAACATCGAGGAACCCGTGGAACTTTATGAACTCATCCCTTTCCCGGCTACCTCCACGGCAAGTCTCGTTGAGGGCTACGAAAGCGCGCTAGCCCACTGCGAAGCCGGTGCGCTGGCGCAGGCCTCCCACTTGCTCCGCGCGCTGCTGGAGGCCTTTCCTAACGACGGCCCGTCACTGCTACTCATGTCGCGTATTATTGGGGACGAGTTCGAGTCGGTGTATCAACTGCCCGGGAAATAGCCGTGCCGTTCCCGCTGCGAATGCTTGCCGGGTCTGTGCCGGACGCGCGGCCCGCTTTGTCGCGTGCATCTCTGCTCCGGGAAAAGTTGACACTGCCCAAAGGAGTGGTCCACGTAGTTAGCGATGTGCATGGCACGGAACGCATGACGGCGTTTGAGGGCTATTTTGTCGCGGACAAAGCCGCCCGTGTGGAGACAAGAATCCATACTTTCACCTGCTCAACGACGCGGGATTCGCCGCCCGCATCGCGGCGGAAATGGGCACCGTCAGCGCTCCGGACACCCCGCGCCCACTCGCTGTCAACGACCATGTCCCCTTGCAACTGGAGAAGGAGGAACTCCCCGTCATGCAGGTGGGCAATGCGGTGACCCTAGACGGCGCTTTATCTTAAGTGTAGGGCGATCGCGGCTGCACGCTCGTCCTGATTCCGGACCGCGTCACACTCGCCGATCACCACCACTTCAATCTGTGGAGGAGGTCATCCAGAACGATGCGGATACTGTCCCGAAGATCACGACCGTGTTGGAATACGGTCGGTCGCGCCTGGTCGCTGATAAAGAGGAGGGAACGGAAATCCATGAGCGCATTGGCACCCTTGTCGATCTGGCCACTACCTCTCGCTGGGGAGTCTTGCGGGAGCGGAAGTGATGATTCAGAACGCGGGTTGCTTCCTTCGCTTCCCGGTGATAGAAGACGCTCTTTTTTTAACTCATGCAGTGGTATTATCTTTCTCAATCACACGAGCGCATCGCCGCCAGCGAAGAGCAGTTGCCGCTGCTTGCGTCAAGGGGAACGCTGCGTGCCACGACGATGCTCTGGCGGCGCGGCATGTCCGGTTGGCGTCCCTGCGGGGAGGTGAAGCCGGAGCTTTTCACCGCGAGTGTGGACCGCGACAGCGACCACCCGCATCCGGCGGCCGATGCCATGGCGGTGCGCGGCGCGGTTGCCGGAATGGCCCGCACGCTCGCGGGCTATGCGGTGTGGCTGCGAGTTACCGGGGTAATCTGCCTTGTGGCTTCCCTTGCGGTAATGGTAGTGGTTTGTAAGGCAGGCTGGCATACGTATGACCGCGGTCTCACATTCATTGCGGAGCACCTCCCGTGGCATGCATCCATCGCGGAAAAGGGGCACACTACGATTTATACATGGGTACATTTCACCATGCTGCTGGCGGCGGGCTTCGTGCTCAGCGCTCTTGGAGTCCTCCTGCTAAGGGCGGCGTCTCGTGTAGTGCTGGCGCGAGACACCGCCAGTGAACCGCTGCTTGGCAGAGCGCTGCAGAGCATCGGCTCATGGTTTGCGCTCGTGGTGGTCTGGGTGCTGCTGAATTTGGTTTTCTGGCTCAGTCTCACCGTCTGGCTTGGCTGGGACAAAGCGTGGGAGAAAGAGTCAGTACTGGCCGTGCCGGCGGTATCCGTTTAGCGAATGAGTGCCTCCGCGGATGTCGCTCCATGTCCCTGGCTGCCGGTGCCCGCGGCGGAACTCCATGCAGACTGCCTCAAGGCTCATGGAGGGGAACGGAGAGAAGCCTTTTTCGAAACTGCCCTGCTCTACGCTCAGAGCTTGTGGTTGCAGGGATTTCCTGCCCGCGCAATGCTGCTACTGAATCGCGCCATGGGCTGCTCCCTAACGGGTCGGGAATCCCGGCCGCTGCCTTACGCTGCGGTGGCATGGCTCCTGAGAAGTCACACGCCGGACCAATTTATAGGAAATCCACGGCGGCACTGGCAGCACCTTGCCACGCGCATGAGCGGCCCCCGCGCAAAACTGCGCACATGGCGTGCGTGGGCCTGCTGGCGGATAGCCTGCCTTGCCATGCCGCAACTGCCGCCCGATAGTGAGCAGTTGCTACACGAAAACTTGCGCGAACCCTCAGAGGAGGAAATCCGCACGCAACTTGACCGGTTGGGCTTGCCCGGCGAAGTCGCGCTCTGGCTGGAGGGGCTCACCATGGCAGCGGCACCATGAACGAACAGTTGCCACCGCTGCTAAAATCCGTCTTCGGCTACGACACATTTCGTCCATTGCAGCGCGAGATCATGGAGGCCTCCTTGGCGGGGCGCGATGCGCTCGCGGTCTTGCCGACCGGTGCTGGGAAGTCGCTGTGTTATCAACTTCCGGCCATCGCTCGCGGCGGGCTCACGCTGGTGGTGTCGCCGCTCATTGCCCTAATGAAGGACCAGGTGGATGCCTTGCTGGCCAGCGGGGTGGCGGCGACTTTTCTCAACAGCACCCTGGAGGGACGCGAGGCCTACAATCGCCGTCGGAGGCTTGATTCCGGGGAAATCCGTTTGCTCTACGCCGCACCGGAGCGCATCATGATGGGCGCATTCATTGAGGACATGCAGCGCTGGGGAGTGAATGCCATCGCGGTGGATGAAGCGCACTGCATCAGCGAATGGGGCCACGATTTTCGCCCGGAATACCGCCAACTGGCGAAGCTGCGTGAGGTGTTGCCCGGTGTGCCGTTTCTGGCGCTAACGGCCACTGCCACACAGCAGGTGCGCAACGACATCCGCACGCAGCTTCACCTTCGAGATCCGGAGGTGTTCGTAGCCAGCTTCAACCGTCCTAACTTGAACTACACCATCCTGCCAAAAGACGGCGCTGTGCGTCAGGTGGTGGCCATGGTAAAGCAGTGGAATGAGGCCAGCGGTATCGTCTATGTGCAGGCGCGAAAGACCGCTGAGAGTATCGCGGCGGAACTCATGAAGGCCGGTATTCCTGCTCTGCCCTATCACGCCGGACTGGATGCCCCTGTGCGTGCGGCGAATCAGGAGAAGTTCATTCGCGACGAGGTGCGCGTCGTGTGCGCCACCGTCGCCTTTGGCATGGGCATCAACAAACCGGACGTGCGCTTCGTGATTCATGCTGACCTGCCGAAAAACATTGAGGGTTACTATCAGGAAACCGGACGCGCGGGCCGCGATGGTCTCCCCTCCGAGTGCGTGCTGCTGTTCTCCCGTGGCGATGTGATCCGCAATTTGCGTTTCCTCGACGAGATGACGGACATGCAGGCGCGCCGCATCCAGGAGCGCCAGATCCGGCAGATGGCGGACTTTGCAGAGTCCAGCGATTGCCGGCGCATTTCGTTGCTAGGCTACTTCGGTGAAAAATGGCCGCATGAGAATTGCGGCGGCTGCGATGCCTGCATCGACCCGCGCGCCAGAGTCGACGGCACCAAGCAGGCGCAGATGTTTCTCTCCTGCCTCTTCCGCATCCGGGGGGCAAACGGTTTCGATACTGGGCTGCAGCACGCGGTGGATGTGCTGGTGGGCAAGGAGACAGAGAAAGTACAGAAGTGGAATCACCAGAAGCTCAGCACGTGGGGAATCGGTAAAGAGACGCCGCGCACGGAGTGGATTCACGTGGGCCGGGAGATGATGCGCCTCGGTTATGCTGCGGAGACAGGCGAGTATCATGTGCTGTCACTGACCGATACGGGAAGAAGTGTGCTGCTTAGCCGTCAGGCCGTGCAAATCAACGCTCCGCCAAAAACCGCAGTCAAAGCGGCCAAAGAGCGGGTGCAGAAAACAAAGTCGCAAAAGCGCACCGGCGACATAGAGTGCGACGAGGGCCTCTTCACCGAACTTCGCCGAGTCCGCAAATCGCTCTCCGATGCCCGCAACGTGCCACCTTATGTCATCTTTAGCGATGTCGCTCTGCGCTGGATGGCCCGCCGTTATCCCCGCAGCACCGCCGACTTCCTAGGCATTCCCGGCGTTGGTTCGGTGAAGCTGTCGGAGTTCGGCCGTGAGTTCATGGATACCGTGGGAAAATGGATCGACAAGTATGGCCAGCGGCCGTTCGCTGATGAGCATCCCGCGCAGCAAATGGAGGGGCCGAAGCGCACTTCCCCGCCGGCGTTGTATCTGCAGAAGTTTCGGGACGGGATGAGCATCGAGGAAATAGCAAAGAGCACCGGAATGGCCGCCAGCACAGTCACGAAGCATCTAGCCGATGGCATCATGTACGGGAAGATCAATATCGACCCGCGCCGGTTGTACAGCCTCACCGAGGAAATGGAGATGCGGGAAGCAGCGGCGAAACACGGGCTCTTTTCGCTTGGTGTGCTCTATGAGGCGCTGGGCAAGAGCATCAGTTATGACAATCTTCACCTCTTTCGCGCCCTTGAGCAGCAGGGAAAAGGATAGGGCCTGAACTGTTGTTCCGGTGCAGCCACCACAGCGCCCGAAAAGGGTAGAGGCTCTCACTTGCTCTGCGAATCTGTGGTGCCGAAAGGGTGCGTCCAGCGTTCCGTATGCAATGCGGCCCCATTCCACCTTCCCTATGCCTTCCCAACCAGCCTACACTGCCGCCAGTCTCATCGAAAAGTATTGTGGACCGGGCGTGCCTGCCTTTGTGGGGAGGTTCTCGAATACGCCTGAGACCAAGGTGGTGTTTGGGCCAGGCAGCGTGGAGCGTGCGGGGATTTTCGCACGGAATATGGGGGCAAGGCGAGTGCTTATCGTGACGGACCGCGGTATCGCTGAGGCGGGGCATTTGGAGCGCGTGATTAATAGTCTGAGCGCTGCGGGACTGGAGTGGAGCGCGTTTATGGGGGTGGTGGAAAATCCCACGACCGATACCGTGGATGCCTGTGTGGAGAGCGCCCGGGCTATGGGGGCGGACTTTTTGATAGGACTGGGCGGCGGCAGCAGCATGGACACGGCCAAAGGCTGCAATTTTCTCCTGACCAATGGTGGCCAAATGAAAGACTACTGGGGCACGGGCAAAGCCACGCATCCCATGCTGCCGCTCATCGCCATTCCCACTACTAGCGGCACGGGTAGCGAGTGCCAGAGTTATGCGCTCATTAGTGATGCGTTGACACATGCTAAGATGGCCTGCGGTGATCCGAAGGCGGCGGCGCGCATCGCCATTCTCGATCCGCTGCTCACGATTTCGCAACCGCGAGGTGTGACGTGTGTGACAGGCATCGATGCTATTTCTCATGCAGTGGAGAGCACGGTGAGCCGGAAGCGCTCAGAGATTTCCGTGTCCTACAGCCGGGCAGCTTTTGCGCTGCTGGCCAAGGCTTTTCCGGTCGTGTGTGATGAACCGAACAACGAGGAGGCGCGCGCAGCCATGCAATTGGGGGCGGCGCTGGCGGGCACGGCCATTGAAAACTCCATGCTCGGGGCGGCGCACAGCGCGGCCAATCCATTGACGGCGCACTTTGGGACCGTGCATGGCGGGGCCGTGGGCATGATGCTCCCCTTGGTAGTGAGTCACAATGCCAGCGAAGCCCATGCCGCGGAGGAGTATACGCGTCTCTCCTCCAGCGTGGGAGCCGGGGACCTGCCGGTATTCCTTTCCAGCCTGCTGGAAAAAGCTGGACTGCCCGCGCGGCTCCCGGGAACTGTCCTTACTCCTGAATTGCTGCCCATCCTAGCCAAAGAAGCGGCAGGGCAGTGGACCGCGCAGTTCAATCCCAGACCGGTGACTAATGAGGATTTCGAGGCGCTTTACCGGCAAATTGCGTAAATCTGGCTCTCCCGGCTAAGGGAAAATATCTTCCGGCTTGCAAGTAGCAACCCCGACGGAATGGGAAAATAGCCACGAGAATCTTAATAGCTCTTGATTTTCTGGCAATTTGAATAAATAACCTCTCCTCAGACCATGTCGGACCACAAGATCAAGAAAATAATCGGGCGCCAAGTCATCGACTCGCGCGGTAACCCCACTGTCGAAGTGGACGTATATCTCAGAGGAGGCGCTTTTGGCCGGGCCGCAGTACCCAGCGGAGCTAGCACAGGTGAGCACGAGGCATGGGAACTCCGCGACGGCGACAAGAGCCGCTTCCTCGGCAAAGGAGTGCTCAAAGCCGTGGCCAGCGTGAATGGCGTCATTGCCAAAGCGCTCACCGGCAAAAAGGCCGAAGATCAGGCCGCCATCGACGGTCTCATGATCAAGCTCGATGGCACTCCTAACAAGGCCAAACTCGGCGCCAACGCACTGCTCGGCGTCAGTCTTGCCGTCGCCAAGGCCGCTGCCGCTGCGCAGGGTAAGGCCCTATATTCCTATCTCGGCGGCTCCAAGGCAAAAGTCCTGCCGGTGCCCATGATGAACATCATCAATGGCGGCGCCCACAGTGATGCTCCCATCGACTTTCAGGAATTCATGATCATGCCGAAAGGCGCGCCCACTTTCTCCGAGGCCATCCGTTATGGCGCGGAAATCTTCCACTCCCTCAAGAAAGTATTGCATGATCTCGGTCTCAGCACCGCCGTGGGTGACGAAGGCGGATTCGCCCCGACGCTCAAGAGCGCGGACCACGCCCTCGAAGTGATCGCCAAGGCAGTGAAGAACGCCGGATACAAGCTCGGTGAGCAGATTTTCATCGCCCTCGATGTGGCTTCCTCTGAATTCTTCGACAAGAAGACCGGCAAGTATGTCTTCAAGAAGAGCGACAAGAGCGTAAAGAGCGCCGAAGAACTAGTGGCTTACTACCAAAAGCTCCAGAAGAAGTATCCTATCATCAGTATCGAGGACGGCTGCGCCGAAAACGACTGGGCCGGCTGGAAAGTGCTGACCGACAAAATGGGCAAGAACACTCAACTGGTGGGCGACGACCTCTTTGTCACCAACGTGCAGTTCCTCCAGAAAGGCATCGATCAAAAGACCGCCAACTCCATCCTCGTGAAGGTCAATCAGATCGGCACGCTGACAGAAACTCTGCAGGCCGTGGACCTCGCTCATAAGAATGGCTACACCGCCGTGCTCAGCCACCGCTCGGGCGAAACCGAGGACTACACCATTGCCGACCTCGCCGTCGCTACCAACTGCGGCCAGATTAAGACTGGATCCATGAGTCGCTCTGACCGGATCGCCAAATACAACCAACTCCTCCGCATCGAGGAACAACTGGGCAAGAAGGCCGTCTACGGCGGCCGTATGAAACACTAAATGCAACCTCGCGGGGCAGGGCGTCTGTCACCCGGCGGACGCTCTGTTACCGCCCTCATCAATGCCACTCCGCGCTCAGGCCGACAGCGATCCTTCCAACTTCTGGGACTTCGCTATCAAAGCACTCTCCCTGCTGATCTTTGCGGGAGTCGTCGCCTGTTTCGCCATCCCTTTCCGCACGCGGTTGGCCGAATACCGCAGAGTGGATCAGGACGCAAGAGGCCGCGAAGCCGAGAAAGCCCTGCTGGAGCGGGAACTGGAGCGCCGCACCATGGCGCTCGCCCTGCTGGAGCGGGACCACGGATTCATCGAGGTAAAAGCCCGCGACCACCTAGACATGCGCCGCGCCGGCGAGGTGATCTTCCGGTTTGAGGACTCAGCGAGGTAGCTCTAATATCGGGGGAGGGAAGAGTTTAGGGGCGTGCGTAATGCGCAAGGCGAGGTTTGAATTCGATTAGAGTTCGAGCAGGTAATTGAAGTCTACTTTGGTGGGACGTTCAGCCATGAGCTCGCGATTTTTGTTGTTTTTGGAGAAGGCGATGACTTTGCGGATATTGTCTTCTCCGTCCTTCACTGTGTCCATGCAACCTCGGGAGACTCGCCCTCCTCGAAATCGGCGTTGGGCCAGATTCTTATGAGTGGATGCCCGACCGGAAGAGGCTGAATCTAGTCCGGCTCAATAGCCGAACTTCCTTAAGTTTCAGTGCTGCGATGTCATGCTAGGGCACCGACTGCTCGTTATTATCGCATGGAGGCTGGGGCATCGCTTCCCGAACACGCTGCATCTAGACTGTCATATCGGGTCTGAGATTTGCCCGCATTGTAGCCGCCTTGCTAAGTGCGGACCCGTGGGATTGAACCCGGACGGCAGATCGCCTTCCTTGTCACAGCGTCAGGATGCCGGGGCCTCCGCCTTCTTCTCCTTGACCGTCGTCTGTATGTAAAGTTCGCGGAGCTGCTTTAAGTCTACTTGGGTCGGCGAGTCGGTCATGAGGTCGTTGGCTTTGTTGTTCTTCGGGAAGGCGATGACTTCGCGGATGCTGCTCTCGCCGGCGATAAGCATGGCGATGCGGTCGAGACCGAGGGCTAGGCCGCCGTGGGGCGGGGCGCCGAAACGGAAGGCGTCGAGGAGGTGGCTGAATTTGATCTGCTGTTCCTCTTCGCTGACGCCGAGGACGGTGAACATTTTGGCCTGGAGGTCTTTCTCGTGGATCCGGATGGAGCCGCCGCCGAGTTCGTAGCCGTTGAGCACGACGTCGTAAGCGACGGCACGTACTTTGGCGTAGTCTCCGGCATCGAGCAGTGAGATGTCGTCGGTGTTAGGACGCGTGAAGGGGTGGTGTACGGCTGCCCATGAGCTGTCGTCGGTTTTGGCGAGCAACGGGAAGTCCACGACCCAGAGGAAGTTGAACACGGTGCTGCCTTTGGTGAGTTCCATCATGTCCGCGATCTCCAGACGGGTCCGGCCGAGGATGGTGCAGGTGCTTTCCCATTCGCCGGCGACGAAGAAGACGATGTCGCCTTCCTCCATATGCAGCGTGGAAATGAGCGCGGCTTTTTCGGCTTCGGTGAAAATCTTCCAGAGCGGGCCTTTGTATTCGCCGTTCTCGCACTTGATGAAAGCGAGGGTCTTCACGGGCAGTCCGGCCTGCACGGCGAGTTCGTTGAGGCGGTTCATCTGGCCGGTAGTGATACCGGCGAAGCCTTTAGCGTTAATGGCTTTGACCACGCCACCGTTTTCGAGCGTGCTCTTAAAGATCTTGAACTCGGTGCCGACGAAGACGTTGCCCAGGTCGGTGAGCGTCATGCCGAAGCGCGTGTCCGGCTTATCAATGCCATAGCTGTCCATCGCCTTGCGCCATGTCATGCGCTGGAAGGGCGTGGTTACCTCGCGGTCCATGCCGGCTTTGAACATGGAGACGAGAAGGCCCTCGACGAGCTTGATGATGTCTTCTTGGCCGACGAAGCTGGCTTCGATATCGATCTGGGTGAACTCCGGCTGGCGGTCGGCGCGGAGGTCTTCGTCGCGGAAGCAGCGGGCGATTTGGAAATACTTCTCCAGTCCGGCGACCATGAGGAGTTGCTTGTACTGCTGTGGGGCTTGCGGGAGCGCGAAGAAGTGACCGGGCGAGAGGCGTGCGGGTACGAGGAAGTCGCGTGCGCCTTCCGGCGTGGGGTTGGAAAGGATAGGCGTCTCCACTTCGATGAAGCCTTGCGCGTCGAGATAGTTGCGCGCGGCGGCGGTGATTTTGTGGCGCTGTCGGATGTTTTTGTTCATCCTCGGGCGGCGGAGGTCGAGATAGCGGTATTTCATCCGCAAGTCCTCGTTGGAAAGCTCCCGGTCGAGCTGGAAAGGGAGCACATCGGCTTTGTTCAGGATTTTGAATTCCGTGCAGACGATCTCGATCTCGCCGGTGCTCAGCTTGTCGTTTTCCGTGCCGGCGACGCGGGCATCCACACGACCAGTGACCATGATGACATCTTCAACGCGGAGCTTGTGGCTAGCCTTGGCGGCCTCGGCGTTTTCCTCGGTGCGGAAGACGACCTGGGTGAGTCCTTCGCGGTCGCGAAGATCGAGAAAGATGACGCCGCCCTGATCGCGCACAGTATTGACCCAGCCGGCGAGTGTGACAGTCTGGCCGATGTGGGATTTGCGGATTTCGTTGCAGTGGTGTGTGCGGTACATGGAGCGGTGGGTCGAAAAGGGCGCGCAGACTGGCCCGGTTTTCCCCGAGCTCAAGAGGCGAAATGAGGGGGCCACAGGAGGTTTTCGGCCCGGAATCCCCGGCAACATCACTTTTTGGCTACGAAAAGAGTATGGGTGAATCGCCTTGCCCCCGGGTAGGGCTTTGCCGGTATACACTCCACATGGTGAAAAGTGCCTCTCAGCGAGCGGGCGAAAGCGTCATCCCGGCAGCCGGACCAGAACACCACGCGTCCCTCAGGATGCAGCGCTGAATGGATCCTCTGAAGCCCGGGCTCGGAGTAAAGCCGCGCATTTTCCCTCTGCACTAGGGGGTCAGGGCTGTTGTCCACATCCATGAGGATGGCGTGGTAGCGCAAGGCCCCGGTGGCGCTCAGGAAGTCGAAAACGTCGCGCAGTTCCACCTTCACCCGGGCGTCGTCGAGCAGGCCACCATTTACGGACTGAAGAAATTCCCGGTTCCATGCGAGAATCTCCGGAAGCAGTTCTGCCACCGCCACAGGGTCCGAACCCGGGGGCATCAGTTCCAGCACCCGCCGCAGGGTAAATCCAAATCCGAACCCGCCGATGAGCACGCGCGCCTTCCCTGGCAAATCTGTGCAACCCAGTTCCGCCATGCGCTGCTCGGAAGCGCAGGCATTGGTGCTCATGAGTTGCTCTCCGCCTAGCATCAGGAAGAAATCGCGATCATGCCGGATCAGGGTGAGCCTGTCACCGCGGGGAGTGCGGCATTCGGCAAGGGTGATGGTGGGTTTCATGGGTGCGCCTCATCAGCGGCGCCACCTTCAGTGCGCAAGGGAAGTCAGGCGATGTCTTTGCGGCGCTCGCTGAGTCCCGACATGGCAAACGGCCGCGCATCCTCGGCACCTACTCCGGTAGCTTCAGCAATCAGGGCGAAAGTGTCATTTTGAACGCTGCCAATGGAAGCGCCATCAAGAGCTTCACCTACGACGACAACGCTCCATGGCCCACCGGCGCGGACAACGATGGCGTCTCTCTGGTGCTCATCGCCCCGCGCACCAATCCCGACCACTCACTGCCCGCAAGTTGGCGCGATAGCAGTATAGTCGGCGGCACACCCGGCACCAGCAGTTGGGCCGTATGGCACAGCGGCTTCGGTAATCCCGGAGGGAATACCGACAAAGACAGCGAAGGGCTCAATGCCGTCATGGAATACGTGCTCGGCACCAACCCTGCTACCGCCGGTAACAACCTTCCGCTCGCAGCCACCGAAGGCGGGTTTCTCACCTTCACCCTCACTCACCAGAACCGCGACGACGTCGTGCTCACGCCCAATGTCAGCGCTGATCTCACAACATGGAGCAGCGCCGGCATTACCTTGACAAGTAAGACCTCCAACGTGGACGGTTCCTTCACCACCGTCTGGCGCGCTCCTGCTTCGATCGCTGCCGGTGCCCGCTTCTATTTCCGTGTGGATGCCGTGCTCCAATAAATTACACGTTGTGAGCCCCGCTATTTGACGCTTCGTATGTTCATGATTACGCCTGAGGAGGAGTTTCTGCTGGACTGGCGCAATGAACTGGCGGCGGCGCTGGATGTCATAGGGCGCTGGCACATGCCGTTTGGTAAGTATGGACCCAAGGCCTTTCCGCCGCATGGCGTGCCGCTCTTTGATCTGCCGGAGGAGTATTTGCTCTGGTTTCAGCGCACGGGGTTTCCCTCCGGGAGGCTGGGGCAGGTGCTCCGCATCGTGATGGAGATCAAACTCGCCGGAGCGGATGAAATATTCGGGCCTTTGCGGAAGAAAAACGGGGGCCGGCATCCGCTGCGCCCGCGGAAGAAGCGCGTGTTTGAATTCCCCGGCGACTGATTTATGCACCCGCATGATCACCGTTTCTCACGCCTCTGTGCAGGATTCATGGAATGACCTCTACAACTCCACCGAAGAGCACGCGCAGCAGCTCGTCGAGGAGTTTGCCCGCGAGCAGCCGAACCTCTGCGCCTTTCTCACGGAGCACGAGGAAATGATCAGCGCGCTGGCCGACCGAGGCTTTCTCCTGCTCTACGGTGTGTGGGCGTGGCGTGCGTTTCAAATGGAGGGCCGCGATGACGCAACGGTGAGCCGCATCGCCATAAATGCCGCGTATGAGAGAAATCAGGAAAGTGCCGGGATGATGGGGGCATCGAACAAAGCGCTGCTTGATTCCGCAAAGGAATTCACCCGCAGTTACCGCCACTTCCCGATATTCGGGGCCATCATGAATGACATCTTCGAGGGCCAGTTGGACAGTGAGCACATGAATGACGACATAAGCGGCATGATGCTGCTGTTAGTGAAAGCGGTAATCGACGTGCTGGACGTGTAGGCACTTGCCGCGGCGGGCAGACGTGGCAGACTCGCGCGCATGAACACTCCCCGCAGCGCAGCGAGATGGCGACTCGGCATCCGCGAGAAGTTTGCCCTCGTGGCCATAATGCTCGTACTCGGCACCACGTTTGCCCTGCACCTCCATTTGTCGTCGGCCACTTCGCAGATCGTGGTTGACCACGAACTCCTCGACCTCGGGGATGAAGCGGAGCTGCGCTGCTGGGAAATTCTGGACAGCGCGAACCAGCTGCGAGCTCTGGCCGCTGAATGTGCGGCGAATCCTGAGGAGCTGGAAAAACTATTGGCGCTACTGCTCGCTCCCGGCGCCGGTTCCCAAGCCCCACTTCCGCAGTGGTGGGGGGACGTGGTCGCGGTGCGCCGCATACCGGCTGCCGGTGGTGAGGAGGAGCTGTTCCGTGTGCTCGGAGTCAGTCCGCCAGCCATTCCCCAGCACACTTTGAAGTTGGCGCAGTCCCATACGGCGAGGGCCTGTATTAGTCCGGTGCTCGCCGGGGACTTGCCGCTGGGCTACAGCCAAGTGCGCGTGCTGGTCCGACCGCCTGCGCCAGATGCGCCGCTGCTTCGCGTGCCGGTGATGTGGGGCCTATGCCGTGGAGCCGATGGCTCCGTGGTCGCTCTACTCCTGCCGCTGGATATGTCCGGCTCTGCGCGGCACCTTTCCTTTTTGCAGAATGATGAAGGCGTTTTTCTCCAGCACTCCGCGCTTCGTAAATCCCCATCGGAGCCCCTGTCGGAGCCGTTCAGCGGGCTGCATCTCCTTCGCGAGGCTCAGTCGCTCACGACCGAGCGCCGCTGGTCTGGGGGAGAATCGAATGTGCAGGTGCAGCGGGGCCCGCTCTTTCCACGGCAGTCGGTGCCGGAGCCATTTCATTATCTGGAAGGCGAAGCCACTCCCTCCCTCTCTGCCGCCATCAAGGATGCGGACGAAAAAGACCGCCCCGACTTCATCCGCTGGGTGCAACAGCAGGCGCTGCCATCCGGGACAGAGGGTGTGCGCTTTGGCGGCGCGGGGATTTCCACACGCACCGTGCGCCTGCTGGCCCGCACGCCTGAAATGATCACCAAGTGGCGTGGGTATGTGGATGACACCTATCGCCAGCGGTTTCCTTCTACAGGATCGCGTCCGGTGAAATGGCACGAACCAGTGGTGCTGGAGAATGCTGACGCCCAAATCGTACGCTTCTTCCTCCATCTTAAGCCGGAGGAGCGCCCCGGGGATTGGAATGGTAGCACGCCGCCGTCGGACCCACCGCTGTATTTTGTTTATACCGCCTTCCGCGAGGAATTGTCAGAGAGCGTAAAGCACGAATTCCGTCAGATACGACGCGAGACACTCATCCTTGGCCTCGCGGCAGGCGCAGCGGCGTTTCTAGTCGCCATGTTCTTCGTGCGCCCGCTGCGCCGCATCACCCGCGCGGCGCAAAGTGTCACCAACGGCAGCGAGGAGCCGCAAGTCGCACAGCTTCAGCATCAAATCGAAACCGTGCGCCGCTCCCTGCCCGTCACCCGCGGAGATGAAGTGGGCGACATATCCCGTGCGCTGGAGAGCCTGCTCCGGCAGGTGCTCAATGGCCACGAGCGCCTGCGTCAGCTTAATACCGACCTCGAATCCCGTGTGCGTGACCGCACCCTCGCGCTGGAGGAGGCGAATACAGAACTGCGCGGTCTCGCCGCTGCAAAAGACGCCTTCCTCGCCAGCGTGAGCCACGAGCTCCGCCAGCCGCTCAATTCTATCTTTGGCTATCTCCAGTTCCTTGAAACCTCGAACCTCGACACCGAGCAGAGCAGCGATGTGGCCAAAGTGCGCAATGCCGCCTCCTATCTCCGCCGGCTCATCGACGACATCCTCGACTACCAGAAAATCATCATGGGCGGCATCGAACTGGACCCTGAGCCGCTCGACGGTGCTGAGTTCTTCGCCAGCCTCGCGGACTCCATGAAACCGCAGGCAGACGAGCGCCATAACACTCTCAGCCTCAGAGGAGTGGAATCGCTTGGCGCCCTGCGCCACGACCGCGCGCGGCTCCAGCAAGTTTTTGTAAACCTTCTCTCGAATGCCTGCAAATTCAACGAGAATGGCCGTGTCACCCTAACAGCCAGTCGCGAGGACGGAGGCTGGCTGCGGGTGGACGTGGCGGATACCGGCCGGGGCATGACGCCGGAGGAAAAGCTACAGTTGTTCACCCGCTTCAAGAAGCTGGCCGCACGCGAGGGCAATAAGACCGGCACTGGTCTCGGCCTCGTCATCAGCAAGGGTCTCTGCAAACTCATGGGCGGCACCATTTCTTGCGAGAGTGAATTCGGCCGCGGTAGCACGTTCACTGTGCGCATTCCTGCGGAACTCGCCTGCAGCACTGAATCCGTTTTGCTGCCACGCCTATCTGTGGTCAGACCTAACGGCGAAGCACCGCTCATCCTCGTGATTGATGACGACGCCGGTGTGCGCGAACTTATGCAGCGCAGTCTGGAGAACAAAGGCTACCGGGTCATCGTCGCCGGCGGCGGGGCCGAGGGCATCGCCATCGCGAAAGCACAGCGCCCAGCAGCCATCACGCTCGATGTGGTGCTGCCCGGGCAGGATGGCTGGGAGGTGCTGTCGGAATTGAAGACGGATCCCGCCACCGAGGACATCCCGGTCGTCATGGTTACCTTTATTGAGCAGCGCCAGCACGGCTATGCGCTGGGCGCATCAGATTATCTTGTGAAGCCAGTGGCATGGGAGGACCTCTCCGCCCGTCTCGCGAGACTTACTGGCGGCAGGGCGTCCTGCGGGCCGGTGCTGGTGGTGGACGACAACGCCGAAACGCGCGAACTATTCCGCCGCGCCCTCGAGCGCGATGGTCGCGATGTGCTGGAGGCCTCGGACGGCGCTGAGGCGCTCGCGCTTATGCGGGAGCGACGCCCCGCGCTCGTCCTCCTGGATCTCATGATGCCGGTGATGGATGGATTTGAATTCGTCGAGCAGTTCCGCCGCTATGACGATTGGCAGGACATCCCCATCCTCGTTGTCACTGCCCGCCACGCCACCGCTGAGGACCGCGCCCGCCTCAGTGGCTGTGTGCGCGCCATCCTGGAAAAAGGCGGCTCCCCCTCCGGCGACCTGCTGGCCGACATCCTCAGTCTCATCCGCCGCTCGCTGCCCTGAGATGCCCGTCCATGAACCCGGCGCACGGAGGAAGAAACTCGTCGATCCTCCGTTCTCCTCTTTACCTAACATTCAATCCAATCATTTCGCAGAAATCTTTACGGCCACGAAGCGCGATTTATCTTTCGCAAAGACCATGCCTCCGGCCAGCGCATGAGGAGCACGGTGCCCGCCGCGGAGAATCTCTCCTCGGGCGCTGAGGTCGGGCTTCTTATCCGGACTCGCGTTGGAGAGGATGAGTTCTCCGTCCTCCGTGAGAATGAGCAGACGGTTTCCTGCCGCTATGATTTGTCCGGCTGCGAGCGGTGTGCGCCATTTCACAGAGCCATCAGCGGCGCTGATGCAGCGAAGTTCCTGCCCGCTCTCCTGCCGCCCGTGGAATCCGTAAAGATGTCCGCCCACAAGCACCGGCGTGCTGTAGTGGCAGTCTAGCTTGTCTCCCGCGCGCCATGTGGTGGTCAGCGCGCCGGCTTTGCCCGTCTGCCAAACGGCGGCTCCTACGTCGTAGCAGGCGGAGACGAAGAAGCGGCCATCACCCAAAGCGACGGGACTGGCGGCGTTGACGCTCGCATGTTGACGGCTGCGGAAATGTTCGCGAAAAGAGAGCGCGCCGGTGGCCGGGTCCAGTCCGGCAATGCCTTCGCGGGTGAAGAAGATGGCGCGCGGGCCATCGGGGGTGATGATGAGAATGGGGGAAGCATAGCCCGCTTCCTCTTCCAGCGCTTTCCATGCAAGAGTGCCGTCCTTGATGGCGAAAGCTGCCACCCCCGCGCCTTCGCCGCCGGCGGCCACCATTACGCGCCCGCCAATGACAAGGGGGGAGCAACTTCGCCCAAAGAACCCTTTTGCGGAGGCCAATTCCATCACAAGATCTTTGCGCCAGCGCTCTTTACCGTCCGCAAGGCTCAGCGCGGTCAGCGTGCCATCGGCGCCATAACAATACACCGCGCCGTCCTGCACGGTGGGACTGGAGCGGGGGCCTTCGTCGAATCCAAATTCGTCTTTGTAAGTCGATGGCCGCGCAGTTTTCCAAAGTTCCTTTCCTGTCGCCGCATCCCACGCCTGGACGGTGTCCATCCCATTGAGGCGGTGGAAGAGCACAACCTTTCCTCCACTGACCACTGGCCCGGCAAAGCCCGCGCCGCATTCTGCCTTCCAGGCGATGGTCCATCCGTCGTCCGGCATTTTCTCTGGCAGCACTTCATCGGCGGCGGCCCTGCTGTCGCGCTGGGGGCCGAGGAATTGTGGCCAGTCGCCAGCCATTGCGGTGGCGGTCAGAAGTAGAAAGAGTCTAGTGCGCATGATTGTAAGTAGATTGCCTGTTTCCCACTAAAAGCGAAAATCAAAATGCTAAATCCCAAATACTTTGATGCCAACGCTACCACCCCGCTGCACCCCGCGGCGCGCGAGGCGTGGCTTTCTGCGCCGTGGCACAATGCCAGTGGCCTCTATGCGGACGGAGCGGCGGCGCGCGAGTTACTAGAAGACTGCCGCGGTCGACTGGCAGACATCCTTGTGTGTGAACCGGAGGAGGTCGTTTTCGTTTCCGGTGCGACAGAGGCAAACAACGCCGTGCTGCATCACTTTGAGGGGAAGCTTGTAGCCGTGAGCGCGCTGGAGCATCCCAGTGTGCGCGAAGCGGCACCCGACGCATTGACGTTAGCCGTTACGGCCGATGGCGTGGCGGATCTGGACGCCCTGCGAGACATGCTGGAGCAGGAAAAGCCCGCGCTGGTGTCCCTCATGGCGGCCAATAACGAGACGGGTGCGCTCCAACCGTGGCGCGAAGCGCTCGCGCTGTGCTGTGGGGCCGATGCAGCCTTCCATTGTGACGCCGCCCAATGGATGGGCAAAATGCATGCAGCGCTGATTCAGGAGTGCGACTTCATTACCGGCTCCGCACACAAATTCGGCGGGCCCAAAGGCGTGGGCTTTCTGAAAGTGAGCGCTGCGCACGGACCGCTGCGCTGGATGCGCGGCGGCCCTCAGGAAGGCCGGCAGCGAGGGGGCACAGAGAACGTTCCAGGCATCGCTGCCATGCTCGCCGCACTGGAGGTCCACGAAGAACAACTCGCCACCGCGCCATACAGCAGTGGCCCGCGCGATGCCTTTGAGAATGCCGTCGCACGGGCGATGCCAGATGTGCAATTTATCGCCACCGGCACGCCCCGGCTCTGGAACACCTCCCTCTTTATCGTGCCACCGCCGACCAATGTAAAGTGGCTCGCCCGCCTGAGCCGCGCCGGATTTCAACTCTCCACCGGCAGTGCCTGTAGCCGTGGTGGCGGAGCCTCGGAAGTGCTCGCCGCCATGGGCCTCCCCGTCGATGCCCTCACCCGCGTTCTTCGCGTGAGTAGCCTCTGGGAGACTACGGAGGATGACTGGCTCGCGCTCGCAGAAACGATCCGCGTGACTGCGGAAATGACGAAAGCAGAGTGACGAAATCCGAAGGATCGCGCCCGGCGGATTCGTCATTCTGAATTCGACATTCTGAATTCGACATTCGACATTCCTTCGACATTCTGAATTCAACATTCTTTATTTTCTCATGGACCAACCCGCCGCCATTCAACAAATCCGCGATGCCTGCCGCGACATCGCTCGCCTCACCATGAAAATCCATCCCGCCGTGCCGCATCTCGCGCACGAGGAAACGCAGGCCGATGTGCTCCGCGCCCTGCATCAGCTCACGGTCGAACTGGAGGTCGTCAAAAAGAAGATCGGCCGTCTTGAGCGGGAGGACAGCAGCACGCTACTTTAACGCAGGCGCGGACTGGCGGAGTGCGCGAAACTGTGTGAGGACAGCGTGATGCGTATCCATATTCTCCTCTGTTCCCTCCTTTTCTCCACCCTCGCCGTCCAGGCTGGACTTGAAATTCCCGCGACTGACGACGGATTGCCCGGGGCCGGTCCCATCCGGCGCTACGAGTGGTTTCAGGACCTCTGGAAAAAGAAGCGCGAAGGGTGGGCCACGCGTGTGCAGGGGGACAAGGGGGCCGTCGTTTTCCTCGGCGACAGCATCACCCAAGGCTGGGGAGATGACATGGGCAGGGCCTTCGGTGAACTCAAAGTCGCCAACCGTGGCATCTCTGGTGACACCACGCGCGGCATGCTCGTGCGGCTGAAAGAAGACGTGCTGGCACTCGAGCCACGCGCCGTTGTTATCCTCGCCGGCACGAACGATCTGGAAGAGAAAGCGACGCCGGAAGTTATCGCGGTGAACATGAAACTCCTGCTCGCCGCGCTGAAAACCCACCGCGCTGACATGCCCGTCATCCTTTGCAAAGTCTTCCCCGCTTCCGCCTCCAAGTCCCGCCCGGCGGATGCGATCAAGAAGATCAACGGCCTCTACGCCGCCGTCGTAAAGGATCAACCGCAAGTCACTCTCGTGGAGACATGGAAGAACTTCGCCGATGAAAAAGGCGATGCGATTCCCGCCGAGTTCCCCGACTTGCTGCACCCCAACGAAGCTGGCTATAAGAAGTGGGCCGCAGCCATTCGCCCGGTGATGGCTACCCTCGGTCTCGTTGAGACAGCTGCAGATGACTTCAAAATGGAGGAAGGATTCGAGAGTCTTTTCAACGGCACCGACCTCACTGGTTGGACATTCAAAGACGGCG
Source organism: Akkermansia muciniphila (assembly GCA_945861415.1). GTDB lineage: Bacteria > Verrucomicrobiota > Verrucomicrobiia > Verrucomicrobiales > V1-33 > V1-33. Next base: position 10,623 of record CAMAUV010000049.1, on the reverse strand, counting down.
CGCCCTTCGACGGCAGGACTCTCAGCAGCGATGGACGCTACCTCGCGAAGAACGGAAGACTTATCGTGACTACACCATCCGAAGGCCGGAAGGTCGCGCAAATCTGGACTACTCGCGAGTTTGCCAAAGACTTCACTCTTCGCCTCGAATTCCGCGCCACCCCCAACGCCGACAGCGGCGTCTTCATCCGCAGCCTGCAACTCCAATGCCGCGACTACCTGCTCGCCGGGCCGTGGAAAAACCTTGTAAAGTACAAGCCTCAAGACTGGAACGAACTGGAAGTGGTCGTCACCGGCCAAACCGCACGTTGCACCTGCAACGGGGAGGTCCTCGAAGATGCCTTCAAACTCCCCTCCGCCGGCCCCATCGGTCTCGAAGGCGACGCCGGCCAAATGGAATACCGTCGCATCCGGGTGAAGGAAGCGAAGTAGCCGCAGTGCCATTGGGAGGGGACACTCGCCGAAACGAGCGACCTCTACGCCCGACAGCGGGCCGGCGGATAGCCTGAGTTCTAGGATGTAGACTAAAAAATGCCTACTGACTGGGATCAAAGTAGAGGCCGACACGCTTTTTTACTTCGGGCCGATCCGCGCATCTAAATTGCACAGGAACGTGTTGGCTCCTCTGATCTCTTCAGGAGGCTATTGAGCGCGCCCGAAGCGATCGCCGTGGTGCCCCAGTCACGTATCCGATGCTAGGGTGGCGGTGCCAATAAATTTCTTAAACACCCCAGCCTCCTCGGTATACACCTGCTCCCGCTGCTTAGCTTTTTCACCTCCGTGGTTGGCTGCGGCTCTGGTTTGTCCGCCTATGCGATTTGTCTATTTAAATCGTCCGGTCATTCCCACCGTCTACGGGGATCTGGCCACCGGTGGTTTTGGCGAAGATGTTGCCGGCCATGGCGCAGACCATGCGGCCGATATCGACGCTTTTTATCTCGGTCTTCATCAAGTTGCGGGTCTTGTATTCCTCGACGGTGACGCCGTAGCGCTGGGCGCTCTTGGCGAGGGCTTCGGGTGTCCAGAGTTCGGTGTCGAAGACGGCGTCGGGGTGGATGATGTTCACGCGGACACCAGCGGGGGCAAGTTCGAGTGCGGCGACTCGGGTGAGTTGGGTGACAGCGGCTTTGGCGCAACTGTAGCTGCCGGCTCCGGCTCCGGGGGCTTTGACGTTGCGGCTGCCGACGAAGATGGCGGTGGGTTCGACGCCGAGCTTGAGGAAGGGCACGCAGCTTTGCAGCAGGCGCATGTGGCTGGTGAGGTTGACCTCCATGCTCTTGGCCCAGTTGTTGGGGTCCATGTCCTCGAAGTTGGCTCCGGCGGTGAAGATGCCGGCGTTGCTGACGAGGATGTCGAGCCCACCGAAGGCGCGGACGACGTTTTCCACTTCCTCCTGCACTTTTGCGTAATCGGTAAGGTTGATGACGACGCCGTGGAGGCCGTCGTTTCCGGCGAGGCGCTGCGGGGTTTCGGGATTGAGGTCCATGCCGACGACGACGGCGCCCTGTTCGTTGAGGGCGAGCGCGATGGCTTTGCCAATGCCGGCGGCGGCTCCGGTGACGATGGCGACTTTGCCCTGGAGCGGCCTCGGCGCGGGGGCTTTCTTTAGTTTGGCCTGTTCGAGGTCCCAGTATTCGATCTCGAAGAGATCCTTCTCCGGAAGCGCTGTCCAGCCGCCGGCGGATTCGGCTTGCTGGATGGTGCGCAAGGTGTGCTGGGCGATGTCGTTGACGATGCGGGCTTCGGTGAGGCTCGCGCCGAATGAAGCTATGCCTTGGCCAGGGAGCACTGCCCAGCGCGGGGCGGGGTCGAGCATGGTCTGGCCACTCTGGTTACGCTGGAAGTATTCGGAGTAGATCGCGGCGTAGCGAGCGACGGCGTCTACGGTGTCGAGGATGGCGGGCGTGCGTTTGGTGCGGATGCTGTGATCTGGCGTGAGCGTGCCGCGGGTGGCGAGGCTGGCGACGTCCGGGCGGTTGGCGAATCCGGCGGCGGTTTGGCTAAAGTCCACGACGCTGACGCAGGCGCGGTTGCGCTGGGCGCTGACGGCTTTGCGGTGGGCGGCGAGGGTGCGCAGCGCGGCGTTGTCGGCGCAGAATGTGGAAGTGGCGATTGAGTCGGGGCCGCCGCCGCGCTTGGCGAGCGCGACTTCGGCTTCGCTGACAAGCTTGATCATGCGCTCATAGCTCTCTCTCGCTGTCACGCCGAAGGTGAAGATGCCGTGCTGCATTAGGATGAGGCCTTCGAGTTTTGACCAGTCGGCGTTCTTCGTCAGATCGCGGATGGTTTTGCCGAGAATGAAGCCGGGCATGACATACGGGACGATGATCACGCGGTCGCCCCAGGTCCGCTTGACCAGATCGAGGCCGTCCGGCTGATTGGTCACGGCGACGACGGCATTGGAGTGCGTGTGGTCCACGAATTTCCCCGGAATGACGGCGTGGACAACGGCTTCGATGCTGGGCGTGGGAGAGTCGGGATTGAGCATGGCGGCGCGCTGTTCGCGGACCATATCGGCATCGCTGAGGGTGGGGAGATCGGCCATTTTGAGGAGCACGTCCATCTTCACGGCGGGGAATCCGCATTCGCCGATGGTGGCGAGGTCGCCGCCGCTGCCTTTGATGTATAGCACGTCCACTTTATTGCCGAAGAAGTCGCTCACGGTGCTCTTCACTGAGGTATTACCGCCGCCATGGAGCACGAGCACGGGTTCTTTCCCGAGCAGGCGAGAAGAATAGACGCGCTGGGCGAGATCGGTGGTAGAAGAGGCGAATTCGGAGTCAGACCAAAGACTTTGCATAATAAAACGCACCGGATGCCCCGGGAAATGCACTGGCTCAAGGCTGATTCTGCGGCTTGTGACGGCCGAACGCGCGCCACTTCACCGCCGGAACCGGTTGCCTGTGATCACCTATTTCGCTTTTGCTCCACAATAGCCGCAACAACTCGACCGGGGGCTGAGGGCTCTCCAGCACAAGTGCAGGATGACCAGTAATCCCAGCAAAAGCGCCAGAGGGAACAACAAGGCCAGCAGCGCGTAGATGGCGATCAATGCCACGAGCGCCATGGCTACGAGCAGGATGGTCTTCAGTCTTATCCGCAGAAGTGCGCTGACTATTTTTATGCTCAAAGGCTACCCTTATTGGAGGGATTGTAACACGGGGACTGCGGCCGAAGCCTGCTGCCCTTGGAACTCAGGGTTTATCTAACTGGGGCAGGAGTCCGGCATCCTTGGCGCGTTTAGCGCACCCGTGGGGGTCGGCGTTCCATGTTTTCACGGCATCCTCGTCCCAGAGGTAAATCTTCACGCCTTTGTATTCCACAGTGGGGCTGTCGGGGGTGACGAGATATTTGGACTGAACGGGACAGTAACGCTGGGTCAGCAGTTTGATATCATCCAGTTTCAGCCGGTCTTTCATGGCGGTAAACTGAGGCAGGAGGTCTAGGCTGGCTTTGATGACGTATTTCGGTTGGGCGTTGAAGTGCTTACGGCACTCTTGGCAGCAGAAGAACACTTTGATGCCTTCGTATTCGATCAGTTGCTCTTCGTCGATGTCGTCCGCCGTCATCAGAGGGCACTTTTCGTTCTTTTCACCGGCGGCGAGGATAGCCGTTAAGAGGAGGAGAAATGTCAGTATCCGCACGATCATGGGAAGGGAACGATCAGTAAGTTGGCACCGAGGGGTCCACGTCCTGCGACCATGCCTCGATGCCGCCAGCCATGCTCCATGCGAGGGGAATGCCACGTTGGCGTAGGAAGTGGGCGGCCTGAGCGCTGCGCATGCCGTGATGGCAATGAATCACAAGGCGCTCTTCAGGATTGGTGAAGCGGACGCGCGACTGCTCGGCGAAAACGGATAGGGGCATGAGTTCTGCGCCATGGATGTGGCAGAGATTCCACTCATCCTGCTCGCGGCAGTCGATGAGCAGGAAGGGCACTCCGGCTTTGCGCAGTGCGTCGGTTTCGGCGGCGGAAATCTCAAATGTGTCTGCGGGCGGAAAATTCATCACCGGTTTAAGGAAAACAGGGCAGGGGATTACCGTGCAGCCTTGCGGGTTTTGCACTCACCGCGCTGACGGAGTTCCTCGCAATTGGCTTCGATCTTGAGCGTGGCGCTGGCGGGGCTGAATCCGAGCCGGCGAGTGATACAGTCTTCGAGCAGATGCATGTGCTTGTCTTCAAACTCCACGACTTTCCGGCAGTCGAGACAGATAAGGTGATTGTGGTGCGGGTGGTCGATGAAATTCGGATCGTAGCACATCTGGCCAAGGCCGAGGTCGACTTCGCGGAGGAGTCCGGCCTCGACGAGCATACTGAGAGTGCGGTAAACGGTGGCGCGGCTGGTCGTGCGGTCGATCTTGCGGGCGATGTCGAGCAGTTCCTCTGCGGTGAAGTGCTCTGCGGTGGAGAAAGCGGCGCGCGCGATGACGTCGCGTTGTTTGGTGCGGCGCAGACCCTTGCCTGCGAGAAAATCGTCGAGGCGCTTGGTGATATCGGGATTCAGTGCGGCTGCTTTTGGCATGATGGACCTTAGTGATAGCAGGGGAGTGGGGAGGCGTCAATCTCCGGCTCTATTTGTTCCTGTAAACAAAAGCGCCGCCAGAGAACTGCGGCAGTGGGGATCATGCTACCGTTGCTGCCTTCCGGCCCTGGCGGGGTTCGCGCGTCCATACTCCACAGCCCCTGACGACGCGGGTTCCTGCTCCGGGTTCTGCTGCGGTGCAACGACAATCTCCGTGGAACTGCCGAGTAGGCGGTATCAGCCGAATGCATTAAGGAAGCCAACCTCGAGGGCCAGCACTTCGCGGACATTCGTGGCCAGATTCCGCCGCATCTCATCCACGGCTTTGAGCCGGCGGTGCAGATCGTTCACGGAATACTTTTCCGCCAGCTGTTCGGTCAGCGCATTCCATGCCGGGAGGTCCATGGCCGGGAGGCCAAAGTGGCGGCGCTGCATTTCGCCGAGCCATGTGAAGAGCAGGCTCAGCAGGTTGTTACGCTGCTCCTGATAAGCGGACTCAGTGAGGTCATCGTAGTAGTCTTCACGGTCCTTGAGCCAGCCGCCGTCGGTGGTTTTTCCATAGGTGCTAACCTCCTCCTTGAGGGCGGCCTTGTGGCGATCTTCGATGTCTCCGCGCAGCTCCGCGGTGATGTTCTGGAAATCCGCCAGCAATCCCATGGCGCGGGAGGAATCCGGTTTGCCATGACTGAAGTAGGCGGCCAGCAAATGCACCAACTGCTCCTCCACCTCCGTAAGCTGCAGGCCGGTTTGACATTCACGATACAGCGCCACGCGCACGCAGCGGCTGCGGATGGTATCGAGGAGCTGTTCCGGAGTCCGCGTGAGCAGCAGGATGAGGGTGTTGGCGGGTGGTTCCTCCAAGGTTTTGAGGAAGGAATTGCACGCGCTCTGGTTCATCCGGTCGGCGTCGGAGATTACTACGATTTTATAAGTCGAACTGGAGGTATACTGGAGCGATTTCCCAGCATCCCGCATCATCTCAATTTTGATCTGCCGCAGTTTTCCTTCGGGCTCAATGACGATTGCTCCGTGCCGCCGCAGATCGTCCAGTGAGCCCACATCACTCCAGCCATTCACAAGAGCGCTCAATTTTACCGCCAGTTCGCGCTGATCCTCCAATGATGGCCCGGAGATCAAAAACGCGTGGGCCAGCCGATCCAGGGCGTGGGCGCGGGCGATGAGCGAATAAGCGTGGTCAGGAAGGAAGGCCATGGATTTGATGCGTGCGTCAGCGTCCTCAGAACATCGCCAGCGCGGCATCGGCATCCGCGCCTTCATGGACGATGGCGTGCAGCCGACGCAGCATGAGCGGCGGGTTTTCGTGCTGCCATACATTACGGCCGATGGCAACGCCTGCACCGCCGGCGGCGATGCTGTCCGCGACCATGCGCAGGATGCTGGCGTCGTCCGTCTGCGCGGCTCCGCCCAGCACGATCACGGGCACGAAGGTGGACTCAACGATTTTCTGAAATGCATCGCGGCTGCCGGGCCATGCGGTTTTCACCACATCGGCGCCCAGCTCGGCGGCGGCCCTCACGGCAAATCCGATATGCTCCGGCGTGTAGTCAGCCGTGCGACCGAGGCCGAAGGGCAGCGTTTCGGTAATCACCGGCAGCCCGGCGGTGTGACATTCACTGATGAGCCGTGCGCCTTCGCGGAATTGGCGCGCTTCATCTGCGTGATGGGGGTAGAGCATATGCATCACGCAGTGTGCTCCGGCCCGCACGGCATCTGCAGCTCCATAGGTCATCCATGCGCCGTGGTCCGGCTGGCCCGGGCGGGCCGGCTTATAAACATCAGTGCGTAAGCAGACCGCGCGTCCTTCCAACGCTGTGCGGCAGGCGCGGGCCGCCCCGTAGTTCACCACAAACGCATCGGCCCATTCGCGCAGTCCCTCGATCAAAGAATCCGGCCGCTCCAGCCCGGCCACCGGGATGGCTGTCCCGTGGTCGATGGGCACAATGACCGTGCGGCCATTGGCGCGAAGGAGGGAACGAAGAAAGTGTGGTGTGTCGGACATAAGCCTGCCCTGACACAGCACCCGCGGGCGTGCCACGAAAAAATTTGCCGCCCGGCGCAGCTGAACCGGGAATCACGGGCCGCGAAGCGGGAGGCAGCGGCAACGGTGATTGCCGCTCGTGCGGGTGTGCGCGGCAGTGGCCGTTTGGGCCGAAGTGCGGTATGGCAGTCGCTGGATGCGAATGCCCTGAGGCTGGCGGTGATCTCCCACATCTGGCATCTCCACACCAGATGCGACAAGCCCCTGATGCAGGGGTGGGGCGCAGCGAGGCCCGCGAGCGCATTCGCGATAAGGTGCAAGAGGTTTTGAGCCGGTGGGAAAAGCCGTGATCCTGATGGTAGCGGATCAATTCCTATCCGGGTCGTAGTAGCCATCTAGCCAGCGCGCACCCTGGGGTGGAATGGAGTCGGCACCTTTTGGGTCCGGGCAGAGGGCGAAGGCGACGCCGAGCGGCGACTTGCCTAGGCGGGCACCGGCGGTGAGCGGGCTGTCGCCCCAATGGTCGCCGGTGGCTACGGCATGGAGGGCGGTTAACTTTCCGCGGTCGTGTTCCAACCAGCCATCGAGGGTCGCGATGTAGCCGCGGGTGCCATCGGAGGTTTCCATATGAACGCGGCCGACCAGTTTCGCCCGCTTCGCGGATTCTACCGTCAGGGTGAGCGTGACAGTTTTGGCCTCGTCGCGCTTCCAGTGAGGTGGTTCGCCGCGCGTGCTATCCACGAAGTGATAGCGGGCGATACGCTGTGCAAGGGCGCGGGGCACGGGAATGGTGGTGCCGGGTTTTGCGTCGGGAGGTGGGAGCAGGGTTTTAAGATCGGCGGCGTTGAGCCACAGGTGATCGGTGGCGGCATCGAAACCGCGGTGGCGCAAGTCCCCCGGCGCACTTTCTGGCGGCGTCACTTTGGTGAACTTTCCTTCTTTTGTCCGCTCAAGCACGCGTGTGAACACTTTGACTACTGCGCCGTCAACTGGTGGTATCCTCAGGTAGCGGGCCTCCCGGGACAGGTCGCCGGTGCCACCGGGCGGTTGCTTTTCGGCAGAGGGAAGTGCGTCCCATTTGGCAAGGGAGTCGCGCAGCATGGAGAGGATGCGTTCGGGCGAACGGTTGTTGTTGAAGCCAAGAAATTTTCCCGACGCGGTGAACACATAACGGCCCTGCCGGGTATTGTCGCCGGCGTTGCCGCGCGGGCTGGGTTTGGTCATCTCAATGAAGAACTTGCCGTAGGCGTCATTCTGACGGCGGAGGTACCAATCGTCCATGGCCAGCGGTATGAACTTTTCGCGGATGAGGGCCTGCACTTCCGGATGACTGAAGACGAACTCACGGTCCATCACACCATTATTTCAGGTGCATCCCAACGGGTGACCGTCCATCTCCCACAGAAAGATTGGCCGGCCCGCGGTGGCGGCCTTGCGGCGGGCCACAGTGAGGTCGGTTTCCCACGGGATGGCCAGCCATGCCAACTCGTCTTTTGCCGGCGAGATCACGACCACAAGGTCTGCGGTAGTTTGCGGAGGGGCTGCCTGGGTGACGGTCACGGCAGCAGCGAGAATGAGCAGTTTCTTGATCATACCTAATTTTTATGGTGAATAGCAGCAGGGTCAATGCCGCGGGCGCGGACCTTTTTGTTTGGCTAAACATCGCAGACCCGGGCATCGCAAAAATGGCTACCCGCCCGGTTTATCACCTTCCATCTAGAGAAAAGAAAAGCCGCGCACCGCCGGCGACGGTGCGCGGCTGCGAACAGGATCAATAGTGCCGGATGCTTACTTGGCGGCGAGTTCTTTCACCACGAAGCTCTTGGCGTCATCGCCGAGGGCGGTGACGAGGCCTTCTTTGGTGGCGCCGGGGCAGCCGCAGTTTTTCGCGGTGAAGGTTACCATTTTGGTGCCTTTCTGTTTGCCAGCTTCCCACTTCACATTGCCGCCGCTGGGGAGCTTGGCGATAGCCTTGCCGACTTTGGACTCACAGGCGCTGCAGGCAACGCCGGTGAAGGTAGCGACGAACGTGTGTGCAGCAGCGTCGGTGGAGGTCTTCTTTTCTCCTTTGCCGGCTTCAGTCTTTTCGCCGGCAGCTTTCCAGCCGGAGAGACCGGCGGAGAGGTGCTTAACGTTTTTGTAGCCAAGCTTCTCTGCGGCTTTGGCTGCGGAAATATAGGCGCTACAGGCCGGGCCGCCGCAGTAGGCCACCACTAAGGTGGATTTGTCCTTCGGCAGAAGATCGCCGAGTTTTGCCTCCAAGGATTCGAGGTCGACAGCGCCGGGGATGTGGCCATCTTTCCAGCTGTCGCTGCCGTTGGCATCGATTACGGCGACCTTCTTGTCAGCCATGGCCTTCTTGAGGTCGGCTACGCTGATGTCGGGATATTCTCCGGCGCGAAGGAAGCCCGTCATAGCGAGTGCGGCGGCGAGAGTCATGATTAGTTTCTTCATAGTGTTGTGGGTGGTGTTTTGTTCTGTTTAAGGCCGGCCGGCAGGACTGCCGCCCGGAAAGGGATTCACTGAGAAGCGTGGGGGATAAGAAGCGTGAGGCGCGGGATTATTCCAAGAGGAACTACTACCCGCCGATTCCGGGCACAAGGCCAAGTGCCGCCAGCAGATAATACGTGCCTCCAAGGGCGATGAGGATGGATCCCCAGAAGAGAACAGAGCGCTGGAATTTTTCCCCGCCGGCATCGCGTCCGGTTTTGAGAACACCGGAAAGCGGGGCGACCACACAAAGGTGACCAACCTCCACGCCGATGCAGAAGGCCGCGATGGCCCAGCCTGCGGTGCCGCCGGGCAGCCCGCTCAGATTTTCCAGCAGTGCACCGCCGAGGCCAAGACCATGAATCAATCCGAAGCCGAAGGCTAGCGCCAACCTACGTTTGCTCACGCCATCTCTAGGAAGCACAATATTCTCTAATGCTACGAAAATAATACTCGCCGCAATCACCGGCTCAACAACCTCGGCAGCGAAGAGCGGTTGGCCGCGCAGGGCCGTCACTGTCACCGTGATGGAATGGGCAATGGTGAATATCCCAATGATCTTGAAGATGTCCCAAAAGCTGCGCAGGGCAATGATTAGCGCGGCAGCGAACAGTAGGTGATCCCACCCCATGAGGACGTGGTGGATGCCGTGCTTTAGAAAGGTGGAAATGCTTGACCAGTCCATAGTATCGTTACGGCGTCGGCGACCGCCAGAATTATGCCGGAAGATCGCTTACTCGCCGGCTGTATTCGCCTTACTTTTTCTTAGCGTCTTTTGCGGGTTCCGGTTTGCATTCGCAAAGCCACTCCTGCTTGCTGCAGTCGTCGCAATTGCCGGTGTCGTAGTGCAGGCGGGCAGTTACCGCCTTGCCTTTGGAATCAGGCCTGAACTGGACGATGAGCCACTCGCCGTCCTTGACCGCCGACACCGCGAAACCGTCTGCTACTTTGGTGACTTCCAGTTTTGCCTGCTTGTCGCGCGGGCCTCCGGTAGCGGTGAGTGTCTGGCTGGTGAAGGCCACGCGCTGCATGTCCTTGTCGAGCAGGGCAATATGAAAATTGCCGTCTCTGACTGTGACTTCTCCGTGCATGGTTTCGTTCTTACTGAACTCAAGGATACGGCCTTTGTTCGGCCCTAGTTCCACGCCGCCGTGGCCAAAACTGAACAGGGTGGAAAGTGAGAGGAGAATTGCTGCAAGTCTGGTTTTCATATAGTGGGTGGCTGCCGGGTTGGCACCCTCCCAGTTTATGGTCCGCTCAAAGTGAAAGGATTCGGGTTCATGGATAGTGGCTGCCACCTGCTTGTCAATCTGCTTTCGGAGCGAAGGCCGGAGGCCGCAGCGTAGAAAGTAGATTGAGCCGTTTGCCCTCTTGCGGGAACGAGTCCAAAGGCGAATTCCTCTGGCGTCTTCATGCCGAAGCTGCGATGCGGTCTGACTTGATTGAACTTCATGCGCCAGGCTGCGATCACCACCCGCGCCTCGCTCAGCGTATAAAATAGCTCGCGAGCAAGGCACTCTCTGCGGAACTTGTCATGGAAGCTCTCGACGTAGCCGTTCTGCCACGGGCAGCCCGGATCGATGTAGAGGGTTTTGATACCCGCTTCAGCCAG
>CAMAUV010000048.1 GCA_945861415.1 Akkermansia muciniphila | reverse complement strand
TAATGATAGGATCATGGGACAGCACTGAGCCGAATCGCCGGGGCAGGCCTCGAAAATCACAACTCGACCCCTCAACGAATTTAGTTACTCAGCCGCCGTCTCTACGGGGGAGGCACCCCCGTGTTTTCTGGCCTATGGGATGCCAGTGTGTTGAAAATGATTAAGTGCCTCGACTTTGCTGCGTCCCCGACCCCAGCGGAAGGATTGCGCGATAGTGCGAGTGACGTAACGCTTTCCGTTCTTCACTGCGGCCCGGAGATCGAGCCCTTTTGCCAGTCCGGCTGCGATGGCTGCGGAAAACGTGCAACCAGTGCCGTGTGTGCTGATGCCGGGTAGGTAAGCCGCACAGTGGACGGTGAATCCCGCGGCATCCCGCAGCACATCTATCGCGCTATCCCCGCGAAGGTGGCCCCCTTTCAGCAGCACAGGGCATCCATACTTCATGCGTAGCACATCTGCGGCGGGCTTCAACTGTTCAGTACGCGTGACCGGCTTGCCCAGCAGCACGGAGGCCTCATCCATGTTAGGAGTTATGAGACTGGCGAGTGGAAAGAGTAGTCGTTCGTATGCCTCCACTGCATCATCGCCCACGAGAGCGTCGCCGCTGGTGGCCACCATGACAGGATCGACCACAAGGTGCGGCCGCTTTTTCAGGCCCCTGAATATGTCCGCCACCAGAGTAATGATCTCTGCGCTGTAGAGCATGCCGGTTTTTACTGCGGCTACCGGGAAGGCTTCCATGAGCAGCCGGATCTGGTCTTCCAGAATGGCCGTGTCCACTGCTTGGATCCGCGTCACCTTTCCGGGGACTTCCGCCACCACGCACGTCACCGCGGTGAGGCCGTAAACACCCTGGGCGGTAAAGGATTTGAGGTCCGCCTGCAGTCCAGCGCCGGCCGAGCAGTCGCTGCCGGCGATGGTAAGCGCTACAGGAACAGAGGAGGGGAGGGAAGGCATGAGGCCAGAGTGGCCGGTGTGGGCAGACGCTCAAGAGGCTTTCACCACGAATGAATCACCGGAGCCGGTGGGCCGGGCGGCGGCATGAGCGTGCGCGCATCTGCGGAAAACGCGGCTTGTTTGGCAAACCACCGCTGCTCGCAGGCCTCGTCTTCGAGGGCCTCGGCAAGGGCCGCGGAGAGATCGTAGAAATAGTGGTCATATCCTGCCGCAGCAAAGGCCCGGAGCATGGCACTGCCGGCGGCGTGGCCCGCATCAGAAAGGAGCGGGATGCCGACCGCGGCCTCCGCCTGAGGGTCTTCCCATAGCCGGTGGCACGCATCGATGGACCCTGAAAAATATCGTCGGCAGGCCCCCGGACGCACGGGATAGATCCGGCAGATGTTTTCCTCCAGCAAGACGCAGGGCCGGATGCTGCGCTGCCGCTGGGCGTAATCCATTCTCAGTTCCTCCTCCGCACGCTGACGGGCTGCTCTTCTGAGTGCATCAATCTCCTCCTGTGTCCAGTGGGCGCGGATGTAGCGGGCGGCGAGTAAGATTTCATGTGCGGGGGCGTCCACGCGATGCCAGCAGCAGAAGGAGCACCCGGACGAGCAGGCGGTTTTAACCCCTGCGGATTCTGTGATGGAAGAGAGCGTTCGTGTCGTGTGTTGAAGGGCGGCTTGGGTTACCGCGAGCAGTTCCGGCAGGGAGGAAATACGCGCGAGGTCCTTCTCCATCGCGGCGAGTGTCTGCGCGTGGATACCATCAAATAGCCGGCGAAAGTCGTCCTCCATTTGTTCCCCAATACTGGCTCAGCGGGTCACCGGCTTTTTTGCTGAAGCGCATTCGCAACCGCCGCCGCACCCCTGCTGACGCTTTCGGGTAAGTTTCCACAGAAAGATGCCCGTGGTCAGTGCGACGATGCCTATGGCGGCCCATGTTTGCTGTTCTTCTGTCACGGAAGGGTCTTGGTAAGGTTTATGACTGCTGAAGCGGGATAAACAGCTCCGGCTGCACGGAAGCATTCGTCGTGGTCGACTCCTCTTCTTGAGCTTCATCCACAGGCTCAGTTTCAGATTCCGCAGTGGTCTGAACAGGGGGCTCGGGCTCTGCTGGAAGTGGCGCAGGCGCAGGTGCAGTTGCCGATGCAACTGCCGGAGCCGCTGCAGGTGTGCCCGGCTTTTCCAGTCCCTGCGTATCCGTGAGATCGGCCCCGTTGAAGTTCGCGCCGGTCTGACGGGCGCCGGTCAGGTCCACACCGGAGAGGTCGGCATTGGTGAAGTCCACCCCGGAAACATCCGCCCCATCAAATTGAGCCCCGCTGCAGTCGGCCCCCGCCATGCAGGCCTTCACGAGCGAAGCGCCAATGAAACGCACTCCCTCCAGCCGACATCCTCTGAAACTGGCGCCTTCCAACTTCGCTCCGCTGAAATTTGCGCCAACTAGCCGGGCCTTGTCGAAGCTCCCGCGGGACGCATCGGCGGAGGAAAAATCCGTCCCGCTGAGCATGGCACCGGAGAGGTCAATATCCGGCAGCCTTGCTTCGCGGAGGTTACGTCCCGTCAGGTCGCTTCCGCTCATCTCCGCTTTCTGCACGGAAAGCACTTCGCCATCGACGCCATGGCTGTGCAGCCAGTGAAAGTGGGAACGGAAAGCATCAGAAGGAATCGCAGGCATAAGAGGAACAATAGTGGTGTTGGAAGAGTTTGGACTAAGGTCCAGCATTCATAGCACCAACTGGTAAAAGCGATATTCTTTTCCTCAGGCAACTCGCTTTCCATCACTTTTTCGAACGGATGACCACCCTCATCTCTGCTTGCAGCGTGTTCAACGGAGAGCATGGCAGGGCTCCTATGGATCAGCAGACCATCATCACTCTCGATCTCGAAGGCGTTCTTGTGCCGGAAATCTGGGTCGCGTTTGCCGAGCGCACCGGCATTCCCGAACTCCGCCGCACCACCCGCGACGAGCCGGATTACGATCTACTCATGCGGGGTCGTCTGGCCCTCCTCGAGCAGCACGGGCTGAGGCTGCCTGATATTCAGGAAGTCATTGGCAGCCTCAGTCCGCTGGAGGGGGCGGAGCTGTTCCTCGATTCCCTCCGTGCCAGCTGTCAGGTAGTGATTTTGTCGGACACCTTTGAGGAATTTGCCATGCCTCTGATGGCTCAACTCGGCTGGCCGGCGCTGTTTTGCCACCGGATGGAAGTGGCAGCAGACGGGCGTATAGTGGACTACAAACTTCGCCAGCCAGACCAGAAGCGCCGCGCCGTGGAGGCCTTTCAGTCCCTCAACTACCGGGTGCATGCCGCTGGGGACAGCTTCAATGACACGTCCATGCTGCTCGCAGCCGACAGGGGCTTTTTCTTTCATGCCCCGGATAATGTGAAGGCGCAGTTTCCGCAACTGCCAGCCTTTGACCGCTACGAGGAACTGAAAGCGGCGCTGTTGGGGTGGTGAGGCACAGGCATCTCTCGGACACTGCGCATGGGGGAAAGAAAATCTTACCGGAAAGCCATCGGTTCCGGCAAATGGTGCCGCGTTACCTAATGCTCTCCGCCTTTCTCGCTCCCGGTATTTCCATCTTCGCTGCCGACTGGCCGCATTTTCATGGTCCCGGGGGAGCCTGGACGCAGCCTTCTGCAAAGCCTCCCGGTAGATGGAGCGACACGGAAAACATTGTCTGGAAGACACCGCTGGAGGGCATGGGAATCACAGATTTGTTAGTCGTGGAGGCCTCCCCTTAGTTTAAATTAGTCTCCAGTGCCACCGAGGAAAGTGGCCGCGGTGTGTTGAATGCCGTCAGGAACGGGCTTGTCGTCCGGTCCAACAAGTTCCTCTACTGCATCGGGACAAAATAGCCGCTAGAACCGGAGTCCGCTGATGAGACGCTGCATCTGGGCGGTCTGGCGCTGCATTGCGCCGAGGCACTGGCGCATGAGGGCCGGTTCTTTGATGACACCGTCCAGGAGGTTTTCAAGGTAGCCCTGAAGAATGCTCAGGGGGTCGCCCAGTTTCTGCAGAAGTGCAGTGGTCTCACTGCCGCCGGATTGTGCTACGGGGGCGGAATTTGGCGAAATGGCGATGCGGTAGAAAAGGCCTTCCCCCTCAATGCTAAGAGGCACTACACTGACCGTGTAGGAACGGGCTCCATCGCTGGAGAGAGTGAGAGCCAGAACCGCGGCCCGCGGACGCTCTACCGCGGTCGCGTTCTCGAATAATTCTAGCGCATGCTTCTCTGCGAGCACGGCAGTCAGTTTTCGGCCTGTAGCCCGACCTTTCATGCGGAGCAGAACACGGGCAGCTCCATTGGCATAGCGCATCCGTCCGTCCGGCTCAGCGATCATGCAGGCATCGGTCAATCCGTCCAGCATGGCCGTGATACAGCCCAGCACTTTTCCTTCGGCTTCATCATGACCCCCGTCAGCGTCATCGACGCGTTCCGGTGGGGAAGGGGATTTTTTGACGGATGGCATGATTATGACTGTGTCGAAAGTGCCCCATGACCGCTTTGGCGGTCTAAACTGAGAGTGATATTACCTCTCAGTCCGGAATGCCGGAATGACAAAGTTTGCTTTGTGACGATTCCGTTTTGCCAGAAGGCGGGTGGGAGTGCAAATGTGACGGAATCGGAACACTCCAAATGTGGACTGCGCGACATTTGTGGCAAACAATCGCCTCGTCCACAAATTGAACGCAACTCAACCAAACCAATATTTCTTATGAAGCGCACCGCCTTCCTCTCACTGATTACTGCCGCCGCCACTGCCAGCCTTTGCTCCTGCGGGGGCGGGGGTGAAGAAAAGAAGACCATCAAAGTTTCGGGATCGAACACGATGGCTCAGGTCGCCGCGGCGTGGGCTGAAAACTTCACTGGCGGTAAAGTGTCTGTCGCCGGCGGGGGCTCAGGTATCGGGATCAACGAACTGACCGAAGGCCGGATTGACATCTGCACGTCAAGCCGCCCGATGAAGCAGGAGGAAAAGGACAAGATCAAGGCAAAGCAGGGCAAAGAGACTGTTGAGTTCGTGGTCGGCTATGATGCCCTCGCGGTCTTCGTGAATCCTGAAAACCCCCTCGCTCAGATCAGCATGGAGCAGTTGAAGGATATGTATGTCGAGAACGGCGCCATCACCACATGGGAGCAGGTCGGTCCTGGCGGGCTGACGGGTAACATAGAAGCGCTCGGGCGCGAAAATACCTCCGGCACCTACGAATTCATTCACGATGTCGTGCTCGGCAAAAACGCTGCCGGTGAGAAAAACAGGTTCCGCACCACAGTGGCCGCCCAGAGCAGTTCGACGGCTATCATCAACAACCTTGCTACCATGAAGAGCGCCATCGGTTACGATGGAATGGCCTTCAAAACAGACAAAGTGAAGTGGGTGCCAGTCAGCAAGAAGACTGGCGAGCCGGCTGTGATGCCCGGAGTGGATGATGCCCGGAATGGCAAGTATCCTCTCGCCCGTAAGCTCTACCTCTACACAGCCGGTGAACCAACAGGAGAAGTCAAAGCCTTCATTGATTTCGCCATGTCCCCTGAGGGGCAAAAGCTTCTTTCCAAGACGGGTTACGTTTCCCTTCAATAACCCTTAGTCGGCAGGAATCCCTTTCCTCATGCCTTCTTCGCACCCTTCATCCAACACTCCGCCCGCAGCCCGAAAGGGCTGGCGGGCGGCAGTGGCCGGTATTGCCGACAGCATCGAAAAGCCCGTCGAAGTCCTGATTCGAGTCTGTGGCTGGAGTTCAATCTTCCTTGTTGCTGCCATCTTTCTGTTTGTGCTGCTCGGCGCCATGCCGGTTCTGCCCAAGATCGAATGGTTTGGCGAGCATGCCTTCTTCACCTCCACGGAGTGGCACGCCAAGGACGATCATAATCCCTCTTACGGGGTTCTTGGAATGATTGTCGGCAATTTTGCCGTGGCTGCCGTTGCTATGTTGATTGCCATTCCTCTCGGCCTCGCTGCTGCAGTTTACATCAGTGAATTCGCCGGATCGACCACTAAGGAGTGGCTGAAGATCGGGATTGAGGTTCTGGCCGCTATTCCCAGTATCGTTTGGGGATTCATTGCGGTCACAATTATCGGTCCCATGTTGCAAAAATATACGGGAGCGCAGTGGGGGACGAATCTGCTCAATGGAGGGATTGTGCTGGGGTTGATGAGTATCCCCCTGATTGTTTCTCTGGCGGAAGACTCTCTGAGGGCAGTGCCTGACAGCTATCGCGAAGCGGCGATGGCACTGGGAGCCAATAAATGGGAAGTCGTTCGCCGGGTTCTTTTCCCTGCTGCTAAGACAGGTCTTGTAGCCTCCTGCATGCTGGGCGTTGGCCGGGCGATTGGTGAGACCATGGCCGTTCTGCTTGCCACGGGTAATAAGAATCAGATTCCGGATTCACTTCTGGACCCCGTCACCACTCTCACGGCGGCGATTGCCAGTGAAATGGGTGACGCTGTCACCGGGAGCGATCACATGGCCAGCCTGTTCACCATCGGCCTGCTGCTGTTGATCATAACCTGCGCCATCAACCTTACGGCCAACGTGTTTATCCGTGGCCACAAGAAGAAAGGAGCCGCCTGATATGAATGCCTCTTCCAATCCTTTTTCCCCTGCGGCATACGAATTGAAGAAGCAGCGCGGAATGAAGATCGCGCACTGGACTACTGGTGCTATCGCTGTCGCTCTGCTGCTGCCTGTTGCTTGGCTGCTGTGGATGATCACCGTGCGTGCCTGGCCAGCCCTTTCGTGGGATTACATTACCACCGATGTACGCAGTATGGGTGCTGAGGGCGGTATTTGGGGACCATTGATCGGGACGTTCTACCTCACGCTGATGTGTCTGATCATCGTCGCTCCCATCGGTGTGCTGGCAGGGATCTATATCAATGAGTATGCGCCGGACAACGCTCTGACCCGCTCCATCATGGTCGCGGTCACCAGCCTTGCGGGAGTTCCCAGCATTGTGCATGCGCTCTTCGGTCTGGGCGCTTTCGTGGCGACGATGCACATGAAGACCGGCATGCTCACTGCTGCCATGACGCTGTCGGTGATGACTCTTCCCGTCATCATCACCAGCACCAAGGAGGCTCTGTCGGCAGTTCCCAAAAACTTCCGGGAAGCCTGCTGGAATTTGGGCGCTTCCAAATGGCAAACGATCCGCACGATTGTCCTGCCGAACAGTTTTGGCGGTATTCTAACCGGCGTTATCCTTGTCATCGCTCGTGCTGCGGGGGAGACGGCTCCGATTATGTTCCTCGGCGCGGTCCTTTGGGTTCCTATCGCCAAATCCGGCGCCGAGCGTCTCGCTCCTTACGGCATCAATGATCAGTTCATGGCCCTGTCCAATCACTTGAACCTCATTTGTAAAGACATTCCCGGTATGTCGGATCAGATGATGTTCGGCAGTGCTTTTATACTGCTGGTGCTCATTCTGTCCATCAATGGTGCGGCATCAGTTGTCCGCAGTCGCCTCCGCCGCCGTAAACGCTGGTAAAATTGCACCCTATGCCTGCTCACCTCGAATTCCTGGACCTCACCGTCCGCTACGGCAAAAAAAAGGCTTTGGACGAGATTACCATGAGCGCCGCACGGAACACCGTGCTCGCGATTGTGGGGCCCGCCAACAGCGGAAAGTCCACGCTGCTGAAAACCATCAATCGAACGATCGACTTCATCACCATCGCAAAGGTGGAGGGCGAAGTTCGTATCAGCGGCGAAGAAGTCCGCTCGATGCCCAATGTTTATGCCCTGCGCCGCCGCATCGGTATGGTCTTTCCGCTACCTGTCGGTCTGCCCCTGTCAGTGTATGACAACGTGGCGTATGCTCCGCGGCGGCAGGGGATCCATGACAAGGCCCAACTCGATGAAATCGTTGAACGCTGTTTGCGGGACTCGGTGCTTTGGGATGAAGTGAAGGACCGTCTCGATTTGCTGGGCACCCGGCTCTCCGGCGGTCAGCAGCAGCGCCTCACTCTGGCCCGGGCATTGTCACTCGATCCCGAGATTCTCTGCCTCGACGAATTTTCCATCGCCATCGACCCTGTGACGACGATGAAGATCGAAGAGGTGCTGACCCGGCTGAAAGAGAAGATGACGATCGTCCTCGTTACCAATCTCACGCAGCAAGCGCGCCGGATGGGGGATAAAGTAGCCTTCATCAACGATTCCCAGCTCGTAGAGTGGGGCGATACAAATCAAATGTTCAATGCCCCGGTGAAGGAAATCACCGGCCGCTATCTCAACGGCGAGTTCGGCTAACCCTTACCCTTATCATGGAACAAGCACCCAGCGTAGATGTCCGGGACTTCAGCCTCTGGTATGGAAACTTCCAGGCACTGCTAAGTGTCAGCGCCGCATTCAAGCCCGGCATCATCACGGGCCTTATCGGTCCCAGCGGATGCGGCAAGACGACGCTTCTGCGTTCGTTTAACCGCATCAACGAACGTTATGGAAATGTCAAAACCACCGGCAATATCACCATTCTCGGCAAGAACATTCTGGATACGGATGTTTCCATCGCCAGCCTGCGTAAGCGAGTGGGGATGGTTTTTCAGCGTCCCAATCCGCTGCCGATTTCCATTTACGAGAACATTGTGTTCGGCGTGAAGAGTCACACCCCCGGCCGGGAAAGAAAGCGGTCCGCTATGGATCAGATGGTGGAGTCTGCACTCAGGGAGGTCTCCCTGTGGGATTCCGTGAAAGATGATCTTCAGCGCAAGGCCACGGAACTCACTCTCGAACAGCAGCAAAAGCTTTGTATCGCCCGCCTGCTCCCTTTGAAACCCGACATCATCCTCATGGATGAGCCCTGCTCGGCCCTCGACGCCAACGGCATTGAGCGCATTGAGGAACTCATCACTGAACTGAAGAGTCGCTTCACGATCATCATGGTTACGCACAACATGGCCCAGGCACGCCGGGCCAGCGATGAGTGCATCTTCATGCTCATGGGCGAAATCGTAGAACATTGCCCCACTAAGGAGATGTTCTTCAATCCGAAGAACGAGAAGACCGCCATGTATATCGAGGGCCGTTACGGTTGATGCCTGCGGGGGACTTTTCCCCTTTTTTCTGCAATGTGCAGGGAAAACGGGCTGAGCCCGGGCCAAGTAAGCTCACGATTTTGTCACCTGACAGCCCTCCTTTTAAAGAGGGCCCATTAACCATCATGTCCACCCAGTCCCGTCATATTTTAGGCGTGTTTGAAGAATCACTCAGCCACCTCAATTCCAATATTTTGCGCATGGGCCGGCAGGCTCAGGCCAACCTTGATCATGCCATCCGCGGCTTGTTGGAGCGGAATATTGACCTCTGTAACCGTACCGTTGCCGACGATGAGATTGTCGATGAACTGGAGAAGCAAATTGACCGTGAAGGGATCGAACTGATCATGAAATTTAGCCCAGTAGCGCGCGATCTGCGCCGCGTGATTTCTACGATGAAAGCCGCCTCCGCCATCGAGCGCATCAGCGACCATGCGGTAAGCCTAGCCCGCCGGGCGCGTCTGATTATCGCTAATCCCGCGCTTCCTGAGAGCGAATTGCTGCGGGTCCTTGGCGACCTTGCCGCAGCCATGCTGAAGGATGCCGTGAGTTCTTTCTGCGAGGGAAATTTGGAGGCTGCGCTCATGATTCAGGGCCGGGATACAGAACTGGATGCCGCATACCGGGAGTTTAATAAAGCCATGGTGCTTCGCATCACGCAGGATCCTGCCCGTGCCCAAGACTACGTGGACCTGCTTTTCTGCGCGCGCTTCATTGAGCGCATCGGTGACCAGTCGGTGAACGTCAGCGAAGACGCCGTCTACTTGCTCACGGCTCGGGACATCCGGCACGGCGGCGAGCGTCCGGAAGTAAAGTAACCTGCTTCAAGCCTTCACCGGTTAAGGGCGATCAGTTCTTCGGCGAATTTCGGGCTTCGTCATTCTGAATTCGTCATTCCCGGCGGAGCCTGCACCATTCCAGCAGTTCTTTCCCTTCCAGCTCCGGCGGCTCACGGTTTCTTCCAGCCCTCGAGTGCCGCTCTGGAATTCGGGTTCCAGTAGCCGTTTTCCTCAGCCGGACCGAACCAACCGATAGAGGCCTTCTGGTTGTCACCACCGTAGAAGTTAGTTTCACGGAAAATGAAGGGTTCCTCCTGAGACACGTGTCCATCGCACCAAGCGACCAAGGCCTTGCCGCGGGCGCGGAAATGAACACTGGGCTGGAGTTCGTGCGCGATTCCTCCATCTGGCGACGGGGCGTAGAATGGCTCAGAGAAGGGGTATTCCTGCGTGCCTTCCTCGCGGGAAAATCCGGTCGTGGTGAACATGACCGTGCGTGAAGGATAGGGGATGTCGCCGAGGCTTGCGGGACTGTAGGTATCGTCGGGGGTGCCACCGATATAAGTCGCGTTGTAGCCGTAGCCTCCGGCACCGTCTTCGAAGCTGACTTTGCCGACGAGAATACGTTTCATGAGCGGACAGGTTTCGAGCCGGCGGTCATTACCAAGGTAAGGACTGAGAAATCCTCCGGTGGCTTCGAACTCGTCGCTGCTCTGTTTGCGGCTGCCGTGCCAGCGGCGCAGATTGAACGGTTCCTGAGCCGGACAGAAGTAACCCGCATGGTCCGCCGCGTAGGCAAGGTTGGCCGTGGCGAGGTGATGCAGGTTGGCGGTGCTGACTGATATCTCGCCACGGTTCCGGGACCAGCCCCATGCCGAGGCCCCGGCCGTCACGAGTAGCGCCACAATGACTACCGTCACGAGGACTTCGATGAGCGTAAAAGCTTTTGCTTCAGGTTTCATGGCCGCGTGATCCTGAGCCGGAACATTCCGCGGGCTTTAACGGCTGGCAAGGCAAGCGTTGCAGCTACCAAGTGTGCTCCTACTTCTTGTCGATTAACCGTGACTGCAGCCCATCCGGTCGGGGTCAATCCCTGTAGCACGGTCACTGTGTCGCGGTCATTCCGGTAGCGGTATTCCAGAGTGATTCCGTCGCCGGATTTCTGAACGAGCAGCGCCGGGGTGGACTCCGGGATGTCAGGCAGTGTGCCGAAGGCATACTCCATGAGGTTGGTTTTGTTGTCGCCGTCAGGGTCTGCGTCCGGAGCCGTCAGCGCAGGGTCCTGTCGCCGCACCTGATCAAAGCTGGCGGCGATCCACTCCGACCAGGCATCCGTTGCTGCGTGAACCACGCCCACGGCATCAAGGTCGAATCCGCTGGTTTGGAAGTTGGTTGGCCACGGATCATTAATCAAGTTACCCCTAGCATCAAGGCTGCCGCGCCCGTTGTTCACATCGCCCACCACATCGATGAGGCGCACGTGTGTAGCCCTTGTCATGCTGAGTGTCGCGAGATCGAATCCAGTGCCGTAGCCTGCTGGGTGCTTGCCTGCGAGGTTTTGGAGATCGGTCGGCGCAGTGGAGCCGAAGTTCCCCGTCTGCGTCGCTGTCTGGGTGCAGGAGACCGCGGGGAAGCGGGTGAAATTCACCCCGTCACTGCTCACTTCCACAAATGCCAGTTCGGCAAACAGCTTGCCTCCGGAGGTCGTGAAGCCATTTTCAAACACGGCAAAGTCCGGGCCCTCCCCATCGCCGATGGGCGGGGAGAAGCGCAGGGTGATCTGCCCGCCATCCCCGAGGCTGACGACCGGCAGCGGAGTGCCTGCCGCGTAGCTGGCCCCCAAAGCATCTGATGCGCCGAGGGCGCTTGCGCTGGACCCGTAGTTGGCAGGGGTGTTATTAATACCGGCGGCTTGCGGTCCGGGAGTGAAATCGGCGACGGCAGTGGCCCAGCCGGTGAAGGCGGGACTGCCGGCTGAGATGGCCTCCGTTCCCGGAGCGTCAGGTCCGCCCGGGAAGGGGCCGCCAGCCGCATGGGCCCATGCCACCGTGAGCAGCAAAACTAAGGCCGTCTTCATTTTCTCCTGCGGGACAGCAGTAGTCCCCCAGCGGCAAGGAACCAAATGGTCGAGGACTCCGGCACCGGATTGCTGGGCAGCGTTCCGTAGACGCCGTAGGCCCAGCCGTCCCATGACCCGTCTGCGAGGGGGCGTCCTGCGGATCCCGTGCTGCTCTCCACCCACCGACCTTCGCCGTAGGGACTGCCCAGCGGAGGGGTGAGGTGGCCGTTGAGATTGAAATCAGTGGGATGGTAGGAGACTTCGTTGTTCACCCAGTAACCCCAGTAACTGTCGTCGCTGTAATTTGTTGGCGTGCCATTGTTGCTGTAGCTCCGGCTGCGGGCTCCGTATGTGAAGGAGTTGATAAAGGAAACATTGTCCACGGTCAGTGCAGGATCCGCACCGAGAATGGCATTGAGCATGTCAGCGCCTGTGCGGGTTTCCTGGGCGGGCCATCGGAAGCCGTAAAAGAGGGCATTGGAGCCGTCACGGAAGTCGATGACCATCGCGGCCTGGCTGACACCGGGGCCGGCAGGCACGCCGGCCCAAAATGGGATATCAGCCATAGTGGTGGCGCAGGATGCGAGGGAGGCAGTGCTCAATAGAAAGAGCCCTGCCCGCAGAAGACCGGATGGGCCGGTCGGCATTGGGTAGTTCATTATTAGTGTTCTTATTGGTGTCGCTAAGTCCGTCCGGCCCTGCACACGCAGGCGGTCGGCCCGGTCCGGCGAAGTATTCGGACTTCCGGCTTCAATCCTTCCCTCCGCCTTCACCGCTTGCGCGATTGGTTTGCGGGGCGCGAGCCCCTGGAGAGTTGTATCCGGTTACCGCAGCGCACACTGTCGCGGATTTTCACCGCATTCCATACGCCGGAACGTCCCTAACTATTCCTGACTAACCCTCTGCGCGCAACCGGTAACTCGCGGTGAGAATAATTGTTGCCGGGTGTGAAATGTCCGGGAAGATGGTAAGTAATTAAGTCTTCTCTCCGGTAATGAAAAATCTGCTTCTATTCCTCGCTGTCCTCTGCTCCGTCCTGCCCTGCCGTGCTGATGTCCCTCCTCCGAAGAAAACGGAAGAAAAGCTGGCACCGGTAAAACCCGCTCCTCCACCAGAAAAGAAAATGGAAACCATTACCCTCGGCGCCGGATGCTTCTGGTGCACGGAAGTCGTTCTCTCGCGAATCAAAGGCGTTGGCAAAGTCGTCAGCGGCTACTCCAATGGCCATGTTAAAAATCCGACCTACAAGCAAATCTGCCAAGGCGATACCGGTCATTCTGAAGTCGTGCTGGTAAGTTTCGATCCCGCAGTCATCTCTCTCGAGAAACTGTTGCACGTCTTCTTCGAGCTTCATGACCCCACGACTCTGAACAGTCAGGGAAATGACGTTGGGACCCAATACAGGTCCGGAATCTACTACCACACGGATGAGCAAAAAGCCGTTGCGGACAAAGTGAAGGCGGAGGTCGGCAAAAGTGGCAAGTATCCCAATCCCATTGTGACGGAGATCGTCAAACTGGACAATTACTCAAAGGCTGAAGACTACCATCAGGACTACTGGGATCAGAATTTCACCCAGGGCACTGGCCACCGGGGCTATTGCAATGCAGTGATCCTTCCCAAGCTGAAAAAAATGGGCATGCTGAAGCCGGAGGAGGCGAAATAAACTGCTGCGCGGAGTGAGGGGGCGTTCAGCGCGGCGCTCTTATCCTCCAGTTGCCATGTTTTCCCCACGGCTATGATGTCACATGATCACGGCCATTTATCCAGGAAGTTTTGACCCCGTTACCAACGGCCATCTTGATGTGGTCGGGCGTGCCTTGAAGCTCTTTGACCGACTGATCATTGCGGTAGCCCACAACTCAGAAAAGCAGGGGCTATTCGCGCCCCAAGAGCGCGTGGAACTCATCCGCCGCAGCATAGAGGACTCTTCTAAAATTGAAGTCGTCGCGTTCGATGGATTGCTGGTCGATTTTGCCGCGAATTGCGGTGCCGTGGCCATTGTCCGGGGACTAAGGGCGGTCACGGATTTTGAATACGAGTTCCAAATGGCGCTGATGAACAAGACGCTCAGCCCGGGGTTGGAGACGGTCTTTCTGGCCTCCCGTGAGGCCTACACGTATCTCAGTTCCCGCGTTATCAAAGAGGTCGCCCGCCTCGGTGGTGATGTCTCGAAGATGATTCCTCCCGCCGTGGTGCAGGCCTTGCGGGAAAAGCTGGGCGGTTAACGGGAAGCTTTAACGCAGTCCGTAGTGGTCACATTTTCAGGAGCCGGGCGGCATAGAACCCGTCGCCATGAGGCCCAGGCATTAAAGTCTGTTCGTCTTCGAGGGTCCATGCGCCGCGCTGGCCGGCGAGAAATTCCCGGACCTGATGTCCGTTTTCCCGCGGCAGAATGCTGCAGGTGGCGTAGACCATGCAGCCGCCGGGTTTGAGCATTACTGGCGAATTTTGCAGGATTTCGCGCTGCAGGGTGGTGACGCGCTCAAGTTCCGCTGGAGTGAGTCGCCACTTCGCGTCTGGATTGCGTCGAAGAACCCCCAACCCGCTGCATGGCGCATCCAGCAGAAGGCGGTCGGCGGTGCCTGCGCGTTTGGCCAGCACATCTGGTCCAGTGATGTGTTCAGTGCGGATAATGCTGGCCCCGGCGCGGAGTGCCCGGTCCCGCAGCGTCTCAAGCGAAGCGGGCCGCACGTCTTGTGCGATGATGCGGCCTTCATTCTTCATAAGAGCGCCAAGGTGCAGGGATTTACCCCCGGCGCCGGCGCAGCCATCGATAACCAGCATGCCGGGAGCGGCCCCAACCATGGGGGCGATAAGTTGCGACGCGGCATCCTGCACTTCAAAGAGGCCAGTCCGGTAAGCATCGCAGCCAGAAAAGTTGACCCTCTTCTCGAGCCGCAGTGCGCCGGGGTGATCCGGAACAGCGGTGGCTTCGATATCCTCCGATTTTAAGATGGAGATAAGGGACGACACCGTAGTGCGCAGGGTGTTGGCCCGAAGAAATACAGGCGCGGTCTCATTTAACGAAGCGACAATTCCCGGCCACGCCTCACCCATTTCCGCCATCCCGGTTTCGTAGAGCCAGTCCGGGAAACTAGCGCGCACGGCCGGTGGGACTTCGAGGGCTTTTCTAGCGGCGATACCTTCCGCAGTGATGCCCGCGCATTCCGGAAAGTCCGGCAGTTCACCCGCAGTGCTTTCCATCCAGTAAGCCGCCCACGTTTTCCACAGCGCGGCCGCAGAGAGATCCGCATCCTCCACATCCGCCAGCCATGCATACCAGCGCCGCCAGCGAACAAGATCGTAGATGTGGGCCGCCACGAGACGGCGGTCGCGAGAACCCCATTTTGGATGCTGACGCAGGGTAGACTCCACAGCCCGGTCTGCGGCGATGCCGTCGCGAAAGATGCGGCCCAGAGCGTCCACTGCAGCGGCGATCAGGTGTTGGTGGAGCCTCAAGCGACTGCCTCCTCGGGGGCGGCCGAACTCGGCAGTTTACAGTTGGCGAAAATCATAGTCATGCGTGGTGCTAAGGCCCGCCTTCGCGGGGTGCAAACGGAGCATTTCTCAATCCTGCCGGTCACCCTGTCCAAAATGCATGGCCTGCGCCAGGAATGGTGGTGCCTTTTCCCTTGCCGGGATCGGGTGTGGACCGAATCGATAACCAACTTATGAGCGCCCTCGCCGAAATACCCGTAGAACACACCGAAGAAATCAACGCCCAAATCCTCGCCGTTTCCGAGGATATGGTGCAGGGCTTTGTCCGCCAGCCATTTCAGGTGATTGCAGAAAAATCTGGCGTGCCTTTCGAGACCGTCCTTGAGCGCATCCGTGCGATGCTTCAGGCCGGGGTCATTCGCCGCGTGCGCCAGACCCTACTCGCCACCAAGCTGGCCCACGGCGCCCTCTGCGCATGGAAAGTCGATCCGGACAAAATCGACGCCACGTTCGACTGGATGTTCCGCGAGGACCCCTTCAGCGGTCACGTGGTCACCCGCAGCACCGACCGTGAAATCTCGGGCTCCGACTACCGCCTCTGGACCACACTCAAAGTCCCGCAGGGCAAGTCCCTCGAAGAGCACGCGGATGTCCTCAAGCGTCTCACCGGGGCGCACGAGTATATTCTTATGCCCGCTAACGGAATTTTCGCCCTCGGCGTCGGTCACGTGCGCCGCAAGACCATTGAACCCGGGGACCGCTCGGATGGCCCAGCCCGGATGGACACCACCGTCACTGTGGAACTCAGCGGAGAGGAATGGGATGTACTGCTCGCACTGAAAGAGGAACTCAACCCGGAGGAAGTTTGCGCCAATCCGTGGGCTGGGCGCGCGGGCAAGGCAGGTGTGAGTTTTGAGCGCTTCTGCGAGGTAGCCGAAGAGCTAAACCGGAAGCGCGTCATTGGCCGCTTCTCCACCTTCCTTGAGCATGTGAAGCCTTCCTCCACCGGGGTTCGCGTCACCCGATTCAATGGTCTCTTCCACTGGGGCGTGCCAAAAGGCATGGAGCAGCTCGCCGGCAGTGAAATTGGACGCCATTTCATCCTCACTCATTGCTACTGGCGCGAAGGTGGACCGCGTTTCGGCAACGTCAACATCATGGCCGTCATTCACGGTAGTGAACGCGAGCGCGTTCTCGAGCATAAAGCCGCCATCGATGCCCACCTCGTGGAGCAGGGGATTCCCGTCAACTACACGGCCGTCTTTTGGGGCGGCCGCAGCGAGATCAAGCCGAGTGAAATCTCACCTGGAGTCTATCGCGACTTCCATGAGAAATGGGCCGGATTTGGCAAGGTTCTGTAATCAGATATCCAGCACCAGACCATCGAACGCTACGCGCACGTTGTCCGGCAGCCCGGCTTCCAGTTTGGCGTGTCCGATTTCGTGGCTCAGATGCGTAAGGTAGGTCAGGCGGGCTCGTGCCTTGCGTGCGGTTTCGAGGGCTTCACTGACGTTGAAGTGACTAGGGTGCTCGCGCAGACGCAGTGCATCCACGATCAGGACGTCCACGTCCATTAGCAGGGCCATCGTTTCCTCCGGAATCTCTTTACAGTCGGAGATGTAGGCCACTTTTCTTCCGTCTCTTTGCTGAAAGAGAAATCCGTGGGTCGCGACGCGGCCATGCCGCACGGACAGTGGCGTCACGCGCACGCTGCCTAGCAGAAAGGGCCCGTCGAATGCCCGGCTATCCGGTTTTAGATAGCCCGCATAGCGGTTCAATCCGCTGAAAGCATAATTGAAAACGCGCCGCAACGCCTTCAGTGTCTCTGCCGAGGCATGCACCGGTATCGACTGATCTTCTGCAAAGGTGAAGCGCCGAAGATCATCTAATCCCATGATGTGATCCACATGGGGGTGAGTGATGAGAACGGCGTCCAGATGCTTCACTCCGGCGCGCAGACACTGAGAACGAAAATCAGGCCCGGTATCCACCACCCATTGCAGGTCCTCCGATTGCATCCATAGCGAGCAACGGAACCTCTTATCCCTCGGATCATCAGAACGGCATACCGCACAGTCACAGCCGATCATCGGCACACCGGTGGAGGTGCCTGTTCCTAGAAAAGTGATGCGCAGCATTTGAGGGATATTGGTTTTGAGGAAGAATGCCGGGTTAGCACTGCACAATCAGTCGCCGCAAGGCCAGCGGGTTTTGCGGTGCACTGGAAGACCGACTGGTATCAATGGTTTATCCGGGACCGAGGATTGACGGTGGACAACTCCCCCCTGCTGCTGGCAGGATGACGCTAAATCCCCGCTATGTCGCGCCGACTCATCATTCTGCTGGTTATTCTGCTGGGGCTACCGCTGCTGACCTTCGCGGGGCTCCAGTGGTGGTTATCGTCCCGATTTACTGTGACCACCATTGCAGGGATGCTGGAAAAGAACCGGTCCTGTCGGGTGACCGTCGACAAGGTGAACATTTCTGTTTTTAGACTACCATCCCGGATGGATATCACCGGCCTGCGGGCGGTGCCTCTGGGGCAGGCGGACGACGGGGAAACAGCCATCAGCATGAAGCTGCTGCGGTTGGACGTCTCAGTGTGGAGCCTTGTGCTGGGGGAATTGAGAGTAAACAAGGCATCACTCGAGGGCGTGGAGATCAAGGGGGTGAAGAATTCGCGCGGGAATTCCCTCCGACGCATGCTGGGCCGGCCGGATGCCGATACGGTGTTCACCCCGTCACTGCTGGAGGATGCTGATGAATGGCCGGAAGGGGCAGCTGCGCTGGAGAGGCCGCTGAATGTTTCCGAACTCCCCATCTCCTCGGCACTCCGCGAAGCGCGCATCTCACGCGTCACTTTTTCCCTGCGCGATGACGCCAAACGCACCCTCTCCCGCCTTGATGATTTGGACGTAACTCTGACTGGAATGGCTTTGAATCCCTCCAATCCAGCGGCCGGGGGCAGTGCCGGCATTCGAGCCACGGCGCGGTTCAGCCTTGAGCGGCAGTCTGTCAGTATGCGCACGCTGGACTTTCTGCTCGCGCTCCGGGGTAGGTACGTGCTCTTCGATCCTCAGAGCGGAGACCTCAATACAGATTTCGATTTTCAGTTAACGGTGCGTAAAGGCTCCATCCTCAACCAGCTGCCCACCCTTGTGCGACTGAATGAGCGGCTGGAAAAACTCAAATCCAGTACCGGTCTGGATTTGCAGGTGCCCGCAGAAGCCACCCTCCTTGCGGATGCTCCGCTGGCCGGTCATCTGAAGGACGGCGTCATCACCTTTACCGACGATCTGCTGATGCCCTTCGATGCCTGCGAACTGGGACTGGCGAAGAAGAGTTGGCTCTCTGTGCGCAGTGAGGAGCACCAGTTCGGCGGCCACATCGCGGCCAACGCCGAATTCAGCGCCAAGGGGATCAGCGGCATTGAAGACTTCCTCCAAAAGAAGAGCCCTGAACTGGCAAGGCTGGTCAAGGATACGGTCTTCAAGAATCTGATAGGCGATGACCAGCGGCTGCACATTCCTTTCGAATCCAAAGGTCAGATCAGCCAGCCCAGCGTCAAAGCCGGAGACAAACTGGAGGACAGCCTCAAGGATGCCCTCAAGGAGGCCGGTAAGAACCTTCTGGATGATGCCCTAAGCGGAGGAAATGATCTCGAAGACATCTTTAAATCCATCAAAAAGAAACTGAAGAACAAGTAGAAATCGTCACCGAAGAGTGCCCACAAGGCGCCTTCGGAGTTTGGCCTTATGATCTCGTCATTTCCGGCTTGGCCGGATCAGTTACCGCTGAGCGCCTCTTCTCGCTTCTGCATGCGGCGGCGTTCGTTGGTGTCGAGAATGCGTTTGCGCAGGCGGATGTTTTTCGGGGTCGCTTCCACCAGTTCGTCTGCGGCAATGTATTCAATGGCGCGCTCAAGGCTGAAGCGGAGCGGAGGCGTGAGACCGGCACCTTTTTCAGAGCCGGTGGTGCGGAAGTTCGTCAGTTGCTTTGCTTTGGTGGGATTGACCGGGAGGTCTTCCGCGCGGGGATTTTCACCGACGATCATTCCGGCGTAGACGATGTCGCCGGGACCTACGAAAAGCCTGCCGCGCACCTGCACATCTTCGAGGCTGTAAGGCGTGGCTTCCCCTTTCTCCATGCTCACCAGCGTGCCGCTGGTGCGGGTCACAATGGAGCCGGCCCACGGCGCGTAGTGCTTGAAGAGGTGACTCATGACTCCGTGGCCGCTAGTGAGGTTCATGAGATCATACTCGAAACCAATGAGGCCGCGCGTGCTAATTTCTGCCTCGATGAAACTGCTCGTTTTATGGGCCACCATGTTCACGAGGATACCGCGGCGGTCGTTGATTCGCTTAAGCACACCGTTTACGTATTCTTGCGGGACTTCGATGTAGAGTGTCTCGAACGGTTCCAGCGTGGTGCCGGATTCATCCTTTTTCGTGATGACATTGGGCCGACTGACGAGCAGTTCAAACCCTTCGCGGCGCATTTGCTCCACCAGCACGGCAATCTGCATCGCTCCCCGCGCGCTCACGGCAAAAATGCCGGCGAGATCCGTGTCGCTCACAAAGATGCTGATGTTGGATTTCGTCTCCTTCATCAGCCGGTCACGAATTTGGCGACTGGTCACGTATTTGCCTTCGCGCCCGGCGCCCGGACTGTCGTTTACGGCGAACTCCATGCTGACGGTCGGCGGATCAATGTCCACGAAGGGAATAGGTTCGTCGGTTTCCACCGCAGTTAGGGTCTCACCGATGTCCACATCTTCAAAGCCGGCGAGGCCCACGATGTTGCCGGCTACCGCCTCCTCTGCTTGGTTGGTCTGAAGCGCGGTATATTCGAAAATGCGCGTAATCTTGTTGCGGACGCGTTTGCCGTCCTTGCGGATAAGCCAAACAGTGTCCCCCTTAACCACCCGCCCGGCCAGCACCTTGCCCATGGCGACCCGGCCGACGTAGTCATCCCATGCGATGTTGGAGGCCAGCATGCGGAAGGGCGCATCGTCATTCACATTGGGGGCGGGAACATGGTTCCAGATGCCTTCGAGCAGCGGAAACATGTCCACATTCTCGTCGCTCAGGTTCTCTTTAAAGTAGCCGTCGCGTGCCGATCCGTAAAACGTGGGCGCATTGAATTGCTCTTCATTGGCATCCAGTTCCAGCAGAAGCTCCAGCACCTTGTCGTGCATCTGCGCGGGTTCGGAGTGTGGACGGTCAATCTTGTTAATGACGAGGATTACCTTGAGCCCTTCCTGCAGGGCTTTCCGGAGCACGAAGCGCGTCTGCGCCTGCGGTCCATCGTAGGCATCCACTACCAGCAGCACACCATCCACCATCTTCATCACGCGTTCTACTTCCGCGCCAAAGTCGGCGTGGCCGGGAGTGTCCACGATGTTGATAATGCGTTCACCCCAGTGAACGGAAGTGTTTTTGGCACGGATGGTGATCCCTTTTTCACGCTCCAGATCCATGCTGTCCATGCTCCGCTCAGCGACGACCTGATTGTCGCGGAAAGCACCGCCGGCGCGCAGCAGTTTATCCACCAGCGTGGTCTTCCCGTGGTCAACGTGGGCGATGATGGCGATGTTGCGAATGCGGTCTTTCATGATCTAAATTCAAATGGAGGAATGGAGGAGGGCAGGGAATTCCGCGTAGGCCGAACACTGAATCACGGGCTCAACGAGCCACCACCCGGCGGAAAGGGGCGATATCTAAGCACCTCCCCCGCTGAGCGCAAATGCTCATTTTCACTGCCTTTGGCGCACCAGTAGTGCTGCCGGGTCTCCGCCGCGAGTCTCTTGCATTCCCTTCGCCGTGACTTTAGCAACAGCGTGACATGCCCAAAATCGATCCCGCACTTCATAAGGACAAGAAACCCCCGTGGATCAAAGTCCGCCTGCCGAGCAATCCGGTGTTCTGGTCCACTAAGAGCCTCATCACCGACTTGAAACTGCATACGGTTTGTGAGGAGGCGCAGTGCCCTAACCGCTGGGAGTGCTGGAGCCAGGGGACCGCAACTTTTATGATCGCCGGTGATCGCTGCACGCGGGCTTGCGGATTTTGCGCCGTGAAAACAGCCAAGCCTTTCGCGCTTGAGGCGGATGAACCGGAGCGCGTGGCCACGGCCACCAAAAGGATGAAGCTGAACCATGTGGTCATCACCGCCGTGGCGCGCGACGACCTTGCAGACGGCGGGGCGCTGCACTTTGCGCAAACCGTTGAAGCGGTGCGCCGTGAAAATCCGGGGATCACCATCGAGATCCTCGTGCCGGATTTTAACGGGAAGGACGATGCGCTCAAGGTGGTGATGGATGCCCGGCCGCACATCTTTAACCATAATCTCGAAACGGTGGAGCGTCTCACGCCGCTGGTGCGCAGCCGGGCGATGTATCACCGGAGCCTTGCCGTGCTGAAGCGCGCCAAGGAGATGAGCGGGGACCGGGTGGCTACCAAGAGCGGTCTGATGCTGGGGCTTGGTGAGACGGAACTGGAACTCTTTCAGGCCATGGATGACCTGCGCGAGGCCGGGGTGACCGTGCTTACGCTGGGACAATATCTCCGTCCGTCGGAGAAGCATCTGCCTGTGGTGGAATACATCCTGCCGGAGCGTTTTGATTTTTTCCGGGAGATGGCGGAGAAGAAAGGCTTCCGACACACTGCCAGCGGCCCGCTCGTACGCAGTTCCTATCACGCCGCGGATTTCAAACCCGAGGCTGATCTACGGCAGGATTGATTCGCGATACAGCGGTAACGCTTTTCGCTCCAGCAGGGTGAGCCTCCATCAAAGCTCCGCCCTGTGACCCGTTAGTTGGATGCTGTCATTTGCGGGCACTGCACCGGTCTTCACGCCACAAAAAGCCGGCTGCCCCGCGAGGGAGCAGCCGGCTGCGATTTTACGCTAATTGGGGGCGCGACAGTGGCCGCACAGTTTATCAGGGCACCACCTTTGCGCGCATGAAGTGGGAGGCGCTGCCGTTAAAGGGCACCGGAACACCATTGAAGCTGGTAGCAGCTCCGGTAGCGGTTTGCACCGGTGCTGCTGCATCCGCCCAAGTGTCGCCGTTGCCGAGATCCATGGATTCCTGCAACCGGTAGCGCTTGCCGGCCACTGAGGCGACGGTGACATTGACGGTGCCTGGGGCGCCAGACACGATGTTCGTGATCTTTAGTGTCGAGGTTGAATCTCCTGCGAGAGTGCCGGCGAGGAACTCATTGAAGTTTGACTGGCCGTCCCCGTCCTTGTCGAGCAATTTGTCTGAGGCATTGTTCGGGAGGAGACCGTTGGCTACTTCGTAGTCATCATACATGCCATCACTATCACTATCGACCGGGCCCGTCGATAAGGTGAAGAGGACGTCCTTTAACACAACTGATTCCGTGCCCTGAATCCCTTCTGAAGTCAGGCGGAGTTGGACGCTGCTGGCCCCTTCAGGAACAATGTGGCTGAAGGTGAGGTCTGCGGTCATGGATTCTGCTGCGGCCTGGGCATTCAAGTTGAATTCATCACGCACAATGTGCGCGAGGTATTCATCCACTGCAGCGGCAAAACCATCGGCCGTGGAGGCGGTGCCGTTGTAGCCGTTGATCCATCCGTCCGGGGCACCATTGGGAAGGGGGGCGCCCATGGCGAAGGGTACTGCCGAAGCACCATCGCCGACGTCGTAAGGGCCGACGAGGGGGACGGTCGATTCAGTTGCGAGCCCGCCGTCGATGATGAGTTCCAGTTTCAGCCTGTCTGTTGGCTCATAGTTACTGCCGGAACTGGTGTCGTTGGCAGTGACGGTGGCGCTGAACCGCACGGAACCCACAGCGCTGAGGTCCAGAACTTCGGAGAGCACTACTTCCGGCTGTGCGGCTACACCGGTAGAAATTGTGTGCGTCCTCGCCGCCGAGTCATTGACCCAGCGTGCAGAGGAGGCGGTCGCGAGGCTGTTGTTCACATCGGTAAGGCCACCTCCAAAATCCCTCTGTCCTATGACCGCACGGCCGGGGAATTGGACAAAGACGCTGCCCGTAAGGGTTGGATCTGTTCCATCCACGAAGGTAATTATCATCGGGCTGGCAGTGAGCGGCGCGGGGATGGTGAAGGACACCGTGCCATAGTCCCCAGCGTTCGGGGTAATGGCGGAACTGCTGGTCCATGTCGCGCTGGCATTGATGCCAGTTACTTCAGCCGTGAATGTTATGGCGTCGTCTTCGGATCCGGGGCCGTTTTCAAGCCTCAGGACATTGGTCAGGTTTGTCACCTGAATTCCAGTAGGAGGGCCGGCGATGAGGATGTCTTGCACGACCATGCGCTCGCTTGTGTAAGTAGAATCGGTGATGGCCTCAATTTCAATGCGGACGGACTGAATGTCGTCCGGAATGAGGGCAGTGAAGTCGAATGTGTTGCTAGTATTGGCGGAGACGATTTCGTCATCGGAAAGAATGCCGTCAACGACCCCGGCGAATCCGGCCTGAGCTTCATGGGCGGCAGTCACGAGGTTGACTGGAGGCAGTTCCTGCCCGCCGTCGCTGTAAATCAGGCGGGCCGCAAAGGTGTCTGGTGCTTCAAAGCCGGAACTGCCATCCGTGGCGATCATCTTCATGCTGAACTGCACGGGGCCAACTACATCGGTAAGGCTGTAGGTCGCACTAATTCTTTTGGCGGCCGCACCTGCTCCGTTTGCGTCCCCATCAGTCATTTGGAGGGAAGGACCTGAGGGATCATACCCCCATGTGATCTGGTTGGTGGCATCCCCGCTTATTAAGCGGCCATTGGAGACGATGTCTGCAGGCTTGCCCGGCACGGTAGACCTGCCGATCACCATTGCCGGGAGCAGATAGAGGTCTGGTGTAATGGCGTCAAGGTAGAGGCTGTCGCCCACCGTAAAGGGGCCAAGCTGAGCAACCGGGGTAGCAGAGCCCCCGGGGAGAATTGGGATATCAATCTCGCTGGTGGCAACATCGACCCCATAATCACCATCAGCGGGAAGGCCAAAGACGGTCCCAGGATTGTTAATAAGCCATCGAGTGCTGAGGTAGGTCCCGGCCACGTTGAGGTTGGCAGTGAATTTGTTCCCGGCTACCACGGCAAAAGTGTTCGCAGAAGCTGTCAGAGAAGCCCATGGCGCTGTGACGGAAAACTCAGACTTGGCTCCGGAACTGTCATCGGTGACGGTTCCCGTCAGGGTGTGAGGCTGAGCCGCAAAGAGTGCTATATCAAGACCGGTGTAAACTTTGGGTTCGGTGTAGTCGCCGGTATTGCCAAGGTTGACGTCGCTAATGGTCCATGTGGTGCCCGCGTTTCCTGTCCGGCTGACAGAGAGGGTGAAGCCGATAAGGTCATCATTTGGATCCGCCGCGTCAGGGCCCGGAGAGCGCGTGACGTTGGTCACCGTTGCGGTAATGGACGAGGACGCGGTGGCGATGTCCGAAATGGTAACATTATCAATGGTGTAGTTGCCTTCAGAGCCGGTGCTTCCGGGGCCGTTATCGTCCACCCATGCGATGTAGAAATCTGAATTCGATGAGATGGAACTTGCTGGAGTAATGGTGGTGGGGCCAACGTCCCCATCGGTGGCGTGGGGGCCGTCTACTTTGACCCAACTGCCCGTAGTTCCCGTGCGGCTGTAATAGACCGAGAGTCCCGCAATGGGGTCGGTGCCCACTGCGCCCGTGCCGGAGGATGCGACCGCAATACCTTCTGCCCATGTGAGACCGAAAGACTCGATGCTAGCGCCAGCGTTGTTGGTGAAACGGCCGATGAATGCGGAGTATTTATTCCCGGTCGGGCCTGTCAGGATGCGCGCTGTATTGACCGCGTAACGGATTTGGCTGTTCAGAGCGGATGCCGTGGGCTCCACGGCAATAGAGTTGGCCGTCCAGTTGGTTGCGGTGGCTGGCCATGCAAGGCTGTTGGTCACATCGGCATCCAGAGCATCTACTGATGTTACATCGCCGCCGCCGCCGGCGACAGAAACGGAGGCGAAATCGGCACCGGCCGGCGCTGCTGCAAAGTCCACGGTGATGCCGGTTGCGGGCACGCTGACGGCGCCATGCGCCATGGCAGTCATGCACGCCATAGAGACAAGGCTGAGGCTGATAATGGATTTTCTTTTCATGGTCATGGTGTATTGCTATTTGGTTCGTTGCTGCCGCTAACTTATGAGGGATTGGAATGGATTTGGGAGGGACTTTTGCCAAGTAGATGGCTACGCGCTATCTCCAAGTAAGCAATTTCCAATTGAAATGCCAAGTAAAAAACGGAGGATTTTTGTTGAAGTGTAAAAGTTTTATCAAAAATTGTGAAGGTGACAAAAAGTATTAATTTTACAAAAATTACGGACCGACACGGACTATAGTTGGCTCAGCACTGAAGTAGCGGCTACAAACAGCTTGCACTTCGGTAGAGGTGAGGGTGCGCACGCGCTCGAGTGCCTGAGCAGAGTGGGTGTGACCGAGACCGTAGAGTTCATCGAGCGAAGCTATCTGGCCCATGCCGGCGCTGTTCTGCTGCTGCATGGCGTGCTTGCCGATCCATGTATTTTTGGCGCGCTCAGTTTCCGCCGCGGTGAGTCCCTCCCGGGCGAGGAGTTGAATTTCCTTGAGCAGTTCCGCCTGAGCGAAGTCGAGTTTTTCCGGGGAGGTGCTCAAGTAGAAGGCGAAAACGCCCGGGCACATCCCGAGCACCTGCGTGGCACCGACGCTGTAGGCGAGTCCGTGTTTTTCGCGGATGGCTTCGAAGAAGCGGGACGCCATATCTGAACAGGCCTCATCGATGAGATCTAGGACCGCCTGGTCTGGGTGGGTGAGGGGGACGGTGGAAAACCCGGCGGCGAGAAAAGCCTGCTTTTTGTCCTTGGAGACGCTGATCAGCCCCCCGCTGTGAGGCGGCAGGGCAGGGAGGGTGTCCCCGGTTTGCCGTGGTCCCTTATGCATGTCGGCGAAAGCAGCGCTGACGGCGGCTTTCACTTCGTCGAATTTCACATCACCGAAGACGGCGAGCACTGTGTTGCCTGTGACCATGTGCTCACGGTGGAAGGCGGCGATTTGTTCGTGGCTGAGGCTGGTGAGGGATTCCACGGCTCCCTCGCGGTTGAGAGCGAAGGGATGCGCGCCGTAAATGGCGCGGCGCAGTTCACCGAAGGCGAGGAACGAGGGGTGATCCTCCTGCTGCTTGAGCGCGGCCAACTGGCGGTCGCGCTCGCGAGAGACCTCTGCTTCCGGGAACGCCGGGCGCAGCAGCACGTCGGCCCAGAGTTCCAGTCCTGTGCGCCAGTCCGGCTGGAGAACCTGCAGGCTCAGAGAAAAGCTGCTCCCGCCGCTGTCGGCTCCGATGCTGCCGCCGCCGCCTTCGATGATGTCGGCGATTTCTTCCGCATTTCTAGTCGTGGTGCCTTTGACAATGGATCGGGCCATGAGCCGCCCGAGGCCGCAGGTGGATTCCGTTTCGGCAAGGGTGCCGCCGCGCAGGGTGGCATGCAGGGAGACTAGCGGCAGCCGGGCGTCCTCGCGGACGAGCAGGGTCAGTCCACCGGGGAACACATGCACCTGAACTTCCTGCGGGCGTTCTCCTGAGATGGTGACAGTGGCCTTTCGCAGAGAATCCGGGGGATTAATGGACACGCTGGAGAGCGCGTTTTCCTGCAACCACTTGCGGGCGGCCTGCTGCACGGCCTCGGGCGTGACGCGATCCACGGCTGAGAGGTAATAGCGGGTGAAATCGAGATTGCCCGCGCAGTGCCAGTTGCTCCCAATGTCGGAGGCCATGCCGCGCATGGTGGTGAGATTGTGCAGCTGATCGCTCAGGAACATGCGCCCGGCGCGGCGCAGTTCGGATTCATTCACGCCGCATTCCTG
This sequence comes from Akkermansia muciniphila, assembly GCA_945861415.1. GTDB lineage: Bacteria > Verrucomicrobiota > Verrucomicrobiia > Verrucomicrobiales > V1-33 > V1-33. Next base: position 6,022 of record CAMAUV010000048.1, on the reverse strand, counting down.
GATGAAGGCCACCTGTTCGAGCATGGCGCGCTCAGCATCGGCGCGTTTTTCGGGATCGCAGTCGGCGCTGATAAAGAAGATGCCGCTTTGCACAGGAGTGTAAGCTCCGGCGCCAATGTTATGGACCAGCGCGCGGCGCTCGCGGAGTTCGCGCCAGAGCCGGGAGGTGCGGCCGGAGCCAAGCAGCACACCCAGCACCTCCAGCGCCGGGGTATCCTCGTGCAGCAGGCCGGGGATGCGCCACGCGAGCTCCATTTTGCTGAGCTCGGTGGCAAATCCAGCGTGTTCGTCGCGGCGCGCGGTTTGCAGCGGCTCGTCCGGCAGCACGGGCATGGAAAGGCTGCGATTTTCCCAGCCGCCGAGACATTTTTCCGCCAGCGCCAGCGCCGCCGCCGTGTCGATGTCTCCCACGATGACGATAAATGACCGTGAGGGCACGTAGCGGCTCTGCCAGTAATGGTATGCGGCGTCCCGTTCGACAGTATTGAACAGATCAAGGTGGCCGATGACGGGCTCGCGGAACGGGTGCTCGCGGAAGACCGTGCCGAACATGAGCTGGCTCACTGCGCGGCCCGGGTCATCCTTGCCCATATCGATTTCCCGCCGGATGACGTCCTTCTCCTTTTCAAACTCCTCGTGCGGAAAACGCGCCGCGGAAACAAGATCCGCCAGCACCCCCAAAGCGGTGTCGAGGCCTTCGCGAAGGGTATCGGTCCAGTAAACCGTGCGGTCGAAGGAAGTATAGGCATTGAGATAGCCGCCCGTTTCCTGCACCGCGTGAGCCAGTTCTCCCGGTCCCCGGTTGCCTGCGCCCTGAAAGACCATGTGCTCACAAAGGTGAGAAACCCCGGTGCCCAGCAGCGGTCCTTCAAAAATGCTGCCCGTGCGCACCCACACCTGAGCGCTCACCAGCGGGGCACTGTGGTCCTCCTGAATCAGGACTTCGATTCCGTTGGAAAGTCGGTGAAGTGTGGCGCTGGAGGCAGGAAAAGTGAGGGGGGAAGGTTCTGAATAAGGCATGGAAGGAGGCTTTTAAGGGGGCTAAAGCCGGGCGCAAGCAGTGAAGACAGAGAACCCTGGTTGTTTTCAATTTCCGCGTGCAAGCCGCCAGCGGCACGCTAATGTCACACACAAATTGTGATTATCCTAGCCATTACCAGTCAAAAAGGAGGAGTCGGCAAAACGACTGTTTCGGTCAACATTGCCTACGCTATGGCCCGCCGGGGCTGGAGCACTCTGCTCATCGACACCGACCCCCAAGGCTCCGTGGGCCTTTCCCTGTCGGAAAAAGCCCGGAAGTGTCAGGGCTTCTATGATGCCGTGAACACAGGCGCTTCGGCCGTGCCGCTCGTCCTATCCACCCGGCTTCCGGAATTGAAAATCATGACCGCCGGGCGCACCGCCAGCTTTTTCGAAGCCACCCGGCCGGAGGTGGACGCCGCGGAGGGCTTGCGGCGGGTAGTAGCCGATGTGGAAAAAAAGGGATACGACTTGGTCATTATCGACACGCCCGCGGGCATGCACGGCATCACCGGAGATGTGATGAAAGTGGCGGACTACGTGCTCATTCCGCAGCAGGCCGAGCCTCTAGGCATGAGATCTATTCCGCAGGTGCTGCACGCCATCCAAACGCTGCGCGCCGCCGGCGGTAAGCTCGAAGTTGCTGGCATCCTTCTCACTATGGTGCAGCACGATCAAAAGGAGAGCGCGGACGTGATCCGCGAACTTCGTGGTCTCCTGCCCGGTCGCCTCATGCTCGACACCCTCATCCCGCGGGATGCCACTTATATGAAAGCCAGCGCTGTGGGTGTGCCCGTGGCTCTGCTCTATGCTCAGCCGCCGGCTGCCGCGCACGTCTTTGACCAATTGGCTGCGGAACTGGAACCCCGTCTGCGACTTACTCGCAACCTCCCACAAAACGATGACTACACTCGGCTCATGGATTGATGCAGAAGCCGTGAGCGGTCTTGGCAAAGAACTTACGGCAGTTCCCACCGCGGGCAACACATGGGCCGGAGCCGGAGTCATGCCCCTCACCAAATTGACTGCGGACGATTTTCGTCTGCCGGAGAACTACCTGCCCGCTCCGTTCCCCGGGCCGGATAATGAAGAGCGCGACCGTGTCCGCGAAATGTTGCGCAACGTCCGCCGCCGCGCCGAGGAAAACGGCCTGCTGGGGGCAAAACCGGAAGGAAGCGGCGCCGCTCCTCCTCCCGCCGAATCGGCACCGGTCGCTGCCGGCGCTCCGCCGCTGAATCGCAGTGTGCCCTATTTCACGCCGCCCATCGGCCCTCTCGCCACCCGCATCCGGGCTGTCATAGACTGGATGCGCCGTCAGGTGACCTGTGAGGAACTCTTTATCGTTGATCAGCAGGGCAATCCAGCCAGCGACAAGTCGGCTCCGCCAGAACTCGTGACTGCCGCTATTCTAATGGCCGAGGCCGGGCGTCACGCGCTCAAGCATCTGCCATCCGCCGTCGAGGGCTCGGTGCACCTCGACCTTCCTGAGGAAAAGAAACTTTGCATCATCGATACACCCACTGCCTCCGGAGAATTTTTCCTCGCGCTGGTGCTGCCCGAAGCCCTCAGCGCCCGCGCTGCCGACCGCCTGCGTCGCGCCCTCAAGCGCACGATCGAGAGCGAGCCGGCGAATGTGACCGTGCAGCAGCGCGCTGAGCGATGGTAGCCGGGACTACGCAGAAAATCAGAAAAAGCGGCGTTTCGGGGCTTGCCGATGCGCTCGCGTGGCCTTATTCTTAAATTTTTATTACGCCATCCATGAATCCTAACGTCCGCTTCAAGTTGTCCGTCATGATGTTCCTCCAGTATCTGATCTGGGGAGCATGGTTTGTTACCGGTTACGCATTCCTAACCAAGAAATTTGGATTCTCTGACGAGCAGGCCGCCAGTTGCTATGCCACCACAAACCTTGCTGCGATGATCGCGCCGTTCTTTGTGGGCATGATCGCAGACCGGTTTTTCTCCGCTCAGAAAGTGTTGGCGGTGCTTCATTTTCTCGGGGCGATTTTCATTTATCTTGCTTCGCAGCAGACGACCTTCGGAGCATTCTATCCGCTCATTTTGGCCCATACGCTTTGCTACATGCCGACCATGGCATTGACAAATTCCATCGCATTTGCCCAAATGTCGAATCCAGGGGCTCAGTTCCCCACGATTCGCGTGCTAGGCACCATCGGATGGATTGCGGCCGGGCAGTTGGTAAGTTTTCTTGGCTACGACCTTGATGAGCGCATTTTCCTCATCGCCGCCATCTCGTCCGTGGCCCTCGGGGTCTATAGCCTGTTCCTTCCGGACACCCCGCCCAAGGCCAAGGGAGGACCGATCAGCCTTCGCTCCATTCTCGGGCTGGATGCGCTCTCCCTGATGAAGGACCGGTCGTTCGCCGTTTTCATGATCGGCTCCTTCCTCGTCTGTATCCCTCTGGCCTTCTACTACAACCTCACCGGTTCCTTTCTCAGCGACCGGAACGTGGAAAACGTGGCCGCCACCATGAGTTGGGGACAGATGTCCGAAATCTTCTTCATGCTCGTCTTCCCATTCTGTTTTGCCCGGTTCGGAGTGAAATGGATGCTGCTCATCGGCATGGCGGCATGGGCCGGGCGTTATTTCCTATTTTCCGGATATTCTGCGACCGATTCGGCCCTGTGGCCGGTGTATCTTGGCGTTATCCTTCACGGGATTTGCTATGACTTCTTCTTCGTCACGGGTCAGGTCTATGTGGATCAGCGGGCGGATGAAAAGATTCGTTCCGCAGCTCAGGGCTTCATCGCTTTCGCCACTTATGGGTTGGGCATGTTTGTGGGCTCAATGATTCAGGGTAAGGTGGCAGGCGCCTACACTGCCGAAGGCGGCGTGAAGGCATGGGACAAAATTTGGATGATCCCCGCCATCGGCGCGGTCGGGGTTCTGTTGATTTTCCTCGTGATGTTCAAGGACAATCCGAAAAAAAAGGAAGCGGTCTGACGGGTTTTTAAGGAGACTCTGACGAATGGGTAGCGCGGGTTTCCAACCCGGAGATCCCTGCAGGCTGGAAGCCCGGGCCACTGCGGACTTCGCTAATAAGTCGACCTTTCCTTAACAAAACCGTCGCCGTTATTTCCCTTGCCGGGTGCAGCTTGCGTGGAATGAAAGAGCCCGCGCCGCGTTTCCGTAGCTCTGTGAGCAGGCGAAATGCTTGCCTGCATGTCCCCCGATCCCACCCATTGAAATCAAACATGAAGAAACTCCTCCTCCCCATTCTGGCGCTGGTCGCCGGAGCATTCGTGTCCGTTGCCCAGGACGCTCAGCCAGCAGCCCCGGCTGCACCTGCCGCTCCCGCTGCTGAAGGCGAAGTAGCCAAAATCTTGCTCGGCGTGGTGCCGAACGTCATGCAGTTCGACAAAAAGGAACTCAGCGTGAAAGCCGGCCAGAAGGTCATGCTCCTCTTCAAAAATGAGAAGTGCGTCCTCCAGCACAACGTTCTGCTCCTGAAGCCCGGCACCAAGGACGCAGTCGGAGCGGTCGCAGACAAAATGCTTACCGACCCGCAGGCGCTCGCCAAGCTTTATGTGCCTGCCTCCGATGACATTTTGGTGAAGCCGAACAAGCTCATCGGCATTGGCCAGTCCGACCTGCTGGAGTTCACCGCCCCCACTGAGCCCGGAGATTATCCTTACATTTGCACGTTCCCCGGCCACTGGCGCCTCATGAATGGTGTAATGAAGGTCACCAAGTAATCTTTACTTCCTTATCTCCAAATTACAAGACAGGCCGCAGAGTGAACTGCGGCCTGTTTTGCGTATAGGGTGCGGCACTTTGGACGATTCACCGGGAATCACAGGCAATCCCGTCTCCAATCGCTCCACAGTTTCCCTGCGGAAAACTGCTTGCGTCCCGTAAAACAGACACCATTATCCGCGCTCCTTCGCCCCTAGGGCATGGGAAAACCAAACAACTAAACTCAAACCATCCCTCCGGATGGATCGGGCTGCGGCCCGAGCAGGAAACCCAAAGAGCGCACGCTGCGCTGCCTGTGCAAACGGAGGAACTCAAACAAAATGGCTACAGAACAACTCAAGAATCTCGTCGAAGCCGGCGTTCACTTCGGACACCAGAGCAAAAAATGGCATCCCCGCATGAAGCCGTTCCTGCTTACTGTGAAAAACGGGGTTCACATCATCAATCTCGAAGAGACAGTCAAGCAGCTCGAAACCGCTGTCGGCTTCCTTTCCAGCCTCGCCCGCGAAGGTAAAAAGATTCTCTTTGTCGGCTGCAAGCGCCAGGCACAGGACGTCGTGCGTGAAGCCGCGGAGGCGACCGGCCAGTTTTATGTCAACAACCGCTGGCTGGGCGGCACCCTAACTAACCACGAGACCATCCGCAAGTCTGTTGAGCGTCTCAAGTATCTCGAAAACATCGAGAACCAGCCCGAATACAAGCAGATGTCCAAGAAGGAGCTCGCAGCCCTTGGCCGTGAGCGCACCAAGCTTCAGCGCAACCTCGCCGGTATCCGTGACATGGGCGGCAAGCCGGACGCCATGGTTGTGGTGGACAGCCACCGCGAATCCATCGCCATCGCCGAAGGCAACCGTCTCGGGATTCCTATCGTGGCCATGACCGACAGCAATGCCGACCCGGACGCTGTCGCCTACCCTATCGCCTCCAATGACGATTCCGTGCGCTCTATCCGCATCATTCTGCAGCACATCGTGGACCCCGTCCTCGGCGCGCTGACCAGTAGCGGACGCGCCCCCCGCAAGCGGGAGTAAATCATCACCGCCGCTCATCTCCGGGCGGCCCCCCATCTGAGGCGGCGGCGGCGGTTCACTACCCCGCCGCTGCTTTCATTTCACACCAGCAACACTCCAACACATCTATTTAAGATTATGTCAGAAATTAGCGCCAAAACCGTCATGGATCTTCGTGCCCGCACCAACGCCGGCATGATGGACTGTAAAAAAGCCCTCGCCGAAGCGGCCGGGGACATGGACAAGGCTGAGGAAATCCTCCGCAAAAAAGGCAT
>CAMAUV010000047.1 GCA_945861415.1 Akkermansia muciniphila | reverse complement strand
CGCACCGAACTCTTCGCCTACATCGAATCCTACTACAACCTCCACCGCAAACACTCCGCCCTCGACTACCAAACCCCGGCCCAATTCGAGGCCGGAATCCTCAGCCAAAACTAAACAAAAAACGGTCCAGCAATCCGTTGCCTCTCATATTGCGATAAGCCATCTAGATGAGGTGTCTTCGAGCCTAGACAGGCGCATCAAATTTGTTCAGAGAGAGGCTGCGGAGGCGGAGGCTGCGGAAGCTAAGTTGTATCTTAGGCACAAACAAGATATCGACGCGGCTCTCGAGCACCTAAAGAAAGAGAATTTTCTTAGTGCGAAAGAACTAGTGAATAAATTAGGTGAGAAAAAATTTCTTGATCTTCCCTACGCTGACGTTCTCAGAGAAATCGAGAGCCAGCGGGTATTGGTTGAAAAGTTCAGGGAAGTGGACAATCGCCTCAATAAAGCATATTTGGCAGACGAGACCGCAACGGCCGACTTAATGCGAACGGTCGGAGAACTGCATAATATCAACGAGGCCGCCAGTCTCAGGAATCCAGGTTCAGAACTATCGCGTGAGATTTTTTCATTGCTCAAATCAATTGCAAGGAAGCTTGACGGTTTGGTCCTTCAAGCCGCTAAGAAAAAGTTAAGGAAGCGCACTTATATAATTTTCGGCGTAACCTTTGGCGCTTGTTCACTCCTCCTACTGTTAGTTATTATTTGGGTGGCTAGGGAGAACGCTGCCGCGAGGGAGGAGAAGGCTGCCGCGAGGGAGGAGAAGGCTGCCGCGTTCGATTTGCGTAGAGCCACGAATGCCGCGCCGTATATTAATACATTGAGGATGGAGTTTGTGCCTGTGAAGACGACGCCTGGGGTGCTCTGGAGCCGCTGGGAGACACGCGTGCGAGACTACGCGGCCTTCTGTCTGGAGACGAATAGGGATCATAAGAAGCCCAGTTTCGAGCAGGGCAATGACCATCCCGTGGTGGAGGTCTCGTTTGAGGACGCGCAGGCCTTCTGCGTATGGCTGAGTAAGAAGGAGGGCCGGACCTATCGATTGCCCACGGACCATGAGTGGAGCTGTGCCGTGGGCATCGGGGCGCAGGAGGCCGCTGCTGCCAGCCCGGAGGCGAAGGATATGGGCATCAAAGATGTCTATCCCTGGGGCACGGCATGGCCGCCGCCGAAGGGCAGCGGGAATTTCGATTCGTCCATATCAAGTGACTCGTATGGCAAGACCAGCCCAGTCGGGAGTTTCAGCCCCACCGCCGACGGACTTTATGACCTGAGCGGCAATGTCTGGGAGTGGTGCGACAGCCTCTACAAGCCTGACGCTACAGACCGGGTGTTGCGTGGCGGGTCGTGGCGCAATTCTGATCCCACGCGCCTGCTCTCTTCGTATCGCGGCCTCCGTCCATCGCTTCGGTACGTCAGCTTCGGGTTTCGTGTGGTGTTGGGTGTGGGTGGTGGCGGCTAGGCTCTTTACCCTCTGCCCTTTTACCCTTCTAACGAGCAAGTCATGCCGCGCAGCGGGCGAATTTTTTTACTGATAAACCGAGGCATCGCTTACCCTGCCTCGGTTGGCGCCACGCTTGGCGGAGCCCTTGGGCGTTGGCACCAAGGTTGAATTGATACCACGCGAAGGTGCTTACGGAGAGGCGGGCCATGACACCGGCGGCGAGTGGGCGTCGTCTGCGTCCCAGAAAGCGCCGTTTCGTGGCCCCCAGCGGCCGGGGCGCAAGGCGAGGGCGGAAGAGAAACCCGCCGGGCTTGGGTTTGTCGGAAACCTTGGGTGGCTGCTGGCACCTTAGCCTTCGCATTTAATCTTTGCCCCATCCGTCTTGTGGGAATTAAGGGGAATCTCTAAAGATTTGACTTCCCAAGCATCGGGGATTTGCCTATTGCTCCCCCGGCGAAATCCCATCCAACGAAGTATCGCTTATGATCCCGAGTTCCCCTTCCTTAACATCCCGTAAGCTTCTGCGTGCCCTGAGCGCAGCAGTCTGCATAGGCGCGATCCCGGCCGCTCGCGGCCAGACGCCATCCTTTACTACCCTTGTGGAGTTCTCCGGCACGACTGGGACGCATCCAGGTTCGCTTCCTGTGGCCAGCCTTGTTCAGGGCGCAGACGGATTGCTTTACGGAACGACGCGACTGGGGGGCGCTGCGGACTATGGCACGGTTTTCAGGGTGACCACCGGCGGCACGTTCACCTCCCTTCGTTCTTTTACCGGCACGGGAAACGCCGGCACGCCCGGATTTTATCCTCTCGGTGGGGTTTACGTGCACACCGATGGCTCCCTCTGGGGCACGACAGGTGGTAACGACAGCCTGCCGACATCGACCAATCCCGGGTTCGGTACTTGGTGGAAAATGCCCACCGCTACCACCTTTCAGACCAACTATTATTTCAGTGGCCGGAACACCGCCTTTAGGGGTGACAGCCCGCGGGCGGGCATGACACTTCACAATGGCAAGCTCTACGGAACCACCTTTCAAGGCGGAGCCTCCGACCATGGCACTATATTCAGTCTCAACATTTCCAACGGCGCCCTGACCTACCTTGTCGATTTTTCCGGAAATAGTGCGACCAACAAAGGCTCGAAGCCCTCCGCACCGCTCATCGACGGCGGGGACGGGTTCCTTTACGGCACGACTGCGGAGGGCGGCACCGGGGGCGGGCCGGGGGGATTCGGCACTATCTTCAAGTATCAACCGGACGCATCCTCCATCACGACGCTTGTCAATTTCACCGATGTCGGGGCCAACCCCGGCAAGACGCCTCTCGATACGCTGATGAAGGCGAGCGATGGCAACCTCTACGGCACGACGGCGAATGGCGGAATGGCCTCAGCCGGGACGATATACAAGTTGGTGCCGTCTACGGGCGTGCATACAGTTCTCGCGGAATTCACCGGTCTCACTGGAGCCTACCAAGGTGCCAATCCTGCCGGACGCCTTGTCCAGCACAGCAACGGCCTGCTCTATGGAACCACCTATGACGGCGGAGTGGGCCGATTTGGCACTGTTTTCAGTATTACTACCGGCGGGTTCATGGTGCCCAAGCTTATCGAGTTCACCGGGAAGACCGGCAATTTCAAAGGCGCCGGCCCATGGCAGGGCATGACGCGGGGAACTGACGGCAATCTCTACGGAACCACAGGGTTCGGCGGCAGCGGCACGGAGGACGGATTTGGCACCATTTTTAAAATGTCGGTGCCCATGTTTAGCCAGCCTGTGGCGACCGCGGCTGCGGCGACGGCTATCACCGGCACGGGAGCCATCTTAAACGGCACCGTCAATCCCAACGGGGCCAACACAAATTACGTTTTTGAATACGGCCTGACGACAACCTATACCGGGACCTCGACGGTCGCCAGCGCTGGAGTCGGCACGTCCGCCCAAAATGTGAGCGCCGCCATCACCGGGCTGCAAAACGACACTCTCTACAACTACCGCATCCGGGCCAGTAATAATGCCGGAGTTGTTGTTAGCAGTAACATGACATTTACCACCGGCGGCTCAACCCCGGCGCTGCCCGCAGTCACCACTGGCGCTGCCACCGGAATAGTTGACAACGGTGCTACGCTGAATGGAACTGTGAACCCCAATGGGGGCGCCACGACTTATCAATTTGAATATGGAACCACCGCCAGCTACGGCAGCTTTGCTCCCGCCGCGGCTGCCAGCGCCGGATCGGGCGGCAGTGACACGGCGGTGAATGTCACCCTCAACGGCCTTGCATCCGGCACTACCTATTTTTTCCGCCTCACCGCGAGCAATGGAGCCGGGCCTGTCACGGGAAGCCAGGGAGCCTTCACCACAACCGGCACGCCGCCGGAGCCAACCCTTGTGACCGGCAGTGCCACCAGCATCGCCGGCACTTCCGCCCAGCTCAATGGAACGGTGAACCCACGGGGCGCCCCGGCCTTCTGGCAATTCGAGTGGGGATTCACTCCCGCGTTTGGGAACACCGCACCGGTAATCGCGGGCACCACCACATCCGCAAACGCTGACGTTCCCGTCACCTCCACGATTTCGGGACTGCTGCCAGGGGCCACTATCTTCTATCGCCTGCTCGCATGGAGGACAAGCGAGGCCAGTGCGGTTTACGGCACCAATTCCTTCTTCACCACTCCTCTACTCCCTTCAGCGACGGCCGGTGATGCGGTCAGCATTTCTACCACCGGCGGCACCCTTGTGGGCACCGTTAATCCACAGGGACGGGCCACAACATGGCAGTTCGAGTATGGCGAAGGCAGGTTCGACACCGCTGCGCCCGCCGCGCCTGGCAGCGCCGGGTCTGGCAGCGCCGACTTTCCGGTCAGCTTCAGCATCACCGGCCTCGCCCCCGGTATTACGATTCATTACCGCGTCAAAGCGGTCAGCAGTTCAGGCACCACCTACAGCGGCACAAAGACGTTCACCACCACGTTACCCAACGTGCGAACCTGGCGCATGCAATACTTCGGCACCATGGACAACGCCGGCTCGGCCCACAACGATGCCGACCCGGATGCTGATGGGGTAAAGAACCTCCTCGAATACGCTTTCGGCATGAACCCCACCGTGCGCGACAGTCAGTTCCAACCCATACCCACATGGAACGGCTCCAATCTAATCATCAGCTTCGCAAAGCCCTCCGGCGTCAGTGACGTTACCTACACGGGAGAAGTCTCCACTAACCTGGTAAACTGGTCTCCCATCGCCAACGCTGGGGGCGGCAACGCCGTCACTTACTCGGCTCCCATCTCGACAGCAGGCCGGAGCTGGATGCGTATTCGGGTTTCGCTGCAGCAGTGATTGCCCGGCGTGGGAATTCCTGAAATGTAGCACTTCCTGCTGACGCGGTATTGCGCGCGCGAAGGAATGGTTCACCATCGACACCGGAATAGCGCTTTGTTCCTGTGCATATGCCGCATGGAAGGCGTGGCGCATAGCACAGAGCGGCAGCGCGAATTTAATCCTCTATCCATTTCCCAACTCCCGCATGAACGACCGTAAAACTCTCGAAGAACGCGCCGCGATGTCCGACATCGAGCGCCTCCGCCACTCCTGTGCCCACGTAATGGCCACCGCCATTCTGAAGCTCTGGCCTGATGCTCAGTTCGCCTACGGGCCGCCTATCGAGACTGGGTTTTACTACGACTTCGACATGAAGCACCGCATCACGCCGGATGACTTCGAGAAGATCGAGGCAGAGATGAAGAAGGTCGCGAAGGACAATCAGAAGTTCGAGAAGAAGGTCATCAGCCGGGAGGAAGCGAGGACACTGGCGGAAAGCGGACGCCTCGGTGGCCTCGCCGAGCGCCCCGGCAATGTCAGTCGCTACAAGCTCGACCTCATCGATAAGATCCCGGAAGGTGAGGAAATCTCCTGCTATCAAAACGGCGAATTTCTCGACCTCTGTGCCGGACCGCACGTGAACTACACTTCCAAGTGCAAGAACGTGAAACTCATGTCGGTCTCCTCGTCCTTCTACATGGGTGATGAGTCCAAAGGTCAGCTCCAGCGACTCTACGGCACCGCCTTTGAATCCAGAGAGGAACTTGAGCAGCATCTCGTCGCACTGGAGGAAGCCAAGAAGCGCGATCACCGCAAGCTGGGCAAGGAACTCCAGCTCTTCCACATCGATGAAGACGTTGGACAGGGACTCATCCTTTGGACGCCGAAGGGTGCCATCCTTAGGCAGGAACTGCAGAACTTCATCAGCGATGAACTGCGCAAGCAGGGCTACAGCCAGGTCTTCACCCCGCACATTGGCAAGCTGACGCTTTACAAGACCAGCGGCCACTTCCCGTATTACAAAGACAGCCAGTTCGGCGCGATCATTGAAAACGACGAATTCCAGAAGTGCGCCGATGCCGGCTGTAGCTGCTCGGAAATCATGCAGCGCATTGACGGTGTAAGCAAACGCCTCGCCGATGGCATCAATGAGCGCGTCGGCAAGGAAGTCATCCCCGCGGACCGCGTCATGGCGGACGACCAGATCCTCGACGGTTTCATGCTCAAGCCCATGAACTGTCCGCACCACATCAAAATCTTCGACAGCCAGCAGCGCAGCTATCGCGACCTCCCCGTGCGCCTTGCTGAGTTCGGAACCGTCTATCGCTGGGAACAGAGCGGCGAACTCAACGGCCTCACCCGCGTCCGCGGGTTCACTCAGGACGATGCGCACCTCTTCTGCACCGAAGACCAGATCGCTGAAGAAGTGCTCGGCTGTCTCAGCCTCGTGAAGAAAGTTCTCACAACGCTCGGCATGAACAATTACCGCGTGCGCGTCGGCCTGCGCGACCCGGACGGCAGCAAATTCACTGGCGACCCCGCCCAGTGGGACAAGGCCGAGGCCGCCTGCCGAGCTGCCGCCGCCACTCTGGGCGTGCCGTTCAGCGAAGAGCCCGGCGAAGCCGCGTTCTATGGTCCGAAGATCGACTTCGTCGTGAAGGACGTCATCGGCCGAGAATGGCAGCTAGGCACTGTGCAGGTGGACTACGTCCTGCCCGTGCGATTCGACCTCAGCTACATCGGCGCGGATAACCAGAAGCACCGTCCGGTCATGATTCACCGTGCGCCCTTTGGCAGCATGGAACGTTTCTGCGGCGTGCTCATCGAGCACTTCGCCGGTGCCTTCCCGACATGGCTCAATCCCGAACAGGTCCGCGTCATGACCATCTCGGAAAAAGCCGACGAATTCGCCCGCAGCGTCTTCGAGCAACTCAGAACCGCCGGCTTGCGCGTCACGCTCGACGTCGAAGCTGAAAAGATCGGCGCCAAGATTCGCACCGCCCAGCTTGAAAAAGTACCCTACATGCTCGTCATCGGTCAAAAAGAAGCCGAAGCCAATAGCGTTGCCGTCCGCCACCGCAGCCGAGGGGACCTCGGTTTGCAGAGCGTGGAAGCATTTCTGGAGGCCGTGACCCTTGAGGTAGCGGAGCGGACCCTGTGAGTGGGCCTGCTTGAGTGAGATCCGCTGGAGATCAATGGGCGGCAAGCTTTGACGGACGCCCGCTGCGGTCAATTTGCGGGCGCGAATGGGTGAGTTGCTTTGCGCGGATTTTGCACTAACCCTGCATCATTATCGGCTCAAGCCCCTTGCAAGGCTCATTCCAGAGGATTTTATAATGGTGCCGACAGTGGGACTCGAACCCACAAGCCCTCACGGGCAGGGGATTTTAAGTCCCCTGTGTTTACCATTTCACCATGTCGGCGGCTTGGGTTGCCGTGCCCTCCTAGTGAACGATTTGTCGGCTGTAATTCACCGGTCGCAAGCGCTGCTTCCGCGTAAGGAAAAGCCGGGAGACTAGAGTTTACTGCACCTTGAGTATACCGCGCATGATGATGTGGTGACCGGGGAAGGAGCAGACATAGGGATAGTCGCCGGGCTTTTCCGGGGCGGCAAAATCGATGACCTGGTCTGTGCCGTGATTGAGGAGTTTGCTGGCCCAGATGATGTCACCGCTTTCCGGGATCCACTGCTTCTCGAAACCCGCAGCACCAAGCGTGAGTGCTTTCGCGGCGATCTCGTCGGCTTTGCCGGGCTGGACGAGCAGGATGTTGTGTGGCATGAAGTCAGGATTGGCGAAGGTCAGCTTGATCTTCTTCCCCGCCTTCACGGTGAGTTCCTTCACATCGTAGCTCATGCGCTCGGGCACGGTGGCAATACGGATGGTGGTTAACTCCGGAGTGTCACTGAGAATACCGGATTTCTCGGCGCTCTCCTGAACTGCTCCGGCGATGACGCCGCCCGAGGTGCCTTCCACATTGAACCAGAAGTGCTGCACTGTGGTGGCGGCGTGGCGGGCGTTCGGTTCGGGAGATTGCAATACCTTCCCGAGCAGGTCCACGTTCCTCACGTTGTGCTGCTGATGCAGCCACAGCGCCTCCAGCAACGGACGTGCGTCCTCTTTCTTCGTGGGGTCTAAACTCTTTATCCATTCCCTTGTGGCAGCGATGACTTCGGCGGTGGGGCGCTCGCTGAGCTCGACTCGGGTGCGGTGACGCACGCTCTCGGTGGGGTGCTTCAGATTTTCCAGCAGCGCTGGAATCGGCTGCCCGTCGATGGCCACGGGTTTCTGCAGCTCACGGCCTTTGGCAGTCATGCGGTAGATGCGGCCGTGTTTGTGGTCGCGGTTCGGGTCGCGCACGTTGTGCTGCATGTGACCGATGATAACGTTGTGCCAGTCTGCGATGTAGAGCGCACCGTCGGCACCAAAGATGCCGTCGCTGGGACGGAAGTTCTTGTCGCCGCTCATGAGCAGTCCGCGGGATCTGTCTTCCTTGACACTGCCGTCGGCCTGGGGGACTTTGACGATGAGTTCCGCGCCGGCCGGCTCACCCCGCACGTTTCCGTTGTCTGGATTCCGCGCCAGATCGTAGTGCTTGATGCCGAGAAAGCCGATCACGTTAAAGATGAGGAAGTCCCCCTGCATGTCGTCAGGGAAGTGGGTGCTACTCACAGTTTCGCAGGCCGTCACCGGGCGCACTTCCTGGTTGAGCAGTTGATGCATCTTGAAGCCTTTTCCATCAGGGCGGACCTGGAAGGCACGACCACCTGTGCCGTCCGTAGCGTATTGATAGCCCCAGCCGTCGATGGCGATGCCGTGCGGATTGGGGGAATTGTCTGCGTGTCTCGCGATGGTGAACGTCCGCGGGTCGAAGCGATACATCGCGCTGGCCCCTGTCTGAAGCGACGGGCCCCATGGGTGTTCATGGTTGTGCTGCATGAAGATTCCGCTCTGCCAATAAATGGCTCCATCCGGACCCATGACGAGATTGTTCGCGCCGTGGTGGGTGTCGGCGGAATCCACGCCCTGAAGAAGGATCTGCCGCACGTCGGCCACATCGTCGCCATCGGTGTCCTTGAGGAAAACAATTTCCGGGGTGGAAGTAACGATGACGCCGCCGTTCCAGAACTCGAAGCCAAGCGGGTTTTGTATACGTGCGAATTCAGTGAGCCGGTCCGCTTTGCCGTCATTGTTGTCGTCGTGGAGAATGACGAGCGCGTCCTTCATTTCCTTGAGCGGTTCCCACATGGGGTAGGTTTGCCAAACTGCTGCCCAAAGCCGGCCTTTGGTGTCCACTTGAAGCTGCACGGGATTGATCAGCTGGGGGAATTTCGCCTCATCGGCAAAGAGCCCCATCTCAAACCGTGGATCCATGGCCATGTGGGGCAGCGCCTCTTCGCCGCTGATATATTTCAGCACACCCTCTTTCTGTGCGCTGCTGCTCTCACTGCCGCCGCCGACATTGGAGATCACCGGCAGGGGCTGCGGCACGTTGCTGTCGTCCACTTTCAGGTCCTCGCCTCGGGCCTTTGCCCAGATGCGCCCGTCACGGTTCGCCGTCATGACGTCGAACATCGTCAGTTCATGCTTAAGCACTGTGGCATTGGTCTGCCCATTAGTGAAGGACAGGGTGGAGCGGCCGCCCCAGACGTCATGACCGTCGCGCGCTCGATAGCGCGCATTCCAGTGGACGTCCTTGTCCTGCACAGTCTTGCGCAACTCTTCGTGTGATGGCGACGCGGCCACTTCCTTTCCCAGCAGAGCCTGCGCGATGACTTCGGCGAGTTGGCGGTTTCCTTCCTCGGTCAAATGCACGCCATTGATGGTCAGCGGCTGCTCAGCGGCGGCGAACAGTTTCTGCGAAGGAGTAAAAAGATCGACGAAGCCCACGCCCGCCTCTTTCGCGGCGGCTTCGGTGGCTTTGGTGTAGGCATTGAGCCGCACGTTGTGCTCCTTGCCGTCGGGTACGTTCGGATTCTTCGTGTTTTCGAAGGCGATGGGGCTGAAGAGAACCAGGCGGGGAACCTTTCCGCTCGGTTGGAGTTCCCGCATCTGCCGGACGAAATCGAGGAGCTGTTTCTTGTGCTCGTCTGCCTTCTCCACGCCGGCGAAGGACTCGTTATAGCCAAAGAAGGCGAAGACCACGTCCGCCTTCACATGGCGCAGGTAGTCCGGCATGGGCATATGGTCGCCGCTTCGAGGGTAGGAATTTGGCCGGTCGCCACTGGCGCTCATATTGCGGAAGCGCACATTTTGCTGTGGCAGGGCACTCTGGATTAGCGTTTCCATCCAGCTGTCGTGCTGCATGCGGTCTGGCAGACCATTGCCCAGAATGGCCACAGTGTCGCCTTTCTGGAAGGCGAAGGGCGACGAGGCGGCGGCTTCGGCCGGGGCTTGTGCGAAGACGGCGCTGAAAGGCACGGCAAGCGAGAGGCTGAGCGTCAGGAGTGTGGGTAGTAGTTTTCGGGCGGTCATATAGAATAGTTGAATTGAATGGGTCTCTTCCGGGAGAGGGGCGCGAAGCATGGGAGTGCTACCAGTGGATTTGATCCAAGGTTGCCAGCAGCTTTCTGTTCCGCGTCGGCGGGTATGCAAGGAGGGCAGGGGGGCATCAGGCCAGCATGGGTTTGACTACGTGGCCGTGCACATCGGTCAGGCGGAACTGTCGGCCCTGATAACGGTAGGTGAGTGCCTCGTGGTTGATGCCGCAGAGGTGCATGATGGTGGCCTGCATGTCATGCACGTGCACGGGATCCTGCGTAATGTTCCATGCGAAGTCGTCGGTCTGACCAACCACATGGCCGCCTTTGACCCCGCCGCCGGCGAGCCACCATGAGTAAGCACGCCCAAAATGGTCGCGCCCGCTGGGTTTGTCCGGAGGTCCCTGACCAAAGGGAGTGCGTCCGAATTCGCAGGCCCAGATGACGAGGGTGTCCTCGAGGAGACCGCGCTGCTTGAGGTCTTTGACCAGAGCGGAGGCGGGCAGGTCGGTATCCCTGCACTGCTCCTCCAACTGCGAGAAAAGGTTGCCATGCTGGTCCCAGCCGCTGTGCATGAGCTGCACAAAGCGGGTGCCGCGTTCCAGCAGCCGGCGGGCGATAAGGCAGTTGTTGGCAAACGTCCCCTTTTTCAAGACATCCGGCCCATACATGTCGAGCACGTGCTGGGGCTCGCTGCCGAATTCCAGCAAGTCCGGCACGCTGGCCTGCATGCGGTAGGCCATTTCATACTGGGCGATGCGGGTTTCAATTTCGGGATCGCCGTAATCTTCGAGGTGCCGGGCATTGATCGCATTGATGTCATCCAAGAGCATGCGGCGAGCCTCCCGGCTGACGCCGGGTGGATTCTCAAGGTATGGAACGGGATCCCCGGTATTACGGAAGCGCACGCCCTGGTAGCGGCTGGGCAAAAAGCCGGAGCCCCAGTAGTAGTCGAAGAACAACTGGCCGCAGGTCTTGCCCTTGTCGGAGGAAGTCATGACCACGAAGGCGGGGAGGGCGCTGGATTCGCAGCCCAGCCCATAGCTCAGCCATGCCCCCATGCTGGGGCGGCCCGGTATCTGGGATCCGGTGAGCATGTAGGTGACACCTGGCGCGTGATTGACGGCCTCGGTGTTCATGGACCGGACGAGGCAAATATCATCCGCCACCGAGCCGGTGCCGGGCAGCATGCTGCTCATCTCCATGCCGCACTGGCCGTAGCGCTTCATCGGTTTGATGGCCGGGACGATGGGCCACTTTTTGTAGCCGGAGGACATGCTGCTCAACCGGGTGGTGCCGCGAACGCTTTCCGGGATGTCCTGCATGGCCATCTTTTCCATCATCGGCTTGGGATCAAAAAGATCCACATGCGAAGGTGCCCCCCCCTGCCAGAGCACGACGACCCGTTTGGCTTTGGGGGCAATGTGCGGCAGGCCTGGCAATCCAGACTGAGAAGCTCCGGCGGCGGCGAATCCATCCTCTCTCAGCAGGCTGGCCAGAGCCACTGCGCCAAGGCCGCTGGAGGCCCGACCAAAAAGCTGGCGCCGGGTGACGCGGGCGTGGTTGAGTTCAAAAGGATTCATGCGGAGCGGGGCAATGGCCCGAAATATCTACGGGGCAGGAGAGTCGACTTTTCATCAGGATGCGGCCCGCCGGGGCGGCTTACAGGAACTTGGCACGGAGGTAGTCAAGGTGGCAATCCATGCCTGTGGGGCTCCCGGTGGCCTGCCGCATCAGGTCCGGGGCAGTAAAGCGCCGGCCATGGGAGTGAACATTGGAGCGCAGCCACTGGAGCAGTGTCGCGTAATGACCGCGGGCCAGTTCGGAATCCAGCGAAGGATGGGCGGCGCGGGCAGCTCGCGTCAGCTGGGAGGCGTTGAGATTTCCCAGGGAGTAGGTGGCGAAGTAGCCGAATCCCCCAAAGCTCCAGTGGATATCTTGGAGGCAACCCCGGGCATCGTCGGGCACGTCCAGCCCCAGCAGTTCCTTAAACCGCGCATTCCACGCGGCCGGGATGTCCGCCACTTCCATGTCGCCATTTATAATACGCTGCTCGATCTCAAACCGCAGGATGATGTGCAGGTCATAGGTCACCTCGTCGGCATCCACCCGGATGAAACTGGGGGCCACCCGGCGGGCCGCGGCCGCGACTTGGGCGGGGGTGAATGCTTTCAGGTTCGGGAAATGGTGGCAGGCACGGGGCATCCAGTGTTCCCAAAACGCCTCGCTGCCGCCGATGTGATTTTCCCACAGGCGGCTCTGGCTCTCGTGGATGCCCAGCGAGCAGGCCTCGCCGGCGGGTAGCCCCCATTCGGATTTGTTCAGTCCCTGATTATAGAGGCCGTGGCCGACTTCGTGGAGCACCCCATAGAGAGAGGATAGGAAATCCCGCCCGTCATAGCGGGTGGTGAGCCGGGTGTCCTGAGGACCCAGTTCCGTGCAAAAAGGATGCGCAGTGGTGTCGATACGGCCGCTTTCAAAGTCGAAGCCGAGAGCCTCCGCCACCTCCCGGTTGAACGCCATCTGAGCCTCGATGGGATATTCGCCCGCCAGCGAATCCGCCGGGGTGCGCTCTGCCACTTCCGAAGCCGGTCCCACCAGAGCTGCCTGCGCAGGACCTAGTTTGGCGAAAACGGCGGCAATTTCGGCCGTCCGGGCGCCGGGTTCGTACTCATCAAGGAGGGCATCGTAGCGGCAGGCCTGCCAGCCAAGCAGGTCGGCCTTCTCCCGCACCAGCTTGACGATTTTCTCCAGCATGGGCCGGTAGTGCACGAAATCCGAACGCTTCCGGGCCTCCGCCCAGACATGCGTCGCCTGCGCGGTCGTCCGGGACAGATCCTCAACAAACGCCCCCGGCAGCCTCGTCGCAAGGTCGTAGTCCCGCCGCCAGCCGAGTATATTGACGCTCTCCACGGTGTCTAGGGAATGGCCCGAGCCCTCACATTCCGCCAGCCATTCCCCCACCTCAGGTGCGCTAGTAAGGCGGTGCTGCTGGCCGCTCAGCCATGCGAGCTGGTCGGCGCGCCAGTCAGAGGCCAGTGGGGGCAGGTAGGTCTCTTGGTCCCAGCCCAGTGCGGCATTAGTGGTGCGCACGAGGGCGGATTCGCGGAAGCGCTCGCGGAGTTTCTGGTAGGCGGAAGGATTGCTCATATGCCCGCTTTGGCTGGACGGAGCAGATGCCGCAACCGCATCATGCACGGCGTCGACTCTTCCCTTCATATGAGGTAACTGCAACTCATAGCAAAATGCTATGCTGCTCCCGAGAACACCGCAAACCTGCGCTTTTTCTTTAAATTAAGCGCCTGCAGGCAACAGCCGCGCGTGGCAGATGGGAGATCAGAAATCAGCGATCAGAGAGCGGTAGCGACCTTGATATCGCCAAAGCCCTTTGTGCCGTCCCGGTTGCGGATTGGCTTTGTGATGATGTCCTTGTAGGTCATGCCGCCGGGAATCATGGGCAGCACGTGTTCCGTGTAGGGCACCATCACATCGAGAACATAAGGTGTTTTGGCGGCAAGCATACGCTTGATCGCGGGCACTACGTCCTCTTTCCGGAAAATGCGCTCGCAGGGCACCTCAAAAGCCTCGCACATTTTGACGAAGTCGGGATAGATATCCTTGGGCGCGTGGAGCTTACCAAGAAAGGTGTGGGCGCGGTTGGATTTGTATTTCAGATCCTCCCACTGCACGACCATGCCGAGGTGCTGATTGTTGAGGATGATGGCTTTGATCGGAATGTTCTCCGCGACGGCACAGGCGAGTTCCTGCACGTTCATGATGAAAGATCCGTCGCCATCAATGTCGATGACCTCCTTGTCCGGGAAGGCACATTTGGCGCCGAGAGCAGCCGGTAGGCCATAGCCCATGCTGCCCAGACCGAGGCTGGTGACGAGACGGCGCGGCTTGTCGAAATTATACCACTGAGCGGCCCACATTTGGTGCTGGCCCACGCCGGTGGTGATAATGGCGTCGCCCTTGGTGGCTTCGTAAAGTTTCTCGACGACATACTGCGGAGCAATGCAGCCCGGCTCCTCTTCGTAGGTCATGGGGCTTTCCTTTTTCCATGTATTCACCTGATCACGCCATGCGGCGTAATTTTTCCAGCCTGACTTGCGTCGCTTCCAGCCGGCTTTGTCGAGCAGGCCGTTGAGCTTGGAGAGCGCGTCTTTAATGTCGGCCTGAATAGGCAGGAGAGCTGGCTTGTTCTTGTTCAATTCAGCGCTGTCGATGTCGATGTGGACGATTTTTCCGTGCTCGCAGAATTTATCCACCTTGCCGGTCACCCGGTCGTCGAAGCGAACGCCGAAGGCGAGAAGGAGGTCGGCTTCGTTGGCGGCATTGTTGGCGGCGACACTGCCGTGCATGCCGAGCCACTTGATGGAAAGCGGGTGCGTCTCAGGGAAGCAACCGACACCCATGAGCGTGCTGGTGCAGGGGATACCGGTGCGTTCGGCGAATTCGAGTAGTTCTGTGTGGGCTTCCGCGCTGATGATGCCGCCACCCACGTAGAGAACGGGCTTCTTCGCCGCCAAAACAAGCCCTAGAGCTTCTTTCACCGCATCGATACACGCGGGCATATCCGGCTTGTAGCCTGGTAGGTTTATTTCTTGAGAAAACCAAAGGGGCACTTTTGCCTCCTGCACGTCCTTCGGCATATCGATCACCACCGGACCGGGACGGCCGCTCTGAGCGATGTGGAACGCTTCCTTCACAATGCGCGGGATCTCATTGGGATCCGTCACTAGGTAGCTGTGCTTCACGATGGGAAGAGTCACGCCGAAGAAATCCGTCTCCTGAAAGGCTCCGCGGCCTATCATGAACGTGGGCACCTGACCGGTGATGGCCACCAGAGGAGTGCTGTCGAGGTAGGCGTCAGCGATGGCGGTGACGAGGTTCGTAGCACCGGGGCCGCTGGTGCCCATGCACACGCCGGCCTTGCCGGTGACGCGGGCGTAGCCCTCTGCGGCGAAACTGCCGCCCTGCTCATGGCGGGGGAGAACCGTGCGGATCTGCTTAGAGCGCGTGAGCGCTTGGTGAATGGGCATGGAAGCACCGCCGGGGTAGGCAAAGATGAGCTCCACACCTTCCTTCTCCATGCATTTCACAAGGACATCAGCTCCGGGCATGATATCGCCCGCTACCGGTGCTCTCGGTGCGGCGGGTTTGCTGGACTTCGGTTTTGTGGCTTTGGCTTTGCTGCTCATGGAGGCGGATTAGGTGGGTAAAAAGGGCGCGCATCATAATGGGCATCCACCGGATGACAACCTGCTTTTGCATGCTTGATCGGCCGCGTCCGGAAGCCGGGGGCCGTGGCGGTGAGGCTGCGCACATAGACGCCTGTGGCGGAGAAGGTAGCATTGGCGTCCTCGCGTCCGGGAGTGGTAAAGTTGACCTTGCCCGGGCCGCTGACGAGCGACCACGTGGTGGTGATGCTGCTGGTCGGGCTGCCCGTTCTCGGGCTGAGGGCTCCGTCGAGCAAGATGGGCTCACCGAGTGGGGGATTAAGGTCTACGCCAGCCCAGATGCGGAGGGCCGGAACGCTTCTTGGGTTGGTGGGACTCTCTGCCAACCGCTGCTGCGGTCCCACATGGCGGTGGAGGCGGCGCGCTCGCTGCCGTTGTCCAGTCTGCCGGTATAGACTCCGCCGACGGGCACGGCGGTGAACTGCGCGGTAAGGCGCGCGCTGTTTTCCACGATGTCGACGAAGCTTACGGACGCGAGCGCAGTGGACGCGGGGAAAGTGAAGGTAACCGCGTTGGTGAACGTGACGCCACTCAGGTCGATCGTGACAGGGGTTCCGGGGAGCTCGCTGATGTTGCGGAGTTCGATATATTCCGACTGCGTGCTGAGCCCGCGATTCTAAACCATTTCGGCGATGCCTAGGTAGGAGAGAAGTGGTCCACGAGGAGACACGGAGGGCAGGGGAACGGTCACATCGAGTTCCATCAGGATGAAACCCTGTTGCCATGTTCTGCAGACCCGGCCAAACCGAACTCATGGCCCGCCGCCGCGACATCACCCGCGATGATATCCTCGACGCCGCCCAGCGACTCATGCAGCAACGCGGAGCCAATGGCTTCAGCGTGCGTGACCTGAGCGGCGAGATTGGATTTTCCGCCGCCAGTCTGCATCACCACTTTCCCAGCCGTGCGGACCTGCTCGCCGCCGTGCTACGCCGATACCGGGAGCGGTTCAATGCAAGGATGGCGGAGATAGAGGCGGAAACGGAAAATTTCTTTGCCCGGCTGGAGCGTCTCATCGCCCACTTCGCCAGCGTGGCCGGGGCGGAAAACCGGGTCTGTCCTGCGGCGGTGTCGGCGGTGGAATTCAACACGCTGCCGGAGGCCGCCCGTGATGAATCCCTCGCGCTGTGGGCTAATCTGAGCGGCTGGATTTTCCGATTTTCCCAGCAGGCAAAAGTCGACGGCGACCTTCCCGGCCGGACAGCACCGGATCTCGCCGCGAGGCACTTCACCGCTACCCTTCAAGGCGCACTACTCCTGCAGCGCATGACACATCCGGGGACGCTGCTCGAGGTTCTGCATGAAGCCGTGGAATCGCTGCGACGCTGATCAACCGTGCGCTGCCTCGACGCGTGCAGTGCGCGGGGTGATGCCGGTGAATAGATGCCAAGGAATGGTCTCCGCCAGCGCCGCCAGTTCCACGGCTGAAATCTCTCCGGCTCCCTGTTTTCCAAGCAGAACCACTTCGTCCCCGGGCGCCGGTGGCGAGGTGACGGCACTCACGTCCACGATGATCTGATCCATGGTGACCCGCCCCAGAACCGGGCAGCGCCTACCTCCGATGAGCACGCAAGCTCCTTTCCCGGAGACGTGTCGAGGGTAGCCATCGCCATAGCCCGCCGAGATGGCGGCCACTTTTGCCGGATGCGCCGTCACATGGGTGCGTCCGTAGCTCACGCCCCAGCCTGTGGGAAGGTCACGCACTAGGGTCACGCGCGCCTTCCACGTTAGCACGGAGTGGACAAGGCCTTGATGCTCCGCCAGCGGCGAAACGCCGTAGAGCATGAGTCCGGCGCGCACCGCTTCCCCGGGCACCCGCGGATAGTGTAGAATCCCGGCGCTGTTGGCAATGTGCGCGCGGATGGGGCCATAGCGCTGCTCCATTGCGGTCATGTGCTGTCGAAACTCCTCCTCCTGGGTCCGCGTGAAGGATTCGTCTTCATCACTGCTGGGAAAGTGACTGCTGACGCTGTCCAGTGTGAGCAGGCTGCTTTGGCGGATGGTCGCCAGCAGGGCAGGGAACTTATCCGGCAGCGCGCCCATGCGGCCCATCCCCGTATCCATCACGGCATGTACCGCCAGACTGCGGCTCTGCTTTTTCGCAGTTGCCGCAAAGCGCCGGGCTTCTTCCTCGTTCGACAGGGCCGGAATGAACCCCCCGGCCACGATGTCCTCAACTTCCTCCGGCAGAGCGGGGCTGAGGATGTAAACTGGGGTGTGCGGGGCGCAGGCGCGCACCTCCCTAGCCTCGTAAAGATTGGCTACGGCAAATGCGCCGACCACCCCGGAAAGCGCCCGGGCCACCAACGGAAGCCCGTGGCCATAGGCGTCCGCTTTCACTACCGCCATCACAAGGTCCGGTCCGCCACCGGCCAGTTGACCCGCGGCCCGAGCATTGTGCTGCAGCGCGACGGTGTCGATTTCCGCCCAGCAGCGGAGATGGCCGGGAGTGTGGTTCATGACATGCGGCGCAAAGCGGCCTCGGCCGCGGAAAGCGCGGCCTCGTTGTCCCAACCGGAGGTGATCTCGCTCAATGATTCCTCGCGGCCCTGCCACTCCCGGGCCCGCGCCACCATAAGCGGCAGACAGCGCGTCAAATTGTCCACGATGGTCACCGTGGCTGCCCGGGCTGTGCGGCTCATGGGATTGAGATCGATGGTCACAACTTTCTTGCCGTTCCGGATAAGGGCCTGACAGCGGTCACCGTCCTCGAGGGGCACGCAAACCACATCTGCAAGATGAATTCCCTCCGGGTGGATCCAGCGCCGGTTGTGGTCGATGTGCTGAAGGGCATGAGTGCGCGACGGCATGAGCACCTCTTGAGCACCAGCCCGCTCGAGATAGGAGCGGATGGCCAACTCCCGTGCGGCGGAGGTGTGGAAAATGTTTACTTCCAGCTTCGCTCCGGTAGCGGCTGCGAGAGCGCAGAGTTCCTCCGCGGCCAGCGCGCAGACGTTTCCATTCACAGAGATCACCGGGTGTCTTGCGGCTAGCAGCAGCGCCACCCCCGCGTCCACGGCTCCGCTGGCAAAGTCATGCGTCCTTTCATTAAGCAGGTAATCGAAGGCCTCCCCCCGGCCGTGCGCGATGAGTCCGTGGGGACTGGCGATGCCCGCCTCCACGCCCTGCACGATGCGCTCCCGCGCCATCAGAGAAAGATAGCGCGGATGGCTTGGAGTTACGTCGCTGGCGGGCATGGGCGGCAGTGGGTAAATTTCAGCGGCGGCATCACCAGTGGCGGTTGTCGTTTTCTGCATCATGCACCCAGAGCCCACTGCAGGAGAGCCCGCGACTCCCTCCATGTGGTGATCGAAGGCTTGGAACCTTTCGCTCCCATAAGCGCACAGATGACAGTGCGGCCGCGGTGAGTGGCAGTCGAGATGAGGCACTTGCCGGAGGCCTTGGTATAGCCCGTTTTCATGCCCGTAGAGTTGGCGTAAAAATAGCTACTGTTGGGATTGAGGAGGGCATTGGTATTGAAGAGGGTGCTCACCCGTCCATCGCCGCGTGTGATTTTGACTTCATAGCGGCCGACCATATTCCGGACGGCAGGATTCATGTAAGCCGCGCGCGCTGCCAGGGCCATGTCCCGGGCCGTAGAATACTGCCCTGCCGCCGGCAGACCATGCGCATTGACAAAGCGACTGTTGGCCATGCCGAGCTGCGCGGCCTTGCTGTTCATCATGGCGGCAAACCGCTCCGGGCTTCCTGCCACGGCACGCCCCGCAGCTTGTGCGGCATCATTACAGCTCTTGATCAGCATGGCTGTCAGCAGCGTACGCACTTTGATTCTTTCGCCTGCTTTCAAATGCAGTTTCGTCGGTTCCATTTTTGTATCCGCTGCCTCGATAACTGTGTCGCGGTCGAGCATGCCGGACTCTGCAACAATCAGTGCGCTCAACAGCTTCTGTGTGCTGGCTACCGGGATGCGCACATCCGGTCCCTTTTGGAAGAGGATGCGCCCGGAAACTAGGTCGAGCACGAGGCAGTTGCCTGAGGCGATTACAGGAGGCGGAGGGAGTTGCTGGCCATCTGCGCTCTGGAATGCGGAGCCTGCGGCCAGGCCCAGCAGAGACGTGCGCAGAAAATGTCGGCGGGGAATCATGGTTTTTGGTCTGGTTGTTTTTTGGGAGGTGACTGCGGTCGATCAATTTCCGCAGTTGGGTCATGGCTCTCATCGTCTGTAAGGGGTTTCTCTGCAAGCTGGTCTTCCAGCATAGAGTCCCGGGCCGCTCCCAGCGCCCGCGCAGCCTCATAGTGCCGCCGCGCCATTTCCGTCATGGCAGGGCGGCGCTCCAAATAAAGCACTGCCAGATTGAAGTGCGCCTCGGAATAGCCCGGATCTAGGTCTAGGGCCTTTTGTAGTTCCGTCTCCGCTGCACCGCCCCATCCCACCTTCTTGAGCATAATGGCCAATGCGTTTCGCGTCCGCGCATTTTTAGGGGCTTCATGCACTGCCCGTGTCAGACAGGATACCGCCCGCATGGGTGCCTTTTCTTCATAATGAGCCATTCCTAGGGATACCCAAGCCTCAGACAGCTCCGGTCTAAGGACCACGGCCTTTTCCAATGAAACGATGGCTCCCTTCGCGTCTTTGTTCTGAAGCTGAGCGGTTCCCCGGTTGGCCCATCCTCCAGCGTTGTCCAGTTCCTGCGCGGTGACTTTGGCCCAAAGTGCCGCCGCCCGTTTCCAATCTCCCGACTTGCTGGCAACCAGCGCCTCTTTCATCGCGGGAGAAATCGCCAGCGTCGGCTTCCCAGGTTCCTGTGCCCACACTCCTCCGGCCGCCGGTCCCGCCATGAAGGTGGCTAAAATCATGACAAAAAATTCATTTCTCATGCTCTACGCATCCGCGCGGCCGCCCGGCATTCAAAGGCGGAATCGGCGGAGGAAGTGACGGATTTCGTCCCTCCGGCTTCTTCATTCATCAAATCTGCTTGAATACCAGCGCACCATAGGCCAACTTTCGCCATGAATTTCAAACGCTTCTTCTTTTGGCTTTCTGGGGCCGGCACCGATGCTCTTGAGCGCTGTCCCGGGTGGGAGCAGCGCAAGTATGTCGCTTTCGGAGCCACAGTGCTCGTGCCCGCGGGCTTTGCGTTCATCGCTTCCGCCTATGCCATCTCCACCCTCACCTCAAACTGGCTCTTTATTCTCCCCGTCGCCGCGGTCTGGGCGTTTATCATCTTGGCCATCGACCGCGCGCTGCTAGCCAGTTACCGGTCCTACATGCAACCCGTCCGCAAGCTGGGGCAGTTTGCCCTGCGCTTCGTGGTGGCCATGCTCATGGGGCTCACCATTGCCCACCCGCTCGTCCTCCTCCTTTTCCGCGATACCGTCAGCAGCGTCATCGAAAAAGAGCGTGATCAGGACCTTTCCGTCATAATTGCGGAGTATGACCAAACCCGCGCCCGCCTCTCGGGAGTCGCAGATACGGTCAAGGAAGACATCGCTGCGCAGCAGGATAAGTGGAACGATAGTTTTCAGGCAGCATTTCTCGCCAAGGAAACCCCGACGGAGGAAGGCCCCGCCGCCGGCCTCACGCTTGAGCAGCAGACTGAATTGAAAAAAGCCATTGATGAAGCTTCCGCTGGTTTTCGCGCCAGCTTCGAGGCACTGGCACTGCAAATTGCCGGCCTCACTCCCGAGTATACCAAAATTCAGGGCGAACTCTCCTACTGGCAAGCTGAGTTTGAGCGCGAACTTAATGGCCAGCGCTCAGGACTCGTAGGCGAAGGCCCCCGCGCCAAATCTATCCGCAGCGATCAACTGGAGTGGCGTCGCGCTGAATCCAAGCGCCTCGGCTTACTGCTGGATAGCGCCAGCGTCGAAAAAGCTCAGATCGAAACTCGCATGAACGAAGCCGCGAGAACCGCTACCGACACCTTCCAGCAAAAGCTCGTCGTGGAAGCCGCAAAAAGTCAGGAGGAGGAAGCCCGTCTACTTGAGTTGCGCCGCCGCATCCAGCAGGACCAAGCCGGCCAGTTTGTCGATCAGCAAAATCAAATTCGCAGCGCCATCAAACAGCAGATCGATACCTATCTCGGTGACCTCAAGCGTGCTCAGGATGAATTGACCTCTGCTTCCAACGCCCATGAGGACCGCCTCGCCGCCATCCGTGCCGAACCCCGCCGCGACATCCTCACCCAAACGCTCGCGCTGCACCGGCTTTTTGATGCCCAAGACGCTCGCGCCGGGTTCGCCTTCTGGACTTACGTCATTCTCACCCTGCTCTTTATGCTCGTGGATACCATCCCGCTGGTGGTGAAATTCTTCTGTGCTCCCGGGCCATACGATACCCTCGTCGACCGCGATGAAATGCAGTTCGGCGCCGACCATCAGAGCTTCCGCCGCGCCCATGAGCATTATCTGGAACAGCTCAAAACCGGCAAGCTCACCTTCAACGCCCGCAGCCGCTCGCTGGAACACGCCTTCACCGATGGTGTTGAGCAAACCCGCGCCGCTCAGGCATTCTTGGACTCACTCATTGAGATGGAACAAAGCTTTTACGAGCGCCTTGAGACCGAGAAGGGTAAGCCCGGCACCGCCGCGGAAAAGCCAGCGCTCCTTGATGCCATGAAGCAACAATTCTATCAGGCCCTACACCGCCGCATGGAGCAGTATTTTGACGAAGCCGCCCGGGCTAAAGCTTGAGCAGGGAAGGGAAGGCAGAGCCGCGGTCCCGCTTTCCAGCTTGCCCTGCGGTAGGGCTCGTCTATGACGGACGGCCTATGTCGAAAAAACCGGTGGTTCTCATCATTCGCGACGGCTGGGGCATCAATCCCGGCGGACGTGATAAGGCGGTGGAAAATGGCGACGCCACCCTCCTAGCGCGCACGCCCTACCATGATTGCCTCTACGCCAATTATCCCCTCTGCAAGGTCTCCGGCAGTGGCGAAGAGGTGGGTCTGCCCGACGGCCAGATGGGGAACAGCGAAGTAGGCCACCTTAATCTCGGGGCAGGACGCATCGTTTACCAGGACCTCACGCGCATCGACAAATCCATACGCGATGGCGAGCTTGCACAGAACCCCGTGCTCCAAGAGGCCTTCGCCAGTGCCCGCGGACGCCGCATTCACTTCCTTGGCCTCATCAGCGACGGCGGCGTGCACAGCCATCAGGATCATCTCGTTGCTCTCTGCACCGCGGCAAAGGCAGCCGGCTGCGACGATCTGATGGTCCACGCCATTACCGATGGCCGCGACACCGATCCCAAAGGCGGGGCCGCTTACATGGCAAAACTCCAAGCCGACCTAACCCCCACCGGCGCAAAAATCGCCACCGTCATCGGCCGCTACTACGCCATGGACCGTGACAAGCGCTGGGAGCGAAATAAAATCGCATGGGATGCAATCGTTCTTGGCCGCGGCGTAGTCCGCACCAGCACCCCTTCCGCAGCCGTTCAGGCTGCATATGAAAACGAACTCCGCGGAGACGAATTCCTGCTCCCCATTACATTCTGCGACGACAACCAGCAGCGGGTCCGCGAAGGCGACGTCATTCTTTGGTTCAACTTCCGCGCCGACCGGTCCCGCCAGCTTACCGATGCCTTCATGGACCCTGCGTTCAATGGCTTCGAGCGCGAGGTCACCCCCAAAGTCGCCTATTACACTCTGACGGAGTACAAAGAAAGCTATTACGGACTCGGGGTGCGCGTGATCTTCGCCCCCGAAAGCATGACCAAAATCCTCGGTCAGGTCATCTCCGAAGCGGGTCTCACCCAACTCCGCGCCGCCGAGACCGAGAAATTCCCCCACGTCACCTTTTTCTTCAACGCCGGCAGCGATACCCCGTTCCCCGGTGAAGACCGCTACCTCGCCATCAGCCCTAAGGAAGTCGCCACCTACGACCAAAAGCCCCAAATGAGCGCCCCCGACCTCACCTTCGAAGTCGTGCGTCGCCTAGAAAACTACGACGTCGTCATCATGAACTTCGCCAACCCCGACATGGTGGGCCACACCGGCATCGTCGAAGCCGGCATCCACGCCTGCGAAACCATCGACCTCGGTGTCCGGCTCGTGGTGGAAAAAGTGCTTGAACTCGGTGGCAAGCTCTTCATCACCGCCGACCACGGAAACTGCGAACTCATGCGCAATCCAGACGGCTCTCCCAACACCGCGCACACCACCAACCTCGTCCACGGCATCTACGTTGCTGCTGACGCGAAAAACGTAAAGCTGCGCGACGGCATCCTTGGCGACATCGCACCGACCTTGCTTCATATGCTAGGCGTTCCCCAGCCCACGGAAATGACCGGCAAGAGCCTCATTGTCTAGCACGACTGAGTGACGCTCATGCGGCGGACTCGCTGCTTCCGGGAGCCATGCTGCTGGTGGGCAAATGGACTGCGAATGGGTAGCCACGTTCTCCCAGTTGTTGCGCCGCCGCTGTGGATTGTCGCCTGCGTTACTGACTACTGCAGCTGGTCCGCTTTCGGGTGATGGCTTGGGCATGGGGGCGGCGGGATGCCGCGGGGCTGCATAACTACATTACCTCCAGCAATTTAAAGCCGGAACAGAAGGAACAGCGGCTCAAGCAGATTTCCAAAAAGAAATAGGCGGAACCGTTTCCGGTTCCGCCTGCTTCATGACTGTAAGGAAGATTACTCCGGAGTGACCTCGGCGGTTTTGGCCGCAGGCTTCTTCGCAGGAGCTTTCTTTTTGACGGTAGCTGCGGCCTTCGGTTTGCGTCCGCCGGCCTTGGCGACTTTTGCAGCTTCCTTGCGGCGCTTGAGGAGTTGCTTGCGGCGGCTGCGTTTGATTTCTTTGTTATGTTGTTTGCCCATAGGAGAGGAAATTATCTGGAATAAGGAGGGCGCGAGGTTAGGGGCCACTGTCCGGGCGGCAACAGAAAAAACATTTCTTTCCATGGGCGCGATTTTCCGCCCTGCGGCGTTCACCTAGGGCTTTAATGGGGCCGTTCTGCCGGGCCCTAGCAGTCCTGCAGCGCTGAGATGCGCTTCACGCAGCGAGTATCCGTGCGTTCCGGCCCGAAAAATGCCAGCCAGCCCTCTTCAGGAGGCGGAGGGGGGCGCTCATTCAAAATCCGCCGCCATGACACTGCGGCGCTCCCTGCGGCCAAGTATGCGGGCCTGCGCTACTACCTCGTCCATGCCTCCACGAAACCGGTAACTAGCACAATTCGGGCAAGTATGGGCTTTCGTCAAAACGATGGAGTCACATCCCTCGCAAATCTTATAGTTGCTGGGGTTCTTCACGATTTTATCCGCCTGCCGGGCGCGCTCGTCGGGGGTGTCGTAGGTCAATGCCATGGATGAGAAGAATATCGCTCTGACATCCAATTTGGCAAGTTTTCGCCGCAAAAAGTTTTCACCGGCGGTTTTTTCGTTGCCTCTCGCGAGCTCCAGACTCATGGCTGAGCGCTCTCTGGTTGGTGTTTGGCCAGCAACCCGGCCGTGACGAGCGCGCCTCATTCATCTCCGCTCCGGGAGCTTGAACAACGGGGACGGCGGCCCCGGCGGCACAACGGGTATCGCCCCGCGCTACCTGCGGCAATGCAACGGCGGCACCGCTATCCTGGGCGTGAATGGCGCGGAGCAGTTCGTCATCGTGCTGCGTCGGTTTCCAGACAACTAGGGGCAGATCAGCGGCTGCCCTGGCTCACCATGGACACCACGATCAACGCCGCTGCGGTGAACACCATTGAAGTCGCCCGGGGCAACGGCGTCTTTTTCCCCAACGGCGTCCTTGTCAGCAACGTTGCGGACGTCGCCACCGCCCAGCCATCCGCCGCGCTCACGTTAAACTTGCCGCTACTCGATGAATTCCCCGGGTGGCGGTCGGTTGCCAAATCCTCCACTGACCTTGGTCGTTGATTATCCGTAAGGTTGCCCGCTTCCAGTGAACCGTTCGGCGCAGAATGGTGGCGGCGTCAGCGTTTCAGCGGGAAAACCCGCACACGGGCAGCGACTCACTCCCACTCGATGCTCGCGGGCGGCTTGGTGCTGATGTCGTAAAGCACACGATTGATACCTTTGACGCCGTTGAGGATGGCGTTGCTGACTTGGGCGAGGAAGTCGTAGGGCAGCCTAGCCCAGTCGGCGGTCATGGCGTCTTCGCTGGTGACGGCGCGGAGGCTGATGGCGAATTCGTAAGAGCGCTCGTCGCCTTTCACGCCCACGGTTTTTACCGGAATGAGCGTGGCGCAGGCCTGCCAAACTTTGTCATAGAGGCCGTGCGATTTCAACATGCCCATCCAGATGGCGTCGGCGTCGCGTATGATGCTGAGTTTATCTTCAGTGATCTCGCCGGGGCAGCGCACTGCGAGGCCGGGACCGGGGAATGGGTGGCGTCCGAGAATGTCGGCGGGGATGTGGAGGGCGCGACCGAGGGCGCGGACTTCATCTTTGAAGAGTTCGCTCAGCGGTTCCAAGACGCGGCCCTCTTTAGCGAGGTCCATAATGCGGTCCACACGGTTGTGGTGCGTTTTGATTTTGCTGGCGATGCTGCCGCTGGTGGCGCTTTCGATGACATCGGGATATAGCGTGCCTTGCGCGAGCATTTCGACATTCGCCGCGGCTTCCCAGAAGACATCGATAAAGAGATTGCCTATGATTTTGCGCTTCTTCTCCGGGTCGCCTTCGCCGGCGAGGGCGGCTAGGAACCGCTCCCCTGCGTGGATGGTTTGGATGCGGACGCCGAGTTGCTGGAACTGGCGTTCGACCTCGTCCGCCTCGTCTTTGCGCATGAGACCAGTATCCACGAAGATGGCTCGGTGGGGCACCTTGGCCTCCTTGAGAAGGACGGCGAGCACGGTGCTATCCACGCCGCCGCTGACTCCGCAGACGATTTCGCGTCCGTGAGCGCGCTCCTGAATCATGGCTATAAGTTCCGCCTTGAAGCTCTCAATGCGGAACGGCTCGGCATGCGGTGCGAGTTTGAGAAAATTGGCGAGGATTTTGATGCCCTCGTGCGAATGGCTGACCTCGGGGTGAAACTGGATGCCGAACCACTGCGGGGCGAACTGCAGCGCCACGGGCACGCCGTCCTGATTGCATCCGGCGACGGTCGCGCCTGGCGGCTGCTGCTTCACAGTATCGCTATGGCTCATCCAGATTTGGGAATTGGGAGACAGTCCGTCGAAGAGCGGGCTGTTATTCGGAACTAGCCGGGCGGGGCCGTATTCTCGCGTGTTTCCGGGAGCCACGTAACCGCCTAGTTTTTGACTGAGAAGCTGCATACCATAGCAGACACCTAGCACGGGGACGCCCATGGCGCGCAAAACTTCTAAATCAATGTCCGGCGCTCCTTCCTCTGTTACGCTGCGCGGGCCTCCGCTGAGGATGACGGCAGCCGGTTCGCCGCAGGCGGGAAGTTCTCCTGGCTGATACAGCTTGGAAAAAAAGCCCAATTCGCGAATGCGACGGACGATCAATTGGGTATACTGTGAGCCGAAGTCGATGACGGCGATGTGATTCCGAACCATCCAGCGCCATAATAGCCGGGGGCGGGCCGTCCACTGGAATTTCGCCTCCTCTGCACAGGAAGGCTATCCGGTCCTGCTCCCCACTTTTCCCTTTCGCAGGGCCACAAGCGCCGCTTCATCCGAGGGCCTATGTCTCTCATTCTGTTCGACACCCTGGAACGCAGCCTGCATAAACTGTCGCCGATGGATGGCGAAACTTTTCGCTTCTACTGCTGCGGGCCCACGGTTTACGGCCCGGCACACATCGGGAACTTTCGGACCTTTGTGCTCCAGGATCTATTTCGCCGGGTACTGGAACTTGGTGGGCTAAAAACGATGCACGTGCGCAACATTACAGATGTGGACGACAAAACCATCCGGGACTCACTCAAAACTGGTCAGCCACTCACGGAATTCACAGCGCACTGGCGGGACAAATTTCACGTCGACTGCCGTGCGCTGAATTGCCTGCCTCCTCACGTGGAGCCGGGGGCGGTAGACCACATTCCGCTGCAGATCGAAATGATCCGCACACTCATCTCCAAGGGACACGCCTATGCTGCGCCCGAAGGCTCGGTGTATTTTAAGGTATCCTCGTTTGATAATTACGGCCGTTTATCGCGCCTCAAGGAGCGGGAGTTGAAAATGGGCAGCACAACTTCCAGCGATGAGTATGAGAAGGACACGCTGGCGGATTTTGCGCTCTGGAAAGCCCGCAAGCCGGAAGATGGTCCGAACTACTGGCCCAGTCCGTGGGGCGAAGGCCGGCCTGGCTGGCATCTGGAGTGCTCGGCCATGTCGCGGGAATATCTTGGCGATACTTTCGACCTTCACAGCGGCGGGGTGGACTTGATTTTTCCTCACCACGAAAACGAGATCGCACAGAGCGAGTGCTGCACCGGGCATCAGTTTTGCGCCCACTGGTTTCATATCACGCATTTGCTCGTCGATGGCGCGAAGATGTCAAAAAGTCTCGGTAATCTTTATACGCTGAGTGATCTGGCTGAGCGCGGGTTCACGCCGGCGGAAGTGCGCTACGTGCTGGTGGCGGCGCATTATCGCGCACAGTTGAACTTCACTTTCGATTCACTGCTGGCGGCGCGTTCTGCGCTGGCTAAGCTCGCGAAGGCGGAGCGCGCCCTTGCTCAGCGCGGCGAAGTGACAGCGGCGCCGGAGTATGATTTGATGAAAGGCGTCGGTCCCGGGCCGTTCGTGGAAGCATGGGAATCCCTGAACAATGATCTCAACACCGCCGAGGCGCTTGGGCAAGTCTTTGTGGCCCTAAAGGTGTTCAAGCCTGACGCGATGACATCGGAGCAGGCCGCTGCTGCGCATTGCGGGCTCCATTTTATTCTCGCTGCGTTCGGACTCATCCTGCCGGAACCGGAGGAAGCGGCGGATGTGCCGGAGGAAGTGAGGTCAGTGGCGGATCGACGCTGGGCGGCTCGCACTGCCAAAGACTGGCCGCTGGCTGATACCTTACGCAAGGAACTCGACGTCATGGGCTGGATCATGAAGGACGGCAAAGAGAGCTACGACCTTAATCCCAAGTGAGCATCCTGTTGCACCGTATCCTCACGCTGGCCCGCGTCTCAAACTTGCCCACGGTCTGGTCGAACTGTCTCGCGGCGTGGTTCATTTCCGGTGCCGATGTCTCATGGGAACTGCTGCCGCTGCTCATCGGGTCCTCGCTGCTTTATGCCGGGGGCTGCACGCTTAATGATGCCTTTGATGCCAAGTGGGATGGGGCGCACCGGCCGGAGCGGCTTATCCCTTCGGGACAAATGGCGACTCCCCTAGTGTGGGGTATCGGAGCCTTTGAGATGGTCGCGGGAGTGGTGCTAACTCTGGCTGGCGGCTTCAGCTATCTCTGGCCTGCGCTGGGGCTCGCTGCGTGCATTTTGCTCTATGATGCATGGCACAAGCAGTCACCGCTTAGCGTCATCACCATGGGGGCCTGCCGCTGGCTGCTCTATGTCACCGCTGCCAGCGCGGCAGGAATCGGGCTGCAAAAGGCCATGATCAGCGGCGGGGTAGTGTGGCTCTATATCATCGTGCTTAGTCTCGTGGCGCGCGGCGAAGCAAAGCGGAATGCAGGCGCCGGCTCCGGGCGCTGGTGGTTGTTGCTTCTTATCATTCCTTTTTTGCTGCTCGGCCTTATCGAAAACGCGGGAGATTATGAAATGCGCGGGCGTCTCATGGCCGGGCTCCTTTTTGGCGTCGGGCTGGCCTTGCTATTACCTTGGCGCAGTCGAAATGTGGGTCATTGGGTGAATCGTTTGCTCGCAGGCATTCCGGTGCTGGACTTGGCCCTCGTCATCATCGCCTTGGAGTCGCTCGGCTGTGGCAGGGCATGGCTGGCGGTGTTTCCAGCCGCGATAGTATTGAGCCTGCTTTTCCAACGCTGGTTCAAGGCGACTTGATGTTCCCGGATTACAGCAAAACTGTGTCCAATGCGGGTTTGAAGTCCAAGCGCTCCCGGGTTTGCTCCTTCCCATGACCACCTCGCCCAGCCTCTATCTTCCCCGTCGCCGATTTCTCCAAGCCGTGGCAAGCTCCGCGGCTTTCACAGTGTTGCCCCGGGCTAGGGGGCAGGATGATGGCAAGACGGTTACTGTTTCCATTCTCAATACCACCGACCTGCACGGCCACATCGTTCCCACGCAGACCTACGAAGGGGTTCAGGATGTGGGAGGCATGGCGCGTTGCGCGACCCAAATCCGCAAGTGGCAGAAAGAGAACCCAAACAACATTCTCATCGACATCGGTGACGTGTATCAGGGTACTCAAGTGAGCCGTTCTACCTCGGGCGGAATCATGATCGACCTCTTCAACCGACTGAACTACGATGCGTGGGTCATGGGGAATCACGAGTTCGATTGGGGGCTGGATGCAGTGGTGAAGAATGTGGCCGCGTCGAAAATGGCCGTGCTGGCGGCGAATGCGCAGGTGGGTGGGAAGTGGGCCAACACCCTGCAGGATAAGAGCAACCCGCTGTCCCGCATCGCCCCGTTTATCATCAAAGAGGTAAACGGATTTCGTATTGGCATCGTCGGTGTCGTGACGCCTGGGCTCCCTGCATGGCTCCATCCATCGCTACTGCGCGAGTTTTCCGCCGCCGACCCGCTGTCATCTACTAAGTTCGCGATCCGCAAACTCATGACCGAGAAAGTGGACGCCATCGTGCTCGCCTGTCACTTCGGACTAAAAAATCCTGACGTGAGCAAGAGCCGCGATGATTTTGCCAATCGCGTGTTTGATCTCACAAAAGAATGTCGCGAAATCAACGTGGTCATTGCCGGACACACCCATAAACACATCGGTAATGCCCGGGTGAATGAAATCCTCTACACTCAGGCCAGCTACCACGGTATCCATGCCGGAAAAACGGATCTCGTCTTCGACATGGAATCCCGCCGCCTCATGGAAACGCGCGTCGGCACTGTGCTCATGGACAAGAACGTGGAGCAGGATGCCATGGTGCTCTCCGCTACGGCGAAGGAACGCGAAGCCAGCGATGCCGAACTGAAGAAAGCCATTGGTGAACTGGCCGCAACTCTTTCCTGTAAAGCTCCAGAAGGCGGTGGTCCCGCCCCGGCTCTGCTGCTGGTCATGAAGAGCATCCGGCACGCCATAGAAAAACGCGGCGTAAAGCCAGACGGCGTGCTCCACGGGCTCTTCATGGATGAAAAGGACCTCGCCGCCGGCCCCAAGACCATTGCCGATGCGTGGGAAATTATTCCTTATGAAAACCGGCTGACTACGGCGGAACTCCGCGGCTCTGACCTGCCTAAAATCATGCAGGAAGTCATGAGTGCTCCCTACAGCACAATGAACCTGGAAGGATTCAAGGTCACTTCCGAAGGCGAGCGCCGCGACCTTAAGGTGACGGCCCTCACTCTGCCTGATGGCAAGCCCTTAGATCCCGATAAACGCTACCTTATTGCGCTGAATGGATTCGACGCTCAGAGCGGCGGCCGGCGCTATCCTCAGCTTCAAGAGTTGTGCGCTGCGTCCGATGCGAAACTGACCCTGCATTCCGTCGAGAGTCGAGATGCCGTTATCGAGTTCTTCACCGAAAAGAAGACGGTAAAGCCCGCGGACCTCGGGCTTTGATCAGGAACCGGTGGCACCCCACCGTCGGCGCACGTATCTTTCTCCATGGAAAACCGGAAACTTCTTATCTCCGCCTTTGTATTCGGCGGGTTGTCACTCGCCGGGAATTCCGTGCTGATATGGCAGCGCACCCGTCTAAAAGAACCTGTGCAAGTGTCGTTGAAGCCTGCAGAAAGGGGTGTCGTCTTTGATGCCAAGGCCAGCCCCGTGCCGCCCGGCGGGGGAGGGGAGTTCGATTTCAGCGATACTTCCTTAGAAGACAATTCATGGAAGCTGGAAGACAAAAAGCCTGAAGAGGCCGTACAACTTGACCGTGACTTCAAATGGTCGGAGGCGGGAATCAAACCTACCGAATCTAAGGAATCCGAAAATCCAGCAACCCCATGACCCAGCCGAAAGTTATCCGTTTGCTCATATTAGGCCTGCCGGTAGGACTCCTTGTCGGCGGAATTATCGCCATGATCCTCTACTTTCGCGATGAGGCCAGCGCCGCTGCGCGCAGCGCCCGGGGAGACAATTCTCAGCCTGTTAGCCGCCGTGAGTTGCTCGCTCATGTCCGTACACTGGCAAAGACCATTGGCCCCCGGCATCTCGGTGCTCCTGCTCAGCTTGCTGCCACTATCAAATACATTGAAGGCACCCTCGGGCCGGCAAATCTTGGCTACAAAGTCGCCCGAGAGACCTATAAAGTGGGCGATATCGATTGCCACAATCTCATCGTGGAACTTCCCGGTACGCAGAAGAAAGATGAGATCGTAATCGTGGGTGCGCACTATGACACTGTGCTCACCACCCCCGGCGCCGACGACAACGCAAGTGGTGTCGCCGCTTGTATGAACCTCGCCCAAGCCTTCGCCAAAACTGAAAACGAGCGGACCCTGCGCTTCGTATTCTTCGCCAACGAGGAGCCGCCCTATTTTCAAACGGACAACATGGGCAGCCTCGTGCACGCCAAACTCAGCAAGCGCCGCGGGGACCAAATCGTGGCCATGCTTAGCCTTGAAACTATGGGTTTCTACACCGACGCCCCCAATTCCCAGAAGGCTCCTCCCGGCGTGCCCGTGAAGGTTCCGGACGAGGGTAACTTCCTCGCGGTTATCGGTAACGTGACTAGTGCCCCCGTGGCCGACGGCATCGCGGCGTGGTTCCAGCGGAACAGCACAATGCCCTGCATCGCCGTTAACCTGCCCTCCACGATCGCCGAGCAGGGTTGGAGTGACCACTGGTCTTTCTGGCAAATGGGTTACCCGGGGGTCATGATCACCGACACCGCCATGTTCCGCAATCCTCACTACCACCAGCCCACGGATACCATAGACACCCTTGACTTTGACCGCTTAACGGAAGCCGTCAAAGGTCTCGAAGGTTCGGTCAGAGAATTGGTCAATCCCAGCCGCCGCGGGCGGTAGGATGAGGTCGGAAGCACCGTTGACGCAAAGAGCCTGCGTATTTTGCGATGGCCTATCGCTGGAGCATTTGCAGCAACTGCCCGGCTTCTGCGTGGTTGGGCTGAATCTGAAGTGCTCTTAGCGCGGCGGCGCGGGCTTCATTAGTGCGTTTCAGTTGAGCGAGGATGGTGGCACGGGCATAGGGGATGCCAGGGTCTCCGGGGGTTGCAGATTCGGCGCTTTGCAGTGCCTGGAGGGCCTCAGCGAGTTGTCCTTTGGCATTGAGTGCGAGGCCGAGGTTGTACCATGCCCGTCCCATGGCTGGGTCAATCCGCACCGCTTCTTTCAGCGAGGCGATAGTGTTGTCCACAGAGCCGGCTTCGCTCCACGCGAGTCCAAGTTCGAATTGATAGGACGCCTCCTGCGGGGCGAGCTTCGCGGCTTTTAGCATGCTGGCGAGAGCCTTTGCGCTGTTGCCCGCGGAGGAATGCATTAAGGCAAGGTCATGGTGGAAGGGCGGGGAATTAGGGTCCCATTCGATGGCTTTTTCCAAATGCGTGATGGCTGTTTCCTTTTGACCGCGGGCGAAGTGATACTGTCCCAATTGCATTTGGCCGGAGGGCTGGTCGGCATTCCATTTGAGGTAGTGCAAAAGATCGCGCCCGGCGGGAGATTGTTCGTCCAAAGTTTCGCGAAGCGTCCACGCGGCGGCATTTCGTACGGAGCGGGATGGGTCGGTGAGAAGGAGTTTCACGGTCTCCCTTGCCGCGGTGTCTCCGGCGGCCATGAGGTGATCCAGCGAGGTGGCTGCGGCTGTGCGTACGGCAGCATGCGGATGCTTTGCCTGCGCCTGAATGGCCTTGCTGACGGTGGGATCGCCCAAGTATTGATCGAGCAGCAGCGTGGCGGTGGCCTTCCAACTGGGGGTCTCGTCACTTTCCAGCAGCGCGAGCAGTTCTGGCCGGGCCGAATCGTCGCCGCGGCGGGCTTTGGCAACGGTTTGTGCGCGAGTCCTTGTCTTGCGGTCCATGCGTGGTCCCCACCATTTTTCCGTGGCCGCCAGCGCCCAATCGGTGTCTTTTTCGGTGTGGCATTTGTTGCAGGCGTTGGGCGTGCCGTGAAGTTTAGTTAGGAGCGGATCGGGAATGGTAAATCCGTGATCGTGCCGCGGATGCCGCTGCATATATGTCGTCTGGGGCATGTGGCAATTGACACACTGGTTGCCAGTGCTGTCTGCCTT
Organism: Akkermansia muciniphila; assembly: GCA_945861415.1. Taxonomy (GTDB): domain Bacteria; phylum Verrucomicrobiota; class Verrucomicrobiia; order Verrucomicrobiales; family V1-33; genus V1-33. Next base: position 304 of record CAMAUV010000047.1, on the reverse strand, counting down.
ATGAAAGCTGTGCGGTTCCGGAGTGATGGCGGGGGCATTGAGATAGGAGCCAGGCGTGTGGCACTTCATGCAGAGGTCGTTTCCTTTGAGCAGAGTTTTTGCTGAGTGCGGTTGATGGCAGTCGGCGCAGCGGACGCCTGCGTGATACATGCGGCTGCTGAAAAACGAGGTGAACTCGTAGTTCTCGTCGCGGATCTGGCCGTCGGGATGGAAAATGTCCGTGTGGTCCGTGATGGTGAGTCGATAGTGATCCCAGAAAGAATCGCCGGGAACGAAATCGCCGGTAAGTTCTCCGCGGCGGGCG
>CAMAUV010000046.1 GCA_945861415.1 Akkermansia muciniphila | reverse complement strand
GCGCACGGCCCTCCGCTGCGCTCCGGACCGTGCTGCGCCCTCCGCTCCAGCTTCCCAAAATCGGCCCTCCCCCCGCACCAAGCTTGACATCCTGGGCAGGCGGATTAACTACAGGGACGCGCCGGGCAGCTTAGCTTAGCTTAGCCAGTCGGTAGCCGGACTTCGGGGTCCACTTCAGTGAGTCTTTCTTTGCACCCACTTCCACTTCGATATGCGGTTCCTCACCACACTGCCTCCTCATTACTACTATATTGCGCTGCTGATTTTTATGATGTGCTGGTGGCTGGTTATCCGACTGCGCAGCAAAGCAGGTATCTGGCGGCTTCGCTATTACGCACTGCCCCGCCCGTGGCTGCTACACCTTCATAAGTTCGTACCGCACTACCGGCTTGTCCCATTGGAACTCCGAGCCCCTTATCAGGACAAAATTCTGCAGTTTGTGGATGGTAAAAATTTCCGGCATGCCGACCCCCTAGAACTCGTGGCTGAAGACGCCCGGGTCACCATCGCCAGCAATGCCTGCATTCTACTGCTGAATGACACTGGCGGGGATTGTTTTGAGGATGTGCTTGCCGTGCAACTGTGGCCTCCGGGCGCCACGCCGGAGAACATTGAGTCGGCCAGTCGACCGGTGAAGTGCATCCCGCTCATCTGGAATGAAGAGCGGCACGAGGCCACGGATCCCCACGATGCCCTCAATCCGGCCCTTCCCGCAGTGGCAAAAGCTCTGGGATGGGAAGCCTACGGCAGGACCCAGTTGCCGGAGGTGCTCCTGCTGGCCCCGTGGGCCCGGCAGCGCGCGCCCCTGTTCGCAGTTCACCATCCGGATGCCCTGAAAAACGTTGAAGGAGAGCCCGCGGACGTCTTTGCCATCGCCACGGAGATGTTCTATGCCGCTCCGGACATGCTGCATAGGAGCCATCCAAAGCTCTACGACGCGATGCGCCAATTTTACAGTATTGATCCGGCACGTTGGAAAACCAAAGCGTGAACGAGTCGGGCAAAGAGATTTCACCACCCCGGGCAGCCGGCATCGAAGGGCGTTTTTCGCTCTGTGTGCTTTTCTTTCTGCACGCTGCGGCCATGGCTGCATATGCAGTACCCTTCCCCAATGTATTAAGCCATTACGGACAAGGGGATTTGGTGACCTACGCCGTGGCTACCGGCAGCATCGCGTCGTTTATCTCCCCCATGATCGCCGGTTCGCTGGCGGATCGGCGGGTGGCACCGGAGCGTCTGCTGGCCTTGCTGAATGTGCTCAGCGGCAGCCTGCTCATTCTTACTCATTACGCCATAGCCGCCGGCTGGGGACCGACGACCTTTCTTTCCCTCATGATGGCCTATGCGCTGTGTAATGCGCCGGGATTTTCCCTTGTCACAAGCATTGTGCTCTCCCGGCTGGGTGATGCACGGCGCGAATTCGGCCCTATTCGTGTGTGGGCAACATTTGGCTGGATGCTGGCCTCTTTCGGTATCGGCTGGCTGGCGCTCGACAATTCCCCATATGCCGGCTATATAGGCGGAGGCCTCTTTCTCCTTGAAGCGGCATACTGTGCCACGCTGCGCCCAACGCTCCCGCCACCTGATAATGCACCGCGCCGGCTCCGGGACCTGTTCGGATGGGAAGCGCTTCCCCTGCTCAAGCATCCCGACCACCGCCTGATTTTTGTGACCTCGGCGCTCTTCACAGCGCTCATGTCCACGCTTTATATTTACACGGTTCAGCACCTCAAAGCCAACGGCGACGCCCATCCCTCCGCCACCATGTCGCTGGCACAATTATGTGAAGGCCTGGCGACCTTTGGCCTCGCCGCAGCGCTCACCCGGTTTCGCATCAAATGGATGCTCACCGCGGGCCTTGTTTTTGGCCTGATGCGCTATGGCCTGCTGGCCATGGATGTGCGCCCGGCTCTCGTGCTCAGCGTGGCTCTCCATGGCCCGCTTTTCGTCGTCTTTTATCTCACATGCCAGATCTATCTGGAACAGCGTATCGACCCGCGGATTCGCGGTCAGGGACAGGCACTACTATCCCTAATGAACAACGGCATCGGCAATCTGCTGGGCTACCTGACGATCAAGTGGTGGTTCGAGCATTGCCGCCATGGAGAAATCGTGGACTGGTCGCGCTTCTGGACCGTTTTGGCAGGCGGAGTGGCAGTGCTGCTCGTGTTCTTCCTGATTTGCTACAAAGGCCGAAAACGGGAGGCACAGCCAGCCAGTGCTCCGTTGTGAGCCGGGTGTGCGGAGTATGAAAAAACGCGATTTGCACAATGCGCCTGCGCATGAGAGGGTAGCAGTCATCAACCATTCTTTCCCCATGTTGCTGCGCGTATACACTCTCCTTGCCTTGCTCGCGCTGCTGATCTCGCCCACATCCGCTGAGGTATCCCTCAAAGTCGGCGCAGGTTTTGCGGCGAAAGATTCACTCGACTGTTCCCATGAAAACAATGCCGATGCCGCGGAGTGCCTCGCCGGACTGCGCTGGGAACCGGGCGCCTTTGAAGTAAAATGCGAACCCGCTCAAAAAGACCGGGGAGACTGGCTAATACGTTTCCCCTCTCCCGTGCCCATCGGTGATGAAACCAATGATCTTGTCGCCATGGAATGGCTGCTGGCCAAAGATGCCGAAGGACGTCCGGTAAAAGCACCGGCGGTGGTGGTGGTGCACGAATCCGGCAGATCCATGCCGGCGGGGCTGGCTTTCGCCCGGGGATTAAGAGGCAAGGGTCTGCACACCTTCCTCGTCCACCTGCCCGGCTATGGAGCGCGCACTTCCGAGCGGTCCGGGGGCATTCGCAAAATGCTGCCGGCGCTACGTCAGGCCATCGCAGATGTCAGACGCTCCCGGGATGCTGTGTCCGTACTTCCGTTGATTGAACCCGGCCGGATTGGCGTCCTCGGTATCAGTCTTGGTGGGTTTGTGACTTCCACCGTTTGTGGACTGGACCGGGGGTTCGATCACAACTTCGTGCTGCTCGCCGGCGGGAATCTCGCGGACGTGCTTCTCCACGGCGCTAAAGACGCAGCGAGACTGCGCGCCGATGCGCAAAAGGCCGGCGTCACTCCGGACCAAATCCGCGAGTTGACACGCGTCATTGAGCCCATGCGACTAGCCTGCCGCGTCGATGCCGCCCGCACATGGCTGTTCAGCGGTTCATTTGATGAAGTGGTGCCACCCCGCTGCTCCGTAGCTTTTGCCAAAGCAGCGGGACTAATCGACGGCCACCACCAGCAACTGCCGGCGGGACATTACACTGCCGCGGCCTTTATCCCGGTGATTCTTGATAAGGTGGCGCAGGTCATGCTAACTCCAGCGGCGCAGACCAACTGAAAGTGCCGAAGCACCGGGCTGGGAAACTTTGCAATGAAATCACTTCCAGTCGTTGCGGGACCCGGGGGATCTGTTATGTTACCGAAACACTTTGGTCCTCCCCTCTTGTTCGTTCCTCGTCCATTTCTGCTAATCCTTACGGCTGCATTGCTTTTGCCTGCGCCGCTGGAGTCACTTTTTGCCGAGGAAAAATCGGCAACCGGGGAGCAAACTGGGTTTCCACTCAACCCGCAGGAACTCCTCGCGGCGGTGGCCAAAAATACACGCCCACAGTGGCGTGCTTGTTTTCCCGACCTCGCCCACGACTCCGCGGGAGACCGGCGGCGCACAGCGCTCGTGCTAGGCGCATTGGTGGCGGACTGCTACCTCGCCGCTGAAGCACGCGATGCCCAACAACTGCGCAACCAACTCATGGACATGGCTGCCGTGGAAAAATCTCTCTCCATCAGTAAAGCCATGGAAAGTGGCCGCCAGCGCCTCGCGGACCTCGCCGTGGCCGGGGATTGGGCTGCGCTGCGGGATGCCATAGGAGACATGGTCTCACTGCACAGCAAGACGCTCAAGGCCCAAATGGATGAACCGCTCGCGGAAATCGAAACGCTCGGCCTCTGGCTTCGCACGCTCCAGATTTCCGCCGTCCACACTTCTAAAATGGCAAAAACACCGGATGTACCCTGTATCTGGTCAGATGCCTTTCTCGGCTCCCTAGAAAAGCGAGCCGCCGCAGCCGCAAAGAGAGACAAAGATCCCACGTCGCTCAACGCACTCGCCGCCGGCATGGGCAGCCTCAAAGACCTGTGGACAGACGAGACGACTCCCGCTCGTGCGGCGGAACGACTGGCTGCAACCCTCACGCTGCTGGATAAGCTCACCAAAGAACTAATTTACAGCACTATCGCTGCTCCGCCCTGACTATTTCTCACCTCTCATGGAAACCGATACCACCCACCAAAGCCCAACCGTCCCCCAGTTCTCCGTCTTCCTTCAAAACCGCGTTGGAGCGCTGCTCAGCGTCGTTAAACTGCTACATGATGCCCAGATCCTTGTCTTGGGTATTAGTCTCCAGGATTCCGTGGACGTCACTGTGGCCCGTCTGGTTGTGAGTGATCCGGATCAGGTCGGGACACTGTTTATCGAGCGCGGTATTCCCTATGTGAAAAACGACGTGCTCGTGGTGCAGTTGAAAGAGGGGGCTGAGGGATTCGGAAAGTGCCTCACCGCATTTCTGCAGGCTGAGACGAATATCCACATCGCCTATCCCCTGCTCGCCCAGCCCGGTGGCTTCAGTGCCATTGTGATGCACGTTGAGGACATCGACCTCGGGGCCTCCGTCCTAACTGCGAAGGGCTACAAAGTCCTCAAACAAAATGACATCAGCCGCTAATGGGCATGACCTTGGAAAAACGCCGCTCGACCATCCAACCGCACAGCTTCTGTTCTGTCCTTGCGGCCTTCATCTCCTCCTTCCTCTGCCTTAACGGTCACGCTTACGATCCGATAGCGCTACCGCCCAGCACGGCACCGCCTGCGGCGTTGGAAACACAGCCGATCCCGGAAGAGGCTCAGACGCTGGCAGCGACAGCAAAAGAAACTTGTGTGGATATCGCGTCGCCTTCCGCCAGGATGCCGGAAAGCTCTATATCCCCATGGAAGAAGCCTCGGGTTTGCTTGCATTGCCAGCGCTTTGTGAGTGTAGAACCCGCGCTTTGCTGGTAAACGGTATGACCATGACCAAAGAGGAGCGCATAAGGTGTACCAACGGCACCGCGGTAGCCGCAGTTACCGCGCCCCAAAATCCGGAGAAATGTAAGCCCAGAAAGAAGTGATCCGGTTGGACCAACTGCTCTCACGGTATGGCTACTGCTCCCGTCGCGAAGCAGCCTCGTGGGTGAATGCGGGTGCCGTCACGGGAATAAATGGACTCCCGTTCCGGCGGCCGGATGAGAAAGTCGACCCGGCTACAGTGCTGGTGGAAGGGCATCCCGTCCCTTTTCCCGGCGGCATTACGGTGGCTTTTCACAAGCCGGCAGGTTATGCCTGCTCCCACAATCCCGCAGAGACCCCGCTCATCTATGATCTGCTACCCCCGGAATGGATGCAGCGTCATCCTGCCCCGGAAACCGTCGGGCGTCTCGACCGCGAAACCAGCGGCCTCATTCTCCTAAGCGATGATGGCGATTTTCTACACCGCTGGACAGCTCCCCGCCACGAGGTTCCCAAGGTCTACGAAGCCACTGTGGATACCGATTTCCCTCTCGGCCTAGTTGAACTTTTCGCCTCAGGCACTCTCATGTTGCGGAGTGAAGACCGACCCTGTCGGCCAGCCATACTGAAAATCACCGGTTCGCGGACAGCAACGCTCCAAATTACGGAGGGAAAGTATCACCAGGTACGGCGCATGTTTGCCAGCCAGGGATGCACGGTCAAAGCGCTCCACCGCACCAGGGCCGGAAGCGTCGATCTGGGCAAACTACCGTCCGGAGAATGGAGAAAACTAACCGCGCAGGAGCGCGACTGAAGCCTGAATGCCTTGGTTACAACGCCATCCGTGAAATCCGCAGTTCCAGTTATAAAACTGTAGCCAATAACGCCTAGTGCGAGCGGCAGAATTCTTCGAACCGGTCTAGGCCCTTCTTTATGACGTCGAGGCTGCAGGCATAGCTGAAGCGCACGGTTTCATCCTCCCCAAAGGCAATGCCGGGCACGACAGCGACGTGCATACGGCTGAGCAGCTTTTCAGCGAAGTTCATGCTGTTGATGCCCATACGCCCGATGTTCACGAGGAAGTAGAAGGCCCCCTTCGGCTCCACAATGCTCACATTGTTGATCTTTGAGAAGCGTCCGAGCATGTAGCCGCGGCGGAGGTCAAACTCCTGACGCATGTCTTCGATGACCTGCTGGTCGCCCCGGTAGGCGGCGATAGCGCCATACTGGGCGAAAGTGGCTGGAGCACTGGTGGTGTGGCTCTGAATGGTATCGATGGCGTCAGCAATCTTCCGCGGGGCGGCCGTGTAGCCTATGCGCCAACCGGTCATGCTGTAGGCTTTGGAGAAGCCGTTGACCACGATGGTCAGGTCTTGGACTTCCTTGCCGAGGCTGGCAATAGAGACGTGCTCGGTTTCATCATAGACAAGCTTTTCATAGATCTCGTCCGACAGAATAAGAATGTCCTCGGAAGTAGCAATCTCCGCGATTTTTTCGAGCTCCGCGCTGGAATACACAGCGCCGGTAGGGTTAGAAGGGCTGTTGAGAATGACCATTTTGGTGGCCGGGCTCATGGCTTCCTCGAACTGTTCCGGGGTCATCTTGTAACCGCTTTCCATAGTGGTCTGAACGAAGACCGGCGTGGCTCCGGCGATGCGGACCATGTCCGGATAGCTGGTCCAGTAAGGAGCGGGAATGATGACTTCGTCACCTAGTCCACATGAAGCGAGGATAGCGTTGTAGCAGGAGTGCTTGGCACCGCAGTTGACGCTTATGAGGTCGGGCGAGTAATTGAGTCCGTTGTCGGCTTTGAGCTTGTCACTAATTGCCTCGCGAAGCTCGAGCAGTCCGGAGGAGGCGGTGTATTTGGTCTTCCCTTCAGCGAGGGCCTTGAGGCAGGCATCCTTAATGTGCTGCGGCGTGTCCATGTCGGGCTCGCCAGCACCGAAGCTGCACACGTCTATACCCTCTTTCTTCATTTTCGCAGCCTGACTAGTGACAGCGAGTGTAATGGAGGGTGAAAGTTCGGCGATTTTGGAAGATACAAAGCTCATGAGAAAAGTGATAGGGAAGAAATCTGGAACGTTATAGGACAAGGGGGGGCGGGCGTTGTCAACGAAAAGGCGTAGTTTGCGACAGTGAATTTTGACTACGATGGCCGCCCTGCACAATTCCATCTGCGGTCTTCCAGAAAAACAGAAAACCAGCCTGCACCGCAATCCGCTTCTACGACGTAGCGGGCGGCTGGGGGGGCGGTTCGCCGTCGGGAAAGATGTCCGGGATACGGGTCTCTTTCTTCAACTCCATCCACTGACGCAAGCGGCGCTTCATGGCGTCGAACACCTGCGGATAAAGTGGACTCACATTTCTTTCGCAGTGCGGGTCATTCTTCAGGTCATAAAGCCGGTAAATCGGGTAATGCTGGCCAGGAGTGAACACAAATTTCCAGCGTTCGGTGCGCAAACAGCGCTCCTTGGTTTCCAGCACTCGTGGCTGCCACTCGTCCTTGAGAACGAAGTGGCAGTCGAAAGTCTCATCAATGAAAGTCGTGCTCGTCATTGGTTCGATGTGGAGTGGTTCTTCGCCAGGGATGTAGCGCTTGCAGAACAAATAGGAAGTTTCCCCGAAAAAAGCGAGTCCGAGATCTGCTTTCGGATCCTCAATATAAGGTTTAAGGCTCACACCCTCCATGCGCGGGTCTGCTGGTATGCCGCAGAGGTCGAGAAGGGTCGGGGCGAAATCGAGCGTGCGGGTGATTTTGTCCACACTGCGCGCCTCACCACCCGGCACCTTTAGGATGGCAGGAATGTTGTTGTTCTGGTCCCCTCCATTGAAGCACATTCCATGGCCGAAAGTACAGTTTGGCTCAAAGAGATCCTCCCCGTGGTCGGACGTTATCAGGATGATAGTATTTTCATATTGCCCGGTGGCTTTAAGCTGATCGATGAGCCGCTTCACGCAATCATCGAACCGGCGCACACCGCCATCGTAAAGGCCCACGATTTGCTCCACGTCCTGCTCCGGCATGACCTGCCACTTTTTACCGGAGTCAGTAGAGCCGATCCACGTATCGACATGGAAGTCGAACTGATTCTTGTGCGGGCCTTTGTAATCCGGGTTTGTGAAAAGTTTGCCGTATTTTCCGGAAGCGGTGTAGGGAATGTGGGTGCAGGAATAGAATATCTTCCAGAAGAATGGCTTGTCGCTCTTTGACTGCTCCGCGAGGCGTTCCACTGCGCGGTCCGTGACCACTTCCGGCGTTACAAAGAACGCGCTACTCTCCATCTTGGGGAAGAGCCAATAGCCGAGGGGGTTGTCAAAATAGAGAGGGAGCACCGGGTGGGCCATGTAGATGGCCTGACTAATGTAGACCTTGAAATTGTCGAAGGTTGTCCCATCAACTTTTTCAAAGCCCAGCGGCAGCACCTCGAAAACGCCGGCGCACCAGTCGCCCATGACCTTAGTGTCGTAACCCTGATCCCGCATTAACTGCGCCAGTTTGGGGGACTCTTTGGTTACCCTCGCCACCTGCTCCCGGTTGGGAAACATGTGCTGCAGACCGTGGGTATGAGGATACTGGCTGGAGTGCATCGAGGTGATGGACTCTAGGGTGCTGGCGATCGGAGTGAAGCATTTCTGGAAGTTCACCGACTCTTTCGCCAGAGCATCAATAGCAGGTGTGGTCACCCGGTGGTAGCCATTGCAGGACAAGTGATCCGCGCGGAGGGAGTCGCTGCCGATGATGATGACATTAGGTCGCTTGTCAGCACGAGCCGTAGTGGCCGCACGCCCGTTCCATGCAGGAATGGCCCAGACCGCGAAGCCAAAGACGCAGAGTTTGGCGAAGGCGGTGGTGCGCCGCGTGCCGGGCTGCCAGTGCGGGAAGCAGCGCAGCAGCAGGGCGTTGAAGTAATAAAGTAGCAAACCAGCCGCCGCCAAGAGGGGAATCCATTCGGCCATGGCGGGGAAAACCGTTTCGCGGATCACTCCCGGCACTGCATCACGCAGGCTCAACAGCCAGTGGGAATTCCCCAGCCCATCCAGAATGTAGGGACGTTCATAGACCATGCGGAGTGAGAGAAAGAGCGTTATCATACCAAATAACATAGCTGTTCTCCAAAACACCGACCACCGCCCTAGTTGCTGCTGTTTCCGGGTCATCCACCGGACGGGCAACAGGAGAACCGCCGTCAAAACAAGGCAAACTGGAAGGTAGCCCTTGAGCAGAACCTCAAGGTTGATGGTGGCCAGATACCACTGAAACTGATCCATTGCCACATCGCGAAACTTATTGTTCATGCTGCCGGCTCCCAGCATGAGCATGGAGAGACCGCCGGAAAAAACCAGCAGTTGGCACACGATTACGGATAGGAAGACCCAGCGCAGTAGGGAAATCGCACGTGGGGCGCGCGCAGGAGCCTCAGTTGTCATAGAATGTCATGAGCAGGCCTATTCGTGTGCGGGGGCCGGGGACACGCAACGGCATTCTGAGGAAGCCGTGAGCGGCCACTCACCGGACCGATGGTCGTCAATCCCCGGCGAAACGGATCTGCTCCGCCCAGTGCTCCAGAAAGAACTTCTTTTCCTGCGGCATGAACGATTTCCCCGCTCCAAGGATGGGCCTCAGCGCGCAACTCACCTGCAGGGTCACCAGCAGAAACATGCCCGACCAGAGCATCAGGTGCAGACGGTGAGTCATGCCCAGCGCGCGTCCGCACCGGATGAGCAGCCCGGTGCCAAAAAATACAGCAATCAGCCACACCAGCAGCAATAGAGCCCCCGGCACGATCACGCTGGCCGTACTGGTGCCGAGCACCCAAATCAGCGGAGTGAATCCGGTAAGGATAAGCGCTGACAGCCCGGTCACGCTGAAAAGCAGCCCGGCCACGGCGCGCAGTGGCAGAATGATGCCGCTCAGCGCCGCGAAGATATAGAGGCTGGGCAGGCAGATGACGGCAGCGAACAGCGTGCCGGCGGAAATTTTGACCACCGGATGCCACCACTGACTTTCCGAAATACTGGCGGTGATGCCACCGAAAACGGCAAGCCCCATCAGAGTAATGCCGATCAGGCTCCCAACAACTAAACGCGGGCGGCCGCCGCCGGTGAGTTCGTGTAAAATGGCTCCGGGCGTCTTGAGAAGTGCGGCGATGACATTGCCGGTGCCCGGCTCCATGGGGAGCAGCGCCATGGGGTCCGGCTTGATATGACAGGTCGCTGGGGACGGAGTTGGCGCGGGGATGTCTGGTTGGTTCATGGTGGTTATCGGGTTTGGGTTTGCCTGGGAGCAGTGATTTTTTCCCAGAGAAATTCGTAGAATGTGCTGCGGTTCCAGTCAGGGCGGATGAACTCGAGCGGCTTGGCCGGCTCCCCGAAAAAGGGCCGGAGATTCCATGACCACTGCGCTCCCACGAAAAGATTGCCCGCCAGCCATGCCGCAAAGACGCGCGGGGCCGCCCCGGCCTGCTGCGAAACCGCACGCAGCACCGGATAGAATCGCCGGTGCGCCGTTACTCCCGCAAAGGCGATGATGGTCACATGCATCAGCAGAATATTCCGGTAGGCAGCCGCGGCCCCAGCTCCTCCCGGCTGCGGGGCCTGCAGCACCACCATGAACGCCAGCGGACTGAGCGCCCCGGTGATGAGAGCGAAAGAGGCAAAACTCATCAGCATGGCGAGCAGGGTCTGGCGAAAACCGAGGCCGCTGCCCAAAACCTGCGCCAGCATGCCGTTGAGCAGACCGTTGGTCAGCAGGGTCAGAAAGATCAGCAGCGGCAGCTTCACCGCCACAAACCCGCCCATGAGTGGCGCGCGCCAAAATCCCAGAGTGAGTCCATAGGCAGCGCCCCCCAGCAGGATCGCGGCCGCGCATGCCAGCAACCTGGAAGCGCCCGGGTCCTCCAGCCAGCGCTGCAGCACCTCGGGCCGCCCCTGGCACAACAGCGGTAGTTCTCGCAGCGACTGAAGGATTCCTTTCATGTTCTGGAATCTCTGTCTCTCTTGCTCAGCCCTCAAGCTCCACGCCTGGCACCAGAGTCCCTGATTTTGGCACTTTTCCGGGATCGAACCCGTGTATGGTGCTCCCATGGCCTCCTCTGTCAGGAATATCCCGCTCTTTGATACCCTCACCACGCTGGAGCGTGACTCAGAGGGCAACCAATTCTCTTTTGGCGACTTCGGGCTGAATATCCGCAAGGTGCCCAGCCGGACCAGACTGCACCGCCACGACTTTGCCGAAATGTTCTTCTTCGAGCGCGGCACCGGATCTCATTTGAATGACTTCACGGAATATGAAATCAGCGCGCCATCCCTTGTCTTCGTGGACGCCGGTCACGTCCATGCATGGCCGGATGCCATGAACCTGCACGGGAACATGCTCTCGTGCGATGCAGGGTTCGCCCTGCCTCCGCCCGCTTCCGGACAGGCCCCGGTGCTGTTCATGCCACCCGCGCCGGTAGTCATTCCTCTTGATGCGGACAAGGCGGCGCTCGTGGCCCAAAGCTTTTCCCGCATCCGCCACGAATGGGAAAACCGCGGCGAGAGCTGGCTGCAGGTGGCGCGAGCCTGCGTCCAGGTCCTGCTCACGGATGCCCGGCGCGCATGGGCTCGACGCCAGACAGACGCACCGGCGGAAACCGCGGCCACGAGACTTTGTCGCGAATTCCTTCTCCTCATGGAACAGCATGTGAATGCGGCGGCCCGCCCGGCTAAAATCGCGGCTGCCCTCCGAGTGAGCGCGGACCACCTTTCGGCTACGCTGCGGACGGTGACCGGCCACACCGCACAAGAGCACCTGCTTGACCGCCTGATGCTCGAAGCCCGCAGGCTGCTCGCTCATTCCCGCATGGACATCGCGGAAATTGCTTACCACCTGGGCTACTCCGACGTGTCATATTTCGGCCGCGCCTTCCGCCGCCGCTGTGGCTGCTCGCCCGGTCAGTTTCGCAGCTGCCACCCGGAGACCTGACGTGCCCCCATTCTCAGCACAGTTGAGGCCCGAGCCTTCCCCTTGCATCCTGACAAGCCCGCCGGAAGGCTCCCACCCATGCCGATGACCATTCTCAACCAGCCGCAGCGTGAAGCTCTCATCGAACTCATGTGCCTTGCGATCGTGACCGACGGACGGATTTCTCCTGCGGAACAGACTGCTTTTCACCATGCGCTCAAAAAGCTCGGCTGGGAAAGCGAACGGCCGCGCGAACTGGTGCTCCTCAAGGCCCTCCAGGAGGCCCGGGAAATTTGGGACGACGAAAAATGCGTGGTCGCCTTCCTCGCCAGCCGCTGCGCTCTCTTCGAAACCAAAGAAGAGCACGAGGGTGCGCTGAAGTTCCTCATGCTCGTCCTCGAGATCGACGGCATGGGCGAAGAGAAAGACACCTTCCTCGCCCGCGTCCAGGCCGCCTTCAACGATTAGGAACCCTGACAGCTGTTAGTGAACCTCGCGGAGCGCCTCACGGATACCGCCCCGGCGCTATGGCAAATGCGGCCTGAGCGCCTCCGCCCAGACAGCGTAGCCTTTAGCGGAAGGATGCAGAAAATCGGGCATCATTTCCGTCGTGATCGTTCCGCCAGGACCGTCGCGGAGCTTGTCCTTGAGATCGATCAGATTCGCCCCAGTCACTTTGGCTACAGCGGGCAGCAGAGCATTCACCTGATCCAATGCGGCTTGTTGCTGGTTGTCCGGTTTCTCGCCGCGCGGCATCACAGCCATGAGCACGATTTTGGCACCCGGACACTTGGCTTTGGCCTGCAGGGTGACGGCCTGAATCCCCTCGGCGATTTCCTCCGGTGTATTGGCGCGCGCGTTCGTGGTGTTCGCCAAATTGTTCGTCCCGATGTGCACCACGATCAGCCGGGGCTTGATCCCATCCAGTTCTCCGTGAGCGATGCGCCAGAGTACGTTCTGCGTGCGGTCCCAGCCGAACCCCATGTTCACCACCTTGCGGTCGCCGAAAAGCGCCTGCCATTCCGCACCACCCCGGTTTCCTTTAGGCTCGGGCGGTTCCCCACCCCAAAGATGGGTGATGCTGTCGCCCAGCATGACAATGTCGGGCTGGATGCGCGTCTTCGCCTCCAGAACCGCCTCATGGCGCGCCTCCCATTCATAGAAGTCCTTCTCCAGTTTCCCTTTCGGCTGGCAGGCTGAATTTTCAGACGCCCCGGCCTCCGTATAAGCTGAGCTCGTAATGAGCCCGAGCGCATCCGTCACCGTGAAGAAGCACGTCAGCGGACGTTCCGGCGGCAGAGGAGCACTGATGTCCCCGTTTTCCAATTTTGCCGGCGCCGTTTTCCACTGCCGCGCAGTCCAGAGTCCGGTGCTGGTGGTAAAATGCAGATCCGCCTTCACCGCCGGACCTCCGCACAGCACACGGGAAGTAACCCTGTCGCCATCAATGGCCGTGTCGCTCAGCCGAGCAAGTTCCGGCGACTCAGTCCCCGGGCGCAACACACTGCCCACAAACACATCCACCTCTTTGAATGTCCAAATGTGTCCGTGAGCAAGGTCCACCCGGACGCTCAGCGTGCGCAGCGGCGGGCTCACCAGATTGAACGTCTTACGGTAGCTGTCCGGCGGATAAGCGAAGTCATACGTGCCATTCAGAAACAGGACCGGACAATTGATCCCTCCTACCGTCGCGGAAGGATCGAACAGCCGCAGCCAGCGTTCGCGCGATTCCATGGAAAGCGCCGCCAGCGAACGATCGCGCCAGTGGCTGTTGTCCCCGAGGAACCCGCAGCCGTAGACCGGGACAGCCACTTTCAATTCCTTGTCCAGTCCTGCTGTCAGGCAGGTCAGATACCCGCCCCAACTGATGCCCGTAATGCCAATGCGCGCCTTATCCACTTCCGGCAGCGATTTAAGCAGTGCATGACCGCGCAGCACCGCCGACACCGCGTGATAGCTCCACTGATCGCGCGCGCCGGCGTCCGTGAATTCGCGAAACTTTACCTCATCCCCCTGCGCCGGACCAGCCTGCGCGTGGCGTTTGCCATCCGGCCCCTGCCCGGCGGTGTCCATGGCCAGCGCTATATATCCCCGCCCGGCCCAGTGCCGCGCCCAGTCCTTAAACGCACGTCCCCCGCCCCCGTGCACCAGCAGCATCGCCGGAGCACCCGCCTGCAATTCCGCCGGACGCCCAAGGAAAGCAAACACCCGCGTAGGCTTGCCCTCCAGCGGTTCGCCCTCATACCAAACCTCCTGCGTCAAACCGTCGGTGTCCCCCATCTCCGTCGCGGGCGGCGCGCCCGTCAGACGCGCCGTATCCCAGAGATCTACCGCCGTGAGCGGGGCTGCGGCAGCACGCAGGCAGAGGAAAGTGAAAGTGAGGAGAAATCGCATTCGCATAAGGCCGCCAAGACTGCGCCTTCACCAGCTTCCGTCAACATCAGTCAGACAACCGATTTGCCCAGGGGCTTTCACTTATTGGCTGCTCTGGATGGAGAGTTCCTTGAAAGTGGTTAGCGGATCAGTCTCACGGTGAAATATCAGCCCGACGGCTTCACCGATGACCAGCTCGACTGTGGTGAAAACGATGCATCCTTCGAGCAGGTGTCCGCCAGTAGTGACGCCCTTTTCATCGCTGACGGCCATATGCAGATGCAGTCCGTCAGGCCCCAGAGTCCCCGTGAGCGATACGATCTCAAAGTGTCCCTCCCGCTTGTGAGCGCCCGTCTGATTTGCCAGCCTCAAAGCCACCTTCGTGAGACTGCCCACACCACCGAGCACAAAGCCCGCGCGGATGTTGTGCAGCGCGGTCAGCTTCTCCAGTTCGACACGCAGATCCTGACCCGGCAATAGTCTGGCAGCGTGGAGACGGGATTGATTGGTGGTGCTCATCTATTCCGGCAGGCATTGAAAGGACGGCAAGAAAATGCCGGGGGGAAGCGGCGTGGGCACACCTCCCTCCGGCAAACTGATTGATGAAGGCTTACTTCGCAGCTTTGGTCTTTTCACCGGCGGCTTTCCAGCCAGAGATGCCCGCGGAGAGGTGCTTCACGTTGGTGTAGCCCAGTTCCTGCGCGGCCTTGGCGGCGCGGGTGTAGGCGTTGCACTTTGGGCCGCCGCAGTAGGCCACCACGAGCGTCTTTTTGTCTTCCGGAAGCTTGGCCTTGAGGTCGGCTTTCGCTGCTTGGAAGTCAATGGCGGTGGGAACGTGCGCAGCCTTGTAGGAATTGCTGCCGTTCACGTCGATGACGACGACTTTCTTTTCTTCGATGGCCTTCTTGAGGTCCGCGACGCTGATGTCCGGATACTCACCGGCGATGAGATTGCCGGCGCAGAAGAGGCTGACGAGGAGGGTAATGAGTTTTTTCATGGTTTTATTGTTTTGGTTGTGGTATCTTTTTTGCTTTGTGCTCCGGCCCCGGACGGAGCCGGAATTATTTTAGGAGCGGGTGCGAGTGTGTCCTTTCCTGCCATGGCCGCGAGGAGAGGACGAATTTCTGCACGCTCCTCTGGACTAAGATGTGCGCCCAGCGGCGAAGGCTTCTCCGCGACCGCCGCCCGCAGCAGAGCTTCCGCACGGTTCCGCACATCCCCGGGCAGGGCTTGCCAGATCGGCGTCTGAATCATGTAGCTGCAGCGGGTCTTGAAGATGCGGGTCCGCAGATCGAACTGCCGGAGCGGTGAACCGGGAGCCGCCGCCTGAAAATCGCGCACAAAGTCCGGGTCACCAGCCAACCCCTTCGGCAGGGGGGCTTCTTTTTTGAAAAGGACGTATTCCGCGAGGCTCTCCGCGGCCTTTTGCGCAGCGGCAGCATCGCCGGGTTTTTCGCGGTGATCGTAGATAGCCGCAATAACCCGGTTGGTGAATCCGCACTGATGCTCATGGACGAGCTGCACAAGGATGTCGCTGGTGGCCCGGGGATACCGGGTAAGGTCCGCATGATCCCCCGGTGCGTTCTTCTCCCCTTTGAATCCGGACGGCGTCAGATTGCCGACGAGATTGGCGTGCGACTTCGCCATCAGATACGTTCCGGTGAGGTGCCAGCCGCCAAAGCGCACATCCATGGGGACGTGGTGACCGACTTCATCGTAGCGGTAGGTTTCCTGAGTGGACCCGTCCCACCAGACGGCCACGGAATTGATAACATGGCCGGGCCGGCCGCTGCTCATGGTGTCAGTATGACAGTTCATGCAGGATTTGCTGCGCCCGAATGCCGGCACCCCTTCTCCGCGCGGGCGGTCAAAGATGTAAAACATCATGCCGCCATGGGGATCGAAAGATGCCACCTCAAGCCGCCCTCCGGGGATGAAGCCCACGCTGGTGTCCTCGTTGAAATAGATCGCCCGCGGGCTGCGGGGATTGACGATCCCGCTTTGAAAACTGGTAGCCGAAAAGACGACCATCTGAGAGGACTCGGGCACATTGAGTCCCTTGAGCACACTCTGAAAAAAGGCGCGGTCACTGGAGGCATCCACCAAGGCCCGGCCTGCCTGCACCTCATTCATGAAGCGCTGCAGCCTGTCTTCTGACTTTCGCTCCCAGTAACTGTGCGGCGCGTCCGCAAAGGACACCGGTTCGCTCTCCGCTACTGCGCCGCAGATGAGTGCGAGGAAAGGCAAAGATAGGGAAAGGGAGCGATTTATTGTGATCAAGGCGGCGCTGGAGCAGAAATCATTTCAGTGCCCATGCGGGAAAGCGTCGGCGCTTTCAAGCGCTGACTCCGGCAGGAATGCGCGTCATCGCGTGCGGAGCGCCGTGCACTTGAGATACTGCGCTTCGCGGAAAGTGACGGCGTGATCCGGCGCATGTCCCGTGGTCCAAAGCGTCTCTGTCCTCAGGGGGCTGGCGGCGAGGGCGACGGCAGCGAGAAATTCCTCCATGCTCACATGAGCCGAACACGAAGCCGCCACCAGCACTCCGCCCCGCCGCAGTCGGCGGAGCGCAGATTCGAAGAGTTTCGTGTAGGCCGTCACCGCTCCGGCGCGTTCGGACTCGCGCTTCGCCAGCGACGGCGGGTCGACGATGACGATGTCAAACTCCGGTCCCCGCCCTGCGGCTAGCAACTCGAAGGCATCCGCCTGAATCTTCTCCCGCTGGCAACGCAGCGAAGGATTCAGCGCGAAATTCCGGTCCCCTCCGGCCAGAGCGTGGGCGCTAATGTCAAGGTCCGTCACCTTCCTCGCGCCGCCGGCAGCCGCGCTCACCGAAAACGCACCGGTGAAGCTGAATGCATTGAGGACTTCAGCTCCGGCGCTGATTTGCCGCACCCTCTGCCGGTTCTCCCGCTGATCTAGAAAAAAACCCGTCTTCTGTCCGTGCCGCACACCAACTTCAAACCGGAGACCATTTTCCTCGAACACAACCACATCGGGAGCCTCGCCATAAATGATTCCCTCGGCCAAACCAAAGTCCCTGCCGGCCGACTCCATCATATTGCGGCTCAGGCGCAGCACCAGCCCGGCCGGTGCGAGGGCTTCCACGATCAGCGCCTTGATTTCCTCTAACAGAGGGAGCCACGCGGCAGTGTAGAGCTTCATGACCAGCACTCCGGCGTAACGGTCTAGCACAAGGCCCGGAAATCCATCACTCTCGCCGTTGATCAGCCGGTAACCAGAGGTCTCTGGGCCGAAGAGCCCGTCGCGACGCATAAGGGAAGCATGCAGTCGCTCCCGCCACCATGCGGTATCTACGGTCACTGGCTTGCCGCAGTGAAGAATCCGAACCCGAATCGGCGAGGCGGGATCGTAGAGGCCCAGTGCGAGGAATTTATCATCACGGTTATAGATAACCGCCAGTTCCCCCGCTTCGCCCTCCCGGTTCAGGTCTCGTACACTTGCGGAATACACCCACGGATGGCCCTGCTTCACGGCTTTTTCGGCCGCTGGGGACAAGCGCAAGCTCAGGCGGGATGACATGCCTAAAGTTCCCGGATGCTCAAGTTCCGGAACCACACCTCATCACCGTGATCCTGAAGCATGATGCGCCCTTTAGCATTTCCAGCAAAACCCGGCGTGTTTTTGAATTTGCTCTTTGCGTGTCCCGCCTTCCATGCGTCCGATCCAACTTCGATGTCCACCAGTTTGGCGCCATTCAGCCAGTGTTCCAGCTTCTTGCCGCGCATGATAATTTTGGAGGCATTCCATTCGCCGGGCGGATTCAATTTCTTGGCGGCGGCATCCGGCCCAACGAGATCATAGAGCGCTCCCGACTGGCGGTGTGGACCCACTTTGCCGTCAGGATGCTTTGCATCATCAAGGAGTTGATACTCGGGACCAAGATACCCTTTATTCTCATAGGAAGTGACCAGATACTTCACTCCACTGTTACCGGCTTCTGCGATCTTCCATTCGAAGGTCAGCTCAAAATTACCGTATTCCTTAACCGAGAAAATATCCCCGCCTCTTTGCGCACGGTGCAGCGATCCATCTGCTTGCGCCACCCATCCTGCCGGTGCGGGCTTGCCGTCGGCGGTGGTCCAGTTTTTGAGATCCTGAATTGCCACGAAATCGACGGCAAATGCGCAGGATGCGGTAGAGAGAAGGAGGAAGCGTTTCATGTTTTAAGTGACGCCACACCGGGCACATTCCGGCCCAGTCTGTAAAGCCGAAAGCTTCTGCACATTTCTGCAGGGGGCTTAACGGGGTGGCGTTCCTCCGTGGTGACCCATAGGGAGAACGTTTTTCACAGGATTTCAAAAACCTGCCTAAATTATTGAAATTATGGTCAAGCTGATGAATGCCGCACCGCTCCCCGTTTTAAAAAGCCTCACCCTCTTAAGTTGCTCGGTGATCCCTGCTGGCGACGACCCCTGCAAAGGGCGGACTTTCCGGCTCGTTTCGCAGGGTTCAAAGGTCACCGCCGCCGACCACCATACAGGTCCAGCCCACTATTCCCCTTCCCCTGCGTCAGTCCACCAACCTCACGCTAGAATCCGCCCCTTGGAACGATGCCCCAGTATAGTCTCACCTTCTAAACCACATAATTTTAACACGCACTGGTGTCCACGGGGATCGGTTGGTTATCCTGCCCTATTTTTGGTTAGCTTGAATAGATAATTCCTGCAATATTTCCGGCCCGGTCGATCGTAATAGGTTAGTTAACCGCCGCCCAACCATCCATGAAGAGACTTCTGATTCTCAATACCGGGAACTGTCAGGATGGAGCAGCCCGCTGGGGCCGATCTTCAAGATTTAATATTTCCTCGCCGGCGTGCAGCGTATATTTGTTACTCTTTCTGCCTATGGTAGACGCTTTTTTAAGTCTCAATACCATGTTTCATCAATAGAGTCCTTATTATCACCACAAAGTGAAAGAGCGAACCCCTCGTTTCGTATCCCCTCAATATGCGCATTCATACGACAGTCATCGTTCTCGCCACCGCCGTCACCGCCGTCGCGCAGGATTTGTCCTTCAATCGCGACATTCGGCCCATTCTTTCTGATAAATGCTTCGCTTGCCACGGCTTCGACGCCAAAACTCGCGAGGCGGATTTGCGTATCGACACGCCAGAGGGAGCCTTTACGAAAAACAAAGATGGTAAGGCCGCCATTGTGGCCGGCAAGTTAGACGAAAGTATGGTTTGGGAGCGAATTACCTCTACAGATAAAGACGATGTCATGCCGCCGCCTGAGTCGCACAAGGAATTGAGTGCTGCGGAGAAGGAG
Source organism: Akkermansia muciniphila (assembly GCA_945861415.1). Lineage (GTDB taxonomy): Bacteria > Verrucomicrobiota > Verrucomicrobiia > Verrucomicrobiales > V1-33 > V1-33. The sequence goes on along the minus strand of CAMAUV010000046.1, from coordinate 15,726 downwards.
ACACTGAAAAAGTGGATCGAACAGGGAGCTCCCTATCAAAAACACTGGGCGTTTGAGCCGCCGGTAAAGCCACCGGTACCAGAGGGCGCTGGGAATGAAATCGACCGCTTCCTCGCAGCCCGTCTGAAGCAGGACGGACGGGCATTTTCCGCCGAAGCACCGCGCGAACTGCTCATCCGCCGCGTGAGTTTCACCCTCACCGGACTCCCGCCGAAGGTGGAGGATGTGGACGCCTTCCTGTCTGACGCCGCGCCGGATGCCTATGATCGCATGGTGGACCGCTACCTCGCTTCGCCGCACTATGGCGAGGAAATGGCGCGGCTCTGGCTGGATGTCGCACGCTATGCTGACACGCACGGTCTGCACCTCGACAACGAACGCCAGACATGGGCCTACCGCGACTGGGTAGTCAGCGCCTTCAACCGCGACCTGCCCTACGACAAGTTTACCATCGAGCAGCTTGCCGGCGATCTCATTCCCAACGCCACGCAGGATCAACAGGTGGCCACGGGCTTCAACCGCTGCAATGTCACCACCAGCGAAGGCGGCAGCATTGATGCCGAGTTTGTCTTCCGCTACGCGGTGGACCGCGCCTCGACGACCTCGCAGGCATGGCTCGGGCTCACGGCCGGCTGTGCCGTCTGTCACGATCACAAGTATGATCCGATCACTGCGAAGGACTTCTATTCGCTTTACGCATTCTTTCATTCCAATGCTGACCCGGCCATGGACGGCAACGCGCTGCTGACGCAGCCAGTGATGAAAGTGAAGCCGCCTGGCTACGACGCTAAAATCAAGGCCCTCGACGAGCGCATCTCCGATGCGAATGCAAAAATGGAGGAGAAGGCGAAGACGGTGGCCTACGCCGATCCCGCGGAGCAGAATCCGCCGCCGGCCGTGACCACGCTGGACAATGTGTGGTTCGAAGACGCCTTCCCGGAAGGTGCGCAGTTCCAGGCCAGCGGACATCCCACGGCCTTCGTGGACACGCCGGTGACGAGCGGGAAGAAGTCGCTTAAGCGCGGCGGCCCGGAGATGGCCCAGGACTATTACCAGGCCGGCGCACAGCCGCTGGAGGTGCCTCAGGGCGGAAAGTTCTTCGTTCACGTTTATCTCGATCCCAATGATCTGCCTGAGGAGGTAATGATCCAGTTCCACACCGATGGGTGGAAGCACCGTGCGCTGTGGGGGCAGGACATCATTGAATTCGGCGCGAAGGGAACCACCGAGCGCTTCGTGGCCGGTCCGCTGCCCGAAGCAGGCAAGTGGGTGAAGCTGGAAGTGCCCGCAGAGAAGATGGGGCTCGCCGCGGGCGCGAAGGTTGCCGGGTATGCTTTCACCGTCCATGGAGGCACCTGTTTCTTCGACAAAATGGGCGTCGCTGGCAGCGTGGATCCCGTAAACGACCCCGCGAGTTCCTTCCTCGCATGGCGCAAGGCGCAGAAAGGAAAGGACACGGCCGGAGCACCCGGCGACGTGAATGGCTGGCTCAAGGAAGGCCCGGAAAAAGAACGCAAGCCGGAAGAGGTGCAAAAGATGCGCGAATTCTATGTGCGCACCGTCTGCGCCTCCACTCGCAGCCACTTTCAGGCGGAACTCGCCGAGCAGGCCGCGGCGAAAAAGGAACGCAATGACTACGATGCCGCCGCACCCTCCACCTTCGTCTGGAAAGACCTCGACAAGCCGCGCGAGAGCTTCGTGATGACGCGCGGCGCCTACGACAAACCCGGCGAGAAAGTCGAGCCCGCTACGCCCGCGTTTCTCCCGGCGATGAAGAAAGAGGCCGAACGCCGCGCCAACCGCATGGACCTCGCCAACTGGCTGGTGGCCCGCGAGAACCCGCTCACCGCGCGTGTCGCCGTGAACCGCTTCTGGCAGCAAATGTTCGGCGTGGGCCTTGTGAAGAGCAGTCACGACTTTGGCACCCAGGGCGACCTGCCGAGCCACGCGGAACTGCTAGACTGGCTCTCCGTCTGGTTTCAGGACAACCAGTGGGACGTGAAGAAGCTCCTGCGCCTCATGCTCACCAGCACCGCCTTCCGCCAGCACAGCGCCGCGCCTGCGGACGCATGGACGCGCGACCCCGAAAACCGCTTCCTCGCCCGCGGCCCGCGCTTCCGGCTCGACGCCGAGCACCTGCGGGATCAGGCCCTCTTCGTCAGTGGTCTCATCAGTCTAGAGACGGGCGGCAAAGGCGTGAACCCCTACCAGCCGCCCAACATTTGGGAACCCGTCGGCTTTGCCGGCTCCAACACGCAAAACTACCGGCGTGACAACGGTCCCGCCCTCTACCGCCGCACGCTCTACACTTTCTTCAAACGCACTGCCCCGCACCCCATCTTCGCCAACTTCGACGCGCCGAACCGCGAGCAGTCCTGCATCCGCCGCGAGCGCAGCAACACTCCGCTCCAGGCCCTGCAACTGATGAACGACGTGCAGTTCTACGAAGCCGCCTGTGGACTGGCCCGCCGCATGATCGCCCCTGCAGCCACACCGGAAGAGAGCATCGCCTTCGCCTTCCGCAGCATCCTCGCCCGCAAACCCGCGCCGGAGGAAACCGCCGCCGCCATGGAACTCTACACCCGCCAGCTCGCCAAATATCAGGCCGCACCAGAAACGGCGACGAAAGCCATCACCTTCGGCGAATCCAAACCGCCCCCCGGCATCAACGAGCCGGAACTGGCTGCATGGAGTCTCATCGCCAACCTCATTCTCAACATGGACGAAGCTTCCGTCCGCAATTGATTTCACCCTCATGAATCCATTCTTCGAAAACCAAATCCTTCAGACCCGCCGCCAATTTTTCGGCACCACGGGCGTGCGCCTTGGCGGGCTGGCCATGCTTTCCATGCTGGGCCCGGAAACAGCCAAAGCCCTGGGCTCCACCGTCCATCCCGCGCTGCCGGGAATGCCCCATCATCCAGCCAAGGCGAAGGCCGTCATCTACCTGCACATGAATGGCGGCCCTCCCCAGCTCGATCTCTGGGACTACAAGCCCAACCTCAAGGATCAGTTCGACAAAGACCTGCCCAAGAGCTTCCTCGGCGAGCGCATCACCACCATGACCAGCGGGCAGTCCAAATTTCCGGTCGCGCCCTCCATCTTCAAATTCGCGCAGCACGGCCAGTGCGGGCGCTGGGTCAGTGAACTGATGCCCCATACCGCCAAGATCGTAGACGACATCGCCCTCATCAAAACCGTCCACACCAACGCCATCAATCACGACCCCGCGTGCACCTTCGTCATGACCGGCAGTGAGGTGCCCGGTAAACCCAGCATGGGATCGTGGGTCAGCTACGGGCTCGGCGCAGAGACCAATGACCTGCCCGCCTTCGTGGCCCTGATGCCCAAGGCCGCCAGTCCCGGACAAGCCCTCTTCAGCCGCATGTGGGGCTCCGGTTTTCTGCCCGGCAAGCACAACGGCGTCGTCCTTCGCCCCAGTGCGGATCCGGTCCTCTATCTCGAAAACCCGCCTGGCGTGGATCAAAGCGACCGTCGCGCCATGCTCGACGCACTCGGTAAACTCAATACACGCGGCTTTCAGCAGTTCGGCGACCCGGACATCCAGACCCGCATTTCCCAGTATGAAATGGCCTATCGCCTCCAGACCAGCGTGCCGGAACTGACCGACATGAGCAAGGAATCGCAGGCCACCCTCGACCTCTACGGTCCGGACGTCAAAAAGCCCGGCTCCTACGCCTCCAGCGCCTTGCTCGCCCGCCGCCTCGTGGAACGCGGCGTTCGCTTCGTCCAGATCATGCACCGCGGATGGGACACCCACGGCAACCTGCCAAACGATCTCCGCACCCAGTGCCGCGATACCGACCAGGCCGTGGCCGCCCTCGTCACCGACCTCAAGCAGCGCGGCATGTTGAACGACGTGCTCGTGATCTGGGGCGGCGAATTCGGACGCACCGTTTACAGCCAGGGCACCCTCACCAAGGACAACTACGGCCGCGACCACCACCCGCGCAACTTCTGCATGTGGCTCGCCGGCGGCGGCATCAAAGGCGGCATCTCCGTGGGCGAAACCGACGAGTATTCCTACAACCCCGTCTCCGATCCCGTCCACATCAACGAGATCAACGCCACCATCCTCCACTGCCTCGGCGTCCAGCACGACCGCTTCACCTACAAATTCCAAGGCCTCGACCAGCGCCTCACCGGCGTCGAGTCGATGAAAGTGTTGAAGCAAATTCTGGCGTGAGCCGCCCGGCGCGACCGCTCCGCCCAGCAGGGTGGGAAGGCGATGACACTGTCATCGCGCTGCGGGTGTTCATTTGCTCGGCTGCTTTAGCTCCCTTAGAGCATTCTGTCGGAGTGCCCAAATGCTTTTCTGTGCGGTCCGGCAAAAGATCTGTCCGCAGGGACTAACCGAGCAGGGCATTCGACGCCTCGTCCGCATAGCTCTTATCTTAATTTAGATGAAATCGCTCCTTCTTTTGTTGGCCGCAGTTATAGTGGCCAGATGGGCAGCGACCGCGCTTACAGTCGCACCCGCCACCATCAGCAACTCGTTCAACGGTGAGATCACGCTGTCCATCGATGCCCCTGCCTTGCCCGGTCAGCGGGTGGTGGCGGATAAATTTCACGATTGGGAAAACGTTGTCCCTATTAGCGGCGGGAATCTCTGTGCCACGCAAACCGGCACCGACGCCCTGACGGGCACCAACGTCAACGAGTCCGGAGAGCTCGACATTCGCGCGTGGCGCATCGGAATGAGCTTCCCGATACCCGGCAGCATGATCGCTCAGAATGCCATTTACTTCACCACAACGGGCACCGGGGTCAATGGCTTCGTCCTCCGGTTGCGGGGCATCAGGGGCAGCATCAGCCCCACCGTTAAAAATATCCCGCGCCCCGGCGTCGCCAACCTTTCCATCTCTGCCACCGCCAGTTTACGCGGTGCCACGTTCTCGACTTTTGGATCCTCCTGCCTCTCCGGAAATTATTCCCTCTCCGTTTTTGTTGCGCCATGGACTGTCGGTGCGAAATTTGGCGGCTTGGGCAACATCGGCTAACAGCGGGCGGCGCCGTAGCAGTCCAGCTTCACGCCCGCCAAACTCCGCAACGCCGCCATCAGTAGAACCATAAAGCAGGCTAACACTTCCGCCGACAAAACGTATAGGACTAAAGACCCTGCCGCAAGCAAGCAGCGATCTTAAAAAGCCGTGTGTGACACTGGGCACTCCATGACTTTACGCGCCGGGAAAGGCCTGCATTTCCCTGTCTCAGCCTGTTGACGCCCCGGAGCTTTCCGCCAGTCTCACCAGATTATGCAAAAGAAAGCTCTCGGAAAAGGCCTTGGGGCATTGATCAGCGGCCTCAGCGGAGCCGCGCGGCATCAAACAGTGGACGCAGCGCCTCCGGCGCAGATTCCTGCACCGGTTGCTGTTGCTGCTGCGGAGGCAGCGCCCCCGGGCGAACGCGTATTGAAGGTGCCCATCGCTTCCGTGCACAGCAGCCCCTTCCAGCCCCGCAAGACCTTCCGGGATGAACACTTGACGGAACTCATGGAGAGCATCCGCGCGCATGGTGTGATCCAGCCGCTGGTGGTGCGCAAAGTGAAGTCCGGGCTGGAACTCATCGCCGGCGAGCGCCGCTACCGAGCCTGTCAGAAGCTGGGCCTCACAGAGGTACCGGTGATTGAACGCGAAGCCAGCGACCGCGATGTGCTGGAGATGGCCCTCATCGAGAATCTGCAACGCGAGGATTTGAATCCGGTCGAGGAGGCGGAGGCCTATGCGCGGCTGGCGAAAGAGTTTGAGTTGAAGCAGGAGGACATTGCCAAACGCGTGGGCAAGAACCGCGCCACAGTGGCCAACGCGATGCGCCTGCTGGAACTCGCGCCGGAAGTGAAGTCGCTGCTTGCTCAGGGGCGTATCACTACAGGCCACGCCAAAGCCATTCTCGGCCTACGCGAGCACGATCTGCAGAAGTTGCTGGCCGACATGGTGGTGCGGCAAAGCATGACGGTGCGCCAGACCGAACAACATGTGCAACGCGAACAGCAGGGCGGCGGCGGTAAAAAAGGGAATGGTAATAAGTCCGGCCACGCAAGCCCGGCAGCTCTCAGTCAGGTGGAGGCCATCATTCAGCGAATCCAAAACCGCCTGCGCGAGCGCTTCGCCACCCACGTGGCCATTCATCACGGTGAGAAGAAAGGCCGCATTGAGATCGATTACTATGGGGACGACGATCTCGGCCGGTTGCTCGAAATCCTTGGCGTGGAAGTGGACTGAATGAACCGCGCCGTCAGCCGCCGCAGGGCAGCCCTGATCTCCGCAGGAATTTCGGTGGCTGTGATCGTGGTAATTTTGGCAACCTATGGCTGGAGACTGGAAGCCAAAATCGATGTAGTCCTAGAACTGAACACTCCTCCGGCGAACGCGTCCCTCAAAGGCACCACCATGGAAATTCCCGAAGGGAATGCCGCCATCGTCACCGCAGTCACCGGTCGGGACCCATATTGCGTCCATGCCACCGTCTCTGGCATCAAGCGGTATCGACTGACACTGGCAGGTTTTGACATGAGATTTCTAGCCTCGGAATGGGCCACCCGCTTAGCACTGGCCGAAACGGCCGGCGTTCCCGAGAGCGCCATCATACGCTTGAGCGGCTCTGAACTTTTTGATTAACCACTTCCCTGCCCCGCTGCCATGAAAGCAAAAGCCTTCCTTCCCCTCGCTGCCGCCCTTTTCGCCATCCTGCCTGGTTGCGATAAGCCCGCAAAGCCGCCGGGCACTACACAGGGTGCGATCAAGCCCACGGCTTACACCAACTTCTCCGGCGACCGCGCCATGGAAGACGTGAAGGCCATCGTGGCCATCGGCCCCCGGCCCAGCGGCAGCGAAGGCATCGAGAAGTCGCGCGTTTACATTGAACAGAAGCTCAAGGAGGCCGGCTGGGAAATGAAGCGTCAGGACTTTGAAGTGGACACAATTCTCCGGGGGAAAATCAAAATGTCCAACCTCCGCGCCCGCTTTCTCGTGCCGGGCAAAGACACATGGACGCGATCAGTGACCACTCTTGCCTGTTCGCACTATGACACCAAGTGGTTCCAAACCACCGTCTTTGTCGGAGCCAATGACGCCGGCTCCAGCACTGGTCTCCTACTGGAATTAGCACGCGCGACGGCCCCGTTGAAGGACTTTTCGGCATCGCTGGAACTGCTCTTCTTCGACGGCGAGGAGGCCATTACTGGATTCACCGCTCCTGTCGGCTTTAGTGACACCCGCTTCGACGGGCTCTATGGCAGCCGCCATTACGCGAAGGAACTGCGCAAAGTGCCTGAGAACCAGCGGCCGAAATACGGCATCGTCTTCGATATCATCGGTGGCGAACCACTGGAAGTCGAATTTCCAGACAATACCTCCAAGCGGCTCTCCGCTCTCGCCCGGGAAGCCAGTGACGCACTCAATTTCAGCAAACACTTTCGCGCCGCTCCCGCCGGAGCAGCCATGATTGACGATCACGTCCCGCTAAGCTGGGTGGGTATGGAGGTTCTAAATTTCATCTCTCTTGGCCCCTTCAGGGAATACTGGCACACCTCGGCGGATACTATCGACAAAGTTTTTCCGAAAAGCATCGAGATCACCGGGCGGACCGGGCTTTACTTCATGGAGCGAAACCTCCAGCAGTGATGCCGGCGGACTAGCTGTGTGCGTCCGACTTTTGGGATAAGAGCGCCAAAACCAAGCCTCCCGCAGCCTCTTCACTATCCATGTCATCCGTGAAACCCGTGGTTTTCACTCCTGAAATAGGCAGACGAATCCCCCATTTTTCCTGTAAAGCAACGGAATCTTAATATTTTCACGTAAAATTTGACATAGTTAGCAATTTAGGCGAGTTAACTATAATTACCCTACTTCAACCCTTAAGCCTCAACACTCGCCATGTTCCTCAAGCACGTCCGCGACATCGCAAAACCGCAGCATTTCGCCATTATCGACCTGCTCAAACGCTCCACCGGGATGCCCGTGGGGGAACTCAGTCGGGCGCTGGACATGAGCTACATGGGGGTGAAGCAGCACTGCCTCGAGCTTGAAAAGAAAGGCTGGTTGGCCACATGGCGCCGCTCCATTCCCAACGGACGACCGGAAAAACTCTACCGCCTGACATCGAAAGGCGATTCGCTGTTCCCAGAGGCGGGCAGCGAAGTCATGCTGGAAATGCTGAAAAGTCTTTCCGAAATCTTCGGCTCCAGCGCGGTGGAAAAGCTCCTGTTCAGTTACTTCCAGAAGAAATTACCGGTGTTCGATAAGAAACTCAAAGGCGGCACCCCCGCAGAGAAAGCGGCACAGTTGGTGCGCCTGCGGAGCGCCGAGGGGCATTGTGCCGAACTTGAAATCACGCCGGACTGTAAACTGACTATGGTCGAGTGGCACAATCCTCACCATGCCATCGCGGACAATTACCCCAGCTTTACCCGGCTGGAGGATCAGATGCTCCAGCGACTCCTCGGCACCACCGTGCAGCGCGAAGAGCAGCGGGTTAGCGGTCTGACACGAATCGTTTTCAACCTCCCGGCGCTAAGCCCATCAGACATCACGCATTTTATGAATGCTCATGAAGGTAGCCGGATTAAGCCCACCAGGCCGAAGCCGCTGACTCAACCCGTGCCTTTTGTTGAATCAGAAAAAGCCCCGGAGGAAATCGCACTGGCCCCCATCCCGGTCTCACCTGTAGCAGAGGCAGAGCCTGAATTCGAAGCAGTAATTGAACTCGCTTCAGACGAATCCACAGAGGCACCGGTGCCGGAAGCGTCAGTCGTCTTCCATGCAGACGCCCCACTCCCTTCCGTTTCCCGCAGCATGAGGCCCGATGAAGATTTAGTCGCCAGCCCTGACCCGGAACCGCCGATGATCCTAAGGTTCACGGTGCAGCCTGAGTTAGCCCTCGATATTTTAAGTAACTAAGCCGAAACGACCTGACGTCACAGCAGCGGCGCGACCAATCGGAAGATTGCTTGGGCAATTTTGTGGCGTGGGGGGCGGAACCGGTAACCGGCGAGAGTGACGGGATGGGCGGCGCTGGCATTCTGCTCAACGAAGAGGCTGCCGATCTCGTCCACCAGCACGCGCACCTGCACGCCGCGCTGCGCTGCTTTGATGAGGGCATCCCGAACCATGCGCCCGGCCCGGTCGTTTTTCCAAATGTAAAACTGTGCGTGCAGATGGTGCCGGGCCTGAGCGATGGCTTCGAGCAGCAAAGGGAAGAAGCTGGTGCCGTCGGAAAGGACGCCGTCGGAAAGGACGCCGGCGGTAGTCCCGGCGGTGGGAGGGAAACCGTTGACGCGCTCCAGCTCCGGCATGCCGAGAACGGCCGCGGGATGAGGCCCCCCTAGAGCACCGCCACTACGGCGGCACCGTTAGCAGTCCATTCGCCTGTGGTCATGCCGGAAGTGATGACTCGGCTTTCTGCGGGATCAACAGAAGGAGGAGGACCTGCAGCGTTTTCATGAACGGAAGCTGCCCTGCGCAGCGAATGGCGCTACAAGAGAAGCGCAGCGCGGCGGCAGATGCGGCGATGGTGCTTGCGGGCACTCACTTTCAGTGGTCTGGAGCGGCAGTCTGGTGCTTAACGCCTGACATCGTCCCCACCTCCGGCGCATGCATTCACTCATCCGGTGGTTCGCCACCAACCACGTAGCGAGCAACCTGCTCATGATCCTCCTGCTAATCACAGGGGGCTTCTTCGCGTGGGAAAAAATCCCCATCGAATACTTCCCGGAAAACGATCCCGATGAAGTGGAGGTGAGCATGGCCCTGCGCGGCGGCTCACCGGAGGACGTGGAGGAAAGCGTGGTGCGCAAGATCGAGGGCGCGCTCGATGGCTTGCCGGGGGTGGCGGAAATTTCCTCCGTTTCCTCCGAAGGGCGCGGGACAGTGGAGATCGAAATCCAACAGGGTAAGGACGCCCGACAGGTATTGGACGAAGTGAAGAATCGCGTTGATGCCATCAACACTTTCGGAAACGATACCGAGCGCCCGCAGGTCTCGCTCAACCAGCGCATAGTCTCCGCAGCGACCATCGTGGTGAGTGCAGACATGGATAATCCGCGGGACCTGAGGCGGTTGGGTGAGCAGATCCGGGATGAGGTCTCCATGCTGCCGGGCATAACGCTCGTGCGACTGCGCGGAGTACGGCCGTTTGAGATCAGCATCGAGGTTTCCCAGGAAGCGCTTCGGCGCTTCGGTCTGACAGTGCAGGACGTAAGCGATGCCGTGCGCCGCAACAGCATCGACGTGCCAGCCGGAGGTCTGAAAACGGAAGCCGGCGACGTCATCCTCCGCACGAAGGGGCAGGCCTACAAGAAAGAGGAGTTTGATGAACTAGTGATCCGCGCCGAGACCGGCGGGGCGCGCGTGCTGCTCAAGGATGTCGCGAAGGTGAACGACGGGTTCGATGAAGAGACCCTTTACACCCTCTACAATGGCAAGCCCAGCCTGTTCATCCGCGTGGAGCGCACCGGCGACCAAAACCTGCTGAAAATCTGTGAAGAGGTGCGGAATTATGTGAAGACCGCCCCGCAGCACTTGCCGCCCGGGGTGCAACTCAGTCTCTACCGCGACAACTCGAAACCGGTGAAAGCCCGCCTTAGCTATCTCCTGAGCAACGGACTGCAGGGAGCCTTGCTGGTCTTTCTCACCCTTGCCCTGTTCCTCCGCTTCAGTTTTGCCTTCTGGGTTGTCTTGGGAATCCCCATCGCCTTCGCCGGGGGACTCATCGTGATGCATTACATGGGCTTCACGATAAATATTCTCAGCCTTTTCGGGTTTATCGTCGTGATGGGCATCATCACAGATGACGCCATTGTCACGGGGGAAAGCGTCTACTCCCGAGCTCAGGAAGGAATCGACCCTGCGGAGGCCGCCATTCGGGGCACGCAGGATGTGGCCACCCCGGTGACGTTCGGGGTGCTGACCGTCATCACTGCCTTCATCCCACTCTACTTTATGCCGGGACGCATGGGTATGTGGTTTCAGCAGATACCCGTGGTGGTCGTCCCGGTGCTGCTGGCCTCGCTGATTGAAAGTAAATTCATCCTGCCGTCTCACCTCGGGCGCGTGCGGTGGGACAGAAAACCGGGACACCTCGGCCGCATTCAGCAGGCCATCGCCGGCTGGCTCCAGAATACCGTGGTGGCGAAAATCTATCTTCCTGCGCTCGACGTGGCCATGCGCTACCGCTACGCGACGCTGGCCATCTTCCTCGGGATTCTTGCTCTGGGAGTCGGTGCCTTCCAAGGCGGCTTTTTCCGCTGGGACCCCAGCCCTCGGTCCCCAGGAGACTCCATCACCTGCCAGTTGGAAATGAGTATCGGCACCCCCTCCGCTGTCACCGAGCAGCACATGGAAAAAATCCGCGGCATCGCTGAGGAACTCCGGAAAACCTACATGAACCCAAGCACTGGGAAGAGTGAAGTGATTAGCATTATAGCCGTGATGGGAAGCTACAACAGTTACGGCGGAGTGAGCAATTCCGGACAGCCCCACATGTGTGAAGTCACGATGGAATTGCCCCCTGTGGATGCCCGCAGCGTGGACAGCGCCGTCGTCAAGGAGGCATGGCGCAAGAAGGTGGGCGAAGTCTCTGGCGCGCGGGAACTCCGCTTCCATGATTCTTGGGGCCGTCCGCGCTCCGGCATGAAGATTCAAATCGCCGGTCAGGAACTCGACATGATGCTGGCCGCCTCTGAAAAGCTCCAAGACAAAATGAAGACGATGGCTGGCGTGCGCGATGTCTTCGACGACTATGCCAGCGGGAAGCAGGAGATCCGCGCCACCCGGGTACTCCCCGAAGCGCAGGCCCGCGGTATTACGCTGCGAATGATCGGCGATCAGTTCCGTCAGGCGTTCTTTGGCCTCGAGGCGCAGCGCATCCAGCGCGGCCGGGACGATGTGCGCGTCATGGTGCGCTATCCACGCAATGAACGCAGCACACTGGACAGCCTTGAAGATCTCAAAATTCGGGCCCCTGACGGGTCAGAAATTCCGCTCACTGCCGCAGCGGAGTATGAGTTTGTGCGCTCCCCCACCAGCATCCGCCGCCACAGCCGCGCGCGCGTCATCAATGTCATCGGGGACGTCAATCCGGCGGAAGGCGACCTCGTGTCCATACGCTCGGAAATGATGAAGTATGCCCAATCCCTGCGCGACACTTATCCGACCCTCACGTTTGATCTCCAGGGAGACGCCAAGGAGGAGCGCGAGACGAATAAGACACTGCTCTACGGGTTGGCATTCACCTTGTTCGCCCTCTATACGCTGATGGCCATTCCCTTTAAGAATTACATCATGCCTCTGATCATTCTGTTGGTCATTCCATTTGGCTGGATTGGTGCTGCGCTGGGCCATTATCTGAAGGACCTCTCCATCTCCTATTTTAGCGTGCTGGGAATGCTCACACTCAGCGGCGTGGTGGTGAACGACAGCCTCGTCCTAGTGGATTATGCGAATAAGTGCATGTCGGAAGGCATGTCCGGTGGCATGGCAGCAAGGGAGGCCGGAACCAAGCGTTTCCGCGCCGTTTTCCTCACAAACCTCACCGCCTTTGCCGGTCTGCTGCCGGTCATTTTCAGTCAAAATAAAGCCGAACCGTTCATCAGTCAGATGTCCATCAGTATCGCTTTTGGTGTAATATTCTCTTTCACCGTCACTCTTTTCCTTGTGCCTATCAATTACCTCGTGCTGGCTGACCTGCAGGCGCTGATGGCGAAATGGACAGGAAAATCACCGCGGCCCGCCACCGCGGAAGCAGCGGGCAACAACGCATCCTGAAATGAGCATTACAGCAATTTAACAACAGACGGTCACTCGCCCCTTGCGTCCGGTTTTCCGGCCCGTTAAAGCCAACTGTCTATGGCCGAATTATCCAAAGCGTATCTGCCCGGTGAGGTGGAGGAAAAATGGTATGCGCAGTGGCAGCAGGCGAGGTGTTTCACCGCCAATGCTTCCAGCGCAAAACCTGCCTACAGCATTGTCATTCCCCCGCCGAACGTCACCGGCATTCTGCATCTCGGCCACGTCCTCAACAACACGCTCCAAGATATTCTCGCCCGCCGCGCCCGGCAGCAGGGTAAGGAAGTGCTCTGGCTCCCCGGCACAGACCACGCCGGTATCGCCACACAGACACAGGTGGAAAAAGACCTGCGCAAAACGGATGGCAAAACCCGCCGCGATTTAGGCCGCGAGGCCTTCGTGGAGCGAGTTTGGGAGTGGAAGGAAAAGTATGGCGGCATCATCATCAGTCAGCTTAAACGCCTCGGTTGTTCGTGCGACTGGAGCCGGGAGCGGTTTACTATGGACGAAGGTTACAGCCGCGAGGTGCAGCGGGTGTTTGTGGATTTATTCAAGAAAGGCCTGATCTATCGCGGCCTGCGCATGGTGAACTGGTGCCCGGTGAGCCTCACCGCTCTCAGCGATGAGGAGGTGATTCCTAAGCAGCAGAAGGGAAAATTCTATACGATGCGCTATGAGGTGGTAGATGAGCCGGGGCGCTTTCTGGAAATTAGCACGACGCGCCCGGAGACTCTCATGGGCGACGTAGCAGTGGCCGTGAACCCTACCGACGAGCGACATCAGGACTTGATCGGCAAGCACGTATGGCGTCCTTTCCCGCGCGTGGCCATTCCGGTGATCGGCGATTCCGCAGTGGACAAGGAATTCGGCACAGGCGCGCTCAAGGTGACGCCGGCGCACGACCTCGTGGACTTTGAAATTGGCCAGCGCCACAGCCTGCCGGTGCGCGATGTGCTGCACCCGGATGGCCGCATCAGCTGCCCGGAATGCCCAGAACTGGATGGCATGGACCGTTTCAAAGCCCGGGTGAAAGCGGCCGAAATGCTCGCGGAACTTGGCGGGCTGGTGAAGGAGGAAGACTACGTGAACAACGTGGGTTTCAGCGAGCGCGCAGACGTGCCCATCGAACCACGGCTGTCGCTACAGTGGTTCTTGAAATACCCGGCGGTACGACAAGCGGCGCAGGCAGTGGAAAGCGACGCGATCAAGTTCCGCCCCGAGCGGTGGAAGAAGACCTTCGCCCACTGGATGGATGGACTTAAAGACTGGTGCATCAGCCGTCAGCTTTGGTGGGGCCACCGTATTCCGGTGTGGTATCGCGCGAACGAAGCCGCCGCGCTTCAAGAGTCGGAAACGCTCGATGTTTCCAATGTGGCCAGCGGCGATCTGCACGTAAGCGACGCGCCTCCGGCTGATCCCGAAAACTGGATTCAGGATGAGGACAGTATGGACACGTGGTTCAGTTCTTGGCTTTGGCCGTATGCGACGATGGATGAGGCGACTCAGGCGAAGTTTTATCCCACTAGCGACCTCGTGACCGGCCCGGACATTATTTTCTTCTGGGTGGCGCGCATGATCATGGCGGGCTTCGAATACAAAGGCGAGCTTCCGTTCAGGAACGTATTCTTCACGTCTATCATCCGCGACAAACAGGGACGGAAAATGAGTAAGACGCTAGGCAATTCCCCCGATCCCATGGACCTCATGGCCAAGTATGGAGCGGACGGCCTTCGTTTCGGCCTGCTGCGCATCGCGCCGACGGGCAGCGATGTTAAGTTCGATGAGGCGCAGATTGAAGAGGGACGGAACTTTGCGAACAAGTTGTGGAATGCGGCGCGCTTCCGGCAAATGCAGGGGGATGGAATTTCGAACGACGAATGCAAAATGACGAATGCCTCTGTGTTCTGCATTGATCTGCTGGCGAAGCTCGATCGGCTACAATTAGAATATGATGCGGCCCTCGCGGACTACAGCTTCAACTCAGCGGCGCAATTACTTTACGATTTCTTCTGGGGCAACTACTGCTCCCTCTTCCTCGAAGCCGCGAAGACCGATCTAAATTCCGGCACCGATTCTCCGTCGAAGATCGCCACTCTGGGCGTGATGGACGCCGTCTATGGCCGCTATCTGCAGCTGTTGCATCCCTACATGCCGCACGTCACAGAGGAACTCTGGAGCACCATGGGCTATGCAAAAAGCGGAGCGTTTCTCACCAGCACCCCACTGGAGACTAACCCGCTGCTCTCAGGAGTAGGCGCCGGGCTCGTCGCCGATGCGCAGTCCAAAGCTGCAGCCACCTACGAGACCGCGGCCCGCATCCGGAATCTCAAAGTTGCCTGCGGCTTCGCCTCAAAGCGAGATTTGAATTTCGTGCTCAAGTCCGCCACCGGGTTGGACGATTCCCAGATTCAAACCCTGCGCACTCTCGCCGGAGCAGGTGCCATCCGTCAGGACGCAGCCTACGTCAAAGGAAAGAACACCGCCGGAACCATCGCGCCTCTGGGTGAAGTCTATTTACCGCTTGAAGGACTGATCGACATCGCCGCCGAACGCGCCCGCCTCGGTAAAGAACTGGAGAAAGTGCAGGCCGAGGTCACCAAGGTAATTAACAAGCTCGGGAGCGAGAGTTTCATCGGTTCCGCCCCCGCCGCGGTTGTGGAGGAACACCGGCAGCGCCAGATGAACTGGGAGGAGAAATCCGTTCAATTGGCCGAAATGTTGCGAAACTTGGAATAATTATTGCGTCCAATCACTTTACATTAAGTCGTAGTCGCTTCACTGGCATCCCATAGGCCAGAAAACACGGGGGTGCCTCCCCCGTAGAGACGGCGGCTGAGTAACTAAATTCGTTGAGGGGTCGAGTTGTGATTTTCGAGGCCTGCCCCGGCGATTCGGCTCAGTGCTGTCCCATGATCCTATCATT
>CAMAUV010000045.1 GCA_945861415.1 Akkermansia muciniphila | reverse complement strand
ACTCAACTTGATAGCGATCGCGTGCCTCATGCAGACACACTGCCACACCAGTGTCAACTATATGTTACACTATTTTACGCGCACTACACTAGGAGCCCTTCTTCTTCGGCTCCTCCCCCAACACAATGGTCTCCTCATCCTCAAAAAGGGATTGTTCAGGTAGAGGTTCATTTTTCATGGCTGTGGAGTAGCGGCGGTTCCTAGTTTTCATTTGGCCTGCACTCAACGAACCGATTTAACAGGAATATTCTTGGGAGAAGCAGTATGGAAAGAATTCATTCCCGAACGACCTGACCGCTTAGCGGACAGGAAACCACCACCAGCCGGAGAATAAGGCACCAGCCCGGCAGGCTACGGCGGACGACCATGGTAATACCAAGATTTGAATCCGCTGCGCCGCCGACCCTAAACTTTTCAGGCAAACTGCGGGTCAGGGATCGCTTTTGCAGAAATGACTGGTCAGGGAAAACCGGTTGTCATCGCTACGGTGGTCCCCATAGTATACGTTCCCAAAATTCCCAGACCCTCCCGACTTTTCATCAAATGCTGCATTGGATACTCCGCAAAATCGTTGGCTCAAAGAACCAGCGCGAACTTAAGAAAGTCTGGCCGATTGTGCAGCAGGTTAATCGGTTCGAGGCCGATCTGCAAAATCAGCCGGAGGGCGCGCTGCAGGAGAAGACAGCTAAGTGGAAGGAAGAATTGGCCCAAATTAAGGACTGGTCCGAGGTGCAGGCGTATCTAAACAAGATCATGCCGGAGGCCTTTGCGGTCGTGAAGAATGCGGCCCGGCGTCTCAGCGGCCAGCCGCTCTTAGTGTGTGATCAGCCCATTAAGTGGGAGATGGTGCACTTTGACACCCAGCTCATTGGCGGGGCGGTACTGCACAGCGGGCGAATCGCCGAAATGGCTACCGGCGAAGGAAAAACATTGGTAGCCTCGCTGCCTCTCTACCTCAACGGCCTCACCGGCCGGGGCGTGCACCTCATCACCGTCAATGATTATCTGGCCCGCCGGGACTCGGAGTGGATGGGATTTCTCCTCAAATACCTCGGGATCACCGTCGGCTGTATTCAGCACGACCAACCGCCTCACGTGCGGCGTGAAATGTATGGCTGCGATGTCACTTACGGCACTAACGCGGAGTTCGGATTCGACTACCTGCGAGACAACGGCCTTGCCACCAGCTTTGATGAACAGGTGCAGCGGGGGCACTGGTTCGCCATCGTAGACGAAGTGGACAGCGTGCTCATTGACGAAGCCCGCACGCCTCTGATCATCAGCGGACCTGTAGCGCAGGACACCCACCATTACGACAAATTCAAACCCATGGTAGAGAAACTGGTGAAGGAGCAAGGTTTGCTGCTCAACCAAGTGGCTCAGGAAGCAAAAGAATTGGGCGAAAAGGGCGACTACGAAGGTGCGGGTCACAAACTCTTCAAGATCAAGCTCGGCCAACCGCGCCACCGCGCTCTGATGCGCATGATGGAGGAAACTGAGAATCGCCGGGCCATGGAGAAGGCGGAGCTGACGTATTATGTCGATCCGCAAAAGAAGGCGCTCTTCGCGCTCAAAGAGGAACTCTACTACTCCATCGATGAAAAGTCTCACGAGTCCGACCTGATGGAAATAGGGCGCAAATTTCTCAGCCCTAACGATCCGGAAGCCTTTACCCTGCCGGACCTTGCCACTGCTTTTGCAGACATCGATCAAAACAGGGGTCTCAGCCCCACAGAGCGAACCGCCGCCAAGGAGGCGGTTCAGGCCAAAATGGATGTGCAGGCACAGCGCATGCACAACATCTCCCAACTCCTGCGCGCTTATTGTCTCTACGAAAAGGACGTCAACTACATGGTGGGCAGTGTTCACAAGGAAGGCGAACAACCGAGCGAGCCCAAGGTCATCATTCTGGACGAGCACACCGGCCGCCCGATGCCTGGCCGCCGCTGGAGTGATGGCCTGCACCAAGCCGTCGAGGCAAAGGAGGGCGTGCATATTGACAAGGAAACGCAGACGCTCGCCACAATCACTATTCAAAACTACTTCCGCCTCTACAAAAAGCTCGCCGGCATGACGGGCACGGCAGAGACCGAGGCCAGCGAGTTCCACGATATTTATAAGCTCGACCTCGTCATTATTCCTACGAACCGGCCAGTCCAGCGCATGGACAATAACGACAAAATCTACAAGACCCGGCGGGAGAAATACAACGCCGTCATCAAGCTCGTGCAGGAGCGCCATGAGAAGGGGCAGCCCATGCTTATCGGCACAGCCAGCGTAGAGGCCTCCGAGACTTTGTCCCGCATGATGCGCGGTGCCAAGATTCCGCACCAAGTGCTCAATGCCAAGAATCACCGCGCAGAGGCCGGTATTGTCGCTCAGGCCGGGCAGAAGGGAGCCATTACAGTATCCACCAATATGGCGGGCCGGGGCACGGACATCAAGCTCGGGGCCGGCGTCGCTGAGCTCGGTGGATTGTTCGTAATCGCTACCGAACGGCACGAAGCGCGCCGAATCGACCGGCAGCTCCGCGGCCGCTGCGCCCGTCAGGGCGACGCCGGCGAGAGTATCTTCTACATCAGCTTCGAAGATTCCCTCATGATGAACTTCGGTGCAGCCGGACGCATGACTGGCCTTATGGAAAAGATGGGCCTCGAGGACGGTCAGGAACTGGAGCACCCGTGGCTCAACCGGTCCGTAGAGAGCGCACAAAAGCGAGTCGAGCAGCGCAACTACACTTACCGCAAGCGCACGCTGGAATTTGATGACGTGCTCAACAAACAGCGAACCGTCGTCTATGAGTTCCGCAATGACTCCCTGACGTCCGAGGATCCGCACGCGATGATCATGGAGACCATTGCAGAGGCGGTGCCCGCCAAGGTCGGCGGATTCCTTGAAGTTGAGAACGGTCAACCGGACCACGACGGCCTGCTGCAGTGGGTGAATATGACGTTTCCCCTTGGTCTCACCCGCGAAAGCGCAGCCCTCGAATCACGCAGCGCTGAAGAAAATTCAAAGTGGGTCACCGGCAAGGTGAAGGATTTGTATGAAATGAAGACGAATACCGAGCATGCCGAAGCGCTGAAAGGTCTGGAGCGCTACGTATTGCTCAACGCCATCGACCGCCTGTGGCAGGAGCACCTCTACAACATGGATGCCCTGCGCGACGGAGTGCATCTCCGGTCCTTTGCCCAGAAGGATCCGCTGCAGGAGTATAAGACCGAGGCCTACGACCTGTTTGAGGTTCTGATGAACAACATCCGTAACGAAGTGCTCCACAACTTGTTTCGCAGCACCACCAATCTGCGTGCTTTTGAAGAAATGCTCGCCGGTCTACCCCGTCAGCATGGCGGCGGCGGTGGGGACGGTGTGGATCAGCCCCTGTTGACCCCACAAAAACGGTCAGCTCCTCCTCCACAACAGCAACGCCCTTCCATTCAAATGGGTGGTGGCGGCACCATTACTCTCAGCGGGGGATTTGTGCCAAAGCCCAAACCCAAACAGCAGGAGGGCGGCGGCTCCGGCCAGGCCCGCATTGGAGGTTAACCGTGGCATGCGCGTCACCCTTTCCACCCAACCACTTTCCATTTGCTCACTATGATCATCCGGTTCCTGCCAATTGCTCTGGCCACTGTTCTTCCTGCCATCGCTCAGGATGCTCCCGGAACTGCCACGCCTGCGAAGCCTGTGGAAGGCCACGGGCACGCGACGGGAGCGGCACCCGCCAGCGGGCTGAAGAAAGAACTTATTGAGGGACTCACTGAGAAGGATTTTATCAAATTGGGTGATAAGGAAAAGACGGTCAAAATCCTGCTGGTCGCGACATGGTCTGACGAAAATTACGGCATGAATTTCAATGGTTTCGCGAAAGGCGGAGCTGTTTACACCATTCCCAAAGACTGGACGGTGGAAGTCACCTTTATCAATCCCGGTCCTGTCCCGCACAGCCTGCTCGTGATCGAAAAGGAGAACACGAAGAAGATCCAGATGGCTGAGCCTTACTTTGAAGGCGCCGCGGTGCCAAAGCACCTGCAGGGCATCAGCTACGGTAAAGCCAGCTTCAGCTTCAGTGCCAATGAGGCGGGGGAATATGCTTTCGCCTGCGGATTCCCTGCCCACTCGATCAATGGTCACTGGATCGGCCTTGATGTTTCCGCCGAAGCGAAAGTCCCCCGTCTGAAGGTGGGAGACAAGGCGGCGGTGGAAGTAGCGAAGTGACCTGACGTGGATATGGCTACCCGGTGCTGAGCGCTCCGTGTTCCGCCCTCCCATGCGGGCGACCAATCGCAGAGCCCGCCCGGCGGCCTGCAGACGGACTCTCCTTTTCTCAGGCCGTGCGATTTTTGCACAAACAAACAGATAAATCTTGCCATTCGGAGCGAAATTCGCTAAATTCCAATTATATTCTCTTGGGGGGAATATCGGCCCCGCGTTACCGCAAGGTGCGCGGGGCTGCATTTTGTATGGGTTACGACAAACGGGGCTCCTCGTCGCCAGTGCCGGATAAGGATATAGGGGAAGTGCAACTCCACCTTGCCAAAGGC
Organism: Akkermansia muciniphila; assembly: GCA_945861415.1. Lineage (GTDB taxonomy): Bacteria > Verrucomicrobiota > Verrucomicrobiia > Verrucomicrobiales > V1-33 > V1-33. Next base: position 31,213 of record CAMAUV010000045.1, on the reverse strand, counting down.
TCATGGTTTTTTAGATAGGGTTCAAGTTTCCCAGCGCGAATGACCAGCTCCGGATTTCCCATCAACCTGCACCTTCCGGACCTGTGGCAGCAGGAGGCAGTGCGAAATCTGCGCGCCGGGCACGATGTCATCGTGGATGCGCCGACAGGGGCGGGCAAGACGCGGATTTTCGAATTGATTATAGAAGGCGGCTTCAAGGGGCAGGCGCTATACTCCGTGCCCACCCGGGCGCTGGCCAATGACAAGCGGCTCGAGTGGCAGCGAAAGGGCTGGAATGTGGGCATCGTCACCGGGGATCTATCCGACAAGCCGGACTCCCCGGTGGTGGTCTGCACCCTGGAGACCCAGCGCGAGCGCCTCCTGCACGGGGATGGTCCCGCCCTGCTGGTCATCGACGAATACCAGATGATCGGTGATCCCGTGCGCGGTCTGGCCTATGAGTTGAGCATCGCGCTCGCACCATTGGAGACGCGTCTACTGTTGCTCAGCGGCAGCGTGGGCAATAGCCGGGAGGTGGCGCAATGGATGAGGCGTCTGGGCCGGACCGTGGATGTGGTCACTACGGGTGTTCGCCCGGTGCCCCTTGAGGAAATGTCCATCGAACAGCTCTCCCGCCGGGCGTCCAAAAAGATCACCGGGTTCTGGCCACGGCTAGCGGCGGAAGTGCTCATGTCCGGCCTGGCACCGCTGCTGATCTTTGCTCCTCAGCGCAAGGATGCGGAAAAAATCGCCCGCCAGATTGCGTCTGGCGTGCCCACACCCGACCCAATGCCCCTCACCCGCGAGCAGGAGCGCATTCTTGGCGGCCACTTCACACCCCTGCTTCAGCAACGGGTGGCAGTTCACCACAGCGGCCTCAGTTATCAGCAGCGCGCCGGAGTCATCGAACCGCTCGCCAAAGCCGGACAACTGCGTGTGGTGGTGGCGACGACCGGTCTCGCCGCCGGCATCAATTTCTCCATGCGCTCCGTTACTATCACGGATGCGCAGTTTTTCGATGGAAAAATGGAACGTCAAATCGCGCCGGATGAACTGCTCCAGATGTTTGGACGAGCCGGACGCCGTGGACTGGACGACGCCGGCTACGTCATCACCACCACGCGAAGCCCCCGGCTCAGCGAGGCCAATCAGCGCCACATCCGCCGTGCCAGCCAGCTCGACTGGCCGACGCTGCTGCGCGTGATGTGGCGATCCGCCCTGAGGGGAGAACCACCCTTTGACGCTGCGGAACGGCTCAGCACGGCTCTATTTTCGAAACAAAAACTGCTCCTCGGTTTTGAAGTCAACGCAGTAGCCGTCGTCCCGCCAATGAGCCATGCCGCAGAAACCGTGCGGGCGGACCAGCATACTCTTTTCGGCCTCAAACCCACACGCCGCGAAATCGTCAACTCGCGCGGGGAATGGGAAGTCAAAAACCGGGACCGGGTCACGACACATCCACTCAGCGTGGCGTGGATGTATTACAAAAACCACCTCGAGGCGGCGCTGGAGGCTCACCACTTCGTCGCTTCATCCTTCCCGCTCGGTCGCGTCTGCCGGCTGCAAGTGGACGGGCGTAATATTTACGGCAAGGAAATCGCCATCGGAACAGAGCGTAATCCTCACCTGTTCAGCCTCACCCGAAACATCAGGCAACTCACCGGACTGGATGGCACGCAGCAATACAGCATCGACCAGTTGGACGATGCCGTGGTCCCGCTGCTCGCACCGCACCTGTGCGGCGGCAAAGTCGCCGGCATGGTGCAGCGCCAGGAAATTCTCGTGCTGCAAATCGATTTCTCGCAGACCCCATGGCAGGTGTATGAAGACAAATACGGCATCGCTCTAGTGGAATCGGATGAGCGCGTTGCCGTCATCGAGCACCTCACCCACATCACCGCCGGAGGGGCCTCAGTGATGGCAGCCAAGAATACTGCAGTCTATGCGTGGCGGAAGTTGGGGCTCATTGAAGAGGACGGCACACCCACCCGGCGGGGCAGGGTATTCAGTTGCTTCTACGGGGGCGAAGGACTTGCCATAGCCGCCGTTCTTGAGGATGAATCTTACCCGCTGGACGAACTGGTCCTGCACCTCGCCAATCTGCGGGCAGGGCACAAATTTCACGACGTCTCAGCTCCCTGCGGCAGCGAGCGCCTCGCTTCCGCATGCCTCGAAGCATACGGAGCCGCCAATTATCTCGGCTATCTTGATGCAGGCCTGCCCCCTGCCTACGGTGAAGGGGCCGCCGAAATAATCGCCAACTGGATGGGCCCGGGCCATTCCAAATACAAGCCACCGGAACACATCGGCGAGGGCGATATCGAGCGGGCCTTCACAGAGTGGCTCAGCCTGCTACGCCAAATCGCAAATGCACCGCAAATCGAATGGGGCCGCTGGGAGCGCCTGCGCGCCGTGGCCCGGGCGGAACTGACCGGCCGCACGCCCCAACTCCCCAGCCGGGACCTGCCGGAAGTCCCGTCCATCCAGCTAACGCACACTACCGCCCATCAGCACGTGGCCCTTTGATTTCGATTTCTGCTGCCGAAATCCGTGGCGGTGGGCCGGATCGGTGGTTCTTTGACCGCATGACAGACCTCTCCATTCTCACGAAAGAACTCGACACGACACTGAACATCCGGGCTATTCCGGACTACTCCGGTGCCCTCAATGGCCTGCAGCTTCAGAACGGCGGGAAAGTAAAACGTATCGTGGCATCCGTGGATGCCTGCCTGCCTGTGGTCAAAGCGGCGGCGGCGCTGGAAGGCCCGGCGCTACTGCTGGTGCACCATGGCATGTTCTGGAGCGGAGCGCAATGCATCACTGGCAGTGTCTATGCAAAGCTGCACACCGCCATGCGCGCGGACATGGCCATCTACAGCGCCCACCTGCCGCTGGATGTGCATCCGAAGCTGGGCAACAACGCTGTTCTCGCCAAAGCGCTTGGCATCGTGCGCACCGAACCTTTCTTCGACTTCAATGGCCTCAAGGTCGGGCTCCGTGCGAAAGTCAAGATCAGCCGAGACTCCCTAGTGAAGAAACTCGGCGCCGCCACCGGAGCTCCCGTGCATCTTTGCGCGGGTGGTCCCGCGCAGGTGCGGGAAGTGGGCATCATCACCGGCGGGGCAGGCTCCGAAATTGCCGCCATCGCTGCGACTGGCGTGGATACTTTCATCACTGGTGAGGGCCCGCACTGGAGCTACACCGCCGCGGAGGAACTGGGAGTGAATCTGCTCTATGGCGGGCACTACGCGACAGAGACTTTTGGCGTGAAAGCCGCTGCGGCATGGCTGGCGACCAAGCACCGGCTTCCGTGGGAGTTCATCGACCACCCCACAGGCCTGTAGCCGATCTCAGCGACCCATCAGCGCCATGAGCGCCCGGCCGTAGTCCACGTAACTGTCAAATTGCTGCTGAGCCCTCGCAGCCGGGTCCATTCCGTCGCTGGCGGCGGCCCCGTGGAAGACCACGGCGGTGTGCGGCTCGATGCTCACAAAGCCACCGTATCCGCTACCCAGCAGGTCGTTGAGGATCCGCTGCACCTGTCCGCTTCCCTGCCCCGGCAGTGTGTAGTCGGCGTCTTTTTTCGCCGGATTGTAGATGCCGTCTTTGATATGGATGTGGGAAATGGCTGGCTTCACCGCCTGATAAAACGCCCACGGGTCCTGCATGTGCGGCGGGTTATCACGGTCCATGTTGAACACCGGATTGCAGGTATCGAACACCCAGCGCAGTCCCGGCACATTCTCCAGCGTCCCCATCGCGCGGCTGATGCTCATGCCGCCGTAGTTCATGCAGTTCTCGTGGATGGTCACGATGCCACCGTCGTCGAACCGCGCCTTGATTTCCCGCAACCGGCGGAAGCGCTCCGGTGCCATCTGGTCCGGCAGATCATTGCCCACCGCGTCCTTGAGCACCGCGTAACTCATCACCCGCACCATCTTCGTACCCAGCCGCTGCATCCTTGGAATGGCCCGCTCGATCCGCTCTAGGGAGATGGCGAAGTCATCCGTCACCTGGCTGGCCCAGTTGCCTATGGTGGAGGCGAATCCGCTGATGCTCACGCCTTCTGTCGCCAGCGTTTCCACCAGAGCCTCAAAGGCGGCCTCAGGGATGTCGTGCACGTTACCGTTCGCGCAGCCGGGCATCTCGACGTTTCGCATTTCGATGTGCCGCCAGCCGAGGGCTTTCGTGGCACAGATTTGGGCAGAGAGGGGATTGCCGGCTTCGTCGCCGATACCCGTGAATTGAATGGCCATGATCGTAGGAGTGGAAAAGTCTCCCGCATTACTGCCCCGCCCACGTCAGGATGCAACGCTCAAATCCCTGCCACATAGAGACAACAAAAGCCCACGGTGAACGCGCCGGCGACACGACCGCGAACGGCCACACTGGTGTGATAGAGTGCCGTGCGACGGCAGACGAACCACGCACCCAACACAACGGCTTAACGGGTTCCTGCAACAACAACCCGCGTCTCGCCATCAAGAAACAAAGCGTATGTGCGGTGCCCGGTTAAGAAAACCAGTAAGGAAACCCATCCCAACCCTCCCGAGAGCGGGGACACCCATGAGGAAATAACTCCCGGAACAGGCCGGTCGGCGGATTCCTGATTTTGCATTACTTACGCCATTCGCATGGATTCTTCCGAAGTGATGGCTCCACTGTCACGGAGTTGATAGATACTCTCAAGATTCATGGTCTGGGGAGTTTTCGGGGTTTTAATCCACCACTACGGCAGCGCCTAGTTTGATCGATGCATTCGCGGGCACCGCGGAACAAGCGCGTTTATGACTTCTGCGGCAGGCGCCGGTGCCAGTCGGTAGCCTGTTCGTAAGCGAAGGCGCCGCGGAGAAGGTCCTCCTCACCGAGCGGGCGGCCAGTGAGTTGGAGGCCGATGGGCAGGCCTTCGGCGCTGTATCCGCAGGGCACAGAGATACCGCAGACGCCGGAGAGATTGTTGGCAATGGTGAAGATATCCGCGAGATACATCTGGAGGGGATCGCCGGCATTTTTGCCGATCTTGAACGCGGCGGTGGGGGTAACGGGGCTGGCAATGAGGTCGACTTCCTTGAAGGCTTCAGCGAAGTCGCGGGCAATGAGCGTGCGGACTTTCTGAGCCTTGCGGTAGTAGGCGTCGTAGTAGCCGCTGCTGAGCACGTAGGTGCCGAGAATGATACGGCGTTTGACCTCGGGGCCGAATCCTTCGGCGCGGGAACGGTCGTACATATCGCGGAGGTCGGCGGGGGTATCGCAGCGATGGCCGTAGCGCACGCCATCGAAGCGGGCGAGGTTGGCGGAGGCTTCGGCGGTGGCGATAATATAATAAGCTGCGATGGCGAAGCGGGTGTGCGGAAGACTAATCTCACGCACGGTGGCGCCCTGACGCTCAAGTTCCTTGACTCCGGCCTCCACGGCGGCGCGCACCGCGGGGTCTATACCGTCGATGAAGTATTCCCTCGGCAGGCCGATCTTCATGCCGCTGACCCCGCGGCGCAGGGCAGCAGAATAGTCGGGCACGGGGGCATTGAGAGAGGTGCTGTCCTGCGGATCGTGACCGGCGATGGCCTGCAGCACCAGGGCGGCATCTTCAACGGTGCGCGTCATGGGGCCGACCTGATCGAGCGAGGAAGCGTAGGCGATGAGCCCGTATCGCGAGACGCGGCCGTAGGTGGGCTTCAGCCCCGTGATACCGCAGAAGGCCGCAGGCTGGCGGATGGAGCCACCGGTATCGCTGCCGAGCGAGGCGATGGCGGTGCGGGCAGCCACGGCCGCCGCGGAGGCTCCGCTGCTGCCGCCGGGCACGCGGGTAGTGTCCCAGGGATTGCGGGTGAGTTGCCACGCTGAATTTTCATTGGAGGAACCCATGGCAAACTCGTCCATGTTCAATTTGCCGAATGGAATCGCGCCTGCGCTTTTTAGCTTCGCGATGCAGGTGGCATCGTAGGGAGAAATGTAACCGCGGAGCATTTTCGAACCCGCCGTGGCTGGCTGGCCCTGCACATTGAGCACGTCTTTGATGGCCACGGGAATGCCGCCCAGAGGGGCGCTGAGGTCGGCTTTTTCCGCAGCGGCAAGGGCAGCAGCGGTGTCGCGGTGAAGGTAGGCGCCGATCTCCGGATCACGGGCCGTGATGGAGGCTTCGAGATCGTGGATGATGTCAGCGGGGGAAATCTCGCGCTTCTGGAGAAGCGTGCGGAGTTCGGCGATGGTGAGGGTGTGCAGTGCGTCCGGCATGACAGTATTATTCCACGACTTTGGGCACCATGAACTGATCTCCGCTGCGGCGCGGGGCATTGCTCAGCGCTGCCTCCATAACGAATCCCGGACGGGCCGCATCGGATCGCATCACATCGAAGAGTTCGTGCGGATGAGCTGCGGCTTCCACGCTGGCAGTGTCGGCCTCGTCGAGTTGGCCCACGTATTCGAGAATGCGTTCGAGTTGGGCGGTGTAGGCAGTCTCTTCCTCCGCGGTGAGGCGCAGGCGCGCAAGGTCGGCGGTCTTTTTGATGTCGATGTGGGCGGTGGCGCTCATAGAGAAAAATTCGGCATAAATGCTGGTCCGGGCACCGCAGATTGCAAGGTGAAGAAATCGCGCCCTTAGCGCCTTCACGGGGCTTGCAGGATCGTCCATACAGCAGATGGTAAAGGAAGGTTTCCGCTCCCAGTTTCTCAAACATGACCACACTGCCCGCTCACATTTGCCGCCGTGCCTTTTTGGGCAAAGCTTCCATCGGATCGCTGGCCCTCTCCCAGCTGCTGAAGCCGTCGCTCTTTGCAGCCACGGACAAATGGCCTGGCGTGATCACAAAGCCGCACTTCCCACCCAAGGCAAAGCGCGTCATCTGGCTTACCATGGCGGGCGGCCCTTCGCACCTTGAGACCTTCGACTACAAACCCAAGCTGGCCGAACTTAACGGTAAGCCGATGCCCGAGTCGTTCACGAAGGGGCAGCAGCTCGCGCAGTTGCAGGGAAGCAAGCTGAACTGCTTCGGCCCGCAGTGGGGATTCAAGAAGTTCGGCAAGAGCGGCGCCGAGATTTGCGAACTCTTTCCGCAAATCGGGAGTGTGGTGGACGACATCTGCCTGATCCGCTCCATGCACACGGACGCGATCAATCACGATCCAGCGCACTGCTTCATCAATACCGGCTCGTCCATTCCCGGCCGGCCGAGCATGGGATCGTGGCTCACCTACGGCCTCGGCAGTGTGGCGGAGGATTTGCCGGGGTTCGTAGTGCTGACGTCGCTTGGCCGCGGCGGGCAGAATCAGCCCATCGCCGCCCGGCAGTGGAGCGCGGGATTCCTGCCCAGTCGGTTCCAGGGCGTACATCTACGCAGCAAAGGCGATGCCGTGCTCTACCTCAGCAGCCCCCCCGGCTACGACCGCGGGATGCAGGGGGATGTGGTGGATTCCGTGAATAAGCTCAACGCTCAGCACGACGCGCAGGTGCAGGATCCCGAAATTGCTACACGTATCGCGCAATATGAGATGGCGTTCAAAATGCAGGCCAGCGTGCCGGGGCTCATGGACATGGCCGCAGAGCCGCAGCATATCAAAGAACTCTACGGCTGCACTCCCGGCGACGGTTCCTTCGCCAGCAACTGTCTGATCGCCCGCCGGCTTGCGGAGCGCGGCGTTCGATTCATCCAACTCTACCACAAAGACTGGGACCACCACGGCGGCGTAAAGGAAGGTGTGCGGCTCAAGTCGGAGGAAATCGACCGCGCCTGCATGGCCCTCATCACCGATCTCAAGCAGCGCGGTATGTTCGAGGATACGCTCATCGTGTTCAGCGGCGAGTTTGGCCGCACGCCCATGAGCCAGGGCGATGGACGCGACCACCACATGCTCGCCTTCAGCATCTGGATGGCAGGCGGCGGCATCAAAGGCGGCGTGCAATACGGCGCGACGGATGAACTCGGCTACAAGGCCGTGGAAAACGTGGTCCACGTGCATGACGTCCACGCCACGATGCTCAAGCTCCTAGGCATCGAGCACACAAAGCTCACCTACCGCCTCCAAGGCCGCGATTATCGCCTGACGGATGTGTTTGGCAAAGTGATCGGGGACGTCCTTGTTTGAGAAAGCTGCGCCAGCTGATTGGCGCACCTTTTCCGGTTTCTCCGCAGAGCGGGTGCCCTGTCGCCGTGCGCACTCCAAGATAGATCACAACATGAATCACGGGCGGGTTCCGGTCCGTTTTACCGTCTTTGGTGAAATCGGTCCAGAAGGGTAGGTGCCCGGCTCGAAGATCGGCGAGTTCGAAGGCGTCGATGGCGAAATTGTCGCATGCACGGAATGTGCCCGCTTTCCAGACCCGCTCATACATTTCGCTGCTCTGACGCCGCGCCGGATGACCGTATTCCTAGGGCACATAATAGACAGAGCCAGAGCAGTTCGTTCAGCAGGAGTCGAGATCATGACTGCCCTGTTTGTCCCTGAGTCCCCTCGCGGCGAGGCTGAGCGAGAATCTCAAAAGTGCGCGCACCTGATAAGGCTGCGGGTCGGAACCGTTCGACTCCTCCGCTCTTAGCGAAGCTGTGTGCATTTTACCTGCTGGACTCTCCTACTCGCCGCTGAACCATGCGTGCAGAAGAAAGAAACAAGTTAACTTTGTAACCAGTAGAAGCCGGGGAGGCGGGCTATACCAAGCGATCAATAAAAAGGAGGGACTAAGCGTCAGCGCAAGCGCCGGCGCGACAGTTGCCTCCTTCAGGCAACGAATCCGGGAACTGGTGGCGCTGATGAGTTCGTCATGTTCACAACCTAACCAGCTTCAATGCGTTATATACCTTACTACTTAAAGACCTTGTCCTCCTTATTCCCGCCGCTGAGGAGGTAAGCGAGGAGGTCGAGGACTTCGTCTTTGTTTAACTGATTGAGCAGTGCAGGCGGCATAGAACTGATGGGGTATTTGCTTCGGCCCTTGATTTCAGTGGAGAGAATAGAGGTAAGCTGATTGGCCATTAGCGGGTTTTCCGCGATGAAGATGCTGCCTGCCTCCTCTTTGACGACGCGGCCCACGAGGCTGCTGCCGTCTTTCTTTTCCACGAGCGTGCTTTCATACTGGTCGGAGATGACCTTGCTGGGCTCGATGATGTTTTCCAGCAGGTCTTTCATGGAATAGCGGTTTGCGGCGCCGGTGATGTCGGGACCCACTCCGCCGTATTCACCACCGAACCGGTGGCAGGCGGAGCACAGGGCGGCCTGATAGGTGGTGCGGCCGTTTTCGAAGTTGCGTCCCTTGAGCCCGTCTTTTGTCAGGGCCATCACTTCCTCCATGCCCCAGAAAGCGCCGGGGCCTTTCGGCCGCGGGAGGTCGGCGAGGTTCACCGTGTTCAGTTGCTCGCTGAGGCCTTCAAGTTCCTTCCGCATTTCCTGAGGCACGCGGGTGAGGGCGTCCTTGCGGATGTTTTCGATGAATCCGCGCAGACTGTTCCCGCCCTGGAACTTCCGCGCCGTATTGAACCAGCGGAAGAACTGACGGCGCTGCTCCGGAGTCCATCCAACATCCGCCATGCGCAGGGCCCAGCCGTAGGCGATCTGCTGGCGGTTGGCCCGGGAGGCCATGGCGCTGTTCACGGCCTTCGCGTAGTTGTCGTTCCGGGCAAGGACTTTGTCTTCAAGGATCTCGTTCCTGTCATCCTGAGCCGTAGTGAGCAGTTGCATGGTCTTGCTGACGACCTGCGGGCTGTCGAGATAGACGAGGAGTTCGCAGAGGCTGCGGTTCAGGTCCGCGCTCTTTGCAGGAAAGTGCGGCTCAAATCGCGCACGAATTTCAGCACAGGCGGCAACCTCTGGCTTGCCTGTGCGCGAGAAGAGAACGGTATGCAGGCGCAACAGAGCTTGCTGCTGCGGCTCTGTTAGGCTGGCAAAATTGAGCCGAGCGGCCGACTTCAAAATCGCATCGCGCAGGACCATCTGCTCAGGTGTGGGCGGATTTTTGGCACTGGCAGTGCCCTGCCCGCCGGAGAGCTGGCCGAAGGCATCGCGCTTTGCGGTATCGCAGCCGACGCGGGCCAGAGCGAGCAGGGCATTGATGCTGGACTCGGGCGAAGTTTCCGCTAGTGCCTTTTCCTTCCAGCCCCCGACCGGGATGAGTTCCAAAGCCGCGCGTGCGGCGTGGCGAACACTGCGGTCCGCATTCCCGATCTCAGCCCATACGCGCACTGCGGATTCTGGTGCCCCATTGCCCATCAAACTCTCCAGTTCCATGCGCTTCTTCATCTCGGCCGTGAGCGCCGGCACGGCTGCAGGAACCGTGCTCCCGCTGCCGGTGTAGGTGATGCGATAGAGTGCGCTTTGAGTTCCGCGCCCGCCGATGAGAAAATACATCGCGCCATCCTGCGGCCGGATGACCACATCTGTCAGAGGCAGCGGTTTGCCTGACACAAACTCCTCCTTGTCTGCCGTCCATGCCCCGCCCTGAGCCTTCAAATGGAGGACATACATGGTGCCGTAGGTCCAGTCTGCGATGTAGAGCGCGTTCTGATATTTGGGGGGGAACTTCGCTCCGGTGCCGAACGCGACGCCGGTAGGACTGCCCGGGCCGATGTCCAGCGTGCCGGGCAGCGTATCGCTGTAATAGGCCGGGCTCTTGCCCGAACCGGAGCGCCAGCCGTAGTCCACTCCGGGAGCAACTTCGTAAGCGCGCGTGGGGCGATACCACGGCGTACCGATGTCCCACTCCATGTCACTGTCGTAGGTAAATATCTGGCCGTTCGGGCTCATCGCGATATCGTAGGAATTGCGGAATCCCCCCGTGATGGTCGTCCACTGAGAGCCATTGAGATCCGTTTTGGCAACCCAGCCCCCGGGACCAAAAATACCGGCGGCGTGGCCGTTCGCGTCCCACATGCGCGGGATGATGAAGTCCTCGTCCCAGAGTTTTGGCAGCATGCTTTTTTCAGGATTCGGGAGTTTCGTGTGATTTCCTCCTATCACGTAAAGACTGTTCCCGTCCGGCGAGGGGATCACTCCGTGCGGTCCGTGCTCCCCGCCACCGTCAAATTTACTGAGCAGGGTTTCCTCATCGTATTGGTCATCTCCATTCGTATCGCGCAGCCGGTAAAATCCACTCTCCCTGCCATTCCGGCTGAGATAAAGCGCGCCGCGATGCCACAGGAGCCCCTGCGCCTGCTTGACCTGCGTTTTCAATTGCTCCACGGACGGCTCAGCCCCGCCCAGCGTCACCCGGTACAACGAACCTTCTTGGTCACCCGCGATAAGGCGACCTTTGTTATCCACCGTCATGCTGACCCATGAGCCCTGCTGAGCCTTCGGCACTTGGTAGATTAACTCCGCTTTGAATCCTGGAAGCACATTCAAGCTCTCCGCGGGAATCACCCCACCGCCGCCGCCGCCACCGACGGCCAGAACATTACCCCATGGTGCATCGCCCAGTTTGGCCACCACTAACGCCGCCGTCCATGTGGTGTCATTGAAGCCACCCTTCTCCCAGTCTGCCCCGGGATCCTGCGCCGTGATCTTCCAGTCCGCGCCCGACTCCACGATGGGCTTTCCTCCCTTCGATGTCGGATTGAGCTGCGCCACCAAACCCGCTATGCCGCCGCTGTTCGCGCCTTTGATGGCGATCACATTCCTCCCGGCCTTGAGGAAATTCCCCGCATGAACCTTCGCCGCCTGCTCCCACTCGGTGCTGCGCCCCGCGTATTCTCCGTTGACCCAGACTTCGCACGAATTGTCGCACGAAACCATGAGCCGTGCGGCCTTATTCGCTTCCGGCAGGTCAAAACTCTTGCGTACCCACACCTGATCCCCGGCCCCGGCTTTGGTGGAAGACCATATCCACTGCGGGGCCGCAAAGGCCACCAGCGACGGCATAGCGAGGAAAATGGCTGGAAGAGCGAACGAAGAGCGTAGGGTATGCATATGAAAAAGGAAGGTGTTAACTGAATAGCGGGCCGTGAAAACGCCCCGGATCGCCCCCGGTTTTCATCGAATCACTGGGGTATGTCGACTGCCTATTTTTCGCAAAGACGGATCATGGGAGTTTTGAGAATGGAACCTTCCTGACCAGCGTCTCGCCCTGCCGCCGGACGACGCATGGCAGAGCGCCTCCCCTTGGGACGTTCACAGGTTCATTTTTTGCCGGGAAGCGCCTCCACCCGAAGGAGGACGGGGACTCCCTTGATGCAGTCTAGCCTTGTAATTTCATCGCGCGCGGCGCCCATTTTTCCGAACGTGGCCCGGTGGAGCATGAGCATGAGATCCGCCTCGGTGGCCTCATCCGCTACTTCCGGTTGACTGATGCTCAAAATGCCAATGCCGTGCTGCGCGAGAATGGTGCTGATGGCGGCAATGACGCCAAGCCGGTCATCGACGCGCAGGCGCAGGTAATAACTGCTCACCGTCTCCTCCACGGGGAGGCACTCTCCATACTGACCGTGCGGCACGAATCCGTTGTTCGTACCGGCCTCATTGATCAGATTGTCCGCAGCGTCGGCGAGGTCGCTTATGACGCTACTGCTGGTGGCATCCTGCCCCGCACCGCTTCCATAGAAGAGTGTTTCACCTACGATGTCGCCATACACTGCCACCGCATTCATGACCCCGCTGATGTGCGCAAGGATACTACTACGGCTTACGAGGCATGGCTGCACACGCACTTCTATATTGTTCGACGTGTCCAGACGCACTACGCCGAGCAGTTTGATGGCGTAGCCCATGCTGCGGGCGAACTGCAGGTCCGCCTGCGTAATGTGCGCAATACCCTCCACATAAACCTGCTCCAGCTTCACCCACGTGCCGTAGCTCAGCCATGCGAGAATGATCGCCTTATGCCCGGCGTCCCAGCCGGTCACATCCAGTTTTGGATCCGCTTCGGCATAGCCTTTTTCCTGAGCTTCCCCAAGAGCGGCTTCGTAACTCAGCCCTGCATCCGCCATGCGGGTCAGGATATAATTGGTCGTTCCGTTGATGATGCCGTAGATGGCCAGAATGTTGTTACCGATGAGTGCCTCACGCACGGCTTTGATGATGGGAATGCCGCCCGCCACGGCGGCTTCAAAATAGAGTGGGACATTCTCCTTCTCAGCCAATGCCACCAGCTCACGTCCGTGCTCCGCAAGCAGCGCCTTGTTGCCGGTCACCACAGCTTTGCGCGCCTGAATGGCGGTGCGCACCAGTTCATAGGCCTCGGTGGTTCCGCCGATGAGTTCCACGATCACTTTGATCTCAGGATCGTTTACCAGTTCCCGCCAGTCCGTCGTAATCAGATGCGCCGGAATGCCTGCCGCCGTATGTTTGGCCACATCGCGCACGGCGATCCGCTTTGCGTGCAGGCGAATACCGCTGCGGCTGGCAACCAGTTCGCCGTTCTTAAGCAGGTTCTTGTAAACGCCCATGCCTACATTGCCGAGGCCGGCGAGTCCGAAGTGTACGATTTGGAAATCTTCCATGATAAAAGCAGGTGTCCCAAGAGCGGGGGCTTGTATTATGGAAGCCCATTTCCCTGCGGCAAGGGGATGTGCTGCCTGCCTGCACCCGTTACGGAGAACCGGTCGCTGCCGCCTCGGCCCGCAAAGTGCCGGAGCTACGAATTTTCGCCCGCAGCCCGCCGCAGCCTTTCAACGCCTCCTCAGCACCAGGGTGAAAAGCCTGATCCATCCAGTGGCAGGGGGTGCACTCGCATACCCCGGTGAATCGGAGCCCCTGAACTTCAAATTCCCGGCTGATGAGTGTATTCAAGTCGACTCCGCTAACGATGACGTTCCGACGAAACACGGAAGGAGGGCGGTCCCACACCTGAAACCGGGCGCACAAGGCTTCATAGACCTCGCGGGAGAAAAAGGTGATCTGGCCTTTGTAGTCCTCCTTGAATCCAAAAAACCGGTCCCCTTGAATCCCCTCCCCCGCGACCAGTTCAGCCTCATGCAACTCCTCAACAGGAGCTTCACCGGCAGGCTGCCCGTGGTGCCCGAAGAAATTGTGCTCCCGACTGATGTAGATGTGCTCGATGGTCATGTATCCGATGAAAAAACTTGGACCTTTGGGCAGTGAGGCCAAGGTTTTTCCTCGTATCCGCCTGCTCCTACATTTACAAATGATTTTTGCCGCACCCCACTGTGTTCAAAACGATTGTCCCACATGTGCCGCCGCCCAATGATCGTCCACGATCCGCCTTCTCCTGACCGGACCATCTTTATCCCCGACGTTCCCGGCACCGTGGAGCGCAGTTCGTTTTTCGGAGCATCAAAGCTGGACTCATCCACGACGACCCGTCCCTTGCTTCCATTGCGGAGCCGCATGCAATACCCTGCGCGCCGAAGGATAAGAGATCCTCTCACTGAGAGAAGTCACCGGGGTGGGGTTCCCTTTGAAAGGGTTCCCCGAGAAGGGCGTTCGGAAGCCGTATGGTCCCGCAACGGCGCCATGCTCATCAATATAAGGCTACGGTCATAGCTCACTGCCACGGGAACAGCGCGCCATCAGCCAAAAAACGAAAGCCCCGCCGGCGTGATCTCCGGCGGGGCTTCGCCCATTAACTTTTTGTCCAGACTCCGCTTACTTCACCCCAAAAGCGTACAGCTGACTCATCGTCTGAATGTAGAGGGTACCATTGGCATACACTGGAGTGGCGAAGAGAGAACCCGGGAAGTCAATGACGGCGACTTTCTCAAGTTGCTTGGCCGCCTTCAGGATGTGCAGTTCGCCCTCCTCGTTTCCTATATAGATTTTGCCGTCCACGTAGAGCGTGCTGCCCCAGATGTGCCCCTTGGTGTCGTATTTCGAAAGGAGCACCCCAGTGCTGGCATCCAACGCATAGATGAGGCCCGAGTAGTCAGCCACATAAACGATGTCGTCCACAATAGCGGGCGTCGAGATGGAACGGTTGATCTCCTTGAAGGTCCAGACGATTTTGCCGGCTAGGTCAATGCAGTTCATGCAGCCCTTACCCTCGCCATGCTCGGGGTCCTGACCGACGGGGACATAAACGCGGTCCTTATAAATGACTGGCGTAGCGATGATTTCCGACGGCCCTTCGTAGGTGTTGTAGGCGCGTTTTTTGCCTGTGTCGTCAACGCGGTATTCTTTGGGATTGGCATCCACCCGCCAGATTTCATTGATAATGTCGAACTCGCCGTCCTTCTTGAACGTGAGGTCATATCCATACACCAGACCGTCGCCGGCTGCGAAGATGATCTGTTCCTTACCATCCTTTTTGGCCAACGCCGGGCTGGACCATGAACAGTGGAGCATCCGGTCTTTTTGGCTGATACCACTGCCGTCTTCACCAAGGAGCTTGCCGGTTTTCTTATCCAGACAGATGAGGCTTGGAGCTTCCGGCGCGGGGATGTTCGTGTGCGTCCAGTCTACTCCGTTAGAGGTAGTGACGTAGAGCTTTTCGCCTACTATTAGAATATTGCTACTGGTAGTGTTGTGCGGAAAAACGCCGCACTCTTCACGCATGTCGAAGGTCCAGATGATGTCCGCGTCCGTGTCCCCGGTGGCCTGGATTTTGTTATCCGGGCTGCTGAGATATTTAGCTTCATCCTGCATGCCTTGGTTCCCATCCTTTAGCCCCGCAATATCGAGGCACACCACTTCGCAGCGGTTGGTAGGAATGTAGACGTATTTGCCCTCCGCGGTGGCAGTGGCGCAAATGCCGAGATATTCCCAGTCCGAGACCTTTCCCGTGCCCAGCTTGGGGGAGGCGAACTGCCAGATCATTTGTCCGGTCTTCTCATCGAGGCACAGCACAACGGAGCGGTCTTCTGCCACGACCTTGCCGGTGTCCTTGTTCTTAATCTGATACTTCGAGTCGAACGGGTTTTCGTTGTTCGTGCCGAGGAGCACCTTGCCATCGCTCACTATGACAGTTCCGTATGCCTGCGAGCCTAGACGCGTCGCCCACTTCAATCCTTTGGTGGTCGCGAGATCGACCTCATCCTTTCCCTTCAGCTTCTTGCCGGGATCGAATTCGATAGGCGGATTCTTTTCAGCGGAGACCATGTTGCGGCCGGGCGTGCCGGCCCACATCGCCCAGTCCGGCCCGGAGGATTTTCCAGCGGCTGTGGCCTGGGCTGCGGGAGTAGCCACCTGAGCGGCGGTGTCACGCGTGGTGATCCAGAGCCCGGCGACGGTTGTCAAAGTGAGAGCAGCGAGAAGGAAATTACGATTCATAGGAATCCATGATTGTTTACTCCTAAACGCCCGCCGCAACCCGTTTCGCTGCAACTTCTTTTCCGCAGAAACGGAAACCTTAGCTGCATCGTTCGGTAGCATTCCGCGTGCGGAACACGCCTCCTCTTAATGCTTTGCAGCGTTGCAGAATAAAGGAATGCATATCTCTTAGCCTTGACCAACTCTCATTCTTTATGAACCCGCCGCGCCTCCTCTTCCACGCTTTCATCATCTTTGCGCCCGGCATGACACTGGCGGCTGACGAGCCTCCAAAACCTGCGCCTCTCGCTGCGGATGCCCTTGTTCAGAAAGTGCGGCCCTCCCTAGTCTCCATCGAACCCGCCGGTCGCGATGGCGAGATTGCGGGAGTCGGCACCGGCTTCGTTCTGAGCGCGGACGGCCTCATCGCCACAAATTTCCATGTAATCGGCGAAGGCCGTGCGCTGAAAGTCACCCGCCCTGACGGCACAGAACTGGAAGTCACCGCCATTCACGCATGGGACCGGGAGCACGACCTCGCCGTCCTGCGCGTAAAGGCTGACTCCCTGCCCATGCTAGAGCTGACCGATTCTGAAAAGGTGGCGCAGGGAGACCGCGTGGCCGCCATGGGAAATCCTCTCGGACTTAAATTCAGCGTCGTGGAAGGAATCGTCAGCGCAAAGCAGGATGTGGACGGCCGGGAAATGATCCAGCTCGCCATGCCCGTCGAGCGTGGCAACAGCGGCGGCCCCCTTCTTGACGCCGTCGGCAAGGTGGCCGGCATCGTGGCCATGAAGAGCGCGCTCACAGACAACATCGGATTTGCGGTCCCGTCCAATCACCTCCGCGATCTCCTCGCCACTGCTGCTCCCGTCCCCATGCAGAACTGGCTCACCATCGGCGCACTAGACGCACGCAGATGGAAAACGACCGGCGGCCGCTGGACCCAACGCGCCGGGGTCATCCGCGCCCGGAACCAAAACGTTGCGGCCTTTGGCGGACGCACACTTTGCGTTTACCAACCGGAGCCCCCTGCCCTTCCCTACGAAGTCTCCGTCCGCGTTAAACTCGATGACGAAACCGGAGCCGCCGGACTCGCCTTTTGCTCCGATGGTGCCGATGTCCACTACGGCTTCTATCCCAGCAGCGGTGCTCTCCGCCTAACGCGCTTTGAAGGACCGGACATCAACACATGGACTATCCTCAAGCAGTTCCAGCACCCTGCCTACCAGCCCGGCGAATGGAATCACCTGCGCGTCCGCGTCGAAGCTGAGCGAATCGTATGTTATGTAAACGGCGAAGAAGTCCTCACGCTGCCGGAGACCACCCTCCGCGTCGGACGCGCCGGCCTCTGCAAGTTCCGCCACACCGAGCCCGACTTCCGCGACTTCCGGCTCACCAATGAACCCGATAAACCCGATCCCGTCGCCGACGCCGTCACTTCCATTATACGCCATGCCGGCGGTGGCGAACCCCTTAGCAAAGAAGCCCGCGAAACCCTCGCCGCATACCCGGACACCGCGAGGGAAGCCGCCACCCGCGAGGCCGCCCTCCTCGAAAAACGCGCCGCCACCCTCCGCCGTGAAGCCGCCGCTGCCCATGACAACGGCATCGCCCGGCAACTCGCCACAATCCTCGAATCGAAAGAACCGGACGTTTATGTGCGTGCCGCCTTCCTCATCAGTAAACTAGATAATCCCGAAGTGGAAACCGCCACCTGCATGGCCGAACTGGATCGTATGACGGCAGACCTACGCGCAATTCTTACAAAAGACGACGAAGCCTCACCCCGGTCAAAACTCGACGCCCTCCACCGATGGATGTTTCGCGACAATGGCTTCCATGGCAGCCGCGAGGAAATGAACCACCGCGCCAACAGTTACCTCGATCAAGTAATGGCCGACCGCGAAGGCTTGCCCGTCACCCTCAGCCTGCTTCACGCCGAATTCGCCCGCCGCATCGGCCTCGACGCCGTTCCCATCAATTTTCAAGGCCGCGTGCTTAACCGGTTCACGATCCCCGGCGACGCACCCGAAACCCTTTATATCGACGCATGGGACCGTGGCAAAGTGCTCACCAAAGAGGAAGCCGCCAAACTTCACGAGGCCATCAACGAAACCCCGCCCCTGCCCGGCACATGGGAAGCCTTGCCACCTAGTGATCTCATCATCCGCATGCTCAACAACCTCACCTCCAACGCCGAAACAGCCCAGGACGACACCCGCATGCTGCGATACCTCAATACCATCCTAACTCTCACTCCCGGCGACCCGCAGCAGCGTCTCCGCCGCATTTTCCTACACATGAAATCGAACCGCCGGGCAGAAGCACGCGCCGACGCCACCTATCTGCTGGAAAACGGCCCGCCCGGCATCGACAACACCCGCCTTTACCAGCTCCTCGATTCTCTCAAGGAAGAATGATCACGACCGCATGAGCGAAGTCGCCCGCACACTCCAATCTATATTTGCGAAAACACCCTCCCTCGAGCAAGCCGGAACGGCTCTAAGCTGCATTGCGTTCAGGGTTTGCAGCGGGACGAGCCTAAAACCGCATCCGGCTAAGGGACCAGATTGATCGGGGTTATTTACTCAGACTTTTCAGTTCTGCTTCGGCCTCGGCTCGCTTCGCTTCGGCTTCTTTCACCGCGTCCTGAGCTTTCTTGATCGCGGCCTCGTAGTCGCGCAGTTCGCCTTTCAGGGTATCGGCGTCTTTGGCGAGAGTGAACTTGCCGCTCTGCACGTTGCTGAGCAGTTCCCGCACGACTTTGCCCGGCACCATGTAGGTGCTGACGCGTTCGGACCGGGCGATGTTGATGGCGACCACGTGACCGAGCGCATCCACAACCGGGCCGCCGCAATCGCTGGCGTCGATGGTGAAGTCGCTCTGAACGGCATTGGGATAACCGCTGGCCTGACCGCTGAGGACGGTACCCATTTGCGCAGTGGGATCAAGGTTGCGACGGTCTTGGAGGTCCACGCCCTGCTTCTTTGCCTCTTCACGCTGTATCGCCATAAGGTCTTCTCTGCTGCTCAGGGCGAACTGCAGTTCCTCCTCTTTGTCTTTGCGGGAGTATTTCACTTTGACGTTGTCCCCGGGCTTCATGGCACTGACGACTTTCTGCAACTGGGCCGGAAAGTCCACATTGTTGCCATTAATGCTTAAGATGATATCGCCTTCCTTCAGCCCTGCTCTCTCAGCAGCACAGCCAGGAAAGATTTTGCCAATGGTGACGCCCTTGCCGAATTCATCCACGCTAGAATCGAAGGAAATACCGAGAGCACCTTTGCCACGATCATTGAGACTGCGGGCGGCCACGCTGATGATACCCATGGCAATGGGGTCTTCGTCAAGGCCCACGGCAGCAACCAGAGTAGCGACGGTGGCATCACGGTCTGCGAACTTGGATGGCGTCAGACCAGTGGCCTCCAGCTTGATAAGCGCGAGGTCATAACTGGTGAGCTTGTCAACGACTTTCGCCTTCACGATGCGACCATCGTGGAATTCGGCTTCAAGGTCACCCTTCTCCACTTCGCTAGCCTTGGTGAGCGCATAGCCGTCGACACTGACGATAGTGCCCAACGCAACCTGCCTGCTGTCACGCATGACGCGCACGGTGGATTCGCGGGCCTCTTTCACCAGCGGACGCCACTCGCTGAGAGCGGAGCGGTGGTTCTTCGAGAAGCGGGATGACTCGCCCACGGCACCCTGAGCGCCGCTCATGCGCTTGAGCTGGTCCTGCAGGTCGGGAACGCCCTTCTGCCTTGGCCCCCCCCCTTGCTGCTCACGCATTTTTTTGAATAATTCGTCGAGTGGATTACCGCCCCCGCCCCCACCAAATTGCTTGCGCATCTGGTCCTCCATCTCCTTCATCATCTCCTCCTGCATCTGCTTAAAGGGGTCCTGCCCATCCTTGGGCTTGATCTCCTTGCCATCGCGAAAGAGCTTGGGGCCGGAACCGTCATCGCGGTATTCAAACCGAAATTGCTTCGACTGCCCGGGACCGTCGTCCTGAACCCATCGCTCCAGCGCTTCATTCAGTTGCCTTTGCTCATTGCAGCCGGAGTCGAACTGTTCCATCATGTGACGAAGGGAGTCCCTGACGGCATTTGCCTCGCGCTGGTCACTATTAAACTGATATTGGAACTGACACTGGGATTTTGATTTTTCAAAATGCTGAGCCTGAAGTGAAAGCGCGCCCCCCCCGGCGGCGGCAAGAACTGCGAAAGAGGGAATGAGAAAAAATGGTTTCATGGAAAAAATGGTCTGATAGTTGAACTGTTTAATCGCATTATTTAGCCTCGCCGAGGGTTACTTCCTTGGACTCCTCTTTGCCGTCGCGCTTGATGGTTAGCTTGAGTTTTTCGCCCGGTTTACGACTGCGCACACCGGCTGCTATTTCTCCGACGGATCCCGGGGTTTTACCTTCTACCTGCAGGATGATGTCGCCCTTCTTGAGTCCGGCCTCTGCGGCGGGCGATCCTTCCGCCACAGCATCCACGGTCACAGTCTCGCCATCCTGCTGCATGGTAAGTCCCAGCCATGCACTGCCCTTCGGCACCGGAGCCACCTCAGGTTCGCTGGGCCCCCGGGGCTGATCTTCTTTGCTGAACGGCTTGCGCTTCGGCTTCGCCTCTTGGTCTTTCTTCGGCGTCAGGTCATCTTCATTGCTGAGCACCCGTCTCTTGTCACCCCATGAACCACCTTTTTTTAGCTTTTCCCAATCGTCCTGAAAGACACCGATGGGCACATGGCGGTTTTCGGTAATATCCATGCTGATGCTCGAATGGATGCCGATTACGCGGCCCTCTAGGTCGAAGAGTGGGCCGCCGCTGTCTCCGCCGGAGACCGTACAGTCACTGCGGTAAAAAGCTTTGCCATTCGCCAGCCAAAGCCGGCCGACCCGCACAGGGGCTCCACGCTGGGGATCAAATCCGCCGGGGTGTCCCATGGCGATGCACCATTCTCCCTGCTCAATACTGTCCTTAGGTGCAGCCTCTGCAAACGCCCAGTCGGCGCCCCCTTTGATCTGCACCATCGCGGCATCGCGGCTGAGATCACGCCCGAGCACTTCGCCCTTCACTTCGCGGCCGTCGGCCAGCACGATGCTGACTTCATGGAGCTGGTTTCCGTTGGGGGTATCCACGACGTGCGCCGCGGTGAGGACAAGCCCCTCCTTGTTCACGA
The DNA here is from genome assembly GCA_945861415.1 of Akkermansia muciniphila. GTDB lineage: Bacteria > Verrucomicrobiota > Verrucomicrobiia > Verrucomicrobiales > V1-33 > V1-33. The sequence continues at coordinate 9,922 of CAMAUV010000045.1, read as the reverse complement.
TCACTCCGCTGCCGCTGCCCATCATCCCTCCGGCGCGGTTTTGAATGCAAACGACCGCAGTGCGCCCTTTATTAACAGCCGCAGTGATTTTATCCTGTCGCTCCTTGAGCGTGTCCGCTGCAGCCGGAAAGGCCAGCATTGCGAATCCGAGGGTGAAAATGGTGGAGTCGTGTTTCATGTTGGTGAGAGTGGGATTTATACGAACTTCAGCGCAGCGCGTGCTAAAATTTATTTAGCGCTTTGCTCCAGCCCGACAAAACACCTGCGCCTTCATGGTGGAAGTATCTCCGTTTTGAATTCTCCATTGCCCCACGGAATGTTGCAGACCAGTAGCGGTATTCATGTTCCGCCAGTTTATCAGCCTGACCATCTTTGTCGGCTCCACCGCTGCTGCCTTCGCCCAAAATCCCGCCCCCGGGCATGGAGATGAAGGCGACACCAGTCACGCGCCGCCGCGAATCCAATGGGAAAAAATCGCGGAACTGCCGCCACTCCGCGGACAGGCCAAACATCCGGGACTTGCCGGGGTTTTCGCCGGTGCTCAGGAGGAAGTGCTAATTATCGCCGGCGGGACCAACTACCCGCAGGGCGTGCCATGGAAGGGAGGCAAAAGGGCTGCTTGGAGGGACATCTACGTCCTCGAGCGCAAGGATTCCCCGACGTCCGCACCTTCTTTCACGTGGACCGATGCCCTACTGGAGCTGCCGGAGGCGGTGGGCTACGGTGCCAGCGTGTCGCTGCCGGATGGCGTCCTGTGCATTGGAGGAGCCACTCTCAGCACCGTCCGTGACACCTGCTTTTTGCTCTCATGGAACAAAATCGCACGGAAGGTGGAGATGACGGAGTTCCCAAAGCTCCCCAAACCGCTCGCCTGCCACGCCGCCGTACTGATCAAAAATAAGGTCTATGTCATCGGCGGCACCAGTGACATCGCCATGAGGGAGGCCACCCAGAACTTCTTCGTGCTCGACCTCAATCAACGGGGGGCCGCAGCGGGTTTCGTATGGAAGTCGCAGCAGGCATGGGATGGGGCCGCCCGCATTTTCCCCGTCGCTGCGGCCAGCCTCGAAGATGATGAAGAGAGTATCCTCCTCTGCGGCGGTCGCAATCCGGGTTCCGATCCTGACTTCCTCATCGACCTCCACAGGTTCAACCCCGTAAAGAATGACTGGGCCATTCTCGGGGACGTAGTGGACCGCCAGGGACACCCTGGACATGTCATGGCTACTCCCGCTTTCCACGTTCCGCCCCACCATTTTGTTGTAGTCGGCGGCATGGATGAGACGATCATCCGCCTGCTTGAGAACAACGGCCGTGAAGTAAAGGAACTGGATACAAATCAACGCAGCGAGAGGAAAAAATACGAGAACTTAATGCTGGGAAACTACCCCGGCTACCCCCGCACCGTCCTCGGATACGATGCTGGGATAGGGGAATGGAACCACATCGGCAATTTCCCGGCAGCCGTCCCTCTCACCAATCCAGCCATCAACTGGGATAGCCAGATCATCATCCCCGGCGGAGAAATCGCCCCCGGAAAACGCACCCCGGTCATTTGGGCCGCTACCGTGCGCAAGAAACCGTCGGTGGTGGAGGAAGAGGAAGTGAAACCCGAACCCTCCAGCGCCGACAGCGTGGAACCACCGCCCTCAGTAGCCGAGGCCCCGCCCGCCCCGGCGCCCAAAATACCCACGGCCGGCCTAACACCGCGCGAGCCCTGATGCGGGAATTGTCTGCGGCCTGCCATCGCGCGGGCCAGCCTCCGGCTGGCTACAGTCACACCGGGAGGTGACCATTTCCAGCCTTGTCCAGCGGAATTTGGCATCAACAGAGAGGGGCCAGAATCCCACTTGCCGGGCCGGAGTGGTCTCTTAGCCTTCATAAGCAGCAGGGGGTGTTCCGCCCTCACGCGGCAGGCCCGGGGCGATATTAAGCCGCTTCGGGTCTAATTCGATGTTTAGACTCCTCAAACGACAAATACTACAACGACAAGGCTACTCCTGCGGGCGAAAGCGCCGGGAGAATGGTGGCAACGAATGGACCGAAGTGCTCCGCACCAGTCCCTTCGTAAGATATCTCATTCTCGCCGCCTTTGTCTGTGCGCTGGGAGTTCTCGTAAAATACCTGCCGCCGGGCTCCGCCGTGCAGGCGCTGCCGCAGGGCATGGGTATCGGACTTTTGCTGGTCCTCCTGCCTGTAAGCTTGGCGCACGTGAAGCTCAATACGCCGGAAACATGGAGCCGCAGCGGCCGGTTTTTGATGACCTACGGCATTCTGCTCATCCACATGGCACTGCTACTGGCCGTCTGGACGGTGGCTCATATTAATAAGCTGCAACCAAACCTCGGCCTGCTGCTCGCTCCGTGTGCCCTTGCACCCATGACGCTGACCCTGCTGCTGGGGGAACGCCAAGGTTCTTTTGCCGCCGTTTATACCAGCCTCTGGGGAGGACTGCTCTGCCACGCAGATATCGCCCCGCATTTCACCGCGTTGAGCCTCATGACGGGACTGATCAGTGTCTGGATGGTGCGCCGACTGAGAAAACGGAGCGAACTCATGCGCGCCGGCTTCCTTGCCGGCATCACCGCCTTCGCTGCAGCCGCTGTGCTCGGGCGGGTGGAGCAGGCATGGCTGCCGGTAGCCGGTGAAAATGCATGGCAATTGCTAGGCATGGAATTTCTCGCCGCCATGCTCACTGGACTCTTCACTGCCATGCTGGTAGGGGGTGTCCTGCCGCTGCTCGAGGCCATCTTCGGCATCACCACTACCATCTCATGGATCGAACTGGCGGACCTCAATCATCCGCTTCTGCGCCGCCTCACCCTTGAGGCCCCCGGCACCTACCACCACAGCCTCATGGTCGCCAATCTCGCCGAGACCGCCGCCGAAACCGTCGGGGCCGATGCCACCATGTGCCGCGTCTGCTCCTATTTTCACGATATCGGCAAACTCGTGAAGCCCGACTATTACATCGAGAATATGCCGGGGGATGAAAATCCGCACGATTCCCTTTCCCCCAGCATGAGCACCCTCATCCTGGCCGCGCATGTGAAGGACGGCATCGACCTCGCCTGCCGCCACAAGCTCAATCGCGAGATCATGGATGTCATCCAGCAGCATCACGGCACCTCGCTCATTTATTACTTCTACCGCCGCGCGCTGGACCAGCAGGAGGAGGCCAAAAAGTCAGTCGCCGAAGGCCGCATTCCTGAGACCGATGTCCCCGAGGTGAATCCGGCCACTTTCCGCTACCCCGGCCCAAAATGCTCCTTTCGCGAGAGTGCGATCATTAGCTTGGCCGATGCTGTGGAGAGCGCCAGCCGGGCTCTCAGCAAGCCCACTCCGCAGAAAATCGAAACTATGGTGGAGGAAATCATCCGCAGCCGCATCAAGGACGGCCAGATGGATGAATGCGACCTCACCCTGCGCGAACTCAGCCTAATTCGCGAATCCTTCACCAAAACTCTCCGCACCAGTCTGCACCGCCGGGTACCATACCCCGAAGAGAAGGAAAAGACGAGGTCCGACAATGCTCCCTCGGATCGTATGGAGGAACGTGACCGCTCCACCACTTACTACGACCGCCCGCGCCCGGCAAAGACGCCGCCACCTGCCGCAGCGAAACAAGGGGATGCCACGGTAACCAATATCATTCCCATGCCGGCCACCGCGCCCGTCGCGGAACCCGACCGCAAGGTCCAGTGAGGAAGAAAACTGCGTTCACCCTGTCAAAAGTGAACTACCGGTCATGATCTATCGAATTCTCCTCACCTTTCTAGTCGCTGGTCGGCTGCAAAGCCAGACATGGAATGATTTTGAAACTCCCCCGCACAACTATTGGAGTGTGCCGCCGCAGGATCAGGTGACCCGGCTCCACGCCCGCCTCGAAAAAGGGGAGATTTCACTTCCCGCCGGGACCGATCCCAAAGTTTTTCTGAAGGCCTATTTGGAGGCTCTGAACGTGCCTGCCTCCTCCCAGCTGCTTGTCTTTTCCAAGTCCGCGCTCCAGCGCAACGTCGTCAGCGGGCTTAATCCGCGGGCCCTCTATTTCAATGAAGACACCTACGTCGGCTGGATTCCCGGGGGCCTGATTGAGGTCACCGGCATCGACCCGGTGCTGGGAGGCATCTTCTATATTTTCAGCCCTCCGGATGAGAAGAAGCCGATCCCTTTGCTCGATCGCCGCGAGAGTTGCCTTGGTTGCCACGCCGGTGGCCCTACTAGCTTTCTGCCTGGGCTCATGGTGCGCTCGCTCCACACCCAAGAGGATGGACGCTCTCTAGGGGATGCCAGTCCTCACAATGGCGGGCACCACACGCCTTTCGAAAAGCGCTGGGGCGGCTGGTATGTGACCGGGGCCCCTCCTGAAATGAAGCACCTCGCCAATCTTTACAGCGCCCGCGAAACTCCGGATACCCCCTCCGGCCCGCTGGAGCGCATCATGCCGCCGGGCACGCACCTTTCCGCCGGTTCCGATGTGCTCCCACTCATGCTGCACGATCACCAGTGCATGGCGGTGAATGCTCTGATGGAGGCCAATTACCGGATCCGCGTCGAACTCCATAAGTCCAAGGGCGACGCTCCAGTGGCATCGCGGGCCATCCCCACCGATGCCATGCAAATGGCGGAAAAACAAGCAGCCAAACTGGTGCGCTTTCTGCTTTTCACGGATGAAGCCCGAATGCCCGCTCCAGTCGCCGGCGATCCCGCCTTCCGGCGCGACTTTGCCGCTGGTGCTAAAAAAGATCATGCCGGACGCTCGCTCAAGGACTTTGCACCCGGCAATCATATCATGCGCTACCGGTGCAGCTACATGATCTACAGCGCGGCCTTTCGCGGCCTTCCGGACGCCTTTCAAAAAATGGTCTTCAAAGCCCTGCGCAGTGCTCTTAGCGGAGATACCGAAGCCGGTAAACATCTGCCCTCCGCTGAACGCGCTGCGATCCATAAGATACTCGAAGAAACTTTGCCGGACTATGCCGCAGCAGCCTAATAACCGCGATGCTGTTGCCACGATCCGCGCTTAGTGAGAGAGGCCGGAATATGCAGATCGAAAAATCCATCCTCACCAACCTCCCGCAACCGCCCCCGGCCTGCGGCTTTAAGGAATGGAGCATGGTGTGCGATGCACTGGGTGCCGGCGCACAGAGCGTCATTCTGCGCAAAGGCGGCATCCATGAGGGACGCAGCGGCTTCTTCTGGAAAAACAGCGCTTTCTTCCTATTCCCCACTCACTTTCACGAGCAGGGCCTCCAGTTTCCGTGGCCCGGCGGTTCAACGCCTCCCACGGCAATAAGCGATGACGCGCCGCACACGATCACCCTTTTGGCCACTGTCGACTGGAAGGCGCAAATCGATGACTGGAGCGCGGTGGAGCGATTGGCTCCGTTTCATTTCTGGTCCGAACAGACCATCCGCGAGCGCTATGACTACTCCGAACACACCGGCATCAGCATGGCGCTGGTGCGCGTCTGGCGCATGAATGCCCCGTGGCGCTTTCCTCACCAATCAAAGCTCGGGGGCTGCCGCTCATGGCTAGATCTGCCGGAAATCCCCAGAAATCGTGATCTAAGGCCCGTTCTGGAAGATGCCCGCCACGCTGAAATCTCCGCAGCCATCGAGCGGGCCCTCACTGCCTGAACCTTTTATCCATGGACGCTCCCGCGCTTTCACCCCCAGACCAGCACACGCGGCTCATTCGCAGCTACGCATTGCATGAGGATGCGGAACGTGCGCGCGCAGAACTGGCAGAAAACCTCATTGGCTCCGCCATCTGTGACATTCCCACTTCACCCGCCAAAAATGGCAATGGAGTCTACCGCGGCTGCACTTTGTCCGTTGCCCCCGGCGATGCCGCCGCCGCCACTAGGCTGCTGCTGCGCATGCCGCCCAGCGAAGCTCCTAATTTACAGCGTGCCACGAACAGCAAACCGGGAGAGCGCGGCACTTCCCGTCCCGAAAGTTCTCCCTCCCGGCTCATCCGCCGCTCCGGCCCGCCGGAAAAACAGCGCGGCAACTTCCTCATGATCAGCTTTGCTGTGGCCTGTGCCGCCGGGGCCGTGCTTTTGGCCTCTTACTTCATGCTGAAGCCCAAAGAAAAGTATCAACCCCCGCGCCTAACCAACTTTCGCGTCGAAGAGGACCTCAACGGCGACACGCTACCCGATGTCATTCGCGAATTCAGCCCGCGCTGGGAACCTCTCTACCATGCAGAGGATCGCAACTTTGACGATGAGCTCGATATCCAGTGGACCTATCAGCGTGGCAGACCCGCCTACCGTGACGTGGATGTGAACTACGACGGAAAATTCGATGAACGGACCACTTTTGACCGGGAGGGACAGCCCTACTTCTCCGACCTCCGCCCCGCAGGCAGCGGCCCGGTGCTCAGGCGGCTTGTGTATCGCCATGGATTGCTATGGAAAGTGCTCGAAGACCGCAACGCAGATTTCAAGTTTGATCATATGAAGGAGTACGACCGCTTCGCCACCGTGACAAAAGAGGAGGAACTGCCCCCGGATTCGGCAGAAAATGGCCATCCTCAGTGGCCACCGCCGGAATGGCCGGACGACGAAGATCAAGCCCCCAAGCTCCTCATCAATCCGGGGAAGTAATTTGAAAGCAGCCGCAGCGTCCCCGCCCCCGACGACGCAATTACACCTTAGGCTCAGTCCCTTGCGGCAAGCTTCACCCGGAACTGCTCCGGCCAATCCGCGGCATTGCGGACCTGACCATGGCGGCGCACCGATGCCAGCCGAGATAAGGGCAGATCGGCGATGAGCCACGGTGCAGTCTCTGGCGGCGCTCCACAGGCCAGCACTCCGTCATCGGGGAAGGCGATGTCGACGGGAGTATAGACTCCCGCCTTTCCGGTGTTCACATTCACGGCTGGCGACCACTCAGCAGTTCCGGCGGTGGGGGACTGGACCACAAAACACTGCTGCTCAAGCGCCCGCGCCCGGCAGCTCAGCATCACCCGGTGGTAGCCTGCATGTGTATCTGTGCAGCTTGGCACCAGCAGAATATCCGCACCGGATTCGCAAAGCTGGCGCGCGAGCAGCGGGAACTCGCTGTCGTAACAGATAAGAATCCCCACCGTGGCCCCCGGAATGTCAAACACCTGCAGACATTCGCCTGGATGAATGTGCCACTGTTCGCGCTCGAACCGCGTCATGATAATCTTGTCCTGCCAGCGCGTCCTGCCGTCCGGGGTGCAAAGCCATGCCCGGTTCACAAACACGCCATCGCATTCCCATGGATAGGACCCCGCCAGAATAGTCACACCCAGTTCCACCGCCAGCGCCCGGTGCGCAGCGAGCCATGCATCCCTGATTGGCTGCAGCCTGCGGATACTGCCATGGAGATCAGCGCATTCGTCCTCTGGCAGCAGCGAAGCCAGTTCCATGCCCGCATACTCCGGAAAGACCAGCACCACCGCACCCTGCCCTGCCGCCATCGTGCACAGCCGACGCAACTTCTCCTCCCATGCGGCCCATGAGAGCAAATGGTCGATCGGGTATTCACAGGTAGCGAGGCGGAGATTCATGGTTATGGCTAACGCAATCCAGATGAAGCCACCTGTCTAGGCGGGGATAGCCTAAGTTTCGCAGAATCTTCGTTTATCCTTGATATGGGCGCAATGGAACCCTACGCTTTGCAATAGGCCCGCCCAGCAGAAGTTCACCACGCAGGTAAAGGCTACCTCGATCCGCGCCACGGTCTCACACAATCAAAAAAAGGGACGGTCTTAAGACCGCCCCTTTTGTTCTGAGGATTTTCCTATCGGAGACGACTACTCTTCTTTTTCGGCGGCGGTCTTCTTTTCCGGCGATGCCTTTTTAGCAGGAGCGGCATCGGCCTTGGGCGCCTCTCCCGTTGCATCTACGGCTTCGGTTTCAACCTTCACGCGATCCACCCACTCGATAAACGCCATCTCGGCGGAGTCGGTTTGGCGACGGCCCAATTTAGTGATCCGGGTATACCCACCCTTACGGGCTGCGGCAGCGGGAGCGATTTCTCCGAAGAGCTTGCTCACGGCGGGCTTGTTGTTGGTGAGGTAGCCTAGCACTGTGCGACGGGCGTGCAGATCACCACGCTTGCCGAGGGTTACCATTTTCTCCGCGAAGGGTCGAACGGCTTTGGCTTTGGCCAGCGTAGTCTTAACTTGCTCGTGCTCAATAAGGCTCACGACAAGATTGGAGAGCAGCGCATCGCGGTGGTCTTGGCGGCGCTGAAGTTTGATGGTTTTACGACCGTGTCTCATGGATCAAATATTGCGGTTTAATGGGTTGGATATGGGCTTACTCTTCGCCCTCTTCATCTTCGCCAAGGTTCCCCTTGATCAGACCAGAAAGACCGCCGGCGGCTTCGTCTTCCTTGTAGAAGCTGAAGGCGCTCGCTCGGCCACCGCTTTCCATCAGGCTGCTGTCGAACTTCATGCCTAGAGTGAGGCCAAGCTCGGAGAGCTTGTCCTTTATCTCGTTGAGCGACTTCTTGCCGAAATTGCGGTATTTGAGCATTTCGGCCTCGGACTTCATGGCGAGCTGGCCAACGCTGGTGATGTTAGCATTGTTGAGGCAGTTGGCGGCGCGCACGCTGAGTTCGATCTCGTTGACGCTCATGTTGAGGAGCTTGCGGAGTTCGCTGTTTTCCTCGGTTTGCGTTTCCGGCGGGGCTTCGAACTCGATCTGGTTGTCGTCGTAGTTGACGAAAACGTCTAGGTGCTTGCGAAGAATGGCACTGGCCTGAGTGAGAGCGTCGTGCGGGGTGATCCGGGCGTCCGTCCAGATTTCCATCTCGAGTTTATCGTAGTCAGTCTTTTGGCCGACACGTGTGTTACTTACGCCATAACGAACGCGGGTGACGGGGGAAAAAATGCTGTCCACGGGAATGACGCCGATGGGCATGTCCGGGCGCTTGTTGTCATCGCCGCTGGCAAATCCGCGACCCACGCGCACTTCGAGTTCGATTTCGAGCTTCTGCTTACGGTCGAGGGTGCAGATGACTTGGTCCTTATTGATAACGCTATAAAACTGGTCTTCGCGAATGTCTCCGGCGGTGACCGCGCCTTCCTTGTCCACGCTGAGGCTAAGCAGCCGGGCTTCTTTGCCTTCGCCGTGGGAAAATTTGATCTTCTTCAGATTGAGCACGATGTCGGTGACATCTTCGACCACGCCCGGGAGACTGCAGAATTCGTGCTGGGCACCTTTGATCTTTACGCTGGTAATGGCCGCACCTTCAAGACTGCTGAGCAAGACCCGGCGAATACTATTGCCGATGGTGTAGCCATAGCCGCCTTCAAACGGCTCAGCAGTGAATTTGGCATAATAATCAGTGGCTCCTGAATCATCTTTCGCAAGGCGATTCGGCATTTCAAACCGGGCTAGTCTGACGGGCATGGTATTGGTATATATGGGTGTGCCGGGTTACCTCTGGCGAGCCGACGGACGCTGTGACGCACCGTCTTTCAGAGACCGACGGCAAATTGGAGTTACTCGCGGAGGGGGGAGATAGTGGCGGTGTCATTTTCCTTTGCAAGTGGCTTTTTCCGCCGAATTGCAGGGATTTTTCGAAAAAAAGAAACTTTTGCTGGAAAGCCGCGATTTTCTGCCTCTCCGGGCTAAAATCTGTTCAGAAAAGTCCACGGAAGTAAAATTCCACTGCACTTGTAAACGGGGGAATCCGCCAGCGGAGCCTGACAAATGCCATAGTGCCCAGATTCCCCGCCACGCTTGGACCAGAATAAAGCAACGGATGGATAATATTTGAGGAAATTGAGGTGGACCCCGAAAACCAGGCCACTGGTTAAGCTATGATTGGGCTGGACCTTGGCGCACGAAACCGCGAACGCAATAGCCACCCAATGAAAGCCAAACGAAAGAGACATGATGCCGGATTTAAAGCCCGTGTAGCGCTGGAAGCG
>CAMAUV010000044.1 GCA_945861415.1 Akkermansia muciniphila | reverse complement strand
TTCTTCGGCGAGTTCGGCGACCGGCCTGCCGAGGGCCAGCAGCTCGACGGCTTGGGCTTTGAATTCGGGGGTGTAGCGCTTGCGTGGTTTCTGGTTCATCCGGTGCTTGGTTCTAGCGGTTGATGGTCCAGAAATCTAGCTCACCTCATTTTGGTTTGCGGACGGTCCGACTGAGGGACCACAGCGGTAATTAGTGAGCACTGCCGGGCGTCGATGAAACTCCGCTTCGTCCTGCTTTCTAGTATGCCCCGTGCTGAATAGGGTGGCTAGCCTTAGGAGGCAGCGATTGAGGACCGCGGAGGTGTCCTCAGGCAGAGCTTGCGGAAGGTTGCCTATTAAATGTTCCCCATAGCTTCTGCATAACAGAGCATGCGGCGTGTAAAGAGGACAGCGCTCCAAGCCGGCAATGCCGGTGGCGGTAGTGCGCGCGACATGCCCAGCGGCAAAGGCACTACAGGGCGGGTCGAGGCGGGTCGAGGCGGGCCGAGGCGGATATCGTCCCGACTCATAGCGGCGAGAACAGGATCGTCTGGAAGCGTGCTGGTCATGGGCCAGTGCGGATGAATCGCCCGCAATATGGGACAAGCAGACTTCAAATCAGCCGTGTCCCGCCGCTGAGGAGTTCCTGCATCATGACCTGTTTCAGGGAGCGGGTCTTCTCCCGCCTCTCAATTTTGCTTCCATGTCGGTTAGCACCGACGCAATGGCGGTTTGTTCTCGGAGCAGTGGGAGGGAGATGCGGAGGCTGTAGATCCTGCAACACGCGTCAGCGCGGGTGTCCTTTTCCGTTCGGTCCTCATCCTGCCGCCAGAGATTTCCGACCACGAACTACTCCACCCTATCTGCCGGGGAGCAAATCGGGATGTGAAGCCGTCGAATATTATCTTCGTGAACGGCAAGGCGAGACTGGCAAAAAGCAATGCCCAAGGACCAATGGACGTGACAATGACCCACCGGCTCTATGCAGAGGAGGACTTCACCATCATTCTCCATCGGCTAAGCAACGAAATTCTTGTGCAGAACTGGAAGGTGCCGGACACGTAGTGAATGCTGGCGATGGCTATGACAGACGGTAGCCGCAGCGCATAAATACGCGATGACAAGGGCGGGCGTATTCTCGTGCCCTCTAAACCTAGTGCACTCCCCAAATCTGCCTCCAGCGGTGCTGTTACTCTGTCACTGGGCCACAGTCGCGAACTGGACTATATCTGTTTCACTATCACTACCGACGCCTCTATCATCTGATCCGGGAAAGGTATCTACGAGTCGCTCTGGCGGTGGGATCTCCACAGCCTGCGCTCGTTTCTCCGGGCCCGCGGACTGGACTCGACCACCGATCCTCTGCCGCCGCCCATTCTTTATGGAGCCCCTCTGTTTGATGACGGCGTATTCAGGCTGATGCCGAGGCCAAAGTAAGCGCGGAATTCCGCTCGTTTTCCTGTGCACTTCAGTTAGAGCGGAAATTCATGGGACTCGTTTACCGCATCTGCCGCAATCTTTCCAAAATCTGTGCCCGCGCCTTCCTCGACTACCGCGTTATTGGCGCCGAACACCTTCTCCATCAAGGAGGAGCCCTGCTGTGTTCCAATCACGTAAGCTACCTTGATCCGCCGCTCGCCGGCATTTCCTACAAAGAAGAGGTGCACTACCTCGCCCGGAAGTCCCTTCTCTCCAACGCCGTCGCACGCTGGCTTTTTCCCCGACTCTGCGTCGTAGCCATCGATCAGGACCGCCCTGGATTTGGCGGACTCAAAACGATCATCAAGGTGCTCCAAGACGGAAAACGAGTCATCATTTTCCCGGAAGGCTCGCGCTCCGCAGACGGCAGGCTCCAGCCCGGCGAGCCAGGCACGGGGCTGGTGGTGGCCAAAGCGAAAGTGCCCGTCATTCCCATGCGCATCTTCGGCGCCCACGAGGCTCTGCCCTATGGATCCTCGAAATTCCGCCTGTCCACTGTGACCGTAGTCATCGGCGAACCAATCCGCTTTGACCGTGAACCGCTTCCTGAGGGCAAAGACGCATATCAGCAGATCAGCGACCGCATCATGGCTGCCATCGCCGCGCTGGAATGCCCGCCGGATCGCGTGCCGGAACGGCAAAACCGGAATTACGAAATCAAATGACGAAATCCAACTTTTCCGACCAGTGCTTCTGATTTCGCTATCCTCTCCTTACTTCTCACCTTTCACCACTCACCTCCATGCATCTCAGCATCATCATACCCGCATGGAATGAGGAACAACTACTTCCGGCAACCCTCGCTGCGCTCTGGTCAGCCACCGCTCCGCTCACTGAGGCCGGTCTTACGCATGAGGTGATCGTCTGCGACAACAACTCTACAGACCGCACTGCGGACATCGCACGGGAGCATGGGGCGAGGGTAGTGCATGAGCCCGTGAATCAAATTAGCCGCGCCCGCAATGCCGGGGCTTCGGTGGCGAGTGGTGAATGGCTGCTTTTCCTTGATTCGGACAGTGTTCCCTCTGCGCCGCTCATGACCGAACTGGCCGCCGCCCTGCGCGACGACTCCTTGCTCTACGGCGGCTGCGCGCTGGTGATGGATGAAGTCCGGCCAGGGACCCGGTTTTTTCTCGGCGTGTGGCACTGGATTGCAAAATTCCGCCAGTGGGCTGCCGGATCTTTTCTCTTCTGCCGCCGCGCAGCTTTCGAAGAAACCGGCGGGTTCAGCACGGAACTGTATGCCAGTGAAGAAATTGATCTTAGCAAGCGGCTGAAGAAAATTGCCCGCGCACAGAATCGTCGGTTCGTTTTTTTTACAGCGCATCCACTGTTGACCTCCGCCAGAAAGCTCAAGTTGCGAGGGGTGTGGTGGCACGCGGGATTCGTCCTGCGCACGGCTCTCTGCCTTGGTAAGAACCTGAAACGCAGAGACGGCTGTGATCTCTGGTATGACGGCCGACGCTGAATCGCGGAAGCGCAGAGATGAGCAACACCGTGCGATGCCTCTTGCTCACCCGGCCAATCCATTTCAGTCCGGTGAGCACTATGCATCCCTCAGTGCACTTCCATTACTGCCCCTGCTGCGGTGCCGCTCGAGAATCCTCAGCACTACCGCAGGTTTTCTGCAGTGCTTGCGGTTTTACATTCTTCGTGAGCGTCACCTGCGGCTGCGCGGCTTTTCTGGAACGGCCGGATGGCAAGGTGCTCTTCATCCGCCGCGCCAAAGAACCATCGAAGGGCATGCTCTCCATTCCCGGCGGCTTCGTGGACGTGAATGAATCTGCGGAGGATGGTCTGCGCCGTGAGTTTCGCGAAGAAGTGGGCTTTGAGCCCATGCAACTGGAGTTCCTCTGCACCCATCCCAATTCCTATCACTACAAAGGTATCACCTATCCGGTGATCGACATCTTCTTCACAGCGCGCGGGTCCGGCGAGGAGCATGCTCAGGCGCTGGACGCCGTGGATGAAGTCAGCTGGCTCGATCCTTCTAGCGTGAACCCCGGCGATCTTGCCTTCCCCAGTCTGCGACACGCATTTCAGCTTTATCTGAGGGCGCGGAGACACTGACCTATGTCCATTGAGGAACGAGAACGCCGCACCTTCCTGCTGGAACGCTGGAGGTCCATCGGCATGGGCGTTCTGGAGACCGCCAACGCCACCTTTCTGATCTACATTGCGGAGCGTTGGTTTAATGCCGGACCGGGCGCGAAATCATTGCTCCAAAGCAGCGGCAGTATCGGGCTGCTACTCACACCACTGGCTCTGGAGTGGGCCTCGCGAGTCCGCGGTGGCGCGGGAGTGGCGGCTGCACGGCTGTTTCTGTTTGCAGCCATCGCTGTGCTTGCGGCCGCGCTGACGCCCGGGCAACACCTCTGGCTTTACCTCGCGGGGTGCCTTGTTGGTTTCGTCTTCATTTCTGCCGGCACTCCTCTCCTCGCGGGCATTTACGAACAAAACTACCGGGCGGACAGGCGCGGTGATCTTTTCTCACGCAATGTGGTCATCCGCATTCTGGCGAGTGTCAGTTTTGCATGGGCCGGCGGCTGGATGCTCCGGCAGGATACCGCTTACTGGCCTTGGATCCTTGTAGCGTATACGCTGGCGCTCATCGCGGGAGCCATGTGCCTGCGCGCCTGCCCGCACGTTGAGCTAAAAACCAGCGAGGGCACACATCCGCTCCGGTCCTTCCGCCATGTCCAGCAGGACCGCCTCTTCCGCTGGACGCTGGTGAGCTGGATGCTCATGGGATTTGCCAATCTGGCCATGCTCGCTCTGCGGGTGGAATACCTCGTCTCCCCGGACTATCATCTGCACCTCACGGCGGATACCGTCGCTCTGCTCACCGTCATCGTGCCCAACGCCGCCCGCCTCCTCTTCACCAGAGTGTGGGGACGGCTGTTCGACCGCGTCAATTTCTTCACGCTGCGCATCGTATTGAACGCAGGCTATCTGCTCGGCATCCTCTCCTTTTTCACAGGCAACGGAATGGTCGGACTGTACCTTGGCGCGGTGCTTTTCGGCATCAGCAATGCGGGCGCGGATGTGGCATGGAGCCTCTGGGTCACCAAGGTCGCCCCGCCCGGACTGGCCGGTGAATACATGACGGTCCACACCTTCCTAACCGGTGTACGTGGTGTCGTCGCGCCATTTGCCGCCTTCTACATGGCCGCCCACTTTGGGATCGGGCCTACCGCGGTTGCTATGGCGGCAATGATCCTTACCGCCACCGCTGTCCTTTTGCCGGAGCGAATGAAGTCGAAGACAGTCTGAATTCTTGAGTGCAGTTTACGCAAATAAACAGTGGCAGCAGGACAACGACTTGCTCTCAGTTCATCAACATCGCCCGCGCCATGAGACCTCTTATCCGCCTCTTCTTCCTCGTTTGTGTGCTCTGCACTCCCGCTGGAGCAGCGGACCGACCTAACGTACTCTTCGTTCTTTGCGACGACCTTCGCCCGGGCGCCGTCGGCTGCTATGGTTCGGCGCACGTCAAGACGCCGCACATCGATGCGCTCTCCGCTGATGGGGTGCTATTCGCAAATGCCTTCTGCACCACCTCCCTTTGCTCGCCCAGCCGCGCCAGCATCCTGACTGGTCTCTACGCCCACCGTCACGGGGTGCGGAACAACTTCACAGAACTCCCCGCGACACTGCCCCACTGGCCAGGCCGACTCCGTGAAAACGGATACGCCACGGCTTACATGGGCAAATGGCACATGGGCGAAGACAACGACGCCCCCCGTCCTGGCTTCGATACCTTCATCACCCACAAAGGTCAGGGCAAGTATTTTGACACCGAGTGGAACGTGAATGGCGAACGCCGTGAAGCGCCCAAAGGATATTACACCACAGTGGTCACTGACTACGCGCTGGACTGGCTCAAAAAGCGGGAGGCGGGCAAACCATGGGCGCTCTGCCTCGGCCACAAAGCCCCGCACTCCTTCTACACACCGGAGGAGAAATACGCCGCCGCCTTCGACAAAGTAAGAGTGCCATACCCCGCTACCGCTTTTCAGCTCACGGGCAAGCCAAAGTGGATCACCGAACGCCTCGACACATGGCATGGCATTTACGGCCCGATCTTCGAATACCGTAAACAGTTCCCCGACCGCAGCCCTGAAGGCGTAAAGGATTTTGAGAAAATGGTGCACGGCTACTGGGGCACCATTCTCAGCGTGGATGACAGCATGGGCCGACTTGTGGCATGGCTCAAGGACTCCGGCCAGTATGAGAAGACCATAATCATTTTCATGGGCGACAACGGATTGCTGGAAGGCGAGCACGGTATGGTGGACAAACGCACTGCGCATGAGCCCAGCATTCGCATCCCAGTCATCGCCCGCGGTCCAGGAATGCCAAAAGGCAAGACCGTGCCACAACAGGTGCTGGCCATGGACACCGCCCCCAGCGTTCTTGATCTGTGCAGCGCACCACCCCTTCAGGGATTACAAGGCCGCTCATGGAAGACCCTCGCCAACTTCGGCGATCCGGCATGGCGCAAAGCATGGTTTTACGAATACAACTACGAGAAGCAGTTTCCCTACACTCCCAACATTCGCGCTATCCGCACGGACAAATGGAAGTTCGCCCGCTACCCTCATGGCGACGGATCCGCCGACAAGCATCTTGCGGAACTCTATGATCTCGAAACCGACTCCGGAGAAACCCGCAACCTCGCCGCATTGCCAGAACACGCAGCGACTCGCACGAAGCTTGATAGAGAACTCACCGCGCTCCTTGCCGCCGAGGGCCTCACCCCGGACAAGGACACCATGCCCCTCGACGAGGGCATTCAGTTCCGCCTGCCCGATGCCAAAATCCGCTAGTGGAAGCTAGGGGACAATTTCCCCAAAACTAGGAACTCAAAAGCTCCGGTTTATTCGTCCTAGCGAATTAAACCGATTGGCCCATTAGGAGTCGGCAGAAGCCGCAGAGGCACGTGTGCCCTACATGAACTAGGCTCTTATTACACTCTCAACCTTCGGCATCTCGTGTACCATTCGTCTGGAAGTCTCGTCGCCAGTCCTTCCATATCCTCCACTTCGCGCATGCCAAATGCTCCCTGCGCCCCGACACCGCATCCAGCACCAAGAAAAACCGCTCCTCTGCGGCAGTCAGCAACACCTTAGACGCGGATTCTTGGCCACGAGCGGCCAATCGAGTTCGAGGAGCGGGGGCTGCCAATTAAATGTTTTCTATACCATCCATAACAACCCTCTCCCGTCCTTTCTCATACAAATTTGCTATCGAAGATGATAACTTGGCTTATAACGCGGGCATTGTGCAACCGGCCCTTGCCTACCGGGAACAAAGCACTGGCACTAGCGCCATGCTCGGCGGCCAGTTATAATTGATGACATCCGCGAAAGCGCGGTTCAGGTTACATTGGGCTCTGTCGCAGTCCATTCCTCTTCAATGGACGTCCCTGCCGACCAAGAAGTATTTTGCCCCCCGGGGAAGCAACTTGAAAGCTCCGTTGATGACAGGGCGTTGAAGATCAAACCCATGCTAAAATCTGCACGGCTGCTCCTCATCTGCGGCATTGTTTTCAATGCTGGGGTGGCGTCCGGCCAGATTCCGGAATTCCGGCACGAAATTATGCCGGTCTTCAGCAAAGCGGGCTGTAATGCCGGAGCCTGTCACGGCGCCGGGAACGGGAAAGGCAATCTGAAGCTGTCGCTGCGCGGAGAGAACCCACTCGCGGATTTTGCAGAACTGACAAAGAGCCGGAACTCGAAGCGGCTGAATGTCGACAATGCGGAAGCGAGCGACTTGCTGCGCAAACCTGCGGAGTTGACGGAGCATGAGGGCGGTCGGCGCTTTGGCGTGGATTCGGAGGAATACCGGCTGCTCAGAGAATGGATCGCCGCGGGAGCCCCCGCGGACGCTGCCGATACCGCGGAGTTGATGCAGCTCACGGTTTCACCTCCTGAGGCCGCGGTGGAAGGCACGGCAAAGATTCCCCTCCGGGTCACCGCGCACTTTTCGGACACGACACAGCGGGACGTAACGGAGTGGGCAGTCTATGAGCCCTCCAACCTGCTGGCGAAAGTGTCCCGTGACGGCCAGGTGACCCCGCAACGGACAGGAGAAACGACAGTGGTGGTGCGCTTTGAGCATCTGCAAACACCGGTGCCGCTGGTGTTTCTGCCGCCGGAGAGAGGCGCATGGCCGGAAACTCCGGAGCACAATGTCATCGACACTCACGTTTATGCCAAGCTGCGCAGGACTCGGCTTCAGCCGTCGGCGGTTTGTGATGACGTGACTTTTCTTCGCCGGGTGTATTTTGATCTCAGCGGGCTTCCTCCCGGACGGGCAGCTGCGGAGTCGTTTCTCAACAGCAATGCACCCAACAAACGGGCGCGGCTCGTGGATGAAGTATTGGAGCGCCAGGAATATGCGGACTGGTGGGCTATGAAGTGGGCGGACCTTTTACGTGTGGACGAGCGCATCCTCGATGTGACCGGCACACTGGCGTTTCACAAGTGGCTGAGGGACGGTGCGGCGGCAGACAAGCCCTTCGATCAATTCACCCGGGAACTGATCACCGCTCTGGGCAGCACGTATCAAAATCCGCCGGCGAATTTTTATCGCGCACTGCGTGATGCCACCACCCGCTCAGAGTCTGTGGCGCAGCTCTTTTTGGGCACCCGGCTGGCCTGCGCCAAATGCCATAATCATCCCTTCGAGCGCTGGACGCAGGATGACTATTACCGCTTCGCCGCGGTCTTCGACGGCATCGATTACAAGATCATCGAAAACAAAAGGAAGGACGACAACGACAAAATGGAGTTCGTAGGTGAGCAACTGGTGCAACTTGCCGCCACACGGGAACTCAAGGACCCGCGCAGCAAGGGGGTCCCAGCACCCGGCCTGCTGGATGGGGGGGCGCAGCCGCTGGATCCCGGTGACCGGCGCCTTGAGGAACTGGCTGCGTGGATGACTTCGCCGCAGCATCCGCTCTTCGCCCGCGTCATGGTGAACCGGGTGTGGGCGCAACTCATGGGCAAAGGGATTGTCGATCCCGTGGACGATTTCCGCATGACCAATCCGCCGTCGAATCCCGCTCTACTGAATGCGCTGGCGGAACAGTTCGTGCGTGACGGATTCCGGCAGAAGAATCTGCTCCGCCTGATCTGCAACTCGCGCACCTACCAACTATCCTCGGAGCCGGGCCCGGCCAACCGCGATGACGAAACCAATTTCTCACGCGCCATCGTGCGCCGTCTCCCGGCTGAATCGCTGCTGGATGCCATCTACGCCGCGCTGGGATTGGAACTAAAAGACGATAAATTTCCAGGCCTCCAGCGGGCAGGCCAGATTCCGGGAGCACGCTTCATCACCAAATCAAATAAGCGATCGCATGCGGAGCGTTTTCTAAAGGATTTCGGCAAACCGCCGCGCGCCACTGTCTGCGAGTGCGAGCGGGTCAATACCAGCACGCTCAGCCAAGTTTTCTCACTGACCAGCGGACCGGTGCTGCACGAAGTGCTCCGGAAGAAAGGCAACCTGATCGATTCTCTGCTGGAGAAGAAGCTACCGCCACAGGACTGCCTCAGCGCCCTCTTCTGGCAAACACTCAGCCGCCCTCCCTCTGCAGCTGAATCCGCGAAGCTGCTGGAGTATCTCACCCGCAATGCTGATCTGCGAGCGGGCCTTGAGGACGTGGCGTGGAGCCTCGTGAACTCGAAGGAGTTCCTGCTCCGGCATTAACCACATGATGACTATTACCGCCGCAGGTGCCTGTTTCCGAGAGATCACGAGGCTCCTGATAATTCCTAATAAAATACCGGAAAAAAGGAGCCGCAGTCAAATCGCGGGGTGATTAGGAAGCCCAATTGCACCCTCCATGCCGAAGATGGCGGCCACTGCGGTGAGATGGAGAAATATTGCTGCGATTATACCGAGCCTGTGGGCGGTGATAGCCATTCGCTCTGCTGATTTTGCCTAGGCATCCGCCTGTTTGGAAACCAAAAAGTTGAGACCATGCCGGGCATCCTGCTGGAGAAACTCTGCGGTGAGTTCGATTCCGACCCCTCCATCGTCCAGACTATTCAGGTCCCGGTCCTCCTTCATAAATTCCCTGCTCTGCTGCAGCACCCGGTGCATACCGCGCGCGTCGCGAAGGATGAGCCCCGCATTGCACCCAAGACGGACGAGGATAGACTCAGGAATGCCCCATGCGGCGGGCAGGTTGGATTAGGTCTCAGGATTCGCGCGGTGAACACTCCCCGTCAAGCAATCAGCCGCAAGCGTCACGTTTGCGGGAATTGGAACCAAGGGCGGAGATTTGTGCCACGCATCATATGAAGAGAAAATGGATATTCCCGTATTCGTCTGGTGCCGCTACTTGCGCTTTTTCGCGAGGACAGCTTCCACTTTTCCCAGCGGGAGACAGTTGATGACCTGTCTGCGGCTGAGCCAGCCTTTTCGCGCAATGCGCACTCCATAATACAAGTCCTGCAGCCCACTGGTGGAGTGCGCGTCGGGGTTGATGGAACAAAGTACACCTTTCTCCTGGGCCATACGCCACCAGCGCCAGTCCATGTCCAACCGCCATGGACTGGCATTGAGTTCTATGATCGTGCCAGTGGCGGCACAGGCATCAATGACTGCAGGAACATTGACTGCGTAAGAGTCCCGCTTGAGCAACAGCCGTCCGGTCAGATGGCCAAGCATGGTGACGTTAGGATTTTCCACGGCCCGTATGATGCGCGCCGTCTGCTCACCCTCAGACAGCGTGAAGACGTTGTGTACGCTGGCGACAACGTAATCGAGTTCGGCAAGCACTTCGTCGGGGAAGTCAAGGGAGCCGTCCTTGTGAATGTCCACCTCGCTGCCAGCGAAGAGACGGAAACCATCGTCATACCCTGCATTCAGCCGGCGAATCTCTGCGATTTGCGCAAGGAGGCGGTCTTCATCCAGCCCGTTCGCCTGAAAGGAAGCCTTGCTGTGGTCCGCGATACCGAGGTATTGCAAACCAAGTTCAATGGCGGCCTCCGCCATTTCCTCCAGCGTGGCACTACCGTCGCTGGCTGTTGTGTGATTGTGGAAAGTTCCCCGCAAATTTTCCAATTCTACCAGCGCCGGTAGGTTGCCGGACTCCGCCGCTTCGATTTCCCCCATGCCTTCGCGCAGCGCTGGATCAATGTAATCCAGCCCCAGCGCCCGGTGGAGATCCCGTTCCTCATTAATGTTCCCCGGAGGAGGCGAACTGTCCGGGCTGTCGGAATCCAGTCGGTATTCGTTGAGCGTCCATCCGCTGGCCAGAGCGCGGCTGCGCATTTGAATGTTGTGCTCCTTGCTGCCGGTGAAATAGGCCAGCGCGAAGGCCCATTCCTCGTTCTTCACCGCCCGCAGGTCACACTGCAGTCCGTTGCTCAGCCGGATGCTGCTTTTGGTTTCCCCGTGTGCGATGATGGACGCCGCAAACGGGCCGTGGACAAAGGCCTCCATAACAGCGGCCGGTTTCTTTGTCGCTACGAGGAAATCCAGATCATGTACCGTTTCTTTTCCGCGGCGGAAAGAACCGGCGACCTCTACCCGGCTCGCCTCCGGCAACTCCCGAAGATATTCCAAAATCTCCGTAACCGCAGTAGCTGCATCATCGACGCGGAACGTGTCCGCATGCTTTTCACGAAAGCTGATAGACTCCAGCAGCTTTTCCACAGTCTTCGCACCGAAACCGCTGAGTTCCCCTGCCTCCCCGTTCTCGCACACCCTCTTGAGGTCTACTACGGAGGCCACTTTCAGCTCCTTGTAGAGTGCGGCGATTTTCTTCGGCCCCAGCCCGCTGATCTCGAACAGCTCGAAAATGCTCTCGGGAAACTGCACCTTCAACTTGTCGTAAAACCCGAGCGATCCCGTGGTGACTAACTCGTGAAGCTTGTCCCGAAGGGCATCGCCGAGGCCTTTGATGCCCTCTAGTTTGTTCTCCCGCGCCAACTGCACGATGTCCTCAGGGTGTCCGCGCACCACCTCCGCGCCGGTCCGGTAGGCACGTATTTTGAATGGATTCTCTCCTTTCAGTTCCAGCAAGAGAGCGATCCGTTCCATTACATCGACAAGTATTTCGCGCGTCATAGCGGGACCTATGAGCCATCTCGCCGCAATGTAAAGCACCGGCAGGGGGAGAGCATCGTCATTCCGCATGACAATAGCGGCACGGGCGCTATGACGCGGCCCATGAGCACGAAATCCTCACGCATTCTCCGCAACAGCAATCCCCTCGACGGCACTTTCTACGGTGTCGGCGAGCGTATCACAGCGTGGGATCTTGGCTCCTCCTTGCCCACTGAGGTCGGCTCGCTTGGGCCGGCGACGATTAAAAATCCGCAGCCGCCTGCCGTGGTCGGTGCCTACCGCCCGCTCACGTCCCGCCGTGCGGTGCTCGCGGACATCGATTTCATAATGTCCTTCCTGAAAAAGGGAAAGCCCGTGCCCAGTTTTCTTGAAGCCGGACCGCGCGAGTTTCTCTATTACGATCCGGCCACGGTCCGCGCTGCCATAATCACCAGCGGCGGCGTCGCGCCGGGGCTCAATCGTGTGGTCCACGCCATAGTGCAGAGGCACTGCACCACCTACGGATTGGATTCCTCCAAAGGCGGAAGCATCGTGGGCATCTGCGACGGCACCGCGGGTCTCAACATGACACCGTTCGACCAGCTCGAACTCACTCCGGGCATTACCAGTCAGCATTTGAGCGACGGCGGGTCCTTCCTCGGCAGCCGCCGCGACTACAGCCTCCGGGACAGCGCAGTGGCCAAGCAGATAGCTAAAAATATCAAGGCTGCGGGCATTCATATTCTCTATGTGCTTGGAGGCGACGGCTCTCTAGCTGCAGCGGCCAAGCTCGCCCCGCTCGTGCCCGGCATTAGCGTCGTCTGCGTTCCCAAAACGATGGATAACGACATCCCGTGGGTAAACCAGTCGTTTGGATTTGCCACCAGCGTCAGCAAGGCCACGGAAGTGCTCACCGCCATGCAAACCGAAGCCAGCAGCACCCGCCGCGTAGGAATCGTGGAACTATTCGGGGCCGACTCCGGATTCGTGGCCGCCAACGCCGCACTCGCCCACGGCAAAGCGCTCCTAGTGCTAATACCGGAAATGTTCAGCGGTTTCGTAACCCCCGGGCAAATGGAGGACGCTTTTATGAACTGTCTGCAGTTCCTGCGCGACAAGGTGCGCACTCAGCAGCGGGGCGGGGGCATTACGGTCGTCGCGGAAGGCGTGGGGCCGCTCTTTGCCAGCCGCGGGGTAACCCTCCTTGGCAAGCCCATCCAAAAGCGGTTCTGCGACCAGATTGAGGAACTCCTTGAAGGAAATCTTTACGACGCGGGCGGCCGCCGGATTGATCCCTTTGTAAATCGCCCCCGTCACCACATCCGCGCCATCGCCCCCAACGCTGCGGACCAAACCTACTGCGAGCGCCTCGGCGCGCTGGCGGTCGAAACCGCCCTCGCCGGCTACACTGGCTGCGTCGTATCCAACTGGCTCAGCGAATACGTGCTGGTGCCGCTGGAACTCGCGGCCCTTGGTGGCCGCAAAAAGGCCATCGCCACAGGCGGCATGTTCTGGAAACAGGTGGTCCTCAGCACCGGACAGCCCGACGTGGCACCGGGCGCAATCAGCATCCCAAAGGCAGTGCGGCCCGTGGCGCGGGCAAGAAAAGCATCTCGCTGACTACCTGCTGGACAGCGGGTAATCTATTCATATTCTGTGCTTACCATGACTAGGTTATCAACGTCCCTAATTTGCTGCCTGCTTGCCTTTACGGCAGCAGTGCTTCTTCCTTCATGCGAAAGCTCAACGAAGAAAGACGCCTACGATGATGTGGTAGATTACACTACACCAAAGACCAAACTCAGCAAGGAGGAGTATCCCTTTGATGACGAAGGAAACTACCTCGAAAGCTACGCCGCCCGTGGCTCCGGAACCGCCAACAATAAGCCTCCTCGGAACATCCCGGACGACACCGCGATGTATACGCAACCGACGGATGACAGCCCTGCCCGGGCAGCTATCTATAATTCCTCCTCCTACACGCCGCGTAAAAACCCGGGAGCCACCCGGAGACCCGCGTCCTCTAGCAGCAGCAACCAGAGCGCTAGGGCCAATTCCAAACCAAAACCGAAGCCCAAGCCGGCTGCCATCAGAGCAACCTATGTAAAATTAAAACGAGGGGATACTCTCTACGGGCTTTCGAAACGTTATGGTGTCAGCGTGGCTGCGATCAAGAGTGGCAACGGTCTCTCTTCCGATATTATCCGCGCCGGCAAGACTCTGAAGATTCCGCCGAAGAAAAAGTAACCGCGCTACCATTCACTCCGCGCCCCGACGGCACCATCCGCCGGGGCGCTTTTTGTTTCCGCTACTCACTGCATGAACTGGAAACTCACCCTCGACCTTCTCGTCATCGCCGCCTATTTTGCGGTCATCCTCGGCATTGGCATTTACTTCAGCCGCGGAAACCGGGATGTGAAAGAATTCACTCTCGGGGGCCGGTCCATCCCTTGGTGGGCTGTTCTGGCTTCCATTCTGGCCTCCGAAATCAGCGCCGGCACCTTCTTCGGTTCACCGGGTCAGGGCTATGACATGAGGAACTACACCTATGCGCTCATGCTCATCGGTTACCTGCTGGCGCGCGTGGTCGTCAGTGCAGTATTTGTCCCGGCCTATTACCGCCACAATGTCGTTAGCATTTATGAGTTCCTTGAGACCCGGTTTGGCCCGCGCACCCGTCGCATTGGCAGCGCGGTCTTCCTCGTGACCCGGGCCCTCGCCAGCGGATCGCGTCTCTGGGTGCCAACCATCCTCGTCGTCATTCTTTGGAATCTCATGAATCCGGAAAATCCGCTGAACGGCTGGGGACAATTCTGGGTCTGCGGACTGGCGATGATGATCATCAGTCTCTTCACCGCCTTCTACACCGCCCTTGGCGGCATCAAGGCGGTGATTTGGACCGACGTCATCCAAATCGCTGTGCTTTTCGCCGCGCTGGGCTTCTCCCTCTGGTATCTGCTGGGACATATCCCAGGCGGGTGGGATGGAGCCAACAGTCACCTCACGGGAGAAAAGGACCTGATCCTGTTCACATGGCAAGGCGATGCACCGGGGGCCACATGGTGGGATCAGGTGAAAAGCGTCCTCGCCACCAAATACACCCTCTGGGTAGCGTTTTTCGGCTCGCTGTTCATCACCCTTGCCACACACGGCACCGACCAAGACATGGTTCAGCGCATGCTTACGGCGAAGGACAAAACGCAAAGCGCAAAGGCTACCATTCTCTCCGGCCTCGCTGACATTCCCATTGTCTTCGCCACGCTTACCATCGGCATCCTGCTCTGGGTTTACTACAACAAGGTCGCGGCGGACCTCCGGCCCATAAGCGCTCTGACCGGCAAAACTGAGAGTGATCAGGTCTTCCCGCATTTCGTGCTTACGATCATGCCCGCCGGCCTCCGCGGACTGGTCATCGCAGGCGTCCTGGCCACCACCATGGGCTCCCTCGGCACGGCCCTCAATTCCCTCGCGACCAGTTACTGTCGGGACTTCCACTTCCGCTGGTTCAAAACTCCCGAGGACGAAATGAGCCGCGTCCGCCTGATCAAAAAGGCCACCTTCTGGTTTGCTCTCGCCCTCATCGCAGTTGGTCTCGGCACTGCCATGGTTAAAGCGCTGAACCCCAGCCTCACCATCATCCCCATCATTCTCGGCAGCTTCAGCTATACGTATGGCTCCCTGCTCGGCATCTTCCTCGTGGGCCTGTTCACCAAGACACGAGGCAACGACACCGGAAACTGGATCGCCATGCTCAGCGGCTTTATCGCAGTCGCCGTTCTGAGCAATCTCCCCACCACTCTCATTCGCATGTTCTGGGCGGAGTGTCCTGAACTGCGCCCCTCATGGCTGCCGGTTATCGAGTTCTCGTGGATGATCATGTTCGGGACTATCGTCACCTTCTGCATCGCCCTCTGCTTCCGCACCTGCCCTAGATCAGTGGCAAGGCATCAGTCAGTGTGACGCGAAGATCGTTAGTTCCTGCCGCTAGACTGACACCAAGCTAACTGCCTGCCGCCCGCCGTTTGAGCTTCAATTTCCGCAGAGAAGGTTGGAGAAACAGAAAGCACCCGGTGATCCACAGCAGCAGCAGCAAAACGGCGCAGGGAAGGAAGATGCCAAATTTGACTCCCTCGGAAAAGAAACTGCCATCGTGCAGGGACTCGATGAGTTCCGCGCGGCGGGCGGCACTGCTCAGCACTTTGCCGGTCTGGTGATCAACCTGGACCTCCCAGTGACCGGTGCTGATCACTTTGGTGATGCCCTTGTCCATCTGCACATCCAAACGGTCCACATCCTTCCATGATTCGATGCCGGTCCCGGGCGCGGATTTCGCGCTCTCCAACAGCGCGTCAAACGACAGCGTCGGAACATCGCCACTCCCTTGAGCACTGGGAGGTTTTACCCACGGCAGTTGCGGCTCCAGTTGCAAAAGCACCCCGGTCGCGATCACCAGCAAAAACGGGAGTGCCGTGACCACGGCCGCCCACGTGTGAAGTTTCCGGCTGATTCGGGGAATGTTCATGGAGCGGGGACGTTGTGGCTTCAAGAGCCGGTCCGTCGTTAGGGACGCAAGAGTAGACAGGACGAAGCTCCGGGCCTGCGTTTATCACTCCCCGCCCATGACCCGCGCCCACAGCACCTTGAGGTAGCGGCTTTCGAGGCAGTTGGACATGATGGGGTGGTCGGGCGAGGCTCCGGTTTTGTTGAAGAACTGGAGGCGGCGCTTGTTGCGGTGGGCGCCTTTGATGACGAGACGCTCGAATTCCGCCTCGTCCACGAGGCCGCTGCAGGAGCAGGAGATGAACAAGCCGCCGGGCTTTACGAGTTGAATGGCGAGGCCATTGAGGTCTTCGTATTTCTTACGGCCGTCGTCCTCTTCGCTGTCGCGGGAGTGCACGAGCTTTGGCGGATCGAGCACCACGCAGTCCCACTTTTCACCATTCCGGATCATCGTGCGGGCGTAGGTGAAGGCGTCGGTGTGCACCCAGTCGATGCCGCGGCACACGTTGAGATTCGCGTTCCTCTTCGCCTGAGCGATCGCCTTTTCATCGAGGTCCACGGCTGTGACCTCCGCTGCTTCGCCGGAGATTTTGGCGCTGAGGGCAAAACCGCCGGTGTAGGTGCAAAGGTCGAGCACGCGGAGGCCGCGTGTCAAAGTGGAGAGCAGACGGCGATTGTCGCGCTGGTCGCAAAAGAAGCCAGTCTTGTGGCCTTCGTCGAAATTCACTTCGTAGCGCACGCTGTTCTCGCGGATGCGCACGGAGCGCACGGCTTCCTCTTTATCAAGAACGCGGATGCCTTCGATGCGGGCGATGTCCGGATCAACGCGCACAAGATGGCGATTGGTGCCGCAGAGTTCGTGGAGACGGGGAATCCATAAGTCGAGACGCTGCCAGACACCGAGGCTGTGGACTTCGATGCAGAGGACATCAGCGTAGCGGTCCACGCTGAGCCCGCTGAGACCGTCGCCATCGCTGCTGATGACGCGGTAGGCTTCTGTGGAGTCATCTAGCCGCAGCACGCTGCGCCGGAGCGAGACGGCGCGTTCAAGGGCAGCGGGAAAATAGTCCTCGGTAATCTCGTTTGGCCCGTGCCACACGGCGCGCAGCGGGACGCGGGCGCGGGCGTTGTAAAAGCCGGCGCCAAAGCGCTCGCCGTTGCGGTCGTAGATGGTGACGAACGCGCCCGGTTTGATGTTCGGCGAGGTGCCTGCGAGCATCCGGGGATAGACGGCGGGTGAATAGGAGAAGTACTTGATCTGCACCCACGGCTCGGGCCATGAGGCATCGGGCGCTTTGACCGTGACCGGTTCGTCGTCGCGGCGGCGGGAAGAAGGAAATCGGTCCGGGCGGCCCACCTGGTCCATCGAAGCCGGCGGGCGGGCACCGCGTTCTTCCCGCTGCCACGGGGCGCTTCGCTGTTCGCGCTCACGCCCGGCGTCCTGCTGATCGAAGCCGTAGATGCTATCGCTGGGCTGATACCCGCCCTCACGCGGGGGCTGTCCGTCTTTTTTGGTGAATTTCATTTACGGCTCCTCTTTCCTTTACCTCCTGATTTGACTTCCCTCTTTCCTTCCCTTTTCTGCCCCGGTGGCTTCCTTGTGCCGCCGCCGCGTTTGGCCATGACTTCGGCACTTTGCTTACGCTCGCGCACGTCGAAGCGGATGGGCAGGCCCGTGTAGGTCATCTTGTCGCGCAGGGTGTTCTCAAGGTAGCGCGTGTAAGTCGGAGTCATGAGTTCGCGGTGATTCACGAAGAGCACGACGCGCGGGGCGCTGATAGGACGCTGCTTTTCCTCGCGTGCGAGGGTGGCATAGAAGAGCTTGAAGCGGCGGCCTTTAATCGCGGGCGGGCGCTGCCGTTCGATGGCTTCCGAGAGAAGACGGTTGAAGGCACCGGTGCCGAGAGCGGCGTCGCTGGCTTCGCGCACTTTATCGATGGCTCCAAAGATTTTATTGAGCCGGTCCTTGTTCTTCGCGGAGACAGCGACCATCGGCGCATAGTGAAGGAAATAAAGCTCTCGCTTCACGTGCTCTTCCAGCTCGGCGAGCCGCGCGCTCATTTGTCCTCCGGGATGGTAGAGGTCGAACTTATTGGCGATGACGATGCAGGGCTTGTTCTCCTCGAGAATGGTGCCGGCTATTTTGCGCTCCTGCGCGGTGACGCCGCGGGCGGCATCAATGACGAGGGCCACAACATCCGCGCGGCGAATGCTGCGCTCGGCGCGTTTCACGCTGAAGGCTTCCACTTCGGTGTCTACTTTGCCGCTCTTACGGATGCCGGCGGTATCGATAAGCAGGAAGGGATGACCGCGGTGATTCACGTAGCTATCGATGCTGTCACGCGTGGTGCCGGCCACATCGCTGACGATAGCGCGATCGTCGCCGAGGATGGCGTTGAAGAGAGAGGATTTACCAACGTTAGGACGGCCCACTATGGCCACACGCACCGTGCGGGGATCGGTGAGCGGATCAATTTCCTCGCCCTCCGCGACCTCTGCTTGCTCGGGCGGTGGGCCGCAGTCACGCTCAATCGTTTTCACCAACCGGTCAATGCCGCGCCCATGCTCGGCGCTGATGGAGCAGACGGTTTTGAAACCCATGCGCGCAAAGTCGCCGTGCATGTTGTCGTGCTTCGGGTCGTCGGATTTATTGATGCCGAGCACAACGGGCTTGCCCTGTTTGCGCAGCACCTGAGCGACGATGAGGTCCACGGGATGGATGCCGCTGAGGGCGTCCACCACAAAGAGGATGACGTCAGCGGACATGATCGCGATGTCGGCCTCCGTGCGCACAGCCTCGCCGAAATCATCGCTGAGAGTCGCGCCGATACCGCCTGTATCGATGATGTGAATGGGGTAGGCTGCCTCGTAAAGAGGCGCGGAGAGCCGGTCGCGGGTGACGCCGGGCTGATCGTGCACGATGGCTATGCGGCGGCCCGCGAGACGGTTGAAGAGTGCGGATTTACCCACATTCGGCCGGCCCACGATGGCCACGATGCGGTGATTCCTTTGAATACGGGCTGCCATAAGGTCTAAAGACTGCTGTCCGTGGAGCCATCTCCACGGCTATGCAAGTGGTGGATATCGTTCACGCGGGACTCTCTCCCAGTTGCCTGCACAGACTTAAGACGCCGCGGAAGTGAGGAGGAAGTATTCCACACTGTCGGTGAGCGCGCGCCATGAGGCGTCGATGATGTTAAAGCTCACGCCGACCGTGCTCCAATTGGAGGCGCCGTGGCTGCTGTCGATTAGCACGCGAGTCTTGGCGGCAGTGCCCATGTGGCCGTCGATGATGCGGACCTTGTAATCTGAGAGCGCCATCTCGAGCACGCCGCTGTAGCGACCCACGAGGGCTTTGCGTAGCGCTCCATCGAGAGCGTTTACCGGGCCATCGCCCTCGGCTACGGTGATGACGATCTCCCCGTCCACGTTGAGCTTCACCGTGGCAAGGCAGCTTTCATAGCCGCGCTCCACGTCGAGGCGGTAGCTGCATTCGTATTCCAGCGTCTGGAAAAGCGGCTTCGCTTTACTGAGATGGCGACGGAGAAGGAGATCGAACGAAGCTTCTGCGGCCTCGAACTCATAGCCCTCGCTCTCCAGTCTCTTCACTTCAGCTAGCACCGCAGCAGCTTGTGGGGCGCCTTTGTCCAGCTTGTAGCCAAGCTTTTCCGCCTTCACTAGCACGTTACTCTGGCCGCTCATGTCGGAGATGACGATGACTTGCTCATTGCCTACTAGTGCGGGGCTGACGTGTTCGTAAGTGCGAGCCAGCTTTTGCACGGCGTGGACATGGAGACCGCCTTTGTGAGTAAAGGCGGCGCGCCCCACGTAAGGAGCACGGATGTCCGGCGTGACATTGGCCAGTTCATCGACGAACAACGCGAGTTCGCGCAGTTTCGTGAGATCCGGCACGACACTGAGATCATACTTTAACTGGAGATTGGCGATGATGGTGGTGAGATTGCAGTTTCCCACGCGCTCTCCGTAGCCATTGATGGTGCCCTGCACCTGCACGGCTCCGGCCCGCACCGCGGCGAGCGCGTTGGCCACGCCTACGCCGCCGTCATTGTGCGTGTGAATGCCTACTCCACAGCCGATATGGACCACGGCTTTCTGCGTCACTTCGTAAATGAATTCAGGCATCGCACCTCCGTTGGTTTCGCAGAGCACAACGAGGTCTGCGCCGGCGTCCTTCGCCGCCTTGATGGTCGCCAACGAATATTCCGGGTCTTCGCGGTAGCTGTCGAAGAAATGCTCTGCATCGTAGAGAACCTCGCGGTCTTTGCTCTTCAGGTAGCGAACGGTGTCCGCGATCATCGCGAGGTTTTCCTCAAGCGTGACGCGAAACACTTCTGT
Organism: Akkermansia muciniphila; assembly: GCA_945861415.1. Taxonomy (GTDB): domain Bacteria; phylum Verrucomicrobiota; class Verrucomicrobiia; order Verrucomicrobiales; family V1-33; genus V1-33. The sequence continues at coordinate 17,056 of CAMAUV010000044.1, read as the reverse complement.
AACATGCAGCGGCCACGTTTTGCCCACCACGCAGATGCCGGGGGTGTTGGCTGCAAGCAACTTGGCCACTTGGGCGTCATCCTCGACTTTCAAGCCTCCGCGGCGGGTCATGCCGAATGCGGTCAACTTGGCGTGCTTCCAAGTGTGAGTGGCGGCTTCGGCAAAGAACTGCTCGTCCCTCGGATTGCTGCCCGGCCAACCACCTTCGATGTAGTCGATACCGAAATCATCGAGCTTGTGCGCAACGCGGAGTTTATCGGTGACTGAAAAATTGATACCCGTGCCCTGCGTGCCGTCGCGCAGTGTAGTGTCGTAGAGCGTGACCTGTTTCATGAAGATTGGAAAATAGAAGAAGTGTTTGAAAGTGAAGAAGCCCGGAACACGCGACAGCGATTCCGCCGTTCTGATGCCATGATGGGAATCAGCAATGAGTCAGCCCGGCTCAATTGCCAGCCCCTCCTCCTGCGGCTCTAGCGGCACATGGTCCGCCCTCCGCAGAGGAAGGGCGGTCTAATAATAGTCGGAATGATGGTGCCGGGAGTCATGAACATTTGCAATATGACAGGATTCAGCAAAAGTGCAACGGCTCATCCGGCGGCGATAACATCGCAGATGCGCCCGGCGGCATCCCCGGGAGCGAGACGCAGCATGGCGGCGGAAAGCGAGGCCCTTTTTTCACCGTCGGCCAGCAGATCGAGCAGGATGGGGCCTAGTTCACCGTTCGCGAGCACCGATTCTTCCACCGCGATGGCCGCCCCGCTGCGGGTAAAGACATCCGCATTTCTCCGCTGATGGTCGTCCGCGGCGGTGGGATAAGGCACCAGCACGGAGGGAATGCCCCAAGCGCTCAGTTCCGTGAGGCTGCTGGCACCGGAGCGGCATACGGCGATGGTGGCCAGCGACAGCGCAAGTTTCATGCGCTGGCAAAACGGCAATACTTTCACCGTGAGCCCCTGTATCTGCTCAGCCGCAGCACGCACGCTGTCAAACTCCTGAGGGCCGGTGATGTGGAGCACCTGGACGCGGTCTCCCGCTGGAGCGAGGGCCGGCAGAGCGGTCACTAGCGCTCTGTTTACTCCACGGGCTCCCTGACTACCGCCCATGATCAGGATGGTGGGCTTTGCTCCCGGCAGATCAAAGAACCGGCGGGCCTCTTCCGCATCGCCCGGAGGCTGAACGGAGGGGCGGAGCGGGGTGCCGGTGACCTGCGTGCGGCACGCAGGGAAAAACTTTACCGCATCCTCCATACCGAGCAGCACCTTGCGGCAAAATTTGGCCGTCATGCGGTTTGCCTTGCCGGGCACCGCATTGGAATCGTGCACGTAGTTTTTCAGCCCCAGTTTCTTCCCCGCCATGGCGGGGGGCAGAGAGGTGAAGCCCCCCATTCCGAGCACGGCGGTGGCTTTAAAATCGCGTAGCAGTTTGATGCAGTGGCTGCGGGTCTTCCAGAAGCGCCATGCAAATTTGAGCATGCCCAGTGAGAGAGGCCTGGGCATAGCCACCGCCGGCACGCGCTCAAAGCGCAGATCCTTTTCGCCTTCCGTCGCCAACGCGTCGATCTGCTTTTCAGAAATAAGCAGCAGTGTTTCCCATCCGCGGGCCTTTGCCGCCCGCGCGACAGCGATGCCCGGGAACAAATGTCCGCCCGTGCCGCCGCACGCGATCACGAGACGCTCTGGATTGGCAGAAGAGGAGTTGGTCATATCCGGGCCGTGGCACGAAATCGCAGGGGGGGAAATGAAGAATTCCAAATAACAATTCCGCACTAGGGCGGCACATAGTCAAGGTGGCAGCCGAAACTGACTTGCCGTCGGGGCTCCGGAAATGACACCCTGAAAAGTATGGAAACACGTAGTGTGCCGGGACTTGATTTCTCGGCACCCCGGCCCCAAGCTATCCTTATTCATTGACTATGAAATTCATCTACTGCACCATTACCGCCGTCCTCTGCGCCTCTACCGCGCTCTCTTTCGCCGAACTCGCTCCTGCGGAGTCGACGCTGAAAATGGTAGAGATCAACCCTCAGCCGTGGGAACCACTCTTCGACGGCAGCACCCTCAAAGGCTGGAAGGGTGAAGGCTATGCCGTTGAGAACAGCGCCATCTATTGCACGCCCAAGGGCAGTTTCTTGCAGACGGAAAAGGAATACGGCGACTTTGTGCTAGACTTCGAGTTTCAGCTCACGCCCGGCGCTAATAACGGTATTGGTCTGCGCTATCCCGGCAGCGGGGATGCCGCCTATGTCGGCATGGAGATTCAAGTGCTCGATGACCGGCACGAGAAATACAAAGGCCTAGAGACATGGCAGTATCACGGCAGTATTTACGGCGTCCAGGCAAGCACGCAGGCGGAAAAGAATGCGCTCAAGCCCACCGGCGAGTGGAACCGCCAGCAAATCCTTTGCATCGGTGATCACCTCAAAGTGATCCTCAACGGGGTCACGATCACTGACGCTTATCTGACCGGGAAAAAGCCTATTCACGACGCCAAGCACCCCGGTCTGGAGCGCAAGACAGGCACCATCGCTTTTTGCGGACATGGCGACCGTGTCGGCTACCGGAACTTGAAAGTGAAGCAATTCGCCGCCACCGCCACCGTGCTCAGCGGAAATGCCGACAACACCGCACCCGCCGGTTTTACCGCGCTCTTCAATGGCAAGGACCTCAGCGGCTGGAAGGGCCTGCTGGCCGGGAAGGCAGAATTACCAGCCGGCCGCCGCGGCCTCAACCCGGAGCAGCTCGCGGAAATGCAAAAGGAGGCAGATACGGTCATGACCAGCGCGTGGAGCGTGAAGAGCGGGGAACTGCACTACACTGGCAAGGGACGCAGCGTGGCTACGGCTAAAAAGTATGGCGACTTCGATTTCTACGTGGACTGGAAAATCCCCGCCCACGCCGACAGCGGCATCTACCTCCGCGGCCTGCCCCAAATACAAATATGGGACCCCGCCAACCCAGGACAGTTCCCGAACGGCAACCAGAAGGGCTCCGGCGGTCTGTGGAATAACAAAGGCCCCGGCAAGGATGGCAAAGACCCGTTGGTGAAGGCAGACAAACCTATCGGCGAATGGAATACCTTTCACATTCGCATGATCGGCGATCGCGCCACCATCTCGCTCAACGGTCAGGTAGTCGTGAACAACAGTATCCTCGAAAACCTCTGGGAGCAAGACCAACCGATCCCCCGCGAGGAGCAGATCGAACTCCAGAATCACGGTAACGAGTTGTCGTTCAAAAATATCTACATGCGCGAACTGCCGTATTAATCCGGCCGTAACGCCGTTGCAGGCGGGATTGCTCGCAAAATTCAAGGCTGCGGTTTGGGTGACCAGACCGCAGCCTTTTTCTTGGAAAATACTTAACTTCCCTGAAACTTCACGTTGAACTGATTGCGAAGAAGTATAATCTTGGAAACTTTCCCGTAGGCACTAGAATGCCTCGCGGGTTGACTTTCTACCCATTCTACCCGCACCGACATGTCCACCCGCCGACCCCGCCGCCGCCAGGAAGATACCGCATTCGATCCCGCGGGAGGGGGGGCTAGCCTTGGCAGCATTGTGCTCATAGCGGCGGGAGGAGCCCTCTTTTTGGCCCTTGCCAGTTACACCCCGGATGACCTCGCGGCATGGACAGGTATCAGTTCCAAAGAGCCCCCAAATGAACCGATTTCAAACATCATAGGCCCGCTGGGGGCAACGGTTTCGGGCTTTGCGATGCTATGGCTTGGGGGTAGTGCGTTTATGCTGCCTTTCAGCCTCGTCTGGATGGGAGTGGCGCGCATGATGATGGGGCTGCGGGTCCTTTCCCGCCCACTGTCCGGCTTTGCTCTCCTTGTGATCAGCGGATCGATCTTCCTCGGCGTGCAGAATCTCTGGTTTCAGGGCTGGCAGCGCGAGTATAATATCCTAGGTGCCGGTGGCGGCATAGGCTTTTTCGGGCGCACTATGATTGCCGAGGGCCTTATTGGCACTGCCGGCACCATCATCGCTTCCATCACCGGACTGCTGGCCGGGTTGGTGCTCATGACCGGAATTGAACCCCGCGCCGTTATCATTACAGCTCAGCGCTCCTGGCAAAAAGCATGGCGTCAGCTTGTTTTCGTCCTATTCGGTAGGCGCCGGGAACTCAATCAGGACAAAGAGGAGCGAGAAACCGCTGCCTTACTCAAGGAGCAGGCACGCAATGAGCGTGAACGCCGCCGGATCGAAAAGGAACTCCGCAAACAGTCCCTCGGCGAAGCGTCGGCGTTACTTGCCACGCATACGCCGCTCAATCCCCGCGGCACTCTGGATCTGAACGCATTGACTGAAGAGGTGGATGAACCCGCTACTCAGCGGAGCCCTTCGCAGGCAATGACCACTGAAGAGGATGAAGAACACGCGCAACCCACAGCAGAGCTTGAGGAAATAACCATCCCGGCTGAGGATGAGCCCCCCATCATTGATGGCTCCCGCCGGGCGAAAACCAGCGGCGAAGGCAAGCTCTCGCTCGCCGAGTGGCGCAAGCAGCAGCAAAAGCCCAAAGAGGAAGGATCCGGAACTACCCATACCGGCGGCACAACCAGCCAACCGGCGGCCATCGATTTCTCCAACTACGAGCTGCCTCCGCTCAACATTCTGCACTGGGACGAAAGCGCCGGCGAGATCAAAATCGACGAACGCGCACTGCGGGAAACCCAGCGTACGATCATTAACACCCTAGGCACTTTTGGCATCGCAGTCACGCCGGGCCCCATAACCCGCGGTCCCACCATTTCCCGCTATGAAATCTACCCCAGCGAAGGTCTGCGCGTGAACCGCATCACCGCGCTGGAGGCCGATCTCGCCCGCGCCACCCGCGCCGAACGCATCAACATTCTCGCCCCCATCCCCGGAAAAGACACCGTGGGCATCGAGATCGCCAACAACGAAAAAGTAGCCGTCACTCTACGCGAACTGCTCGAAGACGAAACCTTCGGCCAGACTAAAGCGAAACTCCCACTCGCGCTGGGCAAGGACGTCTATGGCAACACGATCATCGCCGACCTCGCCGCCATGCCGCACTTACTGGTCGCGGGTGCCACGGGTTCCGGAAAGTCGGTATGCATCAACTCCATCATCGGCAGCCTACTCTTCCAGTTCAGCCCAGAGCAGCTACGCTTCATAATGATCGACCCCAAGGTCGTGGAGATGCAGACCTACAACGACCTTCCGCACCTCGTGGTACCGGTCGTCACCGATCCCAAGAAAGTGATCATGGCGTTGCGCTGGGTGGTCAACGAAATGGAACACCGATACCGCATGTTTGCCGAAGAGGGCGTGCGGAATTTCGATTCCTTCAACAAACGGAAACGCAAAGAAAAGCCCGCGGCTCCGGAGAAGGCCCGCAATGCCGCCAAGCCGGAACGCACTAGCGCCACCGCCGGCCTTCCGCTGTTCGAAGCCGCTGCCGCTGCTGCAGAGGCGGAACCTCCAATGGAGGAAACCCCTGTATCCGAGTCCGTCGCGCCTGCGGAGTTCGGCCGCAGGAACCGACCGGGTCAGCCTGCCGCACCCGCAGACGACGAAGAAGGCGAATATGTCTATCTCAGCCCCTCCGACGAGGACGAAGCACCCTTCTCCAACCAGGAGGAACAGTCCGCCAACGACGATGAATCGGCCCTCTTTACCGCAGAGGCAGAAGAAGAGGAGGAAGACATCGCCGCTCTCGCCATTCACCACGTCGCACTGGAGCCCAGCGCCATTTCCGGCGCTGCAGGAAACGTCTGGGACGACAGTGACCTTATCGCTGAAGAGGAGGAGACTGAAGAAGAGGAGCACCGCATTCCGGACCAGATTCCCTACATCGTCGTCATTATTGATGAGTTGGCCGACCTAATGCAGACCGCCCCTGCGGACATGGAGAGCCTCATCCAGCGCATCGCCCAGAAAGCACGCGCCGCCGGCATTCACATGATCCTTGCCACGCAAACCCCGCGTGCAGAAGTAATCACCGGCAACATCAAGGCCAACGTGCCCTGCCGTATAGCCTTCCAAGTCAGTAGCGCGCTCGATTCCCGCGTCATCCTCGATACCAAGGGTGCGGAAAAACTCGTAGGCAAAGGGGATATGCTCTACCTCCCGCCCGGCACAAGCAAACTTCTTCGTGCTCAGGGGGCCTATGTCACGGACGATGAAATCCAAGCCCTCGTCATGCATTGCAACAATCAGGCCAAGCCCACCTTCAACAAGGAAGTTCAGGCCACCCTAGGGGACGGGCCGAAGGAGATTGAGGAACTCAATGATGAAGACGAAGAGGCCCTCGAGCGCTGCATCGAAGTGATCATGGTCGAGCGCAAAGCCAGCACCTCTCTCCTCCAGCGCCGCCTGCGCCTCGGCTACGGCCGCGCCGCCCGCATGATGGATCTCCTCGAACAGCGCGGGTTCATCGGGCCTGGCGATGGCGCCAAACCGCGCGAAGTGCTGGTCGCCGCTGACGAGGACGAAATGGATTGATCCCATTCACCGCGGCCGCTCACTTTGACTTGGATACCGTCAGTTCCTCCTGGTAGAATTCCTTGTTGGAGGCCTGAAACTCCGCCTTCAGTCGGACGCGAAAATCATACAGATCTGCAAGGCGCCAACTGGTGAATTGCCACACCCCATCTTTGCCGTCATGGGCGATCCCCAGAATTAAGTGACAGGCGTCGTTGCTGATTTTGCCCGTCATATCCTTCGGCTCATAGTAGAAAGTGCGCAGCGTGCTGGATTCCGAGGACGCCTCGTAAAGCTTCGGTTCAAGATAGTAAACCCGGCCCGATTCCTTGTGCTCCAGACGGAGGTCCGGATACCCCGACCGCTGCGACTCCCCTGCACCGGTCTTCGGGTAGCCGCAGATGAAACTACCCGCGTTCAGCAAGTCGAGCAGCTTCTCCTCCACGTGGCGGCTGGCTTCATTGATGCGCCGGAGTCCGCGCACCGGGCTATCTTTCGCATTAAGGAAAACAAGCAACTTCTCCGCTGCCACCGTGATGTGATCCCTAGCCGCCGCATCAGCAGGCACCTTGTCAGGCTGCAAATCCATGACCTGCCTTCCGGTGGCCGCGACGACTACTTCCCGGAGCGGAATGTCGCGCAAGTCCCTCTCTGCAGTCATGACGGCCCGCACGGCCGATTCCACGCCGTGTATTTTTACCGGCAAGTTGGATGAGAAATCACCGCGGGACACAAGGGCGGCGACGAAGAACAGCAGGAGCAGTGGCTTCATGCCGCCACCATGAGCGGAAATTCCTTGCTGTCATCTACGAGGTCGCGTTTGTGCCCCGCCGATCCGCCTACACGGGATTGCTATGCATTCCGTCTCCTCCGCCCTCCTCTACGGTATCCTCGACACCGGCTACTGCGAACCCGCGGCCATGCCCGTCATGCTGCGCGCCATGCTCGCCGGCGGTGTCGGCATGGTGCAACTCCGCGCTAAAGACCTGCCTATCGACAGGATCCTCGAACTCTCCCGCGAACTTCACCGCATCAGCCATCCCGACCGAATTCCCTTTATCATCAACGACCATCCGCAACTCGTGTCGGAAGCCGGAGTCGAGGGCGCGCATGTGGGACAGGACGACATGAGCGTGGCAGAGGCCCGGGCGCTCGCGGGGGCTGGGAGAATAATTGGGCTTTCCACCCACAGCGTCGATCAGGCTGTGGCGGCCACTGACGAGAAGCCTGATTACATCGGATTCGGCCCGCTCTTCGCAACGCCGACTAAACCCGATTACCAGCCCATTGGCATCGAAGACATCCGCGAGGTTCACCGCCGGGTCAGTCTTCCCGTTTTCTGCATCGGCGGCATCAAAAAGGAGAACCTAAGCGCAGTGCTAACCGCTGGAGCCCGCCGCGCCGTCATCGTCAGCGGCATCCTCACTGCCGCGGACCCCGCCGCCTATAGCGGAGATTGCTTGCGCCTGCTGCAAACTTCAGTCTGACACTTGCGCCGCCGCACACCCCGCACATTCTGCGCGTGATGACCGCTACTGCTTCAACCTCCATCGACCTGCGCACCGAGATTCTCCGCCTCAAGAAAGAGCGGAACGCCGTCATCCTCGCGCACAATTACCAGATGAGGGAAATCCAGGAAGTCGCGGACTTTGTCGGCGATTCGCTGGGCCTCAGTTATAAGGCGAAAGAATCAAAAGCTGACGTCATCGCCTTCTGCGGCGTCCACTTCATGGCGGAGACCGCCAAGATCGTGAACCCGTCGAAAATTGTCGTGCTCCCTGATAAAGATGCCGGATGTTCGTTGGAGCAAAGCTGCCCCGGTCCAGCATTGGCGGAGTATCTCCGCCGTCATGGTGACAAGAACTACTACGTTATCGCCTACATCAACTGTAGCGGTGACGTGAAAGCTCTGAGCGACTGCATCTGCACCAGCGGCAATGCGCCAAAGATCGTGCAAAGCGTGCCTCCGGACCGCAATATCCTATTCGTTCCGGACGCCAATCTTGGCTCGTGGGTCATGGAGCAAACCGGTCGCAAAATGGACCTCTGGCAGGGGGCCTGTTACGTCCACGTTGAGTTCACCCGCGACAGCATTCTCAAGATTAAAGAGCAATACCCTGACGCCCCAGTAGTAGCCCACCCAGAGTGCACCTTCGCAGTGCGCCTGCTCGCCGATGAGGTCTGCAGCACGGAAATGATGGTTCACTTCTGCCGCAGCAATCCCGCGAAGCAATTCATCATCGCCACCGAAAGCGGCATGCTGCACCGCCTCCGCCGAGAGTGTCCGGAAAAGGAATTCATTCCCGGCCCAACCACCCACTGCGCCTGCGCCGACTGCCGCTACATGAAGATGAATACCATGGAGAAGCTCTACCTCGCCCTGCGTGATCTCCAACCCCGCGTGGAAATGGACGAAGCCATCCGCGCTCGCGCAGAAAAGCCCATCCTCCACATGCTGGAACTCTCCCGCTAGGCCAAGCCATGCTTAGTTCCCTCACCATTCGTAACCTCGCCCTCGTCGAGTCCCTCACATGGGAACTAGACCACGGACTCGTCGCCGTTACCGGGGAAACCGGCGCTGGAAAATCCATCATCGTCGGTGCGCTGAAACTGGTGCTGGGGGAGCGTGCTGACCGCGGCCTCATTCGCACCGGTGAAGACCATTGCACGGTGGAGGCGGTGTTCGACACGAAGAAAGCCACGGAGATCAATGCCGTGCTGCAAAATGCCGGCCTCGAGCCCTGCGACAGCGGCCAACTCATCATCAAACGGGTCATTTCCGCAGCCGGACAGAACCGCCAGTTCATCAACTGCGCCCCGGCCACTCTTCATGTGCTTAAAGCCTTGGGCCAGTTCCTCGTGGACCTCCACGGCCCGCATGAGCACCAGTCACTCAATAGCCGCGACCGCCAACTCGCGATGTTAGATGCCGCTGCCGGAGCGGGCAGCGCTGTGGCGGCATACGAAAAATCTTACTGCCAGTGGCGCGAAACCGCTGCGGAACTGGAGGAGCTCAGCACCTCCGAACGCGCCACCGGACAGGAGCTGGAACTGCTGCGCTTTCAGGTCGATGAAATTGACACCGCCGCCCTCAAACCCGATGAGGAGGAGCCTCTGCTCCAGCGGCACAAAATGGCCAGCAACAGTGCACGCCTAATCGAGTTCACCACTCAAGCACTGGGGATTCTCAGCGAGTCTGACACCTCTGTGCTGACGCAACTCGGAGAACTCCGCCGCGTCCTCCGGGACATGGAGCGCACCGACCGTGGAGCCGCCGAAGCGACAACCGGATTCGAAAATGCCTTTGTCGAGCTCGAAGATCTCGAGCGCTCCCTCGCCCGCTACCAGGAGCGGCTCGAAATTGATCCCCGTGAGGTGCTCGAAATCGAAGACAGGATCAACGCCATTGAGACACTTAAGCGGAAGTATGGAGGCACCATTGAGCGCGTGCTTGACCACCGTGATGCTGCCGCAGCCAAACTAACGAAAATTGAAAGCCGCGGCGAGGAACTAGGTCGCCTCACCAAAGCCCTCGCTGCCGCCCGTGAGACCGTGACCTCAGCCGGCACTGCGCTCGGCCAGCTCCGCAAGAAAGCCGCTCCCAGGCTTGCCAAAGAAGTCAGTAGGCACCTCGGGGATCTGGGATTTCTTCAAGCGAAGTTCACCACTGAACTCAATACCCTGCCCCAGCCCGGCTCGCACGGTCTCGAGGAGATCGATTTCATGTTCGCGCCGAATCCCGGCGAGCCTGCAAAGCCCCTGCGAGTCATTGCCTCCTCTGGTGAAATGAGCCGTGTCATGCTCGCTGTGAAGAGCGCCCTCGCTAAAGAGGATGACATTTCGCTACTCGTATTCGATGAAATCGACGCCAACGTCGGCGGAGAGATCGCCACCGCCGTCGGTCGCAAAATGGCGGAACTCGGCGCCACGCATCAGCTGATCAGCATCACACACATGCCACAGGTTGCCGCCCTTGCCGCCTGCCATTTCGTAGTCAGTAAGGCAGTGAAGGGCGAGCGCACCTTCAGCGGCCTGTGCCGCGTAGAGGGCGAGACGCGCGTGGATGAAATCACCCGCATGCTCGGCGGAAAAGCCGCCAGCGCCACCGCCCACGCCCGCACCCTGCTCGGTGTAGACTAGCCGTTCACGCGGAAAACCAGGAAGCTTGCGCCCGTCCGCCACGACAGGCAGTGTCCGGCATGACTTCACTCCGCCCGCTTTGGCTTCTTCCGCTGTTCCTGACTCCGCTCACCTCTGCCATGGCCCGGGAGATCCCTCAGCTTTCGGAAACTGCGAAACCCAAAGCAGGCGTCCCGGAGGGCAAGGTAGAGACATTTCAGTTCACGGACTCAAAGATCTACCCGGGCACAACGCGCGAAGTCTCCACCTACGTGCCCGTCTATGCGCAGGACAAACCGCTCAAGATCAACTGCATCGTCTTTCTCGACGGGTCCAATTATCTGAAAAAAGACGGCAATTCCTGCGCCACTGTGGTGCTGGACAACATGATCGCCGCAGGCACCATCCCACCCACGGCCGCCATCTTTGTGAACCCCGGCAACATCGCCCCGACGCTCCCTGGTGCCAAAGCCCGCACTACCCGCAGTTTTGAATATGATACCCCCAATGGCGACTGCGCGAAGTTTCTAACCGATGAAATAATCCCCATGGTCAGGCAGAAACTAGGGCAGGGCACGGTGCTGACGGACAATCCGGAAGGCTGGGCAGTCTGCGGCATCAGCAGCAGCGCCATCGCTGCCTTCACGGCAGCATGGGAGCGCCCGGATTTATTTCGCAATGTGATTTCCCACATCGGCAGCTTCACCAACATCCGTGGCGGCCACGCATATGCCGCGCACATCCGCGCCAGCCACAAGGAACCAAAACCCATTCGCGTGTGGATGCAGGAGGGTGAAAATGACCTCGATAACATGCACGGGCACTGGCCGCTGGCGAATCAGGACATGGCCGCCTCGCTCCACTGGGCTGGATACGAGCACCATTACGAACTCACCGGCGGCGGTCACGACGGCAAGCCCGGCGGCGCCCTGCTTCCTCAAGCAATCCAGTGGGCTTTTCAAAAGCGTGCCAAACCAGCTCCTCCGGCGGAAAAGAAAGCAGAGGGCGAACCCGCGCGCCATTCGGACGCCGATCCCAACGCCGGCGTGCCGGACGGCAAGGTGACGGAGATGCCCGTGTGGAAAAGCGCCGTCTTTCCGAATACCGAACGCCATTGGTGGGTCTACATACCGGCGCAATACAAGCCGGATGGCAGCGCAGCTCTGATGATCTTTCAGGATGGCCACGACTACGTGGACCGCAAAGGTCCGTGGGGCGTGCCCACGGTGCTGGACAATCTAATCGCCGCCGGTGAACTGCCACCCATGGTGGCGGTGTTTATAAACCCAGGGCATGATCCCGCCAAGGAGCGCAAGAACCCGTGGAACAGCAGCAACCGTAGCCTAGAATACGACAGTCTCGGCCTTAACTACACGCGCTTTCTACTGGAGGAGATTCTACCGGAAGTCGAAAAGCAGTGGCCGGTAAGCAAAGACCCAGAACTGCGAGGCATCTGTGGTGCCAGTAGCGGCGGGATCTGCAGTTTTAACGCCGCATGGGAGCAACCGGACCAGTTCCGCCGAGTCCTCAGCACGATCGGCAGTTTCGTCAATCTCCGGGGCGGAAATGCCTTCCCGTATCTCATCCGGAAGACGGAAAGAAAACCCATTCGCATCTTCCTTCAGGACAGCACCGGGGACCTCGACAACCCGTTCGGCCACTGGCCCACTGCCAATCAACAAATGAACGCCGCGCTCAGTTACATGGGCTATGAGGTCAAATTCGACTGGCAGGAAGGCTATGGCCACAACAGCCACCGCGGAGGCATGATCTTCGCCGATGCCATGCGCTGGCTCTGGCGCAAAGAGCCCGCCGCCTTTTCGCCCGGAAAAATAAAGGATGATCTTGGCGGCGACATGTCGCTGAGCAAGTTGCTTATCGGAGGCGAAGCATGGCAAACCCTCGCCGATGGATTTGGATTCGCCGACGGGGTCACTGGGGATGAAGCGGGAAACCTTTACGTCAACGACCTCATAGGCGGGGGCACATGGATGGTGACGCCGGAGGGAAAAAAGACAAAACTCACTGATGAGCACGGCAGCGGAGCCAAACACGACGCGGACGGCCGCATCATTTTTTGTCAGGGGCACAAAAAGCGCCTCGCTGCACTCGATACCAAAACCGGGACCGTGGAGTCCCTCGCGGATAATGTCTCACCGAACGATCTCGTCGTATCCGCTAACGGTTGGGCCTATTTCACCGAGACCAGCAAAGGCGAAGTGATTGCGGTGGAATTGAAAACAAAGACGGTGCGTACCGCCGCCGTCGGCATCACCGGACCGAACGGTATCGCCCTATCCTCTGATGGTGGAACGCTGGCCGTGAGCGAATACATAGGGTCCCGCGTCTGGGCCTACCGGGTAAATCCAGACGGAACGCTCGACGCCCCCATGCCCGTCATGACTCTGCGCCGACCGGTAGACCCGAAAGGCGAATTTCCTTTCAATGCCCCGCCTCCCTTTGTCCCCAACAGTGGTGGTGACGGCATGTGCAGTGACGCTGAAGGCCGCTGGTATGTAACCAGCACCCTAGGCGTGCAAGTTTTCGACTACACTGGGCGCGAATGCGGCCTTCTCAGCCACCCTTTCCCCGGCAAACCAATCGTCAGCGCCGCCCTCGCCGGATCGGGCCGCACATGGCTCTGCATCGCCGCCGGAGACAAAATCATGCGCCGCAAAGTGCAGGCCAGCAGATGGTAAGAAGGCCCCGCCTGAACTACTCCACCTAAGCTACATCTCGACGGCCGATTAGTGTTTTACATCCAGTTCCTTGTGGCGCTGGGATCAATGGTGCGGTTCTTAGCGGCACGGCTCGGAGGATGACTGGGTGAGTGGAACCACACAGGATCGCGCTTCTCTGAGACTACACAGTCGGGACTAATCAAACAGCCCGTGAGCAACCTTGAATTTGTGGTAGTCGGCTTGTTCATGCACTGGCGACTGTGGCGGGGAATTACTCAGTTCCCTCACAATCACGGCGGCCTTGATCACATGGAATCTCTCGCTCACCGACTGTCCACTGTGTGATCCGCATTCAGTCATTCAGCTACATGCCATCTGGCACCTGCTCCGCGGCGCTTCTTCACTGCCAGCAGAATGCGCCAAACAAAGCCCGCCTGACCCTGCAAGCAATTCAGCCCCGCCGGTCGCGCACGGCGTCGGCCAGTTGCTCGAAGACGCCGCGGGTGGCTTCCCAATCGATGCAGGCGTCGGTGATGCTTTGGCCAAAGACCAGATCTTTTCCGAGTACCACGTCCTGCCGCCCTTCGACGAGGTTGCTCTCAATCATGACGCCTGTGATGGCTTTGTTGCCGGAGCGAATCTGGCTACCCACATCCTCCGCGACTTTCGGCTGATTGCGGTGATCCTTGTTGGAGTTGCCGTGGCTGCAGTCGATCATGATGGTCGGCGTGAGTTTTGCCGCCTCCAGCATTCCCGAGACTTCGGCAATCTGGTCGGCGGAAAAATTTGGGCCGCTTTTGCCTCCGCGCAGAATGATGTGGCAGGAATCGTTGCCGGTGGTTTTCACAATCGCCGCGATGCCTTGTTTCGTGACGCTGAGGAAGTGGTGCGGCCGCTCGGCAGCGCGAATGGCATCGATGGCGAACCCGATACCCCCACCGGTTCCATTTTTGAAGCCCACCGGCATGCTGAGACCGCTGGCCAGTTCACGGTGTATCTGACTTTCCACCGTGCGGGCGCCGATGGCTCCCCAGGTGACAAGGTCCGCCACGTATTGAGGGCTGATGGTGTCGAGGAATTCCGTGCCGCAACCGATGCCCATGGCGCTCAACTTGGCGAGCAGGAGACGCGCGAGTTGGAGGCCGCGATTGATATCGAAGCTTTCGTCCAGTCCTGGATCGTTGATGTAGCCCTTCCAGCCCACAGTGGTGCGAGGTTTTTCAAAATACACGCGCATGACGATGTTGAGGTCTTTGGCGTGGCGGGCAGTTTCCTCCTTGAGTAAACGGGCATACTCCAGTGCCGCCGCTTCGTCGTGGATGGAGCAGGGACCTACCACGACAAGCAGGCGGTCGTCGCGGCGCATGATGATATCCGAGGCTTGTCGGCGGGCGTGGGCGACAAACTCGAAATCCCGCCCTGAGACACTGCTATCATGCATCACGACCTCCGGAGAAATAAGGCTCCAGATGTCAGCGATGCGGACGTCGTCAGTCAGGTTGCTTTGCGGCATAAAAGGTAAGCGGGTTGAAGAGGGAAAGCTTACATGCCCCCCGCGGTTAGGAATTCAATCTGAAAACCTGGACCAAATCCGACGGGGGAGGAGTTCGTTCACCAAAGCGGGCAACACTTGGGTGACCGGGCCTGTGCGGCGCTCGTCGAAGGACTCGCTCGCGGCGGTGTCTGCGAGATTTACTTCGATGGTGCGCGCTCCCCGGGCATTGGCGGTGCGGACAAATCCGGCCGCGGGATAGACGTGGCCGGAAGTGCCCACGGCGATAAAAATATCGCAACGGTTCAGCGCGGCGAAGATTTCATCCATGAAGTAGGGCATCTCTCCGAACCAGACAATGTCGGGCCGAAGCTTGCCTTTCTTCATGCATTGGGGGCAGAAGGAGTCCGGCCCCATGCCCCCCTGCCACGGGGAGGACTCCCCGCAGGCGATGCAGAGTGTGCGGAGCAGTTCCCCGTGCATGTGCCGGAGCTTGCGGCTGCCTGCGCGCTCGTGGAGATCATCCACATTCTGCGTGATTAGCAGAAACTCTACCGGCCAACTTTTCTCCAGCCGGACAAGTGCTTCGTGACCGGCATTGGGCTGCACGGCGGAGAGGGCCGCGCGGCGCTGATTGTAAAACCGGTGCACAAGACCGGGATTGTGCTCAAACCCCTCCGGAGTGGCCACATCCTGCACCCGGTGTCCTTCCCATAATCCTTCTGCACCGCGGAACGTGGCAAGACCGGACTCTGCGGAGATACCGGCACCGGTGAGGATGACGAGGGATGGATGCGAACTCATGCGGGGCAGCAAAACCACGAACCACGCCCGCGCCAAGTTGAACTTTCACCCCCTTGCCACCATAGCACGCCCGCCGGATGCAAAGGACAGACATCCTCCGTGCGCGACCTCATCATCCTCCAAATCCTTGTCCTCATTTGGGGGCTCACCAGCATTCTCGGCGTGCACATCGCCATGCCGGTGGAGGCCCTAGTAGTGTGGCGGACAGGAATTGCCGCGGCAGTGCTGGGGCTTTGGATCGCCCTGCGGCCGGGTCAGCGGCTCTCCCGCAGATGGATAGGCCTCGCCCTGCTCAACGGCTGTCTCATCGGGCTTCACTGGCAGCTCTTTTTTCTCGCCGCGCGGCTGGGAAATGTGAGTGTGGCCATGACCGGCATCGCCACCATGGCGCTCTGGATTGCCTTTCTTGAGCCACTGCTCATCAAGGAAAGGAAAATCCGCGCGAAAGAGGTCGTGCTGGCGCTGGCCGTGACCGCCGGTGTGGCGATGGTGGCTTTCCAAACAGCTGAAAATTCTGTGCCCCTCATCTGTCTGCTCGCTGGCATCGGGGCCGCAGGCGTCGCGGCCATTTTCTCCATCTTCAATGCGCGTCTCGTCAAGCACCTGCCTCCCGTCCCGCTAACGGCACTCTCCATGACCTCCGCCTGCGCTTTTTGCTCCCTGCTTGGGCTCTTCTATCTCGGCCCGCCCTCCGCCCAATGGATGCCGGCCCCTTCCGACTGGCTGCCGGTGATCATTCTCGCCGTGGTTTGCACCGTGGTCGCCTTCTCCACCTACGTCTGGCTGCAAAAGCGACTCAGCCCATTCACCATCGGTATCGCCGGAAATATGGAACCCATCTATGCCATGATCATGGCCGCCCTCATCTGGCCGGAGCGCGAAATCATGACATGGCAATTCTACGCCGGTGCTGCTGTCATCATAGGGTGTGTTATCGCTCATTCGTCGCGAAATGACGAAGCCAGAATGACGGAATGACGGAACCATTAGATGGGCGGGGAAAACGAGGAGGAATAAAGTGAGTCTGGACGGAACCACCAGCATGCCTTCGGATATCGTATTGCTAGTTTCGTCATTTCACGCTCTGCGCGACCCCGTCGACTTTTTAGAACTCGACGCGTCCCCATGGGACCCAAATGTCCAGCTTTCTTCGCTGCTGGCCGGTGACTCCGGCGAGGCAAAGCAGGCCTCTATCGGCTTTTAATCTCGCGTGGGCGATCCGCTTATAGATATCCTTTGAATGCACCAACTGGCCTTCAGCGGGGGAAAACAGCGCGGCATTCCACGTCCCCTGCGCCTAGCGTCCAGCCATGACAAAATGCGTACTGGAGGGATTCCATGCCACGGATTCCATAACTGTCCTTCTTTGATTTGGTCAAGGCGAGCGCCTTTCTGCCAGTCCCAGCGCTGCCATGTCATCCTACCACTTCCAGCCATGGGATCAGTCATCGGGCCCATACCGCAGAGGAGCAGCAACGCTCCTGAGGGATCGAAGGCGAGCTCGAAAAT
>CAMAUV010000043.1 GCA_945861415.1 Akkermansia muciniphila | reverse complement strand
GGTTTCGTGTGGTGTTGGGTGTGGGTGGTGGCGGCTAGGCTCCTTTACCCTCTGCCCTTTTACCCTTCTGACGAGCAAGTCATGCCGCGAGCGGGCGAGGGGTTGGCGGTGCAGGGCGCAGAATTTCCCTGGCCTGCGCTGCTGTGAGGCAGGGGCGTGGCTGTCCACTACGGCCTCCTTCGAGGCATCTCTGGCACTATCAAACTAAAGCATACTCTGGTCCAAAAAACGTTGCACCTCACAGCCAACTGATGGCGATTTCGAGACAATGGCGATCAGTCGAGGATGGCCTCGATAGCCAGAGGTGCTTTGCCGAAGTTTCCATCCTGGATCTCCACGGCGGATTCGCGGATGAAGCCGCCCTTCGCATCGTAACTCCGGATGGTGCAGTGGTGGAGCAGGCCGGTGGCGGCGCTTTTTTCCGCGCTACCGAATCTCAGGAACAGGCGGCTGCTTTCGGCTGCGTCTGGACCCAGCTTGTCGAGCAGCGGGGCGAGATCAATGCCTAGCTCGACCGGGCTCTCATCCTCCGGGCCGGCCAGCGGAACCTCGCCGACGTGCTTCCTGCGCTCGCCGAAAAGAGGCCAGCCGTTTAGATGTTGCGGCGCGAACTCGTGATCGGGTTTGGTGGCGTTCTTGTCGGCGGCGACGCCTATGGTGACCCGCAGGTCCGAACGAATGTTGTGGGAGAGCTTGAGCTTCAGAGTGCGACGCGGGACATGGCGGCAAACCTCGATCCGTCCGAGGAAATTCCCTCGCTCCCATGTGGAATCGACCATGGCGCTGTAGAGCAGGTAGATCTTGCCGTCCTTGGACCATTCTTTGCCCCATGAATTGACCACGATGAACGATCCTCGCTCCCAATCGGCGAGGGTGACTTTTCCGTCGCCGTTGGTGTCCTTGTCGTTGGTGATTTTACCGTCGCCATTCACGTCGTAGCCGACGTTGTCATCGTAGCCAGCACAGGTGATTCCGTGTCCGTAGCCGCTCGGACCCCAACGAATCCAGAGGTCTTCACCGGCCTGATGTTCACCATCGACAATCGTTTTGGTGACCCCGTCACGCTCCCCCATGCGCCCGTCGAGCGCCAGCACTCCGCCGATGGATTCCTTCTCCTTTTGGGGTTGGTTGCGGTCGAAGAGCCAGCCGCGGGCCTCGTTAACCTGCGCGACGGTGGCGACGGGCGTGTAGCGGTATCCGGCGACCCGATACTCCATCGCCTCACGCCAGGTTCCATAACCGTTTGGCCAAGGGCCGGCTTCCTTGCGGTGGACGGTGCCGTAGGTTTTCACGGTGGGTATGCCGACGTGCTTGGCGGTCTCCCAGCCGTGATAGGCCTCGGAGCCATGATTCTTGTTGGCGCCATTGATCATGTTCCATGAAAAATCGGCGGGAAAACGGGTGGCATCCGAGTCGGCGCGAGTGCCGCTGAGGAGGTTCATTTCGTAGGTGAAGATCGACGCGATCGCGGTGAACTGGCCGCACGCTCCCCCGTTCTGTTTGTAAATGGGAGGGAATTCAGGTCGCGTGGAGTTATCGACCCGTGACGGCAAGCGACTGGGATCAACGCTCGTCACGCCGAAGTCCGGCCCTTTTGCATCGCGCCAAGTATCGTATCCGTCTCCCATTGAAGGCGGTCGGGAAAAAGGCCGGGGATATGCGGCTTGGTCGGGGTTCTCCGCAGCCGTGGCCATGGGGGCTGCCCCGATGAGGAAAACGGCAGGGACAGGATATCGGAGGAAAGGTGACATGGTTTGACGGGGCGGGGCTTGCCTTGAGCGGAGTGAGGGAGTCGAGCTTGTGAAGGACAAAGCTAGCGTTTTGTTGGCACCCTCGTCAGTCCGCTGCAGCCTTCGAAAGCACCTTCCCCGATGCTGGTCACGCTGCTGGGGATCGTCACGCTCCTCAGAGAGGTGCAGTTATCGAACGCGCTTTGCCCGATGCTGGTCACGCTGTCGGGGATCGTCACGCTCGTCAGAGAGCTGCAGCCAGCGAACGCATTGTTCTCGATGCTGGTCACGCTGTTGGGGATCGTCACGCTCGTCAGCCCGCTGCAGCTTTGGAACGCATAGACCCCGACGCTGGTCACGCTGTTGGGGATCGTCACGCCCGTCAGTCCGCTGCAGCCAGCGAACGCAAAGGCCCCGATTTCTGTCACGCTGTCGGGGATCTTCACGCGCGTCAGACCGATGCAGCCATCGAACGCGCTTTGCCCGATGCTGGTCACGCTGTCGGGGATCTTCACGCTCGTCAGAGAGCTGCAGCCAGTGAACGCAGAGTTCCTGATGCTCGTCACGCTGTTGGGGATCGTCACGCTCGTCAGTCCGCTGCAGCTTTGGAACGCATAGACCCCGACGCTGGTCACGCTGCTGGGGATCGCCAAGCTCGTCAGTTCGCTGCAGCCAGCGAACGCAAAGGCCCCGATGCCTGTCACGCTGTTGGGGATCTTCACGCGCGTCAGGCCCGTGCAGCTAGAGAACGCATAGCTCCCTATGCTGGTGACGCTGTTGGGTATCGTCACGCTCCTCACGGTGGTGTTAGGAGCCCCAAAAATAGGAGGCCAGTTGTTTCCAACCCTCTTGACGGCTTGTGCCCCAAGCGTTGCAGGAACGGTCACCGCACCTGTTGCAGTAGAGGCCGTAATAGTCGCCCCGCCGTCTTCGAGAGTGTAAGTCCATGCGCCTTCAACTTCCGCCCTACTCAATTGGGAGAACGCGGATAGCACGATGAGGAAGAGGAACCAAGCCATGCGTGAGAATAGACGAGACACTCCAAAGGATAAGAAGCTAGCTTTCATAGGAATGAGAGGTTTCGTTTTGTCTTGGCTTGCTGTGTTGGCTTTTGTTGATTCTGCGATGAACCAAACGAAATTAAGTCTCATGGGCGTTAGCCGCCAGCGAAAAAGACCCCTTTTCGCATCGACTGCGTCGGGCTTCGTGTGGTGCTGGGTATAGGTGGTGGCGTCTAGGCTCCTTTACCCTCTGCCCTTTTACCCTTCTGACGAGCAAGGTCTGCCGCGCAGCGGGAGGCTCCACTTTTTCGGCCCGTTTTTTTCGGCTGGAATTGGACCCCGTGGACCCCCACTCTGCACAGGGTCCACTCGCTGCCCCTTGCTGCCTCCGGCCTGCGGCGCGGCCAAGTGGAGTAGTGGAGTCTATTTCTTACTTTGAAGGAAATCAGACCGGAGAGCCACCGGAGGTGGCAATTTTACCCGGTGGAGGCATTCCTGGCCCCATTTTCGCGCCCTTTTCCCGAGAGCACGGAGAATAGGTCCGCGGCTCCACTTATGGTTCCCATGCCCACTGTCGTCCTATGTCAGCGCCCGCCGCACTTGCCAACGCTGGGTGCCATTGAGCAGCTTACCTTTTAGCACCCGCGGCGGGTGCTTCTTGGACAGCTTGCCAAGGAAGGAGCCGCAGGCCCTTGGCCATGTGAATAGCCGGCTGGATTGGTCCCTCGCGGCCCCGCGCAGTCGATGTGCGTCACGTCCTTACCGCTTAGGGCTACGCCGCCCTCTTGGGTCAGGATGTCGCCGCCCCGCACGGGGCGGCGGGGATTGAAACGGGCGCAAATGTCCCGAATTGTCCCGATGACGCGTCGCCGCGCCGGACGCCAGTTTTTTGTTGGTTAGTTTGTTTATGTGGGCATATTGGGTGCATTAACACCTTCGCCGACATCGCAAAGACCCTGAACCGGTCCACGGTTTATCTGTCGGGCTTGCGGTCTCGCTTTGAACTACCGGTTTTAGACGGGGTTGGTTATTCAGCGGCCTATCTCGCCTTCTTCCGGACCGTGGTGCACCTGAGGACGCTCTCGATAGGCGAGGAGGCGCTGCGGGATCTTTGGCAAATCGAGAAAAAGCTGCTGCAGCTCCTGCATGCCGACTCGACTGGTTCGCCGACATGGTTTCTCGACGCCTGCGCTGCCACTTCCCGCCCCGACCAACGCCTGCTCCTGACGAACTTCGACATGGGCGCGGCGATCCACGGGCAGGAGGTGCAACCGGGGCTGAACTTCTCTCCGCCATTTTCGGAACTCTTTGCGGGGCACGAGATGGGGGAGGATGTGCTCCGCGTGGTCGTGGACTATCGGCGGCATCATGCGCGCATTCTGGAGGCCGTGAGCGCGGAATTACCAATCGTCCAGTGCGCTGCCGCGTGGGTGCGTGACCGTCTTCAGGCAAAGCGATCGCGGAGCCGCAGATGAGTTCAATCTTGCGGCCATGATCGTTTTACATCCGCAGGTTTAAACCATTCCGTGATCCCAGCCATCGTATCCCCAGACCCTCCTCGCTGCGTTCACGAAGCGCTCACGAGGCCTCACGTTGCGGCGCCCTAACTCATCCGCTCGCCCGCTGATTCAACGCACGGCCGGTGTTTCCTTGATCCAGCGCCGCGCCTTGAATTCGAAGCGGGGCAGCGTGCCCGCGGCGACCACCTGGACTGCCATGCGGAGCTGGAAGGAGTCGCGCAGGGCGGCGCTGATGCGGTCCGCCAGTGTGGGGTCGCGATACCCCGCGCGGGTCTCCACGATGAGTTTGAGGTCGAGCAAGGGGCCGCTGCGGTGTTCGCGCACCTGGTATTCCACGACTTCTTGGAAGCTCCGCAGCACACTATCGACGGCACTGGGGTAAATGTTCACGCCGCGCACGCAGACCATGTCGTCAAGGCGGTTGAGGACGCCGCCCTCGAGACAGAGGCTACCGTCCCCGGTATAGCGTTTCCTCACAAGGTCGCCGGTGCGGTAGCGCAGCATGGGGCCGCCGATCCGTTGGAGCGTGGTGATGACGAGTTCGCCTTCCTCCCCCTCCAAGACCTCTCGGCCGGTGGCGGGGTCGAGGACTTCCGCGAGGTGGAAGTCCTCCAGTACGCGCAGGCTCAGTGGAAGTTCCGGATCCTGACAACTGACAGGTCCGGTCTCGGTGAGGCCGTGGTGGTCGAAGACAGTGGCATCCGGCCAGAGGGCGGCCATCCTCTCGCGTAGGGCAGTTTGGCTGCCTCCGGCTTCGCCGGCCACGACGATGAGGCGCAGGGCAAATTTTTGATCGCGGAAGGCATCGCTTTCCTGCTTCACCTCGCCCATGTGCAAGGCGTAGGTGGGGGTGGTCACCAGCACAGAAATCCGGTGATCCAGCATGAGCTGGAGGCGGGCGTTGGTGCTCAGGCCGCCGCCGGGTACCACCATACAGCCGAGGTGGGTGGCAGCTTCGAAGGCGGTCCAGAAGCCGAGGAACGGACCGAAGGAAAAGGGAAAAAACAGTCGATCCTCGCCCGGCTCCAGCCGCGCGTAGTCATAGATTAATTCCCATGCCCGCAGCATGGAGCCCCAGTCGTCCCGGCTATCAAGGTAGGTCATGGGGGGCCCGGTGGTGCCGCTGGTCTGGCAAAAGCGTGTGTAGTTCTCGAGCGGGTAGGTGTGGTTGGTGCCGTAGGGCGGGTGCTCCTCGCGGTCCGCCACAAGCATGCGTTTGGTTAGCAGCGGGCAGAGGCGGACAAAGTCTTCCAGCGAGCCCATGCCAAGGGGGCCTATCCGTTTCCGGTAGAACGGATTCATCACTGCGATGGTATCGAGGAGTGCGCTGAGACGCTCCCACTGACTGGCGCGGATGATGCCGCGGTGCTGTTCGATTTGGGCCGCGCGCGACATGCCTTTGAATCAACTGACGTGATAGCGGCGCGTGGTCACATCCACATACCCCGGACCGACTTTTCTCGGTAGGGCAGGTGAGAGCGCGGCGGAGGAGGCCTTCGCTGGCACGTCACCGGGGGCCGAGACAGCCGCCGGGCTCTCCGGCTTTTTCGCGGCAGGACCGGAGGAAGGTTTGTAAAACATGACCAGCCCGGCACCCACTGCCGCAAGCAGCAGGCCGATAAAAAACTGGGGCGGGGTCTTGGCCCAGAGCCCTTCCTTGGTGACGCTGACCAACGCATTCACCAGCGGCGCGCCGGCGAACACAAGGGTGGGCACCATGGCAATGAGCACCTTACGCACGCTCATGTCCCCTCCGTCACTGCTCAGCGCCATGAGCAAGAAGAAGGCGCCAAATGCCCCCAGCAGTCCGGCCATGAGGCTCATCTTCCAGCCCGTAGAGGGGAAGCTCCAGTGCGTCGCCGCCCCGGAGTCCCGCAGTTTTAGAATCAGGAGCGGACCGACGACGGCCACGAGGAAATAAGCAATGCCGACTAGGAGGAAGGCCTTCATGCGGTTGGTGGTCAGGTCAGGCTTCGCGCCCTCCACGTTCATCCCGATGCTGCCCATGTGCAGGAAGACGGAGTAGAGGCCCCAGCAGATGACGACGCCGAGGACATAGAGAAGGGCTGTAGAATTCATTTTGGATTTCACGATAGGAAGGTTTCAGTGTTCGGTCTTCGATTTTGAGAGGACCAGTTGCGAGTTCATTCCTGAAAAGAGGGCGCTGAAAACGGCAAACTGGGCCTCATTCGCGCGGATTGACGTGCGCCTTGAGAACGTCCGGCGGCGCGGGTTGGATGCGGGAGCGGAACACCTCCGGGATGGGCACTCCTTTCATTTGCTTCGTGCCTGGCAGCGCGGCCACGGCCACCACGACGAACTCGCCCACCGCCGCGAGGGCACGCGACGCGGGATCGTCCGGGTTTTTCCAGATGCGGAAGACGTGCCTCATGGCCTTTGTGCGCATCTCGGCTACCATGAGTTCCACCTCCGCCTCCTCTTCAAACCTGAGGGGCAGAAAATACTCCGCGCTGGCCTTCAGCCGGGGCCAGCCTGTATCCGTGACGGTCTCCCCCGCCGCTAGGGGATGGACACTGAGGCCCAGCGAGCGGTAGAAGGCATGCTCCGCCTCCTCCATCCATCGGAAGAAGTTCGAGAAGTGCATGATGCCCGCGAGATCCGTCTCGGCGAAGGTCACGCGGCGGCGCTGGGAGAATTGATAGGCCATGCGGTGAATGGAAGCCACTATGAACCGCCGCCATAGACCTGCAAGGGAGGGAAGCGGGGGCCGGCGGCATGCGCCGACGCCGCGAGTTTGAGGTGGCGAAGACTTTCGCGCCCTACGCCTGCGCAGTGTAATTCGCAATTGCCAACTGGCACTTGCCGATACTTTTCTCCGCCCGTTGTATCTGCAGCGGCCAACTTATCCAACAACCCATCTTCCATGAAATTCAACCGCCGGTCATTCCTTAAGAAAACGAGCCTGCTAGCCTTCCCGACGATCATTCCTGCGTCCGCCATTGGTGCGGACGGGAAAGTCGCCCCATCCAACCGCATTACCATGGCCGCCATTGGCTGGGGGATGCAGGGGCCGGGTAATATCAACGGCTTTATGAACGTGCCGGGATGCCAGGTCATCGCGGCATGCGATGTGGACAGCCGCAATCTCCAGCGCGCGGTGGACTCGATCAACAACAAGAACGGCAACAAAGACTGCGCAGCCATCAAGGACTACCGAGAACTCATGGCCCGCAAGGACATTGACACCGTGATGATCGCCATCCCGGACCACTGGCATGCCCTCGTGTCCATCGAAGCGGCAAAGAACGGCAAGGACATCTATGGCGAGAAACCCCTCGCGCGTACGATCCGCGAGCAGCAGGCCATCGTGAAGGCAGTGACCGACAACAAGCGGGTGTGGCAAACCGGATCATGGCAGCGCAGCAATGACAACTTCCGCGTCGGTGCGGAAATCGTGCGCAACGGGCTCATCGGCAAGGTGACGGAAGTGCATGTAGGACTTCCCTCCGGCCATGCTGATTTTGCGGGCACCAGAAACAAAAACCAGGTGACTCCCCCGCCTGTAGAGCTTGACTACGAGATGTGGATCGGTCCTGCCCAAATGGAGGACTATATCGAAGGCCGGGTGCACAAGAACTGGCGCTGGAACTACAATATCGGCGGCGGGCAACTGCTGGACTGGATCGGCCACCACTGCGACATTGCCCACTGGGGTCTCGACTGCGACGATGCCGGTGGTCCGGTGGAGATCGAAGGCAAGGGCGAGTTTCCAGCAAAGGATGCCATGTGGAACACCGCCACGAAGTATCGCGCCGAAGCGACCTATCACAACGGTGTAAAGATGATCATCGCAGGAGGCCATGGGGATATTGCCAGCGGCACCAAATGGATCGGTGACAAGGGCTGGGTCCATGTGGACCGTGGCCGTTTCGACTGCTCCAATCCTGAATTCAAGAAAGTCATCCAGCAACGCAATGGAGACAAGGTGGTGGAGAAAGCCATTCACGTGGAACTTCCGGACGACGTGGCGAAGATCCGGCTCATGAAGAGCCCCACCGGGCATCAGGGGAACTTCATCGATTGCGTGCGTACACGGGCCCGCACCCTCACGCCGGTGACCACCGCCCACCGCAGCGCGGTTCCGGGACACCTTGCCCTCATTTCCATGATCACTGGCCGCAAGATCAAATGGGATCCGGCCAAGGAGGAGATCGTGGGTGACGAGGACGCTGCAAAGCTGATGGGCCGCGAATACCGCGGGCCATGGAAGTTGGCCTAAGCGTCGAGAACCCTTGAAACGCCCGGGCTGCGCAAGTGGCCCGGGCGTTTCGTTTTTGGCGCAAAGAGAAAGGCCAGACCCAGCAGTTACTACCATTTGAGTCTCAGGACAGCGCTGCCAAAGTAATAACATACCTGCCCTCCCCGTGAACCACCATTCAAGCGAAGGACCCGACGACGAAGACCCTGTCCTGCGCATCCCTCGAGGAGCTGTGCTCCGCGCCTTGACTGCCGACCAGTTTGATTCCTATGCGGTGCAGTCCAAAGCGGCCTTGTATCCTCTCGTCGACATGGCTGAGAAAGTGGTCGAGCATCTTCCCTAACAGCTGCGACCGGCCCAGCCCCCGGATTGGGATTTTGCGATGCCAAGGATCCGGGCGCTGGAACCGGGGAATCACGGTCTCATGAAGTCGGATATGAACCAGAGTGAAGCTCTTAGGGCGCTCAAGGGCATCTAGGGGGACGATCTACCGGTCGAAGGAAAAGAAAAGTTCAACGACAACTGGCAGCGGATGGCAACCCAGCCGGGGAAAAAGCGCCGGGTTGAGAGGAAACGTTCGAGGCCATGGTATCTCGCTCGAGGCGGGAAGCTGAATCTCTCAATCCTCACAAAACCAGTCCTAGTGTTGGCGTTGGGCTCCGTGGTCACTATGCTCCTCAATAAAGTTCTTGAGCCCCCGCCGGTGGGCTACGCCGCCAGTATCACGCCGCCGCCCGGGATGTGGTGCAGGATACGTTTCTGAAACTCTACACCCGGGAGGAACCGGAGCGCCTTGACGATCCGGGAGTGCGGTGAGGGGAGGCTTGTTAGTTGCAGAGGGCCACCTAAGGACGGGCAGTATGGAAACGCGCTATATACTCCTCACTACCCTCAAGTGCTCGCTGCTGCTGTCGCCGGTAGTGATTTGGGCTGAGGATTCAAAGCAGGATAGAATGCGGAAATTGAACGAGAGGCTGGAGGGGTATTACGGTTTGGTAACAGAGCCAGACCGGTGGGTGCCTTGGTCGGCGGTTTTGGATAAAATTAATTTATTGCGCCCACCTCTTACGCGCGAAGTGAAACCCGCGGATGGCTACACGGTCACGCTCGCGGTGCCGCCGACGCTGGTGGAGAGGCCAGTGGAAGCTTACTTCGATGACAAAGGCCGGCTCTATGTCACCGAGGTCACCGGCACGAATGAGCCGCCGCAGGAGCAATTGAAGAAAGCGCCGCACCGCTTGCTGCGGCTTACGGATACCGACAACGACGGCGTGTTCGACCAGCGCACGGTCTTCGCCGACAAGCTGGGCTTCCCCGAGGGGGTGCTCTGGCATGAAGGCGCGGTCTATGTCGCTGCGCCGCCCCAGATTTGGAAGTTCACGGACAAGGACGACGACGGCGTGGCCGACACGCGGGAGGTGTGGCACGACGGCAAGACACTCACCGGCTGCGCGAACGATCTGCACGGTCCCTACGCCGGGCCGGATGGGTTTCTCTACTGGTGTAAAGGGGCCTTCGCGGAGCAAACGTATGACTTGCCGCACCAGAAGGGCTGGAAGTCGCGCGCGGCACATGTCTTTCGCAAGAAGCCGGACGGCACGGGATTCGATGTCGTGTTCACCGCCGGCATGGACAATCCCGTGGGGCTAGCGTGGACACCGGAGGGCGATCTCATTGTGAGTGGAACGTTTTTTCAGCATCCAGGCGACGGAAAACGCGACGGCCTCATCCACGCTGTACGTGGCGGATTGTGGGGGAAGGATCACGATGTAATCAACGATCACCTGCGCACCGGTCCGTTGCTCCCGCCCATGACGCATCTTGGCCCTGCCGCGCCCGCGGGCATGATCCGCTACGGTCGCGACCTGCTCGTGGCACAGTTCAATCTGCGCAAAGTTAGCCGCCACGTCCTGGAACCCCACGGCTCGACATGGAAGACTACCGACAGCGATTTCCTCACCTGCGACGATCCCGACTTTCACCCCACGGATGTGCTCCAGGCTCCCGACGGTAGCGTGCTCGTGGTAGACACCGGGGGCTGGTATAAGCTTTGCTGCCCCACGAGTCAGGTGGCGAAGCCGGAGGTGACGGGGGCAATTTACCGCCTGCGTAAAACCGGTGGCGAAGTGCCCGTGACTTGCCCGGCGCCCCTGCCGGCGCCCTGGGTACCGGAGACTGTGTCGGAAATCCGGAGTATGGCTGAGTCCCCGACTTTACAACTTCGCCGCAAGGCCCTCGAGTGGCTGACTCAATTCCACGATCTGTTTTATCCGGAGTCGGAGCAGTTTGGGGACAGCCTGATCGAGCCATTTGTAGTGGCGGCGAGGCAGTCTGACAATGACCTATTCATTGAGCACACGATCATCTACACGGCGATCCGGCACTGCGCGAGGCAGCAGATGCTAGCGATCGCCACTGCCGCCGGGGTCGCACCGCTGGCGCAGAAGCTGCAGCTCTACTGGTTCGTGCAACGGGCTCCTTCCGAAATGGACCCGGACGTTCTGACGGCTGCCATGGCCTCACCGGATGCAGGAGTGCGCGAGGCTGCTATCTTCGGCCTGCGCAAGGTCCCGGCATGGTGTGAAGCTGCCGGAGAGTGGCTCGCCGCGCAGTTGGCCACCGCCGCGAGAGCTGATACTCTGCGCCCTGCCGTGGAGGCAGTGGTGATTGAAAGCAGTTTTCGCCCAAAGCTGGGAACATGGCTCGCCGCAGCGAAGGCAGACGCCGTGCGGCACATGCTCATGGAAGTGATGGCTGCGAAGGCAGGAAACAAGCTTCCGGAGGAGTGGACTGCCGCGCTGCTGCCGCTGCTGGAAATGGATGCCGCCACTGCGCAGCGGGCCGCAGCCGTATTTGTGCGTGGAGTGCCGCAGGCAGCGATGGCAAGAGCGCGCGCACTGGCGGCGGATGCGCAGCGCCCTGTGGGCGTGCGGCTGGCACTTTTGCAGGCGTGTGGCGGGGAGATATCGGAGGAGGAGTTTTCACTGGTGGCGGGAGCGCTGGCTTACAGGGCGGGTGAGCCGGATAGGCCCAATAGGCCCTATTTGACCGGCGCTGACGACACCGCCGCCCGCATCCTATCCCGCGCCAGACTCTCACACTCACAACTCCACACTCTCATCCCGCTGCTGCCGCAGGCCACGCTTACCCAGCGCCCGCTGCTGCTGCGCGCCTATGCCGCTGTCTCTGACGCAGCCCTCGGCCTTGCGCTGATGGACACTTTGGAAAAGTCCGGCGCACTCGCCGGGCTCTCCGCCGATGACCTGCGCGAGTGCCTCGGCAAATTCCCCGCTAGCGTGCAGGAACGCCTCGCTGCCGCCCGGATCGCGCTCACACCTGATGCAGAGAAGCAGCGGGCGCGTCTCGCCGAACTTGAAAAGTCTCTGCCCGCCGGCGATGCCCAGCGCGGCAAGGTCGTCTTCCAAAGCGCGAAAGCCTCCTGCGTGCTGTGCCACCAGGCCGGATATTTGGGCAAACACTTCGGCCCCGACCTCACCAAAGTCGGCAGCATCCGCACGCGGCAGGACTTGCTGGAAGCCATCGTCTTTCCGTCCGCCAGCTTCGTGCGGAGCTACGAACCGGTGGAGGTGAAACGCAATGACGGCAAACCCGCCTATGGTATCATCACCAACGAAAGCGCTGCCACGCTTACCCTCGCCACCGGGGCCGTCACGCCGCCTATGACGGTGAACCGCGCGGACATCGCCGAAATGAAACCCGGCACCGCCTCCCTCATGCCTCAGGGCATGGATCAAATTCTGACGCCGCAGGAACTGGCGGATGTGGCGGCATTTCTCCTGTCGCTGAAATGAACAATGATTTCGAACGCCTCACCGGCACGTGGTATTTCACTCGCGACGGCGAACCCGAAAATTATGGGTGGTTCAGAATCCTGCCGAACGGAAGATGCGTTGGCTTCTATCCGGACACCTTCAACGGACGGACGCGGATTGGAGGGGATCGACTGTAATTGAGCCCGGAAAGCCCCGGAGTGATGCGCGCGCTATCGGTCCTCCAATACTGGCCTTCTGTCGCGCTATCGCTTCGAGGGGAAAATGTTTTTCCTGCTGCCCAAAGTTTTCGCAGAGAAAGGAGCGGCGTTTTCCGAATGTCGCCGTGTTGCTTGTGAAGACCTACCGGGCTGGTTTGAGGAGCGATTTGCAGCATCGCTCGCCAAACCCTTGCTGTTGAGACGCAAGGGACAGCGGCTTTCCACTATCCCTTCCGGATGACGGTCTGTTCCGCTGGTCCTATTTCTCCAGCGCCAGTTCCAGCACCTTGTTGAGCCGGGAGACGACGCTGCGAGGGTCCTCCACGAGGCCCGCGCTGAGGAGGGCGGTGTCGAGGAGTTGGCCGGCGATGAGTTTTGCGGCGTCTTCGCGGCTGTGGCGGGCGCGGGCGAGTTTGATGATGAGCGGGTGCTTCGGATTGATGGCCAGTTCCACCTTCATGGCCGGCGCGTCCTGCTTCATGGTCTTCATCATGGCGCGGAGCTGCGGGCCCATGCGCTGACCTTCCGGCACCAGCGCGGCGACGGGGCTGTCCACAAGGCGTTTGCTCGGGGCGACCTTTTCCACGGCATCGCCGAGAGTGTCTTTCATCCATGTGGAGAACTCTTCGGCTTCGCTGTCGCTAAGGCTTTCTTTGCTCTCTGCGTCCGGTGCGTCGGGGAGATCGAGGTCGCTGCTGTCGGCGCTGACCAGCTTCTTTTCGCTGTATTCGTTCAGGGAGGAGAGCACGTATTCGTCCACTGGCTCGGTGAAGTAGATGACTTCCAGTCCGCGCGCCTTGAACGCTTCAAGGTAGGGACCGCTCTCGATACTGGCGCGTGAAGGGGCCTGGAGGTAATAGATGTCCTTCTGTTCCTCCTTCATGCGGGTGACGTATTCGTCGAGTCCGGTGAGATTGCCTTCCTCCGTCATGCTGCTCTCGAAGCGCAGTAGTTTCGCCAGAGCTTCGCGGTGCTTGTGGTCGGTGATGGCGCCTTCTTTGATGAAGCGGCTGAACTGGGCATAGAATCCGGAGTATTTCTCTGCGTTGTCCTTGGCTTCGCTGTCGAGGAATTTGAGAAAGCGCTTGGTGATGACATCGCCCAGCTTCTGAATGAGCGCACTATCCTGCATGGTCTCGCGGGAAATATTAAGCGGGAGGTCGTCGCTGTCGATGACTCCGCGGAGGAAGCGCAGCCAGTCTGGCAGGAGGCCCTTGGGGTGCGGATCGATAAGCACGCGGCGGCAGTAGAGCGCCACACCGGGCTCGGTCTGTCCCATACCCCACGGCTCCGGGTTGTCCTGCGGGACAAAGAGCAGGCTGTTAATGGCCAGCGGGGCGTCGGCATTGAAGTGCAGCCGGTAGCGCGGTTCGTCCCACGCGTGGGCGATGAATTTGTAGAATTCGTTATACTGCTCGTCGGTGATTTCGTTGCGGTTCTTGAGCCACAATGCCTCCACCGTGTTGGTGCGCTCGCCATTTAGAAGGATGGGGAAGGGGACGAAGTTGGAGTAGCGCTTGAGCAACTCCTGCGCCTTCCATTTCTCCGCGAAGCCCTGCTGATCCCCCTTCAGGTGAATGACGATGCGGGTGCCGCGATCCTGGTCTTCGGCTTCTTCAATGGTGTAGCCGCCTTTGCCATCACTGCTCCACTTGAGGCCGGTGCCGTCCGGCTGCCATGAGCGGGTGAAGACATCCACTTTGTCCGCGACCATGAACACGCTGTAGAAGCCGACGCCAAACTTGCCGATGACATTGCCGGCCGCGCTCGCGCCGCTCTCCAGAGACTGCAGGAAGGCCTTGGTGCCGCTGTGCGCGATGGTGCCCAGATTGGTCACCAGTTCCTCGTGCGTCATACCGAGTCCGCGGTCGGCGATGGTAATGGTCTTCGCCTCCTCATCGGTGGTGATGGCAATTTCCAGTGCCGCTTCGCCCTGAAATACATTGCGCTCGGTTTGCTGGAGGTGGCGCATTTTCTCTTGAGCATCGGATGCGTTACTCACCAGCTCGCGGAGGAAAATCTCGCGGTCCGTGTAGAGGGAGTTGATCACGATGTCGAGCAACTGGCGGACTTCCGCCTGGAAGGTATGGGTGGTCGATTCGCTCATAGTATATAGTGGTTGGGTAGAAATGGGGCGTGAGGCATAACCGGAGGTTGGGAATTGTCAAAACCCCTCCGCGATGAGAAAATGTGGACGGGGAAGTGACTTGAAAACAACGAATCGCCGCTGCGTATTCGAGCCAATCAGTGAAACAATTTTGGCGCATCATTCTGGTCCTCATGGGCTGCGTGCACCTTTGCGGCGGACCGCGGGGGCTGTTACAGTGTGTCGCGTGGGCAGGCATGCTGGTGAATTACTCCCAGCAGGGCACTGTGGCTGAAGCGGTGGAGATGACTTTCGACGGCGAGCATCCCTGCAAGCTGTGTCTGGCCATTCAGGGGTCCGAAAAGAAAGGTGATCCTGCCCAGCCGGCCCGGCTGCCTTCCAGCAGCGAACTGATCAAACTTTGCAAGGACATGCTCCCGCCTGAGCTTGTCCGCACTTGCCCCGGCAGCGTTGCCGTGGAGCGTGAACACATACCCGGCGGTGTAGATGCCGTTGGCTTACGCCGGAATGATACGCCTCCATTCCTGCCTCCACGGCCCTCTGTGGCCTGAAACAGCCGTAGCCCGGGCATCCTGCCCACAGGCCGTTTTGGGCTAAATGCCCAAGCCTTAGGGACTCGGCTGCGACCACGCTTTTCTGTCAAGGTAAGCAAGCCCTGCATCGGGTATCCCCCATTTTTCGGGACGTGCTGCCGGCATTCAACGCGGGCGGTGGTGACTTCCTCCTCGTAAGCGCGACGCGCACCTTGCCCTCCCGGTTCTACCGTCTGCGCCGCATAGGGTAGACCTTTCTTTCACCCTAACAATTTCCGGTTCCGAACTTTCGCTCAAGTGCTTTCGGCGAAGTTTCCCGGTGCCTGCGGGCGGTCTGGAGCCGTCCGCAGGCAGTTCCTTTTCCCACCTAACTATGAAATCCACCATCACCCAACTCCCTATTGCCCTCGCCCTCACGTTGGCCGCCGCCGCCTATCTCAGTCCGAACCACCACGTCACGCTCAGATTCGGCTTAGGCGCCGGCCTCACATCCGAAAGCCCAGACCTTACCGTCCACACTGGAGTGCTCTTCCGTTTTTGAGCCTCCCCGCCTCGCGCTCGAAATCACCGGCTCTCATTCCCTTTTGCAGGATGATTCATCTATAGCTCTTTGATCCTTGCGCCTTTGATTTCCACCAGTCCACTGTCGCGGGACAGGTTTTGGAACCCGATGCGTCCCTTGCGCGGGCGGTCTTTCATCGCAGGCGCTTTCTGGCCGTTGTGGCGCAGCACTTCCTCTCCGTGCATCGCGAGATCCGTGTCCTGAACGGTTTTCCCGTTCAGGACCACTTTGATGTGTGTGCCCTTGAGGGTTATGTGCACCTTGTTCCACTGCTCGGGCTTATAGACCTGCTCAGATGGCGCGATGGCGCGATAGAGCCCGCCGGTCAACTCGGAATCCTTCGCTTTTTCATTATAGCGGAAGTCGGCCATTTGCATTTCCATGCCGTCAAAGGCCGGATCGCCTGCCGCCGGGGCGCGCAGCGCGAGGCCGCTGTTGCCGCGAGGGCCCAGCTTGAAATCGTATTCCATTTCGAAGTCCGCGTAGTCTTTCTCCGTGAGAAACCAACACCCGCGGTCACCGTCGCCTGTGAGCATGCCGTCTTGGACTGACCATTTGGGCCGACCTTCAGCCACCTTGCCCACATCTGACCAGTGCCGGATGACCCAGCCCTCAGGCACGCCGTCTTTGGGAAAGAGCGGCTGGAATTCTCCCTCAGCAGAAGGGCAGAACGATGCGGTAAGCAGGAAGAGGCTGAGTAGTGGAGCGCGTCTCATTATTGCCATCATCGGTCTATTGCCCCCCTGTAGCAAATCCCCATCTGCGGAAACAGGAGGCTGTGTCATCGCGGGCTTCTCAGCAAGGTTCCAAATCGTTTCACCTGCACCATAAGGGGTCCCGGAAACTGACAAACTCCCGGACGTATCGGGCAACCCGCTTCGCGTGGAGCGTCAGCAGTCCAGTTGTTGCAGGTATGAAAGGCGGAGTATTTCCCATGAGCCTGAAACCACCCTCCGCCAAGATGCACTGGCCGACCTTTTTCATCCTTGCGGTGGGTGGCCGCGATAAAGGCGCAGAGGCGCTGGAACCCGGCGCGAGTGAGAATGACGCGAACAAGGCTAGCATCGGGGGCGCTGAGGCAGTCACCCGGGGACGTCGAGCAGCCCTCCACTCTCATCACCGTGCGGTGCGAGCCCATGAGCGATTTGCAAATGATGGCTAGCGAGAGCGGTTTGCGGAAGCCGTCGTCCTCACCCCAGCCGATTTCGATGAACTTTTCGCCACACGCGCCAGCTTTTGCCACCAACGGCTTCAGGGCGGGCGGAATGTCCTTCCGTTCCAGCACCAAAGTGCTATGTAAGCCGCCGCTGTAAACGACGTAGATTGGCACCGCCCGCTCCTTCGTTGGGAGTGGAAATAATCCGGCTGCGGGAGCCGCGCATGCCGCAAGCAGCGAGGCGCAGACCAGTAAAACAAATCGCGACATCACCCCACCCCCATGCAGCAAATGCCGTCGGGTGTAAACTGAGCGTTGCATCCGCAACCACAGCGGGCAAGGCACCCTCATGATACCCACCGGCATTCTCACCATCTCTGACCGCGCCTCCCGCGGCGAATACGAAGACCTCGGCGGCCCCGCCTTGCGCACGGCTGCGATGGAACTGGGCTGGAGTATCGAGGCTGAGGCCCTTGTGCCGGATGAAATCGACGCCATCCGTGCCGCTGTGCGCGCCTTTGCGGCGCAAGGCTGCCATTTGATCCTCACTACAGGCGGTACGGGTATCGCTCTGCGCGACGTGACCCCCGAGGCCCTGCGCGGCATTTTCCGGGTGGAACTGCCCGGATTCGGCGAGGCCATGCGCATGAAATCCTTTGAGAGCGTCCCTAATGCCATCCTCTCCCGCTGCCTCGCCGGTATCGCAGACGACAGCCTCGTAATCGCCCTGCCGGGCAAGCCTGCCGGTGCCGTGGAGTGCCTGCAAATTGTCGCCCCCGCCATCCCGCACAGCGTAAAAGTGGCCCGGCGGCAGCCCACTTCCTGTTAGCGAGCGCCAAAAACCGGGAATCAAACAACTCAAATCCCCGCCTTGACACCCCCCCGGCGCCCCACTTATGGCGGCGCTCCAATTTCTGGGCATCCTGCCTCACCCTTTTAATATTATGGCCAACGTACAAGTTATTCTCAAAGACAAAATCGCCAAGCTCGGCTCCGAAGCTGACATCGTGTCGGTGAAAGCCGGTTTTGCCCGCAACTACCTCATTCCTCAGGGAAAAGCCTACGAGGCGACCCCCGGAAACCTCCGGCAGATCAAGAATCTAAAAGCTCGCCGCACTGAGCGTGAGGCCGCTGAGAAAGCTGAAGCGCAAAGCACCGCCGATCGTCTCCGCAAGCTCACCCTCAGGCTCGAACTCTCCGTGGGTCAGGGCGGAAAAGCCTTCGGCGCGATTACCGCCGCCGATCTCGCGACCGCTATCGCGGGCCAGGTTAAGATCACCGTGGACCGTCACCAGATCGAACTCGAGAAACCGATCAAAACAACGGGCAAGCACGAAGTCACCGTGCGCCTCCATCCCGAGGTGGAAGTTCAGGTCAAGGTCAGCGTCTCTACTCCCGGCGCTAAAGAGGGGGCGGAAGCCCCCTCGGCCGAGTAGGTTTTCGAAATTTGTTCGTGTTTTTGAACCCTGCGGCGCTGCGAAGTGCCGCAGGGTTTCTTTTTGCCCGGGCCACACGGTTCAATTTGTTGGTTTCTTTCGGCACCTCCGTGGCGCTGTCTTTGGCGATCGTAGCAGGGTATTTTGGCGGGGCGTTTGCCTAGGCTGTGGCTTGGAATAAGGGGGAATGGAATATTCAGGAACTTCTGGGATCTCAGATCAAAATAAGCCATCAAAATGCGCAGAGCGCCAGGCTCACACGGAAGCGGGCAATGGCCCTGCATCTTTTGTGATCTGTGATCGTTCATCGCCCCTCGCCACCGCCGTCGGCGCCTGCAATTTCCCGTTTTCAGGTCTGGGATTTCAGGCACTGCTAGTCCATGCCCCATACCCGCCGTTCATTTCTTACCACCGGTCTGCTATGCATGGCCGGTTCCACCTCTCTCGCGCAGCAGTCGCAGCGTATTCCCGCTCAAGCGGCTCAGCTAATTGTGGCTGTGGCCGATACATGGAGTTCCGCCACCGGAAGGCTCATGCTTTTCGAGCGCGCCGCGCCCAACGCACCGTGGCAGCCCATTCTCGGAAGAACCATTCCGGTGCTCTTCGGCAAAAAGGGACTGGCATGGGGTAATGGCGTGCTGCCAGTCCCTCATGGGCAGTTTGGTGTTCCATCGAAGCGGGAAAAGGACCTACGGGCACCCGCCGGGGTATTTCGCCTGGGCATAACTTTTGGGAACGCTCCGCAGGCTCCTAAGGGCATGACCATGCCTTACCATCAGGTCACCGCACGCGACTGCTGGGTGGATGACCCCGCCCATCCGGCCTATAACCGGCATGTCGCAGTGGACCTAACGCCCCCCCCGCCATGGTATACGAAACAGCGCATGCGCCTCGGGGATTTTGCCTACGAGTGGCTGCTGGAAATCCGTCACAACGCTGATCCCGTCATCCCCGGTCAAGGAAGCGCTATCTTTTTCCATATTCGGCGCGGGCCGACCAAGCCTTCCCACGGCTGCACCACTATGGCGCGCGCAGACCTTCTTTCCCTCCTGACAAGATTGCGCCCCAGATCCAATCCGCACTATGTGCTCCTTCCCAGCGGAGAGTATCGGGCGCGCATAGCGGCATGGGGCCTGCCCCCGTCTCCCTGAGCCCTGCCAGTTTCAGCTGATATCCAAATTCCATTTTTGCGGAAACGTGCTCCCGGAAAAATCTCCCGGATTTCGCGCAGCATCTCCTGCTAGGCATCAGGCGTGTAGCGGTCTCACAGGTGAAACGGAATCAGCGCCTCCGCTCCCGCCTTTTTCGCGAGGGTCGCGGACAAGGCTGAGGTCATGTGACCGTGTTGGTGGGGTAGTTCGATGCCTTCCCTTTGGTAGTGGCTCTCGCAGACTTTGGTGCCTATAGCGCAGTTCGCCGGATCCTCCCAGACTGCCAGTGCCTGTATTTTCTGCCAGCTTGGGCGATAGTTCCGCATCACTGCTGTTGGTGGACGCGTTGAGCGCGCTACAGCGCCGGGCGATGCGCCACTGACCGGTGCTGCCTCAAATGGTGAGCACGGCAGCGGCCTCCGGCATGGTGAAGAAGAGGAGCGGGGGATTGGCGTAATTCATGCGGATTAGGAAGTCCATGTAGATTCCGCCGCCCACAAAGAGATCCGGCAGAGTAAACGCCGCGCTTTCCGCGTGTCCGCCGTTGAGCCATGTGCAGGCGGTTCCTAGGGAAGGAGCCCAAGCGGCGCTGCACGTCCGGCCCGCGGAATACCTTTGAAAGCGCCGGGTGAATGGTCTCGCGTCCTTCTTTACGATTCTTGGCAACAGTAGTGGGTCCGACGGCACTTTGCCCGCTGGGCGCATGGATATCATCTAGAGTTGCTTCACTGGAGCGCCCGCATCTTGCGCGGCCAGCATCTAGGCGGTGTCTCCTTACAGAGTCAATTCCACATCGGCTGCAGCCAGCCGGGCTAGGCCATTGCCGGCGCAATTTTCACCGTTCAGGCACGCCTTTTGGTTCCGGCTGCCCAAGTTTAGGGCTTCTTTCGCTTCGGTTCATGAATCTCCTTGCCTGCGTGGAGCAACTCGAGCGTTTTTTCGATGCGTGACTCCTTGGTGTCATCGCGCCTCGCGCTGTGGATCCACTGGCAAAACTCGCGTCGGCATGAGGGGCTGAGGGACTCGAAATGGAGAAGCGCCTTCGCATGTTTTTTCTGCGCCAGCGCTGCTGCCAGCGGGGCCGGAACTTCTACTAGGCGGGGTGCCTTTTTTTCCCGGGGAGCCGGCCCCGCAGCATTCAGTTCTGCGGCAAGGTGCACGGCATCGCGGATGAGCGCGAGATCCAGTTCCGCAATCGAAGTGAACTTGATGCTCCGCATGGCAGTGCTTTCCGTGGGGTCGAATAGCGGGTGAAAAGCCACCATCTCGGCACCACGGGCAAAGCTGAGGCTCATGTGATGCTTGAAACCGGAAATCATGCAGACAAGGCCGCGGCCGGTGTAGACCCATACGTGCCACTTTTTGGAGGCCCGCAGTTGCGGCTGCCCAATGGAGATGAGTCGGTGCAGCCGCGCGAGGTGATCGCGTGTCCACTCATTTTGCGTCAGCAGCCAGTCGTCAAAGTCCATGATGTTGAATCTCGCCGACTATTTCAACGGCGAGATTTTGATGTTGCGGTAAGCGACGGCCCCGTGGTCGCCCTGAAACATGACCGGTCCCGTCGGGGCTTCTTTTCCTGACAGTCCGCCGGGCGTGGGGCCTTTCATCTCAACGTTCTCGTGGATGACCGTGCCGTTGAGTTCCACTTTCAGAAACTTCGCGTTCTGCGTTTTGGCGCCCGCAGCGTCGAATTTAGGAGCGCGAAAATCGATAATGTATTTCTGCCACTCGCCGGGAGCCTTGCAGGCATTCACCTTGGGAACCGTGGCACCGTAGATGGCCCCCATGTCGCCGGGACCGGGTTTGGTCACGCCGTCGCTGTCGAAGACCTGCACTTCATACTCACCCATTACGTAGATGCCGCTGTTCGAACCCTTCGGGACCATGACTTCGATCTCAATACGCACGTCCCCAAACTTGTCCTGTGAGGAGATGTCGCAGCCTTTACCGTGACCGGTCACGTCGTTGATCATGGCGTTGCCCCCGTTTTTCACTTCCAGTGTGCCCGGGTTCGCTGCGGCCATGGCAGCTTCACCCACGGACCATTTACCTTTGGATTTGTCTTTGAGATTCCAGTTCGCGAGGTCCTTGCCATTGAAGGGATTGGCCGGTTCCCCAGCGATGGCGGTGAGGGCGGCGGAGAGGGTGAGTGCAGTAAGGCGCAGTTTCATAAGTTAGTCATCAAAGCGGAGAACCGCGCCGGGAGCCAGCACTTTTTTGCGTCAACGATTACCTGTAGTTTCCGCAAAAAAAACCGGCCCCCGCAACGGAGATCGCGGGGGCCGGGCCGATATCGATTGGAATCTGGAATCCAGAGAGTCCTTTAACTGCTTACTCCGGAGGGAGAATGCTGACGCTCGTACCAAAGAATTCTGAACTGAAGATGTTCATCATGTTGCCACCGGATTTCTCGCGGACTTCGTAGTCCTCTTCTTTCTTCAGCTCGGTGGCCTGTGCGCTGCCCCCCACGCGAACCACGGCGGCATATTTACCCATGAAGACGCCGCCCTTCTGGGTCTTGTTGTCTGTCCACCTGCCGTCAGTGCCGGCGAATCCGTTGGCCATGATCGGCAGGCGCCCGTCATCGGAGTTGCTCAGGCCGGAGACGTAGGCGAAGGGGTTTTCACCGGGTTGTAGAGCCTGCTCATACTCGGGTGCCCGGCCCTTGTCGCCATCCGGTCCCTTGCCCCCGTTGAAATTCTTACAGTAAGGGTCGTTCTCGATGGCAAACTGCATTTCGTCCGCGCCATAATTATCGTTCTTGAACATTTCACGCAGGGCGGAATTCGAAGTCTGCCCTTCCGGGAAGGCCCCTCCGTTATCGAGAGCGTAGGCAGAGAGCCATTTGTGAATGGTGCCTAGCTTGGTAGCGGTATTGTTCGCCCGGATCTTGGGCATGATGGCACCGAATCCGGCGTAAGCCCCGGCCGCGAGCATGGCGATGATCGAAATCACCACCAGCAGTTCGATGAGGGTAAAGCCCCTCGAGAGCGATTTTGTTTTCATAGAATTATTTTGTTTTGCGGTGTGACCCGCGGATTCTTTTATTATGGGTATATATGAAACGGAAAAGTCCGCCGGCACCCGCCAGCTTCAATTACCTGTTCCAGAATAGGGAAATTCTGGAAGAGAGGCAAGGTTTTTCTTAGGGAAAAACCTTAGGCTACTGCTTTTTTCATTCCCAGCAGTCGTTCGGACTCTGGTGGGGGCTGAATCGAAGCCCATAACCCGGACAAGACGAAGGTGAACTTTTAGGGATTGCATCCCGCAGACAAGCCGAGCAATCTGGCCGTCTGGACCTCTCTCGCGGCGACGATCTCAGGCAAAGGACTTCAGCTGGTGTGGGCCACCGAGAAAAGCCGGGCAGTGGCCGGAGCTACACTATACAAGAATTTTAAGCCCGATGCATCGGGTGAGTATCTGGCGCTGACGCGACCGGGTGACTTTGTGGCGCTTACATTCCCCGCGGTTTATCCCCAGCGGGTGCCGCGTATAGCTTATGGCGTCCCGGTAACGGAATAATCAACTCTACTGGCCGCGCAGGGTAGTCGCGCAAAGGTCAGGGTGTCGGAGGATGGCAGCGCGGGTGTTGCATGGCGCAACTTTGCTTGTGATTAGAGTATATGGATCAGCCGCAAAGCCGCGGTGGGATTCGACAATCCTTTAGTGCCCGCAGTGGAGTCCTTGCAATGGGCTTAGGGCGTGATTGAGTTCAGCGGAAGGCAGGGACAGAACAACTGGAGCTACGGATACTGGAATCGCACGGCGGACGCGGACAAGCAGTATATGGCGTGGGAGGCGCAGCTGTGCCCTCGCAATGGCACCAATACAGTGAGTGCCACTGACCACTGGAACGGTGGAGACTGGGACATCAGTGCTGCTGTTTTTGCTCCGTGGACAGAAATGACCGGCGGTTGCGGTCATTCCAACGGCATCAAAGATGGAGCTGACCACTGGCTGGTGCGGCGCTGCGTGAGGGAATTCACCGGCGCAGCACGCTTTGCCGTCACGTTGGCTGACGGACGTAAACGGTGCAGTGGTCCGCTTCTCTGGAGAACCCGTCATGGACGACACCTCAGGATTTCACGCCGTTGGCCGAAGGTCCACTGACCTTCACCGGCTAGGCCGCGGCCAACGAAGACCTCCGTTTCTAGGGTGTCCTGACACCGGCCGCTCCGTAAAAAAGCGCTAGGGCGCCCGGCGGAAAAAGCTGATACTTCCGGCCAAAATTCGTTTGCATTCCAAGGGGTCTGCCCCTAAATCGCCATCCCTTGCTGAGGCAAGATTGACCTTATTCCGGCGTAGCTCAGCGGCAGAGCGGGTGGCTGTTAACCACTAGGTCGTAGGTTCGATCCCTACCGCCGGAGCCCCTCAGTCAGAGGGGCCCGAAGGATTGGTTTATCAGGGGTGTGGCGCTCCGTCCCTTGATCTATGAGGTCTGGACCCAGGTTTTCGGGAGTTTTTAGCGAAGGCCACGCGTGTATCACGCCACCCGGGGAAAGATACAGGAAAAAGGAGAAGGAGGGCTCTCTCCAGCTTCTGATTCGGGATGCTTTTATACTGCTCAAATAGAAGATGAGGCCGCGGGTATCGCCCGCAGCTGTCCTGCCACCGGCTCCGAATTTCGCGCCGTTGCCTGAATCGCAGGCGCGCTAGCGACAGGCTCCATCACGGTGGCCGAACTTCGCGCCAAGGTCGCTATTAATGTAGCGCGCTGGAGCGCATTGCCCCCGCGGTTGCGCCCCTTCTGCTCCGGCCGTGTTACTTCCTTTGACCAATCGCCATTCCTTGGCGATACGAGCATCGCACCATGGGTTGACCTTAATACTTCACTACCGCCTGAGATTCCAGTAAAAGAGGGCGCTGCTCAGTGGCATGTGAAGGCGAGGTGGCTGGCCATTGCCCGCGAGCTATACCCGGAGATGCCCCGCGCATGCCGTATGATCCCTATCCCGATCTAGCCGCGACTGGTGTTGCAGGACAAAGGCCGCCGCAGGCAAGGAAGGGCCGCGTGAGTGGCCCCGCAGCCCGACTAAGCGCGCGACCCCTAACCATTGCGATGCCCCCATTGATCATGAGATTAAATAAGCCAGGATTCACATTTTTCCGTTGCTTTTTTTTTTTTTGCTGAGAGCGTGCATAATAGGTTACCTACGACTTTTCCCAACACAAACTTTATGCAGAACTGCAAAAAACTGGCTGTCTTTGTGGCCTTGGCGATTTCTTTCTCACCGAAGGCAGGGGCCTTTCCCCCGGCCCCGTATTATTCGATCTACGGGGATGTCCGCGATGAATGGGGTGATCTGATTGATCCCCGCGTTGGCAGGGTGGTTTTACTCAAAGGAGAAGAGACAATAATGACGGCGCCACTCAGTGACGGTCGGGGAGCGGATTTTAACTATCAGTTGCGCGTGCGCATGGACCAACTGCTAGGCAACACGGCTTCGTATAACTCCGAGGCTCTAAAAGAAGGCGACATCTATTCGCTTCGCATTGAGTATGGCGGAGCGGTATACTATCCGATCGAAATGTCCCGCCCAGAAGCCATTGGGGCCCCGGGTGACCGGCGCCGAATTGATTTGACCATAGGTCCTGATAAAGATCTTGATGGTCTGCCGGATGCATGGGAAGAATGGATGTTATACGAACAAGGCGAGGGCGGAAACCTCCCCGGACCAAATGGCTTTGACCTGTCCTTGATCGACCGGGATGGGGACTTCGACCGCGATGGTAAAAGCAATTATTTAGAATACCTCGCTGGGACCTATGCAACCAATGCCACTGGCGACAATTCCACCTTGGAGCTAAAGATTAAAGAGAAGCTGCCGGAGGCCGTAAGACTGGAGTTCTATGCTATGTTTGGTAAGGAATACTCGCTCCAGTCCTCGACCGACCTGAAAAAGTGGGAGGCTGCATCCTTTTTCTTAGCGCCGCCCCCCACGTCTGGGCCCAGCACCTTTTACACCAAGTCCGCAGGAGGCATCACCAGTCTCTACACTGCCGCCACGTCTGAGGCCACCTTCTATCGCCTTCAAATCCGATGAAATCCCTACTCTATTTAATTCTGGCGATGCTGCTGGGCACTGCTGCCGCTCGAGCCCAGTGGATGACGCGTAGCTATAACCTTGCTGATGGATGGAACGGCATATGGCTGGCTGGCGATGCCTCCTACACCACCGTGGACGAGCTCCTAGAGGGCATACCCGCGGTGACGGAAGTGTGGCGCTGGAATCCCAATCCTGATGAGACTGCATTTATTTCTAACCCCAACGAGCCGCGCACTTCCAGTGAAGAATGGACCGTATGGAAGCGCAACGATCCGGGGGAACGGCGGCTCAAGCGGTTGCTACCTAATTCGTCCTACCTGATCCGCACCACTTCAGCGGTCAACTTGTCCATCAAGCAACTGGCCGTGCCGCCTAGCAACACGTGGCTGATTTCCGGAGCCAACTTCATGGGTTTTCCTTCCAAGTCTGATCCGGCTCCTACCTTTAACAGCTACCTCAGCAGCTATCAATCGGCCCAAACCAACGTGCTTGCTCCCACCACCAAGATTTACAAGTATGTCGGCGGTGCACTGGGTCCCAATAATCCGGTGCCCATACTACCCACGGAGAAGTTGGAAAGCAACAGGGCCTACTGGTTCAAAGTGGCGACGGTCGGCAACTTCACCGGCCCCTTGGAATATGAGGTCGCCAGCTCCGAGGGGCTCGCCTTTGGCCGCACCGGGGTAATGACCGTCGTGGGAGTCAAAAACCGATCTTCGAGGCAGATGCTCGTGAAAATGAATCTCCTCGAGTCGGAAAGCGCCCCCGCATTCCAACCCACAGTTTCCGGCGGCGTACCCATAAAGATACGTTATTTAAATCCCACCACTGGCCTACACGAAGAGCTTGATCCTGGTAGTAACCAATGGATCATCGCGCCGAACGGTCGCAGAGACTTGACCTTCACCATCGACCGTAGTCGCGTGTCCGGAGACGCCGACGCATACTACGCTTCCGTCCTGAAGTTCACGGATGACGCCAACCTTTCCGAAGTCTTCATCCCCGTGAGCGCCAAGCCATCTAC
The DNA here is from genome assembly GCA_945861415.1 of Akkermansia muciniphila. GTDB lineage: Bacteria > Verrucomicrobiota > Verrucomicrobiia > Verrucomicrobiales > V1-33 > V1-33. The sequence continues at coordinate 11,228 of CAMAUV010000043.1, read as the reverse complement.
CAAGGCAGGTCTCTGGATGATAGAGACCACAGTCAATGCCGTGGATCGCATCGGATCAACACCGATTGCTCGGAACCAAGATCCGTCCTTGGGAGGTTCTACCACCCCGAGGGCATTTGAGTTACAATTCCTTGCCCACATGGATTCCTCCGGTATGCCTCGGCTGCTCTCGAGGGCTTATGTGGGAAAACTCGCTGCCGCTGGCAACCCCATGGGCATTACCGTCGACGAGCGAAAAATCCTCAGCGCTAGGGCCCAAGTTAGCGACCCGCAATCAGCGCTGAACCCTAAGCGCTACTTCTCTCCCCAGATGCCCACCGACGCCCTAAACGTCAACGGGACCGGTGCTTTTGGCGCCGGCAAGAAGACCGTTTGGAGCATTTCCATCCCATGGAATGATCCTACCAACCCCTTCGTGCACACCTACCATCCTGATCACGATAACAAGAGTCCCGCCGGTCGTGAACTGAAGAATGGGCAGGAAAGTTTCTCTATCAACCGCACCTGCGAGTTCACCTTCACTGAACAATCGCCAGATGGCCGCACAGTCGTCGGGTGGGACACCTTCATCCTCGGCGGCACTTACCGCGAAACCATTAAAGGTCTCCATAGTCAGGCCATGACGGTGAGCGGCACCTTTAAGATGCGGCGGATATCCGAAATCGGCACCATAGATGTCACGCCCGCCCAATAATTGCCTTACACTAAAACTTTTATAAAAACCCGAATATTACTCACTATGAAAACCTCGACTGTCTTGTCTATCCTGCTGGCGACCCTCGCCCCGCTCCACGCTCAGACGCCCAACCTCATGAGTTATCAGGGCCGAATTACTAATGCCTCCGGCGAGCTAATCGGCAAGTCCTCGGCGGTAAACCGCAACGTTCAATTTAGGCTCTACAAGGTCCCAGTTGGCGGCCAAGCGCTTTATGCCGAAAATCAGTTAGTGACCATTTCGGGAGGAGAGTTCAGCGTTCTCATCGGCAATGGCAGTGGCGTAGCTAATTCTCCCGGGCCCAGCGCTCCGGCGAGTATTGTCAAGAAACTATCTGACGTTATTAACGGTGGTGGTTATGAAGAACTCTACCTAGGCATCACCGTCGACGATGGAGCGGCCACGACGACAGATGTAGAGGTCAGCCCACGCCAGCAGATGGTCAGTGGGGCGTTTTCCCTCCGTTCCAAGGTTTCGGAGAGCGTCCTCCCCGGTTCGATCGAAAAGTCCATGCTCAGTGAAAGCCTAATAAAAGAGGTCGGAGTTGTGGACAGTAGCCGCATCGTGGATGCCTCCATCGCATCCATAGACATCAACAATGGTGCAGTCACCGCAGCCAAGCTGGACACGGGCACCATCGGCCTGTGGACGCCCAGCGGCACCAGTATTTACCGCGACTCCAGCGTCGGCATCCTAACAACAGACCCTGTATCGCCTCTCGACATTAAAGCACGCCCAGGCACAGGGCCCTTAAATAATGGTATCAGGGTGTCTCCTCAGAACGTCCATCCGTCCGACAATGCCAACCTTTTATTGCAAGTTCAACCCGGTGGAGGAAATCCTTTTGTCTCTTGGGATATAGCGGGTGTTAATGGTTTCTCTGCCGGCATAAACAATCAAGGTGGAGGTAATTTTCACATCAACAACAGATGGAGTGATTTTAGTAATGCTGTATTTACTATGACCCGTGATGGCAGGATCGGCATCAATAATCCCAATCCAGAGCGTCTGCTCGATGTTAATGGCGATTCTATTTTGCGTGGTAATACAATCTTTCAAAATATATCTGTTCATAACGCCGGAATTCATGCTCATGGGCAAGGCCTCTATTCATCTTCTGGGCTAACCGTGGGAGGTGGAACCACGCACTATGGCGACGTTGATAATAGGAGCAGAACTTACTTTGGTTCCCACATACAACTCACAACATCGGGAGACTGGAACTCCCACAACTACGATCAGTGGCAGTCACTACATTTCGGGGGAGTTGGTAATGAGACAGGAGTCATTAGGATAGAAAACCCGTGGGGTGCACACAATCTTGCTTTTCATGTTAGAGGTAGCACGTGGGGAGGGGCTGGTTGGAGAAGTTTCCGTTATGACGGTGACAATAACATTGATTTTGCCTCAGATATGCGCCTGAAGACCGATATCGTGGATGCGGAGCCCATGCTCGACCGCGTGATGGATGTTCAATTTCGTCGATTCCGTTGGAAGGACACCGTCGCCGAAATGGGGGAGGATGCCAAAAGCGAATTCGGCGTGATTGCCCAAGAATTGCAGGGCGTATTTCCTGAATTGGTGTCTGAGGATAATGACGGCTCAATGAGTGTAGGTTACGGGACCTTCGCCACCATCGCCTGTAAAGCGCTGCAGGAATTAAAAACAGAGACCGATGCGGCGGCCGTAACCCTGACGAAAGAATTCGCGGCGGTGGAATCGAGGCTGCAGGATCAACTGGAAGAAAAGGACCAGAAAATTGCCGACTTGGAAGCACGCCTGAGTGCTCTGGAGAAGGCGCTGCGCGGCCTCAAGTAAGCCGTAACAATGTCCACAAGCCCCCCACTTTTTTTCTTATGAAATGGTCCATATACGGCCCCCGCGCACGTCAAATAATTTGGGCTTTTCTTTTCACGCTTTTGCTGGGTTCCTTGCCCCAGGCCTTGGGCCAGTTCGAAATTAAAGGCGGCGTCTTTAACAACCTTAGCCAGCGCCTTCCGAGCGTCGGCTTGCCGACCGGTCCACCCGGGTTGCCCACGGGCCCAGCCACCACCACGCCCCAGTTTTCCAATATGGTGGAAGCCTCCGGAGTCGCTATTCGCACACAATCCGGCGGCTACCCTAAGGGAGGCGCCCAGGGTGTGACGCTCAGCCGTGCCGCTTTTGGCAGCACCTTTGCCTCCGGCGTTCCGAGGTATCTCCTCGGGGATCAGATCATTCCACCGGCCTCCATCACAGACAGCAGTGGCAAGATTTACTCTTCTGTGGATCCGTCCTATTGGCGCGCCCAGCCAGTCCTAGCTGGAGAAGCCATCTCCAACCCCGAAGGGAACACTGGAGCGCCAATCGATTTCAAAACCGGAGCCCCCGCCGCAGTTCCCCCACTGGTTGCCGGTGCCTACGCGGAATACTACTACAGTCCGCACGCCAAACGCGTTTTCGCCAACACGCCCGGTTCTGTGGAGATCACGTGGCGCTCCGAGGAGGCTAAACTTCCTGATGGAACCAGCACAAATAGTTATGTCTTTTACAAGGAGAGATTTTCCGTTTCCTCCGCATCCGGGGTGCCGGTGCGCAACATATACTGGACGGAGAAGAGCTTCAGCGCCCCGCTCGTGAACATTACTTCCGGTAAGGTAAGCTCTGCGAATCCTATTTTTAGCAGAATCTTCCCCGGCCAAGTTGCAAAAGAATTCGAAGTTCCCGGCCTCCCGGTTGGCCTCGGAACCGATGAAAAACCGATATTGCGCACGCTATGGTATGAGAACACAAAGGGCTACGGCGCTCTCCATGCCTACAATTTTACCGGGCGAGTTCTAGTGGAGTATCTTGGAGCCTACAACCCGGAAGAGGGCACCTACGAGTTTATTGGCGCCGATATTGTCGATGTGCAGCAGACACTCAAGCCATCCACCCTTAAGGTGGAACTGGGTCGCGAAATCCGACCCAGTCCGGAAGACCTTACGCTGCTTCCTCTGCCGGTTTCAGCTTCCGCTCTTGTAAACCAGTTGAGTTACTACGGCACCAGCGTGGATTCAAATGGCTTGCAATCTTACTTCGCGGAACAGGAAAACACCGTGGAAGACAACGTAGCCTTTTATTGGATGGAGCAGACCGATGTCGGTATCCCCAATGATCCCCTCAAGATTCCGGGTTGCGTGATAAGCTGGCCTAAGAACTACCACAAGTATCTCCAGTCTTGGCCTGCGAATATCCAAGACTTTGCCCATTATTCTGTGGATAACGGCGGCAGTAGCCTAGACAACGGCATCGGTCTAAAATTCGGCAGTGGGCGCGTTCCCCAAGTCATCCACCAGGATAGCTCAAGGGTGGAAGCCTCCATTGATAATAACACTCAGCGCCTGCTAGTTAACCTCTCCAGTTCTAACGACCAGAAAAACCGTTCATTACTTAAGTTCTATGGTAGCAATGGTGGCGTGTGGTATGTGCCCCTAATGACGCAGGCGGAGGATCGGGCGTCTTACGAGGAAGGCGATGGCCTCCCCGCCCTGACCAAAACCGCCTACGTCGGCGAACGCCTCCTGCCACCATCCTCGCGCTACACGTACGCAGGCTATATCTCCAGCGGCACCTCTTATTCGCCGAACGCCTACATCGATCCTTTCGTCAATGGCATCCCGGCCGCAGAGACCGGTGCGATCATCCCGGTGAACGCTCCGCCCGGCGACCAAAGCCAACTCACGGTATGGTGGTTCAAGAAGGTGAGCCCCCCTTCTGCCGAGTTCGATGCGTTCTATACCCCAGCGAAAATCGGACGTTATAACGTGGAATACCGCACCACGACGGAGTTGGCCTCGGAGGACTTCGCCACTTCCGCCGCTGGCTGGAGCGTGCCCACATGGACGGAAACCCCAGCAACCGGAGGCTACCTCGGGCCCTTCGCGGTATACGCGGACAATTCTACGAGGAATATTGCAGCAACGTCCAAGTCCTTTAACCTGCCCGGCAACATTGGCGACGGCCCGACCATTTCCTTCAAACTCAGACGCGTGGGCACTTGGGACAGCGAGCGCTTTACTACCTTTATCAACGGGACCCAAGTCATTGATACAAAGTTCGACCAGACTGAGGTTGTCGAGACCAGAACTGGGGCTGTAATCTCGGGCGGAGTCAACTACTCATGGACGATAGCACCCGTCAAATACGAGGCCCCCACCACCACCACTCTGGAGGGGGGCACCCAGACGTTTCTGGCCACTATTGTCGCCCGGCCTGGCAGCGCCTCGGCCGCCAGCTCCCTCACTACACTGGATATAGGCTTCGGCTCAAATCTTGATAGTCCGGCCAGCGATGAATTCTTTGGCATCGACGATGTCGCCATCCAGAACCCCTTGCCCCGGATCGTGCTGGCCTCACGTTTAGGCACGAGGAGTTTGCCACAAAGCGTGGCCGCAGGCACCATTTACCGTCAACCAGATCCCGGCCGGCCGGGCTACAATCCCAACGAGGAACACGCCTTGAAGATAGGGTCCGTTGCCTACGCCCTGCGTGATGATTTAAATGTGACGACCGCCGGCGCCAAATTCTCCTCACTCCCTCGCGTGTTGATCGAATATAAGAACGCCGTCGATAAACGACCCGCTATGTCCGTCTTTGAGGTGGTGCGGGAGGACAGCGTCTATACTCTGAACTATAAAGTCTTCGCCGGCACGCGCATGGATGCCGTCATGCCTGCGCCGCTGGGCACTCTGCCACTGCCCCAAGATCTGGCTTCTGGTGAGGTCATGAATAAAGAAGTGGGTTCCGATCGTGAAGAGTTAACCATAGGCACACTGCCGCCTTCATTCACCGATTATTCCGTTTTCACCTTCAGGGACCGGAAGGGTTACGATTGGGTTTACCGTGGCCCGAGTCAACCAGGCAATCCTAGTCTCCGAATGCAGTTCTACTACAACATGCAGGCCACCTTCGACTTCCCGGCTGCCTTTGAAGTGACCACGCCCGCTGTCGGAAAACCGCTACCCTACCTGCGGCAAAGGGGGGCCAATGGAACTTTCCTAGGCGATGTCGTTACCGGCCCGCCAGCATCGATCACCTACTCTCCGACGTGGCCTAATAATCCGCCCGTGTTGAGCGTGGCGGAAACCTTGGCGCTCGCCAAAAACGGCCTACCAGCTGTGCGCGGCCAGACTAGCGCCCGAGTCCTCTACCAAGAGTCCATCGCTATCGGCGGCCCCACCAAGGCCAGCGTCGTGCTGCACGATGCCACACGCGCCAAATCTATTGAACTGAATAGCGTCGAGGTCGGCCTCGACAAACTGCCCGCCTCGCTGAAAACTTCCTCACGTAACGGCAAAACCTATTTCCAACTGGCTCCGCCCCATCTGCAGCAACGCTTCTACTTCGATCCACTGATGGGCAACATCGGTGGCCTTAAACTCGTTGGTGAATTTGTGCCTGCAATTGCCGGCGAGAAATATCTACACTTAAATGCCCTCAGCCCCGCTGATGCCCTTGCCCTCAAGGGGTTGGTCATTTCTGAAGACAGCGATAAATCAAAGTGGGATAATGCAATCGACGGGCTGAGCACCCGCGTGGAGACGTTTAAGCAAGACCCCCAGCGCCCGGGAGTTCCTATGGTGGACAGTCCGAAAAATTTGGACGTCGGCGCGAGAGAGCTGCCGGAAGTGATATACTCGAATACCGCCGTCGACAGTTACGCACTGACCGCCACGGGCAAGGGCTCCGGTTACGTGACCCTGCTCTTTGGTGATGGCATATCCACCCCCGTCGGCAACGGGGTGGATATGAAAATCATAAAAGTGGAGGAGAAGCTCTACAACGGTGAACTAAAAACACTGCCTGCCTCCAATCCGCTCGATGAGCAGGTCACTCTCAGGCATAGCGGCGACTTTGCCGCGCGTCCGGACGATTACGATTTCGAATGGTATTACCTGCCATCCAGTGGTGGCGGGGCTCCGGCTACCGACGCCTTCTCCAACAAGCGCGTGATCGGGGCCACTACCCCCGCTAGCGATGCGTGGCATCTCATCACCGATCCTATCTCGGATCCGTCCCCGGTGAATCCCCTAGAGTATCCCGCCACCCCAGTTGAAACCCTGCCTAAAAGTTATCCCGTCAACAGTAGCACCTACAACATCCCCGGGCGTCCGGGCCGCCTATTTAAGAGCGTCAATGGCTTGGCCTTCACCGGCTCCACGCCAGACAAGGTATATTTCAGCGTAGAAATGGGTGATCGGGACGGCTTTGTGCTCTACGTGAATGGGGCGGCCGCTCTCGCATGGCAAATTCCCTTTGGCTCAGTTATTCCCGGCAATATCGGCGAACGGAGCGCCCGTACGGGTCTAGTGCAGGATGGTTTGAGGTTCCAGTTTGAAGTTGAGCCTGCCTACTTCAAACTCGGTGACAATCGCCTCGAGGTAGCGCTTTATTCGCCTAACGGACCGAACAGTCCCTCGAACAACGTCGATTTCCGCGTTCAAATCCCCGTGAAGAATGAACTGGTGACCACAAACTGGATAAGAGCCTCTGACACGCCACTGTCCAATTCCATCACCATCGGCGGATCGGCCAATTCCATCGCTGGAAATACCTTGCTGGTCTTCAGCGATAACTTTTTCACCATGCGCTACAAGCCCAAGCAGGGGACCGGGAACGTGGCCAGCGAAGACGTTTGGAGTGATTGGAGCGCCCCCGTCGTGGTGGAGAGTTGGATGAAGCGCTTGCTGGCTGGGATCAATCCATTCAATCAGCGCCAGCGCGACCTCTATAATAATCAGGTGAACACCGACGTCTCCGTCCTGCAACAGGCCGGCAAGCGCTCGGAAGGGGACGTGGCCCTGAATCTGGATAATATTAACGATTACGGCCTGATCGAGATATACGAGACCGCCCTGAACCGTGTGAAGTCCCAGAGTATTGATGCTGGTGTCTCCAGCCCCGCTGTTAACCAAACGTTGCAACTGGCCGCAGGTTACCTCAGCGACCTCTACATGATCCTAGGCAACGAGGCCAGCGATGATGCGCAGAACCCAACCCTGATGCTTGATAGTTCACCGGAAAGTTCCGAGGTCAGCTCCTCACGGTTTTCATTCGAGGGACAGGTGTCTAGTGTGATGGAAGAGACGCTCGGTCTCTTGCGTGGACGTGATGATTTTGGAACTTCTACGACAATCGCCCCGGCTTATAACCGCCTCATCTGGAACTACACCAGAGGAATTAGATCGGGCGAGCCCATCTATGCCGCCAATTACGGTATCACTGAGAAGTCTGGCAGCGTGAATGCTGACGGCGTTGTGGATGCCTCAGACGCTCAAGCTATGTTTCCCCAAGGACATGGCGATGCTTATGGTCACTACCTAAGCGCCCTGAAGGGATATTATAAGCTTTTGACCAATGACACCTTTACGTGGGAAACTAAATCGGAGATGGTTTCCCTCCTTGGTCAAACGGTGTCAGTGGACTATCAAGACGAGCGCAAATTTGCTAAAGCGGCCGCAGCACTCGCCAAAACCGGGTTAGAAATCCTTGAACTTACCGCCAGCCAAAACCATGAGGATACCGAGCGTAATGGCTGGGGCTCGTTTACTGAGAAAAAGTTCAACGCCACCACAGGAAAAACACGGGAATGGGGCCTAGACCAATGGGCGTCCCGCACGGCTCAAGGTTCCTACTACAACTGGGTCACCGCCAATGCGATGCTGCCGGACAAAGACATGGTGAACGAAGGCGTAAGTAAAATAGACCGCACTACCGTCCCAGAACTCGATGAACTCGTCTCCGCTAGCCAGAGAGTTCTGTCCATGTCCTCTGGACTTCAGGCGCACCTGAATCCTCTCGGACTTGCCACTAATGCCGTGTCCTTTGATATTTCCCCGGTTGAAGTCGCCGCTGGAAAATACCACTTCGAGCAACTCTACGCCCGGGCCGTCCGCGCCTCGATAAACGCCAAGAATGCGTTTCATCATGCCGGAAAAATGAACCGGCAACTGCGCGCCCAGCACGAGACAGTGGACGAATTTAATGACGCCGTGTCTCGTCAGGAGTCCGCTTACGTATACCAACTTATTAACCTTTATGGCACGCCTTACGAAGGTGATATTGGTCCAGGGAAGCTTTACAGGCAAGGCTATGCCGGCCCGGATATCTATCACTACTACATCATTAACCGGCCCTCTCCTATCGTGGACACGGAAAGCACTGTGTCCATGACCTTCCGTGAGCCGATCAACTGGGATCCATTCCAAGAGTGGACTCTAGAGGGGCCCAATAGCCGTCTCAACAACCCGCCGGAGTTTATAAATCGAACCTACACCATCTCCAAATCTAATCTTGTCCAGTTTTCGGATACCGTAAGCAATGGCTTAGGCAGACGGCAAACAACTGGCGAGATACAGACGGCTCTACTAGAGCAGTATGAGGCCCAAGTTAACGTGAGGAATTCGTCACGATCTTTCTCAACGCTGATGAACCGATTCAACCGGGACTATCAACTGTATACGGAATACGCTACGGAATTCGATGTCGCCGATAATGCTGCTTCGGCTTTGTCGGATGAAGCCACTTCGGTCCGCAATGCGGCCTTCGCCCTGACTTCCGCCGCAAGCGCCGCAGGCGTTCTCTTCGAATACATCGGCGCACTCGGCGAAGCCACCGCGGAAGTGTTGCCCACAGCTATCGGCCTCTCTGCCGACGTCACGGCTCCGGCCCGTGGAGCCATCCGGATCTCGGCCGAGACCCTCGGGCTCGTCTCTGGATTAGTCTCCCTGACGTCGGAAATCGGCTCCGCTTTGCTAGAAATGAAGGCGGCCAATCTGGATGCTGATGCCGAGGCTCTCTATGAAGAATACGACAGGACGACTGCGGCTAAGAAGCATATTGTCGAGCTTGAACGCTTATATGATGAGGTCTTGGCGACAGGTTATGATATCACCAGCCGACTGGCGGAGCTACAGCGCGCCTCGGAAAATGTCGCGCGTATTCTCTCCACCGCCGCTCATCTCCAAACCGAGATCGAAACTTTCCGCAAGCGCACCGCCGCAGTTATCCAAGGGTTCCGCACCCGCGATGTTGTCTATCGGGACCTGCGCAACGAAGAGTTGGCCCAATATAAGAGCCTATTTGATCTCGCTCGGACCTTTACCTACCTCGCCGCCAAGGCCTACGACTACGAGACCGGCACGCTCCATTCGGACGAGGGTAGCAAATTTATCGAATCTATCGTTGGGGCTTATTCAGTGGGAGATTTCGAAGGGGACCGCCCGTTGATATCCACCAAAGGCGACGTTGGCCTAGCCGGCATCTTGGGCCGGTTGGATGACGATTGGTCCGTTTTAAAGAACCGAGGCGGGTTTAATAATCCCGAGCGTGACGGCACCGTCTTCTCACTTCGTCAGGAATTGTTTCGTATCCCTACGGATAAGGCGACCGACGATGATGTCCTGCTTTGGAAACAGGTGCTGCAGCAGCACATCATGAGCAACCTACTGAACGACCCTGACGCAGCCCGCTTCTGCAAGACCCTCGCCAAGTCTGATAAATCCCCCGTGCCTGGGTTCATGATTCCATTCAGCACCTCGGTTGAGCAAGGTATGAACTTCTTTGGTTGGCCGCTGAACCCCGGGGACCATAACTTTACAAAATCTAGCTCCTCTACGAAGATCGCTGCGGTGGGTCTTGTCTTCTCAGGCTACATCGGTATGGACCCCCTCAACCCGGCTAACTTTGGCGCAGGTGGCCCCGCCAGTGCCCATCCAGACGCGATGAGCGCCAGTCCGTATGCCTATCTGATACCTGCCGGCTATGATATTATCCGCAATACACTGAACGATGAAGATGAATACTGGACGGTCAGGGATCAGGCCATACCTTTGCCCCGTAATCTCGGTGCTTCCGAATTCTCTGGCGCACAATTGTTCACCCCTGATGGAAGTCTAAATGAGAACCGCTGGATAACACGCAGACACGGGGCCGTCCGTGTCGTGAATGATCCCGCCTACTTCTACACCTCCACACCGACGGAATTCACTAATAGCCGTCTGATTGGACGCAGCGTCTATAACACCAAGTGGAAGCTCATCATTCCGGCCTACTACCTGCTTAATAACGAGCAGGACGCACTGGATCGTTTCACTCGAAGCGTATCGGATATCAAGCTTTTCATGCGCACCTATTCTAACTCGGGCAACTGATAGCCCGGGCGCTGGTGAGGTGGTCAGGCAGGTAAAATAGGCGGGGGTTACCTTCCCTAGGTTAAGCATTTAAATCGTCTTCTCACAGTCTGTGAAACAATCGGATTGTCGTTGGTGGCGGGCATTTGGGTAGGGCGGTTTCAAGTTCGAGGTGGAAGGGGTTGGCGCGAGGGAGTCCGCAGTACAAGCAAAGGAGGTGACGAAACCAAGCCCTGACTTTGAAGAACTACGGACACCTCACGATTGCAGAGAGAACACAGGTGGAGCTTCTGCACAAGCAGGGGCATGGACCCACTGCCATTGGCAAGGAACTGGGCCGCGCCAAAAGCACGGTGAGCCGG
>CAMAUV010000042.1 GCA_945861415.1 Akkermansia muciniphila | reverse complement strand
GATCGGGGCTATTGAAACCTACATCGCCAGCTACAATAGCAATCCCACCCCCTTCGTCTGGACCACCAAAGCCGCCGACATCCTGGCAAAAGTCAGCCGGGCAAGGCAAAAACTCCTTTCGTTACGCCATTAAATGCGCACTACACTAGTTTCCATCCGGATAGCACTAAAGAGGGCGATATTTAATTCTGAAATCGATAGGTCGGAAGTGGGTGTAAAAACCTGCGCGAAATTCCGCCACGTCCTGTCCGCAGTCATGTTGCTGACAGTTGGCATGAATGCCGCCGCAATTATTTCAAATTAAAGAGTGGTGGCGGCTACTCACGAGAGCGCCACACAGCATCCGTCCCGGTCGGCCACGGAGATTTCGCTAAGTTTGGCTGAGTAGACCGGATTCATAAATTGTAACGGCTGTTCTTTGGAACCGCTAGAAGGCACCTGTGCCGGTTGATTGTGCCCGCTGCTGACAGTCGTCAGGTTTGCGTAGGCTTGGAATAGAACAAAAGGAAGCGCCGTCCAGTTTCCCGGACGGCGCTGCCGAATTGAAGGTTATTGGAAGGTCCGTATATTAATAACGGCCGCCGCGATCTCCACGATCACCGCGATCTCCGCCGCGACCACCACCACCGCCGCCGTAGCCGCCACGGCCACCGCCGCCGCCACCGCCACCGCCGAAGCTGCGCGGACGACCACCGCCACCACCACCGCTGCGTTCCTCTTTAGGACGCGCTTCGTTGATGGCCAGACTGCGGCCGTTCCATTCCTTGCCGTTAAGCTCGTTAATGGCGTTGTTCATGCCTTCTGCTGTTTCCATGCTCACGAAGGCGAAGCCACGGGGGCGTCCGCTGTCACGATCCATGGGCAGATATACATCCGTAACTGGGCCAAATTGGCCGAAGAGTTCGCGGATTTCAGTTTCTGTGGCGCTAAAGGGGAGATTCCCCACATACATTTTGGTATTCATTTTTTGATCTTTATCTGATTCGGACAGCTCTTGTGATGAACGCGGCTCAGTCCCGGAGGGGTCCTTTACTCACCACATTGAAAAACTCTTTGAGTGAACTGCCGCTTCCACCCCTAATTTGAAGGCAGTCACAATCTCTCACTAGATGAGCTTTCTGCTGTATGCAAGGGAAATGAATTTATTCCTCCGGCCACCCATTTACCAGCGGACATGGACCGTAATCCACTCAACGGTGATAGCCGGACGGGCTTCCCATCGCGTCGTCATCAGTCCGCGCCGGAGCACCTCCAGCGTCTCATTGGACCCGGCCGAGAGGGCCATACAATGTTGAGGCCGCCCATGGCGGTTCAGGGCGAGCATAAAGGTCAAGCTGCGAGTAGCACTATCGTCGGAAAAGGCTTCCGGCCACATTGCCGACACCAAAAGCGCACGCGAGAGATCGGCAGGCACGATGGAAAGCTGAAATGGTTCCGCTGAGGCCCGGACGGGAGATAGAGCAGCAGGGGGGGCGACTTCAGGCAGGAAGGGATCTCCTGGCTGCATTAGGCGCGGCATTTCCTGCGGTGCCAGCGGCTGGGTGAATTCCTTGAGCACCGCCCTTCTTCCGCCGCGAACGGGTGACAACCGGGGCACCGCAGCGGCCAGTTCCGCCATATCCGCCTGCCGGGAATAATCTTCAGATTCTACTACCGCGCCAGGGTAACGGTCATTGAGAGCGCTCAGCATGCCGCGTATTCCCGGCACGCTGGCCGGCAGATAAACCACCGCCTGCTGCCGCGGCGGCTTTTGCGACGAAATCGAGGGCACCACCCGAACCAAATAAAACAGCGCCGCATGGCCTGCGGCAGCCACGATCAAAAAGGCCGCCAGTCGGCGCTTCACCCCGCGTAACCGCTTCCAGTGAAAGATCAGCGGTGGCGGGGAATCCGGCGGGCTGGGCAGGCGGGCGGTTTCCTCTGGCATGGGGGCTATCGTCCTCAGCACCGTGCAATTGTCGAATGCGAAATGCATCGGTGAGCCGTAAACCATATCCGGCCTCAATAGCCGCTCATTCTCCCAAAAACCTCAGTTGGCGGCGGGTGAGGATTGGCAGCTATGGCAGGCAGGGGCAATGCCCCGCTCCGGACTTGTGCCGAAGCCTTGTCGATTACGGGCACGAAGTGGGCTGGCTTGAACCGCTTACGATTTCCGTTTTCGGAATCGACGGAAGGCATACTGAAAAGGAATTCCGTCCCAGTTTCTTGGCAAGCCGTTAGCACCTGCAGGAGGTCTATTGCGATCGCTTTTGGATCAAGGCCCAGTTTCAGCCGTGCCGAAGGGGCCAGCGAGCGATGGCAGGCAATCATTTCAGAAAGCTGGTCCGCCTGAACAAGGAGGTCGCCTGAATACCAATCGCCCTCCACCATGATCAGTTCAAATTCGATAAAGCGGTAGCGAAAGCTCGAGTCAGTAATCACCGCTTGGCCCTAGGCATCACAAAACGGTTTCGGATCCCGATCACTGAAGCAGCAGGTTTCCCCCGGCAAGTAACTCAGCAAGAAATCCGAGCCCTCTTTGCCGCCAAAGTTGAACGCGGTTTTCCACGCCTCGGGTCCGGCCCCCAACCCGCAAAGCACATGCATGGATTGAAAAACATCCTCGCAACTGAGCGATCCCTCGAAGGCGATCCTCACATCTCTGTCGATCCGCCCGGACGCGATTTCGCTGCCCAGCATCTCGAGATCCCGCGATAAGCCGGGATGTCCGATCCACGTGCCCGCGACCACTCTGCATAGGCCTTTTCGCCTTGGTGCCGATTGCTGCAGGCGGGTTCTTAGCGGGCCCGCAACTCGCGCAGCAGTTTCGCGTTCTCCTCAATGACAGCCTGTATCTTGCCTATGCCGCCGCCAGCCTCGCGGCTTCGGCGAGAGCGGCGTCGAGTTTCGCCACATCCTTGCCGCCGCCGCGGGCGAAGTCGGGTTTGCCGCCGCCTTTGCCGCCCACGATGGGGGCGATGGCGCTGATGATTTTGCCGGCCTGGACTTTGTTTTGGAAATCGGGGGAGACAGTGGCGATGATGGCGACGTTGCCGCCACCGCTGGTGCCGAGCACGACGACGCCTTTGAACAGGCCCTTAAGGGCATCGCTCACGGCCATGCCGTAATCGGCGTCCACGTCGCCGAGGTTGGCGATGAGGGTGTTATTCGCGGCAGTGGCGAGGAGTTCCTTCGCGCAGCCGGATGCTTCGCGCTGCTGGGCGGCTTTGAGGATCTTCTCCAGCGACTTCGCGTGCTCGACGAGGAGTTCGAGCTTCTTCTCAAGGTCAGGCAGCGGGCTGCCGAGTTTGGCGGCCACTTGCTTGAGGCGCGAGTTGTCGGCGATGGCTTGTTCGTAAGCGGCGAGACCGGCCACGGCTTCGATGCGCCGGATGCCCGCGCCGGTGGCGGCTTCGCTGAGGATGCGGAAGAGGCCGATCTCGCCGGTGCCGTGAATGTGCGTGCCGCCGCAGAGTTCCATGCTGTAGCCGTCGAGACCGGTGGCCTTGCCGCCTATTTGGACCACGCGGACCCATTCTCCGTATTTCTCGCCGAAGGCCTGCATGATGTCTGCGCGTTCCTTAATGTGGTTGTATTTCACTTCTTGCCACGTGACGGGGGCGTTTTCGAGGATACGTTCGTTCACGAGGCGCTCCACATCCGCGACCTGCTGCGGACTGAGTGCGGCGCTGTTAAAGTCGAAGGTGAGCTTCTCCGGCCCAACGTAGGAACCCTTCTGCGTGGCGTCGCGCGAGACAACTTCGTGCAAGGCCCAGTGCAGCAGATGCGTCACGCTGTGGTGACGGGAAATGGCCGCTCGGCGCTCGGGGTCAACCTTCGCCGTGACAGTCGCGCCGGGCTGCAGATTTGTGTCAGTATCCACGTGATGCAGCCATGTGTTGCCGGACTTCTGCGTGTTGAGCACGGGAATGATTTCCGCGCCCGCCAGCAGCGTGCCGGTATCGCCCAACTGACCACCCATCTCGGCGTAGAAAGGCGAGGCGTCCAACACCACGGCGGCCTTCCCTTCCATGTGGACGACTTCCAGCACCTGCGCCTCGACTTCGGAAGCGTCGTAACCCTGGAAATTGGTGGGCTCTTTGGTCTCGATCTCGGAGAGCTTGATGACGGTCTTCTTCTGCGCGGCCCGGGCGCGCTCGCGCTGCTCTTCCATCAACTTCTCGAAGCCCTCCTTGTCCACTGTCAGGCCGCGCTCGCGGGCCATGAGTTCGGTGAGGTCGAGGGGGAATCCCTGTTCATCGTAAAGTCGGAAAGCGAATGGGCCAGATAGGGCAGATTGGACTGATCCGACTTCTGCTTCGAAGATGGCAATTCCCTTATCCAGTGTGCGATTAAACGCCTCCTCCTCCGTCTTGAGCGTTTGCTTTACGAAATCTTTCCGCTGCTTCAATTCCGGGAACACCTCGCCCATGTGGGTGGCGAGGGTGTCCACGAGTTTGTAGAAGAACGGCTGGGTGAAGCCGAGCGTGCGGCCGTAGCGCACGGCGCGGCGGAGTATGCGTCGGAGGACGTAGTTGCGGTCGCCGTTTCCTGGCACGATACCATCGGCGATGGAGAAGCTGAGCGTGCGGATGTGGTCGGCGATGACGCGGAAAGCGACGTCCACTTTCTCCTGTTCCGTCTCGCCGGTGCTGCCGGGGGCGGGGAGCGTGGCGGTGTATTTCTTGCCGCTCAGTTTTTCGATCTCATCGAAGATTGGACGGAAGACATCCGTGTCGTAGTTGGAGATTTTGGCGTTCTCGAAGTCGGTGAAGTTCTTCGTGCCGTGGATGATGGAGACGACGCGTTCGAAGCCCATGCCGGTGTCCACGTGCTGCGAGGGCAGCGGGACGAAGGAACCGTCGGGGTTTGCGTTGTACTGAATGAAGACGTTGTTCCAGATTTCGATGACGGCGGGTGTGGGGCCATTCACGAGTTCGCGGCTGCGCTTCTGCTGCTCAATATCCGTACGCACTGGGCCGGCGGTGAGGTCCACGTGGATTTCCGTGCAGGGCCCGCAGGGGCCGGTCTCTCCCATCATCCAGAAGTTGTCCTTCTTGTTGCCGTTCACGATGTGAATGTCGGGGTCCAGACCGACATTACGAAACTTCTCGGCCCATAGTTCCCATGCCTCCTCGTCGCGCTGTGCAGGATCGCCGGGCCCGGGCTGGTAAATGCTCGCATAGACCCGTTCGGCGGGGAACTTCCAGACTTCGATAATGAGTTCCCACGCCCACGAGATCGCCTCCTTTTTGAAGTAGTCGCCGAACGACCAGTTCCCCAGCATCTCGAAGAACGTGTGATGGTAGGTGTCGAGACCGACATCGTCGAGGTCATTGTGTTTGCCGCCAGCGCGGATGCACTTCTGGGTGTCGGCGGCGCGTCCGGGTTTGTAGGGACACTCGACCTGACCGAGGAAGATGGGCACGAACTGATTCATGCCGGCATTGGTGAAGAGCAAGTTCGGACTGTCCGGCATGAGGCTGCTGGAGGGAACGATGGTGTGCTGCTTAGATTTGAAGAAATCGAGGAAGCTCTGGCGGATCTGGGCTGCGGTCAGCATGGTGGGTAGACGATGGAAATTGGGATAGGGCAGGGACGCCCGGGCGGAAAAAGGCGGTAATGGTAACGGGTTGGGCTGCGGCGTAAAGGGGCTTGTGATCCCAGCCAAAACAAAGCGCGACGGGCTTTTGGGCGTCGATCATTTTGTGGCCGCCGATGCTCATGCTGTCCGCGCCGAGGGCGAAGTTCTATGCAGGCGGATGTTCCAAAAATGGCAGCATCATTCCGCCCAAGGCCGCGTCCACGTGTATTATATTACTGTGGAATCGCCAAGTCCTCCATGATGCCGCGGATGACCGCGATGGCTTCCTTCATGGTGGTGCCGGCATTTGCGAAGATGATAGGGGGCACGTCCCGGTGCATACGGATAGTCTTCCGAAGGTCCTCGCAGTCGATAGAGTCGTCGGCTAGCTAACGGATCATGATATTCGGCATGTTTTGCAGGCGAAGCATTTTCGCGACACTGCAGAGGGTGTCCTCGGAAGAGTAGAACATGCCGCTGGGGTGGACTTACCGTGCGAGATAGAGCCCTTACATATTGCCCTCACTACCCTCTTTGGTCAGATAGCCCCAGCAGTTGTCCGGCGGTGCCTCCACGAGCCGGGCAAATCCGCTAACCGCCTCGCGTTCAGAAGCGTGGGTGTTTTGCGTGTAGTTCGTGGTGCGCCACGGATCCCCGATGTTATTGGCGTTCAGTTCCAGCATGGGGAGCAGGTCCGAATAGTCGAACCGCTGATCGCAGGGTTAGCCGATGTTGGTGTGGTTCCGGGCGCGCAGATGATTGAAAAGAGCAGGGTGCCGGGCGGCGTTAGCGGGAGAGA
Organism: Akkermansia muciniphila; assembly: GCA_945861415.1. GTDB lineage: Bacteria > Verrucomicrobiota > Verrucomicrobiia > Verrucomicrobiales > V1-33 > V1-33. The sequence continues at coordinate 31,493 of CAMAUV010000042.1, read as the reverse complement.
GCGGGTAAAGGTCAGGAACAGGAGGCATGGGATTTTTCAGGGTGTAATCTAAAAACTACCAGCCTAGGAGGAGTCTATTTACAGTCCGAAATGTGACGCTTTCGTTGAGAAATTCGCGCCTCGACGGCCTGTCAATATTTCATTTTTGCGAAAAGTTACACCCTTATTCAGGAAATCCTTCGCATTATTGAATAGCTGTGATACTCTTTAGTCTTATGGCTATACCCACGAAACGCACAAGGTTCTCCCGCCGTCTCCCCGATCATGTCACCGATGAACTGGTCGCTGCCTTGTCCAAGAAGAAGATTTACGAATTCAATAGTCTCTTCGAAGCCGTTTACGAAAACCTGAAACTTCGGAATGCGGTAAGCGGTGGCGAAGAAATGCTTCGCCTGCGCGCCTATGAAAAACTGCAAAACCTCGTCTCCCGCGGCATGGTGGAGAAGAACGGTAAGCAGTATCGTGGACTTGAGAAACTCAAGGACGCTCTAAATCCTCCGATGATGGCTCCAGTAGGCCTCTCCGCCCGTTAAAAGCCGGGACTGAAAGTCGCAAATCAATTTAGGCGTCCCGGTGGAGAAATTCGCCGGGACGCTTTTTTTAGGACCGCTTCATGTAATCTATGGCAGGATACACTGCGTGCGGGCATTATGGAAATCCTGCTTGTGTCCGCCAATCCTCTGCGGCAATCCAAGAGAGATGCTTACTCGTCTAGGCGTATCCTTCAACCTGCTATGTTCTACACTCTTACCTTGACCCGCCAGCTCCTGCTACCCTTCCTGGCCGCCGCTGTGGCGGTCTCTGCTTATGCAGGTCCCCCGCCTCACCAGCGGCAGCCGTTTCCTGCGGTCAAAAAAAGTGCCCCGGCAGCAAAAAGCGCGAAGCAAGAAATGGCGGCAGCGGTAACGCGCGCGGCTAAAAAGGGGCTTCCTGCGAAAGTAAGGGTGCAACTTGCTACTGCGACTCCTCAGCCGTCCGGGACTCCGCCGCAAATTGCCCGCGGCGAACCGTTCAGGCTTCCCCAGCAGCAAGGCGACGGTCCCCTTGGCAAAACTCAGGCTCCCGGACAAAAGCTGCATCCCAGCATCCCGACCCCGGAGGAGCTGCTCCCCCGCGTACCGGCATCTGGCCCGCTTAATGTGGAGCACCTCATTTTACTCGCCATCGCCAAAGACGGACAACTCGCCATCCGCCGCGCCCAAATTGCAGGCGCCGGCGCCGCCAGAGAAGCTGCTCACGACCTTCGCAATCCCGAGCTTCGACTGAGCTATTCATCTGAAAACGAGAACCAACTTGAACTGCCATACTCCGAAATTATTCAGCGGTCTTTCTCTCCTTTTCCCAGCCAGTCCTATCAGGAGATTGATCGCCTTGTCACTCCGGGCCGGGATTCCGACAGCTACACTTTCAATAATTACGACGTCTTCGATGACGGCGTGAATCCCGTGAGCCGCACACTAACCGGGACCAGTTACGAGCAGCGATCTTCCACGGAAGTGAATAATGGCGGGGAGCAGACTGGGGCTATGATCCGTTTCTCTCTCCCTAATCCGTACGAGCGCAAAGCCCGAATCCAAAGGGCCTCCGCTGAGGTGCTACTCGCTGAGGCTCAGTATCTGGCCGATGAAGGCCGCCTCGTGCGCGAAGTGCTCAATCTCTACGAATCTCTGTCCGGCTACGGCAGTGAACTGGATGTCCATGAGAGGCGGATCGCCAACTATCGCACTATGCGCAGCGAGATGGAAAGTGCCGGCGATCCTTCATTAGCCTTCGAAGTTGCTAGGGCCCGTTCCGAAATGACCGGAGTCTCCAACGATATGCGGGAGGTCAAAAGCGACTACGAAAAGGTGCGCATTGCTCTGGCCAAACTTTGTGGGTTGCGGGAATACACTCGCATTCAGTCCGGCAGCATGGTCAAGCGGACGATTGTTAACCCGTCTGCGCTTGATGAAGCCTATCTCTTGGACCTCGCTATGATCTACCGGGCTGTGGCCGTAGAGTCAACTGCCTGGCGCGATGTCGCCGTCGCCCGCCTCGCCGAGTCGAAAGCTTCGGGCAAACTGGTGGCGACATTCATAGATGTAGGCTGGAACGGCGGCGACGACAACGGGCGCAAAGGCCGCGACGAGGAATGGTTTGCCCGGCTAGGGATAAGCATCCCCGTCTGGGACTTGGCCAAAATCAACAAGAGTTCCCGGGCCTATGCCCGTTACGCTGAGGAAATGCAGCGCGCCCTCGAAATCCAGAGAGAGCAGATCTCTGTGGATATACATCTCGCCCTAGCCGAATTGCGCATGGCAGCGGGCCTCGCGCGCCAAGCAGATGGCGATCTAAATGAAGCCAGGCGCGAAGCTGAGGCCATTGAGGACTCTCTCGTGAGGAGCCTTGTAAATCCCAAAGACATTCCCAAAGTCCAGCGCCACAAATACGACAACGAGGACATCTATCAAAAGACCCGCATCGGACTTATTGCCGCTTGGTCGGACTACAATAAAGCCCTGCACCGCCTCGAGGATGCGATCGGCACCCGCATTGAAAAAGTGCTGACACGCTGAGCCGTCCGGCTCTCTGCAGAGTTATGGCTTCCTCTTCCTCCTCAAACAAAAAAGGCATTTGCTACCTCGTCGGTGCCGGACCCGGTGACCTTGGCCTCGTCACGCTGCGTGCCAAAGAGTGCATCGAACTCGCTGATGTCATCGCCTACGACTACCTCGTTAATAAAGAGGTGCTCGCGTGGGCCCAGCCCGGTGTCGAGATCATCTACGTTGGGAAGCAGGCTGATCAGCACACCCTCACGCAGGACAAGATCAACTCCCTGCTCATCGAGAAAGTGAAAACTGGGCACACTGTAACCCGCCTGAAAGGTGGAGATCCGTATGTCTTCGGTCGCGGCGGCGAAGAAGCTGAGGAGCTGGAAGCAGCCGGGTGTGCATGGGAAGTTGTTCACGGAATTTCCAGCACTATCGCCGGCCCGGGCTATGCCGGCATCCCCGTCACCCACCGCGACCACTGCTCGCAGCTCACTATTTTCACCGGCCACGAAGATCCTACCAAGGAGGAAAGCTCCCTCGACTTTGCCCAGCTCGCTAGCACCCCCGGAACGCGGATCATGCTCATGGGCGTGGGTCGCATCGGTATTCTTGCAGGCAAACTCGTGGAACACGGAGCTGCATCGGACACACCCGTTGCCCTCGTTCGCTGGGCCACCACTCCGCGGCAGGAAGTGCTCACCGGCACGCTTGCTACCATCGCCGATCTTGTCGCCGCCCGCGGTTTTAAGCCCCCTGCCGTCTGTATAATTGGCGGTGTCGTCGGCCTGCGGGAAAAGCTGTGCTGGTTCGAGCGCCGCCCGCTTTACGGCCAGCGCATCGTCGTCACCCGCACCCGCCAGCAGGCTGGCGACCTCAGCCGCCAGCTCCGCTCCCTTGGAGCCGATGTTTTTGAGCTACCCACTATCCGCACCGAGCCGCCGCGAAGCATGATGGAATTCGGCCAACTCGTGCAGGACTGCCACAAGTACGAATGGATCCTCTTCACCAGTCCCAACGGCGTAGAGGCATTCTTCGACATGTTCTTCAAGCTCTACAAAGACGCCCGTGACGTGGGCGGCGCAAAGTTCGTCTGCATCGGCCCAGGCACCGAGAAGAAGCTCAAAGACTACCACCTCAGCGCCGAGTTCGTCCCGGAAAAGTCCGTCGCTGAATCCCTTGTAAAGGAACTCATCGCCCACGTCGGAAGTCTCGAAAACCAAAGCGTCCTATGGGTGCGCCCCGAGGATGCCCGCGATGTCATTGTGACCGCGCTCACGGAGCATGGAGCCATCGTAGACGAAGCCATCGCCTATCGCACTGTCCCCGAGACAGAGGACCCCACCGGCGCGCACGCCCGCTTCCGCGAAGAAGGCGCCGACGTGCTTACTTTTGCCAGCAGCAGTGCCGTGGAGAATTTTTTCGCCCTCAATCTCCCCCTGCCCTCCGGCATCAAAATCGCCAGCATCGGCCCCGTGACCACCGCCGCCCTCAAAGTCGTCGGCCACAAGCCCCACATCGAGGCCAAACAGCACGATATCCCCGGACTCGCCGCGGCCATCCTAAAAGCCTGCGGCAAGTAGGGTGCGCTGGAATTAATGGCTAGTTCTGTCGCATCCTTGCATGCGCAAAAGTCAGGGTTGGAATCTCCAGCGATGGTGGATAGAGGCGGAACATGCGATTTTCCGCCCTACTCCTTCTGCTTGCCATGCTGCTGCCCGCTCGCGTTCGCGCCGCCTTCGATGAGGAGAAGGTCACGGCCATCCGCGCCGCCATGGATGCGGCCATCACAGACCGTACGATTCCCGGGGGCGTTGTATGGATGGAACGCGGCAAGACATCGGTTTGCGAGGCCTTTGGCAATCGAATGATTGATCCGCGCACGGCGCCGATGAAGGCCGATACGATCTTCGACTCGGCCTCGCTCACCAAAGTTCTCGCCACGGCGCCTTCGGTTATGCTACTTGTGCAGGAGGGTAAGTTCTCGCTGCAAACCCCCGTGAGCACCCTCATCCCGGACTTCACTGCTGGCGGCAAGGAAACTGTGACCGTTTACCAACTGCTCACTCACACCAGCGGCACGCGTTCCGGCATCCCGCGCGAGCGGGTGTGGAGCGGCTACAAGGAAGGCGTCGCTGCCGCCGCGGCCGAACCCCTGCTGAATCCCCCGGGCGCTAAATTCCTCTACAGTGATATCAACTTCATTCTGCTCGGCGAGATTGTGCGCCGTATCAGCGGCATCATGATCAGCGACTTTGCTGCCGGCCGAATTTTTCGCCCGCTCGGCATGAAGGATACCGGGTATCAGCCCTCGCGCAGCAAACTCGACCGCATCGCACCGACTTCGCGGGAGGGCGACACCTTGGTGCACGGTGTGGTGCACGATCCTACCTGCCGGAGGATGGGTGGTGTGGCGGGACATGCAGGAGTTTTCACCACGGCAAAAGACATCGCTATTTTCTGCCGCATGATGCTCAACGGCGGCGCCACCCCCTCGGGGCAAAAAATTCTGCACCCAGCCACCCTGCCGCTAATGATCAAACCCTTAGCCCTGCCTGGAGGCATTCAGCGTGCGCTGGGATGGGATATTCAGAGCACCTACACTGACATTAAAGGCCCCGGCTTCAGCGCGGCCAGCTACTCTCACACCGGTTGGACTGGCACGGCTTTTCTCATTGATCCGGTGACCTCCGCCTTCGTCATCCTTCTCACAAACCGCAACCACCCCGCCGACATTACCAGCCTGCGCACGCTACGCTTCCAGGTGGGCACCTTCGCTGCGGAGGCCATGAGGGTGAGTAAGCGTAAAGTTTCTGTCACACCGCGGCGCGCCCTACGCTGCCGGGTGAAGAATGGGGTCGATGTCCTCGTGTCCGACGGCTTTGCACAACTTCGTGGATTGAAGGTGGGGCTTATCACCAATCATACCGGCCTCACTCAGGAGGGCGTCACTACCATTGACGCACTTGCTGGAGCCAGAGATCCGAAGCTCGTCTGCCTCTTCAGTCCGGAGCACGGTATCCGCGGGGAGGAGGACCGAGACGGCATTGCCGACACAACGGATGCCAAAACCGGACTGCCCGTCTACAGTCTTTACGGAAAGACGCGCCGCCCCATGCCGGCGCAATTGAAGGAAATCGATACCCTCGTCTTTGATATTCAGGATGCCGGCTGCCGCTTTTACACTTACGTTTCGACTATGCTGGAATGCATGAAAGCCGCTTCGGCCGCGGGTAAGCGCTTTATTGTTCTCGATCGCGTGAATCCCATCAACGGCAATACCATCGACGGCCCCCTGCCCGTGGGCGCACTGACCTTTGTCGCCTGTCACCGCATCCCTCTGCGCCACGGCATGACCGCGGGTGAACTGGCGCGCCTCTTCGTCGCTGAATTAATGCTCAAGCTTGATCTCGCGGTGATCCCTTTGGAAGGATGGGACCGCAGCCACGACCTCGCTGCTGCCGGGCTCGAATGGGTAAACCCATCCCCTAACATGCGCAGTCTTGATGCCGCTACGCTCTATCCCGGAGTCGCGCTCGTTGAGTTTTGCAATGTCTCCGTGGGTCGCGGCACCGGCAGCCCCTTTCAGTTCATAGGAGCCCCGTGGGTGGATGCAGAAAAACTCGCAGCCGCCCTTGTCGCCGAGCGACTGCCCGGCCTTAAAATTGAGCCCGCATCGGTCACCCCCCACGCCAGCGTCTTTAAAGGTGAGCAATGCCGCGGTATCCGTCTCAGTGTGAAAGACCGGGCCAAAGTTGACAGCGTGCGCACGGGGGTCGCCGTCGCCACCGCGCTGCAGCGGCTGCACAAAGGCACCTTCAAGCTGGAGCCAGTTTCAAAGCTGCTGCTGGAGCCAAAAGTGCAGGCATCGATAGCAGCGGGAGCGTCAGTCAGTGAAACGGTCAATCTCTACTCCGGCGCGGCGGAGGAGTTCCGCCGGCGCCGCGCTCCGTTTTTGATCTATCCTCCGAAATAAAGGGGCGGCATTTGTCAGGGTTGCCTGTTCTTCGCGGAATTTTGCCTTTGCCGGGGAAGCCGGCGCGGGTGTTGCTGCGGTTAATTATGCACTGAATTGAAAATGCAGATGCGCCGATGGTTTTTCTTTTTGGCCGCGACTGTGCCGCTCCAAGCGCAGGCGCTTGGGAGCGTGTCGCCAGAGGATGTGCGTTTAGTCTGGAAGCGGCCGGATTTGCGGACGGACTTGTTCGATGCCGCGGAACTCAGAATGGACGCAGCGTTGCTGGATTCTCTGGTGCATGACCTGCTGCTGGTGGTCCGTAATCTGCCCGACACCGCCACTGTAACCGCTACCCTACGGTCGCAGGCTCTGGGTGTGGTGCTGCGACTGGATCGCGGGAATCCGATGGGACACATTTCCAATGGCCAGTATGCCCGCGGCCTGCGTCCGGCACCAGTGCCGGTGGAGATTACTCCCACGACGGCAATTGTGGCCGATCGGCTGATCGGCGCGGCCCGGGAACTGTTGGAGTTGAAGGAAAATGCCGCGCATCGTTTGGCGTATCTGCTCCTTGACCTCGCCCGCCGGTTGGACCCATTACGGGAAAAAGAGACTTCTCTTTTCACCTACGGCACCACTGTCATATGGCCCGGGCCGGCGGATGCAGAGCCTCCTTTATGGGAGGCTCTGGAATTGAAGATCATGTCCGGCAGCGTCAAATTTGTCACGGGTCTCGAACAGGGAAGACCCGTCACCTTCACCGTGAGCGCCCAAGCCGGAAAAGGGAAGGAGGGACAGAAACTGCAGGCGACGCTGCCTAGTTCCTTGGTGGAGCATATGCAGGATAGCAAGCAGAAGTGGCTAAAGGACGAAATGGAAGCGAGGTTCCTCGCCTTAAGGGATATGCTGCTCCGCCGGCACGATGTGTGGCCGGAGGGCTGGCGTGTTGAGTTCGCGTTTTCGGCGGATGTGCGTGGGGGCCTAGTGCCGCAGGCTTTCACGGGTATGGGCGTGGTGCTGGATTCCATGCTATCCAGTCAGGAGCTGGATGCCCGTTGTTTCATTGCCGGCGGCATCGACCGCGAGGGCATCTTCACCGGTTCTCTTCAGGCCGATGAGGTTATTAGGGCCGTCGCGGAGACAGAACCGGGTGCCATACTGGTGCTGCCGAAGCAGGGTATGCTTGACATTGAGGACTGGCTGCTGGCCCGGCCCTCACAGTGGACTCTGCTCACGCGACTGACGGTGATGCGTGCGGGCACTCTGGCGGATGTGATGGCCGTAGCCCACGCAGAGCGCGCAGGAAAACTGGCGGAGTCCTTTGCTGCTTTTAAACAGGTGGCGGCGAGCCTGCTGGCCGCGCAGGATAGACTCGCCCGGCTTCGCACGCCGGAAGTTATCGCCGCTCTCGAGAGCATCACTTCCGTACACCCGCAGCATGCGAATGCTGACATTTTGCTGCGCATCGCCAGGCAGTCGATGCCCCGTCATCTGTCGCTCATGGGTTCGCTCAAATTGATCAATCAGATTGCCGATCCGTTGCTCAGTGGGAACCGTAAGCGCTACCCGCTGGATGTGGCCCTCCGGCCATCGGTACCGTCGGTGTTTTCATCAGCGGCAGCGGAACTGGCATCCCTGCGCCCGCGCCTGCACCCGAAGTGTCAGGCCGGATTGAGGGACCTGCTCGCTTTGGCCAATGTGCTGCATCAGGCCTGCGGAAAGAATACCATAAAGGAACCGGTGGCGGCGGGAACTCTGAGGAAGCGCGTAAGAAGGGCGCTCGCTGAGATTGTCCAGCAGGGGGGGCGCTGAAATCAGGTGAACATTTTTTTGATGGCTGCACCTTCATTCAGGGTCGGGCGCTCTGGGCGGCCTTTGTATTTATAGACTAGCTCCATGTTGCCAATGCCGAGCGCGTGCAAAATCGTGGCGTGAAAGTCGTGGACGTGCAGGCGGTCCTCGACAGCAAAGAGGCCGAGGTCATCTGTGGAGCCGATAGTCTGGCCGCCTTTCACGCCACCGCCGGCCATCCACATGGTAAAACCCCATGGGTTATGGTCGCGGCCGTCGCCTTTTTCACTCTGTGGTGTACGTCCAAATTCGCCGCCCCAGACGACGAGTGTCTCGTCCAGCAGTCCCCGGCTCTTCAGGTCCTTGAGCAGTCCGGCGATGGGTTTGTCCGTGGCTTTGCAAAGCCCGCTGTGATTGGATTCCATTCTGGAATGAGCATCCCATTTGCTGCCTGCGCCACTGTAGAGCTGCACAAAACGCACTCCGCGTTCCACCATGCGCCGCGACAGGAGGCACATGCGACCGAAGGTCTCTGTCTCTTTTTCGTCCACGCCGTAGAGCGACTGGGTGGCGGCGGTTTCTGTAGTGAGGTCCACCGCTTCCGGCGCGGATGCCTGCATTCGGAAGGCGAGTTCGTAGGTGGCGATACGGGCTTCCAGTTCGCTGTTCTCCGGATGTTCCTCGGCATAGCGGCGGTTCATGCGGTCGAGGAATGCAAGCTTCGCCCGCTGGCGTGCATCGGTCACCGCGGCGGGCGCGCGGAGATTGGCAATGGGTTGGCTGCCCGGTATGATACGCACACCCTGCCACCCCGCGGGCATGAAACCGGCGCTCGAGTTGCGTGGACCGTTGATGACCGGTGATGAATTGTCCTTCATGACCACGAATGCTGGCAGGTCATTGTTCGCCGTGCCTAGACCATAACTAACCCAGCTTCCCAACGACGGCCGCCCGCCCAGAGTGCTGTCGGTGTTCATCTGGCAGACGCCGGAGGAATGGTTCACGCCATCCGCCCAGCAGGAGCGGATGACGGCGATATCGTCCACACAGGTGGCGGTGTGCGGCAGCCAGTCGCTCACCCATGTGCCGCCCTGACCGTGCTGTTTCCACTTGCGCTGGCAGCCCAGAAGAGGGGAATTGAACTCGCCCATCGCCGTGATGACGCGATTATAGCTGTCCGGGATGCGCTGGCCCGCCAGTTGATTAAGTAAGGGTTTGGGATCGAAGAGATCAATGTGGCTCGGCCCGCCTTCCATGAAGAGGAAGATGACGCTTTTAGCTTTCGCTGCAAAATGCGGCAACTGCGCCGCGTCGGCTGTAGAGCACCAGCAGGTGCGATAGCGCCAGCGTGCCAAATCCACCACCGGCGTGCTGAAGGAAGTCGCGCCGGGTGCTGGTGAAGTGTGTGTTTCCGCAGTGCATGTTGCAATGTGAATTTACGCCTGACCCGCGCGATTTCAGTCGCCATGTTTGCGGAGTCTTTCTGAAGTGCTCGCCGCTGTCACTTCCTCCTTGCCCCGTAACTTCTGCGGGCGCAATCACTGCTTCTCCCTGCGACCCAACTCTTTCACACCCTTATGGACAAACTCCTCGTCACTGGCGGCTCCGAACTCGAAGGTGATATCTATACCAGTGGCTCCAAAAACTCAGCGCTTCCCATCCTCGCGGCCACCTTGCTCACCCGCGACCGTTGTGTCATTCGCCGGGTGCCCGACCTCAGTGACACCAATTACATGGTCCAAATCCTTGCCGCACTTGGCGCCCATGTGGAGCGTGCCAGCGGAACGGTGGAAGTCGAGGCGGAGAAAGTCATCAGCGAAGCCCCTTACGAACTGGTGCGCAAGATGCGCGCCAGCATTTGCGTCATGGGACCGCTCCTTGCGCGCACGGGTGTAGCCAACGTCTCCCTTCCTGGAGGCTGCGTCATCGGGGACCGACCGGTGGATTTGCACCTGCGGGGGTTGGAGCAACTTGGAGCGGATATTAAAGTGGAGGGCGGCAGCATATATGTGAAAGCTCAGGACGGAATGGGCGACCGAGAAATCAATATGCGCGGCAAACATGGATCCACCGTGCTCGGAACCGATAACCTGATGATGGCCGCCGTGCTGACCAAGGGCACTACCGTAATCGAAGGGGCTGCGATGGAACCGGAGGTGAAGGATCTGGCTCATTTCCTCAAAGCCATGGGGGCCAAAATCGAAGGCGCGGGCACCCGCCGCATCGTCATCGAAGGAGTCAAGGAATTACAAGGTGCTGAACATACCGTGATTCCCGACCGCATCGAGGCCGGCACTTTCATCATCGCCGGTGCCATCGCGGGCAAGCGCCTCACCGTGAAGCGCTGCAACCCGGCCCACATGACTGCCTTCCTTAAATCGCTCACGGACAGCGGATATCCCGTGGAGGTCACCAGTGATAGTGTCACCGTCTCCCGTGCTGCAAGTCCCCGGGGTGGGGATATTCGCACCGAGCCGTATCCTGGGTTTCCAACGGACATGCAGGCGCAGTTTACGGCCCTCTATGCCAACGTGCCCGGTATCAGTGTGATCACCGAAACCATTTTTCCGCAGCGCTTCATGCATGCTCCGGAGTTGAACCGCATGGGGGCGAAAATCACTCTCGAAGGACCCACGGCGATCATCACAGGAGTGGATCACCTGACAGGCGCACCTGTTATGGCGAGCGACCTCCGTGCCAGCGCGGCTCTCGTGCTCGCCGGCCTTATGGCCAAGGGCGAAACTGCCGTGAACCGCCTTTACCACATCGACCGCGGCTACGAAAATATCGACGAGAAACTGATCATGGTCGGAGCCAAGATGCGAAGGGTCCGCGAATAGGTTCTAGTGGCGGGTATTCTCTCTGTAGAAATCCGAGTCCCCCCCCCTACCGCCGGGCATTCCTGCCAGATTCTCTGGCTGCGGGCGCCGACTTACGGACGAGTTTATTCGCCTATATCACAGAATTTCCTTGAAGCTGACAGCTTTCGTCCAAATAGGCGTTGCGAAAACCGGATGATTAAGGCTGAGGCACGGCGGCACCCGGATTGCGGAATACCACAAACTCCTTTTCGAGCGACTCCACTTTGCTGGTGAGATTCTCCAACCGGGTAACTAGTTCAGTGCAGGCCCCGCTGAGCTGCTCACGTTCAGTCATAGCGCTCTTTTGCTGATTGGTGAGATTGTCTGCGAGGGAAGTGAGTTTCTTCTGCTCAGCGATCAGCGCGCTCTTCTCCTCTTTGAGTTGCTCCATAGCACCCTTTTGCTGTTCGTTTTGCCCGGAAAGAGATTTGAGGCGCTCGTTCAGATCGTTGATCTGCTTTTGCATCGCTTCGCGGCTGGACATGAGATCCGTTTTCTCTTTGGCCAGCGAGTTATTCATTTCCTGCTGAGCAGCGTAGACCTTGTTTAATTCGTCCAGCCCTTTCTTTAGTTCTGCGATTTCAGCAGAGCGCGCCGTGATGGCCACATTGAGGTCGGCCTTCTCTTTTTCGAGGGTGCCGACATTGCCTTTCAGCGCCGTCTCGCGGTTCTCTCCATCGGCGAGTTGCTTACCGCGGGTTTCAAATGCGGCATTGAGGTCGACCTGAGCCTTTTCGAGGCTGACGACGGTGGACTTCAGCGACTCCTCGCGCTTGCCTGCGGCGGCGATCTCTGCCTTCAGCGCAGTTTCACGGCGACCAGCCAGCGTCAGTTGCTCATTCAGGTTCTTTTCACGTCCTAATCCGGCCATGAGATCGGCTTCGGTTTTGGTGAGCCTATCGCCGGTATCTTTGAGCTCCCGCGTGAGGTCCTGGATTTGCTTTACGTTCTTCGTGATCGTCGCATTGCGTTCCCCCAAAGTCGAGTTAAGCGCAACGTTTTCCTTATTCGCATCATTCAACTGGCTGCCGAGGCGGGTGGCGAGTTCTGTTTCTGCGTCGAGCTTTTTGCCAAGCTCCACGATATTACTCTTGAGACCATTATTATTCGCTGTGAGGTGGATGTTCTCGGTCTCAGAAATCCCCAGAAAACAAAGAGTTGCGGCTAGGGAACCAAGGAGCAGGCGACCGCTGCGTGCGGAGGGATTTTCGGAAGGCTGGCTCATATTTGTTAAGGAGCGGTGACTATTAATGAGTGTTGTGAGAAATGGTATTTGGAGGCGCCGGAGTTAGCCACGCATATCAGTTTGTTGATTAAATCAAGACGGTGCTTCCGGCAAGGAATCTTTTCTGCCTGCGTGTGAAAAATGTGCCGCCTGCGCACGGGTTGACGCGGCGGCAGATGCATCCACAGTGTTCGCAGGTGCGCCGAAAGATTTTTCCGTCGCCCATTGATCTAATGACCGAATCCCCCACCAGCCCGGCGCGCCCTGCCGTTACCTATAAATCCGGCAGCGAACGCCTCATCAAACTGATGCCGGACGCTTCCTCTAAGCTCCTCTCGCTCCTGCAAAAACAGGGCCGTGCGGAGCACGGGGCGCTGCGGGTGGCGGTCGTGGGCGGCGGGTGCTCTGGACTCCAGTATAAGATGGACCTCGTGGATGGCCCCCGCGACCGCGACATCATGGTGGAGAGCAGTGGCGTACGCGTCGTTATCGACCCAAAGAGCGCGCTCTTCGTTACCGGGTCGGAACTTGACTACAGCGACGACCTCCAGAGCGGCGGATTCAAGGTGAAGAATCCTAACGCTATCGTTACTTGCTCGTGCGGTGAAAGTTTTGCCGCGTGATGAGCACGGATGCCTTCGCCCTGCTGGGACTTTGCCGCCGTGCGGCGATGGACGCAGAGGAAGTGCGTTCGGCCTTTCAAAAAGTTGGCGCCGCGCAGCATCCGGACCACGCAGAAGCATCGGAAAAAGCGGATCGCGCTGCTGGATTCACCTCACTCAATGAGGCGCAGGCCATGCTCTCCTCACCGTGTCGGCGTCTTCGTCACCTGCTGGAACTCCTCTATCCCGCCACCGCTGCTGCCCGCACCGGGGCTGTGATGGATGATGAAATGATGGATCTATTCTCGCTCACGGGAGCCGCTGTGCAGCAGGCGCAGTCCGTGCTGTCGCGTAAACAGCAGGCAGGCAGCGCCCTCGCCCGCGCCATGCTCGCGGCAGAGGAAATGCAGGCGCAGGAAGCCATCGAATCCGCCCTTACTCGTATCGAATCCGCCCGCGATTTCCTGCGCGCCGCCATGGAGGGAATTGACTCCACCCTCGCCAGCTGCGGTGATGCTTCGGTCGCACTCCAGTCTGCTGCTGCGCGCGCAGGGTTTCTGGAAAAATGGCACCAGCAGCTCCGCAACGCCTTCGCCGGTTTCTTCGACGCGGGCTGAATGGGTTTCATTTAGCGCCGGTCTCCGGCGGTCAATGTCAATGAGGCCTATACTAGTGGGAATCTTCCGCTGCGTCGTGTCTCAGTACACAGCAATACCTTCCCCGTGCTGGTAAGGAAGGCGAATCCCTGCGCTCCATACGCCGCAGCCGAAATGAGATCACCACTGCCAGGCGGGATGGCAATATCAGCGGATTTTTCGGACTGCTTCCTCAGCGCAACGACCACACCGCCGCGGGCCTCGGCGATGACTGCGCGTCCGTCACGTTTTCTGCCGGACCTCAGTTCGCGCAAAAAGGATAGCAGAATATCGCGTTGAGAGACTGCGGACATGATGCGCAGAGGATTCCCACCCGTTGCAGGTTAATCAATTAGACAGCGCGGCCTCTTAAATGGTGATTTCCGAAAAACCGGGAAGTGAGCGTGGTCATGGCACGCGGAGCTTATTTTGCGCCGGTGACTTTTTCAACCCCGGCGATGATTTCGCGCACTTGGAAGCTGAGACCGTCCGTCTTGGTGATAGACTGGATGCGGGGGTCGCAGTAGCGGGCGCGCAGCAGGGTAGTGAGCTGGCCGTGGCCGTAGAGACCCTGATCGTTCACCTCCGCCACGATCACGTGCTCGTAGCCGGCAAATATTTTCTCAAGGGAGTTGGCCATAGGGTGGAGGTGACGCATGACCATACTGCCGACCTTGCGGCCTTGGCCGCGGAGGCGGTCGCCGGCTTCCTTGATTGGGCCGTAGCTGCTGCCCCATCCGATAAGAAGAACTTCGCCGGACTGGTCGCCATGGATTTCCGGCACATCAAGTTCCGCCGCCATGCGTTTGAGCTTCTCGCGACGGCGGTTTGTCATCTGGGTGTGCAGTTTGGGACTGCTGGTCGGATGGCCCCATTCGTCGTGCTCAAGGCCGGAGATCACGGGATACTTGCCGCCGAGCATCTTTGTGCCGGGCGGGGCGTGGTTCACATCGGTGTCGAGCGGGTAGGGCTTCCATGCCTCGTCGCGGGGAGTGAGGTCGAGGTTTGGCTCGGTCATCCATTCATCAAGGTTGGGCTCGGGGAAGGCCTCAATGCGACTCGAGAGGGCTTGGTCGCTAAGGATGATAACAGGAGTGGAGTATTTCTTCGCGATGCGGTAGGCTTCGATGGCGATGTAGAAACAGTCTTCCACGCTGTAGGGTGCGAGAACGACACGCGGGCTGTCCCCGTGGCTGCCGTAGATGGCCTGCAGCAGATCACTCTGCTCCATGCTAGTGGGCAAGCCTGTGCTGGGGCCGCCGCGCTGGACGTTGATGACGATGACTGGAATCTCGGCCATCGTAGCGTAGCTGAGCGCCTCCATTTTCAGGGAGAGACCAGGGCCGGAGGAGCCGGTGATGGCGATGTGGCCGGAGTAGGAGAAACCGAGGGCCGCGCTGATCGCGGCGAGTTCATCCTCCGTCTGCACAAAAATCCCGCCGTAGCGCGGCAGTTCGCTGCGCAGGCTTTCCATGATCGGAGACCAGGGAGTGATGGGATAGCCGGCACCGTAGCGCACGCCTGCAGCGAGCAGACCACAGACCATCATCTGGTTACCATCTGTGGTGAGACGGTTTTCCTCGTCGCGGTGACCTGGTTTGAATTCGAAGGACTCATCCAGCACATCGCCCACCTGGTAGGCATATCCGGTATCGAAGGCGAGCATGGCATTCCGCAGAATGCTTTCGTCTTTCTTGCCCGCGAACTGGCGCTCGACAATGGCAACGAGCTTTTCTTTGTTTAGTTTGAATATCTGACTGACGAGGCCGAGCACAAAGAGGTTCTTGCCCTTGTCGCGGGCGGTGCCGCCGAGGGCTTCCACCGTGGCGTTGGTGAAAGGAACGGCGAGATACCGGTGGTCCTTGTCCTCGGGATTCGGGGTCACGTGGTCGGAATCATAGAGCACCCAGCCGCCTTTGCGGAGTGCCTTGAGGTGATCGTCGTAGCTGTGCTGATAGAACGCCACCAGCCAGTCGGCGTCATCACCCGCGCTGAGCACTTCACCGCTGCCAATGTGCACTTGGAAAATGGAAGGGCCGCCGCTGATCGTGGACGGGATGGTCATGTAGGTCATGACGTCCTGTTTAGTGCGTCCCGCGAGGCGTGCGAGGAATCCGCCGATCGACTGGATGCCATCTTGCGAATTTCCGGCGAAGCGGATGACCACATTGCTGATTTCGTGGGCGTGGTGGTCGCCGGAGGAACCGGCGTTGGGGGCGGGTTGGTCGAGCGTAGTGCTGCTCATGGAGGCGGTCTGGTGGAGTTTAGAGTGAAGTGTAAGCTGAGGGGGGAGCGAAGGGGAAAAGCGGAGAAAACGTGTGCCGTTCGTCCGGGTGCGCAAGGCGGGAAAACTGTTCTTGCTCGCGGGTGATTTTGCGTTTCGCAAGCGGAGGAAAGGTTAGCGTTTGATCTTTCGCTGCACAATCCTCAGGAAAAGCCCTGCCTCGTCCACCCGGAGCAGGTGTGCGAGCATCATGTAGGTGCTGCCGGCGGCGGTGATGGCAAAACCGAGCATGGTGCAGCGGGAGAGGAATCCGGAGCCCGCCCAGCGGGGTTCTATCACGAAGTGCCATGCCGTGAAGCATACTGCTCCTAAAGCCGCGAGGGCGGGCAGGAGGCGCTTGATCGTATCCAGGAGCGCGCTGGTTTCCATGCCACCGGACTTGCGTGCGAGGAGGACGTAGAGCGCGCCCCAGTTGAGGAGCGCCATGATCGCTGTCGTGAGGGCCAGCCATGTGTGATCCTTCTTCAGCACGAATACGAAGAGGGAGTTCAGCAATACATTGAGCAGCATGGCCGCGAGTGATACATACATGGGGAGCATCCGCTGATTAATGGCGGTGAAGGCGGGCTGGATGACCTTGATTTGGGCGTAGAAGATCAGCCCCAGCGCATACCACCGCAGCGCGCCGGCGGTCTGCGCCGTTTCCAATCCATCGAACTGGCCGCGTTCGTAGAGCACGGCGATGATGGGATGGGCGAGGATGAAGAGCCCGATGGCACTTGGCAGCGTCAGGAAGGCTACCAGTCGGTTGCCGCGCCCCAAGGCTTCGCGGAATTCGGAGGTGATGCCATCCGTGGTGACCCGGGCGAGTATGGGTAGGGTGACGGTGGCCACGGCCACGCCAAACACGCCCAGCGGAAGCTGCATCAGGCGAAACGAATACATCAGCCATGACTGCGGACCATTCTTCTCATCCAGCTGACCGGCGAAGTAGGTATTTAAAAAAACACTCACCTGGATTGCGCTCCCGGCGATGATGGAAGGCCACATAAGTTTCAGTATGCGGGTCACGTCCGGATGCTTCCAGTCCCATGTGAACTTGAAGCCGCAGCCGGTGCGAAAAAGCGAGGGAATTTGCACGCCCAGTTGCGCCAGTCCTCCAATGAGGGTGCCGATAGAGAAGCCGATCATGCCCTTCCAGCCCATTTCCGTCAATCCGAACTGTCCCTCCAGCAGGCAGCCGAGCGACCATCCGCCGATGATACTCCCGATATTAAAGAAGCTGCTAGCCATGGCGGGTACACCGTAAATCTTCCGCGAGTTCAAAATTCCCATGAGCAGCGCTGCCAGCGAAACCATCAGGATGAAGGGATACATGATCTGCGTCAGCGTCACCGTGAACTCCACTTTCCACGCGAAGTTCTCCTTCCAGCCGTGGACGATGATGGGGATGAGAAGAGGGGCCACGAGGATGCCCAGTATCGACATGCCGCTCATGAAGACTGTCGCAAGGCTCAACACGCGGTGTGCCAGTTCCCACGCGGACTTCTCGCCCTCCAATTTCAACTTTTGCGCGAAAACCGTGACGAAGGCCGTGCTAAGCGCTCCTTCCGCGAAGAGGTCGCGCAGCATATTCGGCAACCGAAAGGCGACGATGAAGCAGTCCCGGAGAGCCTGCGGAAACAGTGCCGCGAAGAGCATGTCGCGAATGAGTCCAAGCACCCGGCTGCACATGATGGCGAGAGCCACGATGCCCGTGGCTTTGGCACTGGCGCCTTTCTCTTCCTCCTGCGCTGGCTTAAGGCCGGCGGGAGGGGGTTCTTTATAGAAGTGCAGAGGCATGGGGAGATGACGAAATCAGAATGACAAAACCAGAATGAATGACGAAAAGGCGGGTCCGCGGTGCCGGGATGATCCAGACGAACCGGAATGCCCGCGCTTCGGGCTTCGATATTCAAATTTCGACATTGTTTCGGACTTCGACATTTCCTCACCCTTCATTTCGCCGCCGCGCGCCGCAATTTCTCCATCAGGGCGACTCCCATCCCTCGCTCCGGCAGGGGCTCAGCGACGATTTCATCCGCGCCGCACTCATCCAGCGCCCGCAGACAGTGGAAGAAGCGCACCGCAGCCTCGGGAAGCTTGCCGCTGCCGGGACTGAGCGTCAGCGATTGCAGCCAGTCGGTCAGGAAAAGATAACCGTCCTCTTCGCCGCCGCGGTAGCTGAGCAGAGCATAGCGTTTTCCCTCTTCCGGCTGAAAATCCTCTGGCTTTTCCAGCAGCCGCAGCGGCGTGCGCGGGGCGTAGTGGCTGGGCATTTGACCGGGAACCTCCGGCTTTTCACCGGCTTCGGTGTGGTGGTTGGCGAACTCCACTTTACCAAACGGCTGCAGGTCTTCTTTCGTCACCGGTCCCGCCCGCAGCACGCGAATGAGCGGCTTGCCCTCCTTGCGCGGGGTGATGCTGATGATGGTGCTCTCTATGCCCGCGTGACACGCTCCGCCGTCCACGATCAGCGGAATGCGCCCGTCCAGTTCCTTGACTACTGCCGCAGCAGAAGTGGGACTGATACGGCCGAAACGGTTGGCGCTCGGAGCCGCCAGCGGCTGAGCAAGGCTAGTGACCACACGGCGGAAAATTGGATTCGCACTCATCCGCACCGCCACTGTGGGCAGGCCGGACGTCACCAAGTCGGGCACCGCGGCTGACTTGGGCAGGACAAGGGTGAGCGGCCCGGGCCAGAAATGTTCCGTGATCCGAGCCACATCTTTCGCAATCTCCTCCGGCACCATCGCCACCTCCTCCAGCCGGTCCCGGTGCGAAAGGTGAACAATTAGAGGATCGAAAGCCGGGCGCTCTTTGGCGGCGAAAATTTTGGCCACCGCTTCCGGATTCATGGCATCTGCGGCAAGGCCATACACTGTCTCCGTGGGGAGCGCTACGCACTCGCCGCGTTTCAATAAATCGACCGCTTGGGAGACGGCGTCCTTGAGCCGGTCCGGATGGTCTGTCGGTGCCACCACTGTTTGCATGAATTGTTTTGCATAAAACGCCTCCAGGCTAGTTCAGGCAAGGGGGAATGCGGCGAGCTGTCGCTGGCTTCCGCACTTAAGAATGGGGTCCCTGCTGGCTGGGCGGGATGAGCGACTTCGTTTGTCAGGGGATCTTATGGTGCGCTGATTGACGGCGGTGCCTTTGGCCGGGAAAACCCAGTAGGTCCACGTTCCGTTCTGCTCGCCAGTTACAAGGTCGGCCCGAACTTCACGCGGCTAGGAGTCGGCACACCTTCCGTCTCTCGCCTCAGCAGCAGCAAAACCACGCGCAGTCTCGGTGATCTCTATTGGCGCAGTATTTTCAAGTATACCGCCCTGCGCAGCCTCATCGAGGAAACGCTGGTCAACAAGCTCGATCTCCACGTCGCATCCACGCTTTTGCTCCACGCGCGGGCCGGTCTTGTATTGGCACGTTCCCAGTTTTTCCCGATGATTGGTGCTGGATATGAATTCACTCGCCCACGGTTTGTCCCTCCGGCACGTCTCGCGGCTAAAGCAAAAAACCGCCCGGACCATTGCTGATCCGGGCGGTTCGTATTAGGGGGCGGGCGGGATGCCCACGCTACATTACATCATGCCGCCGTGGTCGTGGCCGTGGCCGCCGGCTTCGGCCTTCTTCTCTTCGGGAAGCTCAGTGATGAGACATTCCGTGGTGAGGAGGAGACCGCTGATGGAGGCGGCGTTTTGCAGAGCGCTGCGGGTGACCTTCGTCGGGTCCACAACGCCGGAGGCGATGAGGTCTTCGAACTTGCCGGTGGCGACGTTGTAGCCTTCGCCGCCTTTGCCGTTCTTGACCTTCTCGACGATGAGCGCACCTTCGACACCGGCGTTAGCGGCCAGCGTGCGGAGGGGGGCTTCGACAGCGCGGCGCACGATGTCGGCCCCGGTGGCTTCGTCACCTTTGAGCTTGAGGGTATCGAGAGCCTTTTGGGCGCGGAGCAGAGCGGTGCCGCCGCCAGGGACGATACCTTCTTCAACGGCTGCGCGGGTAGCATGCAGGGCGTCTTCGACGCGGGCCTTCTTCTCCTTCATCTCGGTTTCGGTCGCGGCACCCACGTGGATGACGGCCACACCGCCGGCGAGCTTGGCGAGGCGCTCTTGGAGCTTCTCGCGGTCGTAGTCGCTGGTGGTTTCATCGATCTGGCGCCTAATTTGGCCCACGCGGCCGCTGATGTCGGCCTTCTTGCCGCCGCCTTCCACGATGACGGTATTTTCCTTTTCGATGAGGATGCGCTTGGCCCGGCCGAGGTCGGCGAGGTCCACGTTCTCGAGCTTGATGCCGAGTTCTTCCGTGATGACCTTGCCGCCGGTGAGGATGGCGATGTCTTCGAGGATGGCCTTGCGGCGGTCGCCGAAGCCTGGAGCTTTCACGGCCACAGCGTTCAGAGTTCCGCGGAGTTTGTTCACCACGAGCGTGGCGAGCGCTTCGCCTTCCACATCTTCAGCGATGATAAGGAGGGGCTTGCCGCTCTTGGCCACTTTCTCGAGCAGCGGGAGCATGTCCTTGAGGCTGCTCACTTTCTTCTCGTGAATGAGGATAAAAGCACTTTCGAGGGTGGCGGTCATCGCTTCCGGATCGGTCACGAAATAGGGGCTGAGGTAGCCCTTATCGAACTGCATGCCTTCCACCACGTCGAGGGTGGTTTCGATGCTCTTGGCTTCTTCAACGGTGATGGTGCCGTCCTTGCCCACTTTGTCCATGGCGTCGGCAATAATCTTGCCCACTTCCTTGTCCCAGTTGGCGGAAACGGTGGCGACTTGCTCAATTTCCTTGGTGCCTTTGACGGGCCTAGAAATCCTCGCGAGTTCGGCCACGAGGCACTCGGTGGCCTTCATGATACCGCGCTGCAGGCTGGTGGGGTTGGCGCCGGCGGTCACGTTGCGAAGGCCCTCTTTATAGATGGCTTCGGCGAGAACGGTAGCGGTCGTGGTGCCGTCACCGGCGATGTCGCTAGTCTTGCTGGAGACTTCGCGCACGAGCTGAGCGCCCATGTTTTCAAACGGGCAGGGAAGCTCGATTTCCTTGGCGACCGTCACACCGTCTTTGGTGATCGTGGGGCTACCAAATTTCTTGTCGAGGATGACATTGCGGCCCGAAGGTCCGAGGGTTGCTTTGACCGCTCTGGCGATCTTTTCCACGCCGCGAAGCAGGAGTTGGCGGGCGGGTTCGTCGAACTGGAGTTGTTTAGCCATAAGGTAATTTTAGATTTAAGATTGAGGATTTAAGATTGGGCTGGGATGCCGGGGTTACTTCTTGAGAATGCCGAGAATGTCGGACTCGTTGATGAGCAGATGCTCTGTGCCGTCGATTTTGACTTCGGTGCCGCCGTATTTGGAGATGAGGACGAGGTCGCCCACCTTAACGGTGAATTCGATGACTTTGCCTTCGTCGTCCTTGCCGCCGGTGCCGAGGGCCACGACTTTGGCCTCCTGGGGCTTCTCTTTAGCTGTGTCAGGAATGAAAAGTCCGCCAGCGGACTTATCTTCGCTTTCTGTGCGCTTTACGAGAACGCGTTGACCGAGTGGTTGGATTTTGGTTGCCATTGTAGTGTCTTTTTTTGGTTGTGTTTTGGGTTTTGTTGCCATGGAAGATAGGTTATTAATTTTGGGGATTATTTCTTTTCGTCGACGACTTCGAATTCAGCGTCCACGACCTTGCCCTTGGCCTGCTTGGGCTCGTCAGACTTGGCGCTGCCTTCTTCGGATTGTGGAGCGGCTCCGCCCATGTCTCCGGGGTTGAAGCCCGCAGCTTGAGCGGCAGCAGCAGCTTGGCTGAAGAGGCGCTCAAGTTCGTCGGTAGCGACTTTGATCTTGTCAGTTTCGCCGGCGGAGATTGCGTCTTTAACCTTTTGGATTTCCTCCTCAATGGGCTTTTTCTGCTCGGCGGTAACTTTATCGCCGAGTTCGGCAACTTGTTTCTCTACCTCGAAGACGAGTGCTTCGGCTTTGTTCTTGGCTTCGGCGGCTTCCTTGCGTTTCCGGTCTTCTTCGGCGTGGAGCTCGGCATCACGTTTGGCGCGCTCGATCTCCTCTTGGCTGAGGCCGCTGGAGCCTTTGATAGAGATTTGCTGGCCCTTGCCGGACTTCTTGTCCTTGGCGGCGACGTGGAGGATGCCGTTGGCATCAATGTCAAAAGTCACTTCAATCTGTGGCACGCCGCGCGGGGCGGGATCAATGCCGTCGAGCTTGAAGGTGCCGAGTTGCTTGTTGTCGCGGGCCATCGGACGCTCGCCTTGAGTGACCAAGACTTCCACGCCTGGCTGGTTGTCGCTGGCCGTGGAGAAGACCTCGGTTTTTTTGAACGGGATGGTCGTATTGCGCGGGATCATCGGGGTGGCCACGCCGCCCATGGTCTCGATGGCGAGGGTGAGCGGGGTGACATCGAGGAGAAGGATGTCCTTCACGTCTCCTTGGAGCACGCCGCCCTGAATGGCGGCGCCGAGAGCGACGACTTCATCCGGGTTCACCGTTTGGTTCGGGAGCTTGCCGCCGAGCTTCTTGGCGGTTTCCACGACTTTCGGCATCCGGGTCATGCCGCCCACGAGCACGAGTTCGTCGATGTTGCTGGCGGCGACTTTGGAATCCTCCAGACACTTCTTTACCGGAGCAACGGTGCGCTCGAAGAGATCATCGCAAAGCTGCTCCAGCTTGGCGCGGGTGAGCGTCTTCTGGATGTGCTTGGGGCCGGTTTGATCGGCGGTGATAAAGGGAAGGTTGATGTCGTAGCTTTGGCTGGAGCTGAGGGCGATTTTTGCCTTCTCGGCTTCCTCTTTAATACGCTGAATGGCGTCCGGCTGGGGTTTGAGATCCATGCCGCTGTCGGCTTTGAACTCCGCGAGGATACAATCAATAAGGCGATTGTCCCAGTCATCCCCGCCGAGGTGGGTGTCACCGTTCGTGGCGAGCACTTCAAAAACGCCGTCGCCGATATCAAGCACGCTAATGTCGAACGTGCCGCCGCCGAGGTCATACACGGCGATCTTTTCGTCCTTCTTCTTGTCGAGACCGTAGGCGAGCGAAGCCGCGGTCGGCTCGTTGATGATGCGGCGAACGTTGAGCCCAGCGATTTCGCCTGCGGCCTTCGTCGCATTGCGCTGCGAGTCGTTAAAGTAAGCCGGAACGGTGATCACCGCGTCGGTAATCGCTTCGCCGAGTTTCGTCTCCGCGTCGGCCTTCAGCTTGCCGAGCACCATCGCGGCGATTTCCTGCGGGCTGTAGGTTTTCTTTTCGCCACCGACTTCCACTTCGATATGCGCGTCGCCATTGGGTGCAGCCACCAGCTTATAGGGGACGTTTTTATCAGCCTCCGTGAGTTCGGAGTATTTACGGCCAATGTAGCGCTTAGCGGAGAAAACCGTGTTCTTCGCGTTGGTCACAGCCTGGCGTTTCGCGGCCTGGCCGACGACGCGCTCGCCATTTTTGGTGAAAGCGACAACGGACGGCGTGGTCCGCGCGCCTTCTGAGTTTTCCAGCACCACAGCTTCCCCGCCTTCCATGATGGCCATGCAGGAATTGGTGGTGCCGAGGTCGATGCCTAGAATCTTGCCCATATCAGTAGTTGGTTGGTGGTTTTAGTTTTATACAAAGGTGTAATGCAATGCGCGTGCCATCGTGGCATGGATAGTCGCAAGTCGTTTACGAATAACGATTTGACTAATACATCCGCTGATTTCTCCAGTGATTCCAGCTGCGTCAAAGTGTCACAATGCACCCGCAGTCGGGACAATTTGGCTCACTCTGGGCATTTTGGCCTCTCCCGGCGCGTTGCTTCAGAATACAATTACACCGAGAGCGGGAGAGATGAGGCTGTAGGGAGCGAGGTGCTTGCCCCATAATGGGTGACACTATGGGGCTTAGTTGATTGGATGCTTAAAAGACTCAGGAGCCTCGCAAGAGGGCTGCGGCAAATGGCTGGCTGGCGCTGTGGGCGCAAGGAGACATGCCCTAGTCGAAGTGGAGGTTCTGCTTGGGACTAAGGTAATGGGATCAACCGGGCGCGCCAGAAGCGGCGGGTGTCGTTGCGGGGGAGATTGGCGCTGGTGTTCGTGGCGTTGGCAGTAACAGGGGCTCCCCAGTTGGTCCAGCTGAGGAGGTCGGTGGTGCTTTCCAGTTGGTAAACGTGCGTCGGTTCGGTGGTGTAGGTCGCGCCGCTGACGCCGGGTCCGGCGTCCACGATGGCGATGATGTCGGGTGACAGGGCGTTGCGTTTGCCGGGTGTTGGCACTGGGTAGACAATGCCGGAGGCGCTGTCGGGATAGCGGCCCTGGCTTTGGTTGACGGTTTGTGCGCCAAAAGTGACTAGATTTACCAGAGTGCCGTCAGGAGTGTAGAGGGCTAGTTGTTCTCCTCCGCCGCTGAGGCGGAAATTGGTGTGCAGTTGGTTGGGCGTGACGCCGTTTTGCAGTGGTTCACCGTCCGCCCAGACGAGTAGCCAGCCGCCGGCGGGGATAGTGGTGTTTGCGGGGATTTGGAACTGGTTCACGTTAGTCGTGGTGTCGGTCAGGAAGAAGCCGCCGAGGTTCACGGGCGTGGTGCCGGAATTGTGCAGCTCGAACCAGTCTTCATAATTGCCGTCGGCGGGGTCGGCGAATCCGTTGTCGCTGTTGTTTTCGGCCATCCATTCGTTGATGGTCACGGAAGGCAGCGGTGGTGGGCCGGTGACGTTGATAGTCAGGTTGAAACTGCCGACAACATTCCCTCTGAGACCGAGGCCCTGTATGGTGAGATTGTTCGCCGCCGAATAAAGGTTGAGCTGCAGGCTCCACGCGGTCTGGCTGGTCCAAGTCGGCGTGTAGTCCACGCCGTTGATGAGGAAGGTCTTCACGCCGGGCGGGGCCATGCCGGTGAGCGTGTAGATGCCGTCGGCGTCATTGATAGGGCCGCTGGTGGCGGGGGAGAAGGTGATGCCGGTATAGACACCGTTGAGTTGCGTGATGATGTAATCGCGCCGGGCGGTGATGTAGTTTTTCACCGCTGTGACCTGTGAGACATTCGAGGTGATGCCGTTGGCGGCGAGACCAGTGACCATTCGGTCAATGTGCGCATTCACCGTAGCGGGCAACATCGGCCCATCCACGGCCTCGCGGTAGGCGCACCACATGGATCGGCGAAAGGCGGGATGCGTGCGGAACTTGGTAACCAGGGGATCCTGTGTGCTGGCCTCAAGGCCGGTGGTCGGGGCGTCGCCAACCAGGCCGAAGCTGAAATCAATGTCCCACGCTGTCATCGCCCACGGTCCTTGCGTCGGCTTATAAATGTACATGTTTTTACCGTAGGTGTAGCCCCACGTGTCCCAGTTACCCGCGATGCGCTGTAAGGCGAACGCGCGCACCCACGAGTCCTGATCCACCAGCGGATTGAAGGCGTTGAAGAACGCGGCATCCGACCCGCTTGCGCCGGTGGCGAAAGCATCGATGAGCGTATTGAGTGGAGTCCAGTGGTTGGCGGAGTCGTTGACGCTGCGGTGCGCCCACTGATAGCGGTAGCGGGCGTTCTTGTGCACGCCGCCGGTGGTGGTGGCTTTCGTCATGTGGGCGCGCAGGGTGGTACCGAAGCTCGTCCCGTCGTCGGCATATTCGATCCAGTCCTGCGCCTTGTGCAGGCTGCCGTCATTGTCGCCGGGCCAGTATTCATCAATCCAGTCGCCGTTGGGCTGCTGGGTGTCTTCAAAGACGGTCTGCCGCTGAACGCCATTGATCCAGACACGGCAGAAGCGGCGGTGAATGCTTTGGAGGCCGAGTTTCCGCGCGATCCACCAGATGGTCTGCTCGCGGATGAAGCTCAAATCATCGCCGAACGTGCCGGGGCCGGAGAAGATGAAATCCGTGGTGCCGAGCAGGCGGTCGTCTTCGGGCACAGTGCAGTCGTAGTCGCAGTTGTTACCCGTTGGGTTGTTGAATCCGCCGCTGTGCCATGGGCTGCCGCTGTATTGTGCCGTCGCATTGTAGATGGGACGGAAGTTGTTGTAGACCATCGTTACGTCGAGCGGCGTGTTGCTGTTCTTGCCGCGCGTGGACCAGGTGTTCTGCGTGGCCTGCGTTATCCACAGACGGTAACTACCTAGATTGCCGGCGGGGCTGCCCTCGCCCCAGCGGATGAGACATTCTTTCCCATCGGCAGGGAATGCTGAGGCCACACCCGTAATGTCGTAAGCGGCAATGGTGAACGCAGCGAGCGTGCCGCCGACCTGGGCCGGAATCTCGGCGCTGAAAATGCCGGCGCCGCGATAGCTCATCACCACGGTATTGAGCTTAGCGGAAGGATCGAGCCGGTAGCGCAGGAGCGCGAGGCCGAGGCCGCCGGGGTCGGCGAGCTTCGCATAGACGGTGGCCGGTTGGCCGGCGGGAGGAAGCACCGGGCGGTGCGTCACGTCGAAGATGGCGGGGCCGGCGTTGGCGGTGGTTGAATTCAATGCGCCAGGCGTGCCGGGCGTGTAACCCGCGGGGAGGATGTTGCCGGTGGCTTCCAGCACCCCGCCGGCGAGTCGAAGGAGAATCTCGGGACGCCCGCGCAGCCATTTCACTTTGGCGCGAATGGTCGCCGTCGCGCCCGCCGCGAGCGTTGTGGTCAGCGGAACGCTGAGCCGGTTGCCCGCAAGGTCGCCGCGGCCTGCCGCGCGAATGTGCATGGCGCTCGCGCCGCTGAAGCCTGGCGACTCCACCGTGCTCGCATCGTGCGTGCCCTGGATTAGCCAGCTTGTGGTGCCGGATTCAAAGCCGGGATTTGTCACCACATTCGCGCCTGCCCCGACAAAGACCTCGACGTCATCAATGAGGCACTCGCCCGCGCCGAGCATCATGACATGCAAGCGATTGATGGCTGAGCCGCTGCCGTTGTCCATCACGCCGGTTTGCTGAATGGTCACCCAGCCCTGTTCGCCGGGTTCCCTGCTTTCGGCCCAATTGGATGCGAGGCGTCCGTCTGTGGAGAGATCTCTCTTTTCCAGTGAGGAGCCGCCGCCATCGCTGTCGCGGCCCCATCGGCCGCCGGTGCCGTAGGTGACTTCATCCACTACGAAATAAACTGTCCCCGCGCCATCGGGATCAGCCATTGGCATTTCAAGGCGAAGCCGTTCGCCGGTGCCGCCATTGAGCGAGCCAGAGAAGGCATTGATAGCCAGCCGCCCGCTGGCGGCGAGCGTGGTGCCTGCGGGAATCGTGTAGCTAACCCCGCCGCTGAGCCGCCAGCCGCTGACGTCGAGCAGCGCACTGCCGGTGATTTCCACGAACGGCAACTGAGCGCTGCCCGTTGGCGGGCTGTAGTGGATTTCAGAAATCACCGCGAGTGCGCCCTCGGGAAGCGTGCCTAGCGTGCCGGAGGGATCCTCATCGAGGTATCGAAACGTGACCGCGCCGTCGGGGAAGCGGCCCCATGCAATGTTCGATTGCTGCGGGCCAAAGCGCAGACAGTCAAGGACGCGCCCGGGCGCGCCAGGCGCGCGGAAATAAACCGTGTCACCGCCTGCTTTGAGGCCAAATCCCGTTTCCACTTCCTCGTAGCCTATCAGCCCACCCGCGGGAATTATCGTGCCGGGCGGAATGACAAACTTCGCGAGGTCGCGGTCATCGCTCAGCGTGCAGCCACTCACGTCCACGGCACTGGTGCTGTAGTTGATCAATTCGATGTGGTCGACGCCACTCGCCATGATTTTATTGATGAGCACCGTGCGATAAGGATCCGCCGTTCCCGGCTCTGCCGCACCGGGCGTGCCATCCAGATTGAAGCTGATGTCCCACGCCTTCGGATCATTCATGCCGTAGCTGGGCCGTGCCAGCACGAGAGAATGCCCCGCTCCGTCCGCGGCCGGCTGCCAAGGATGGCCGCCGTCGTAGTCCACTTCAAAGACCACACCATTGGAATGATCGCGCAGCCGCACTTGGCCGCCACTGTTGCTCAGTGGGCCGGTCCAGGGGCCGAGCACGCCGCTAATGGAATAGACGCTCATCAAATCCGCCGGCACTGCGGCGATGACGAGTCGAGCGCCCGCAGCGATGGTCGTGCCCGCCGGAAAGTCGTAGCTCACTTCGCCCGTGAGACGGAAACCGGTGAGATTCTCCTGCCAGGGCTGCGTGTTATACAACTCGATGAACTCAAGGTTCTTGAAGTCGGCGCGGCCGCGAGGGTGATAGTGGATTTCTGAAAGCACGAACGGCCCGCGCCGTGCCGCCGGACCGATGGGTTCCGCTGCGGGCCGTATCAGTTCGATGGGTGCTGGCACCGGCGGCGGCGCAGCGGTGAATCCGGTGCTCGCCGTGGCGAGGACATTTGCCGCGAGATCGCTCACGTTGTTCACGGTCACGGAATAGACCGCGCCTTCCGCTAGGCCCGAAACCGTGAGCGTCACCATTCCCGGCAGCGGACCGGCTAAAGCACCCGTCACCGCGCCGCCCGCGATGCTGAACATGGCGGAGCTGAGCTCCACGGATTCATTGAAGGTGAGGATCACCTGCGATGCCGAGACTGGCGCGCTGGCGCTGAGCAGCACCGGAGGATTCGTATCGTTGACCGTGAGAGTGCCTGTGTTCGAGAGCGCGCCGCCGTAGGGATTGTAGGCGATGCAGCGAAAAGTTGCGCCGTTGTCCGCGAGCGTGGCGGGTGTCAGCGTGTAGCTCGCGCCGGTCGCGCCCGCGATGTCCACACCGCTCCGTTGCCAGCGGTAGGTCGCGCCTGTGGCGTTGTTCAGGGCCACCGTAAAGGTCGCGCTGCCGTTCTCATTCACCGTCTGTGTGCCCGGGTGGGTGTTAAAGACGGGCGCGCTACCCGCCGTGGCAGTCAGCCATGCATTGTAGTGGGCGGTAATGGCAGACTGCGGCAGCGGGTCCGCGTAAAGTGCGACCTCGTCAATGTTTCCGGGAAAAGATTCCTGAGTACTCGGCCCTGCGGAGCCAATTAGCGCGGGCAGGTTCAACCCGCCGCCGAGGGTTTGATTGACCGTGCCGCGGCTGACCCCATTTTCATAAAGGGTGGCCTGACCATTGTCCATGACAATGGCCAGATGCATGAGCCGCCCGATACTGCTGCTGCTCAGATTCCACGTTGGCGCGCCGGTCCCGTTAAAGAACCAGACTTTTGCGCCCACGGCATCGGCGTGAAAACTGTAGCGCGTGCCGCCTGCACCGTCATTGCGGACAGCGATGAGGCTTGGGTTATAGCCCGAGGGGGCGCTCTGATAAACCCACATCTCAATGGTCCCGCTGCCGTCTGTAAAATCCCACTGCGAGTCCTTCGTCACGCTCACCCAGCCGCCGGCATTCGAAGTCACACTCTTCGCGCCGATGGTCCTCGCCGCATTGCTATCGTGCGCCGAGTCGCCGTTTATTGTGCCGCTGAAGGCAGGTTTCCTCACATTCGTCACCACGGGCGACATACTGCCATCCACCGGGAAATACGCAAAGATGGACGGCTCCGCCTGCACGGAACTTGAATAGTAGTTGCTGCCCAAGGGCACACTCGCCGTGGAGATCGTCGCCGCATTACTCGTCGCAGTGCCGTGCGCGTTCGTTACCACGCAGTCGTAGCTCGCGCCATTGTCCCCCGCCGTCACCGGATCAATCACCAGCGTAGCCGCCTTACCACCGGGAGAGACGTCTACGGTATTCCGCCGCCATTGATAAGAAGTCGCGCCCGTCGCCCCCACCGATAACTGCACCATGCCGCCGAGGATTGCCGTCACGTTTGCAGGATGCGCCGTTACTGATGGCGGCTGATTGGAGGTGTCTATGACATTGAATAACGTGAACGCCCCGCCTGCCTTCGCCCCGCCCGTCTTGTAAGTGAGGCCCACGCGCAAGTTGGCGAAACTCGTCCGGTAGTTCACCGCCACGCCGGGGATTTGCAGCCACGCATCGCCGGCATTCAGCTTGTAGTGAAAGTTGTAAGTATCCGTCTCGCCCTGCTCCTGCACCACGGCGCGGAGAAAGACACGATTCACCGCCGTGGTCACCGTCAGCGCTGTGTTCGGATCATTGTCGCCCAGTCCCTGGAGCCGCACCGCGCGGTTGTTCGCGTCCCACACGTCAAGCCCGAAGGAAATGTCCGGCCGCGCCCCGTTTGGACCACCGTAGAAGGTGATGCCCGCCACCTGCGTGCCGGTCGCCGCGTCATTGATGCGCACCTCCGTTTCCACGGTCCACACGCTGCCGATCGCTAGCCCTGGTGGGATAGCCGTCCACGCGATAGGCGCATTATTCCGCGCGCCCCACATGTCAATACTGCCCGTGGCGGTGAAATCGAGTTCGTCATTCACCGCATCGAACGTGATGTTGCCGAGACCGGCATTCGGAATGTCGAGCAGCACCGCCGCGGGGAGCGAGGCTTCATCGAAAGTGGTCACCACCGCGGCGGGCAGTGGCATGGCGCAGATGACTAGTGCTGTAAGGGAGAGAAATGACTTCATTGAGGTAGAGTATCCGATAATTGAGAAGGCTATGCAATTCTGGCTATGCACAGGAAACGCTGGATTCCCACTCTTCCTGCCAATAATCCTCACCGCTATAAAAGCCCCGCTCGCTCGCACCGGACGGGGCTGCGGCTCAGTTCGCGCAGGCAGCGGTCCTGCTGCGGCTCCGGCTGCCGCGTATGGCGGTGGCGAGTTCGCTGCCGTCCGCATCTGGCCGCACCGGCGAGGCCATGAAGAGCGATCCCGCGGTGACATGGCGCGATCGCCTCGTTCAACCCCAACCGGGCGATGCGGAGGGCAACTGCTCCGTGCCGAACGAGTGAAGTCAGTTTTTAGCAGAGGGATGAACCCGGGTGCATTTTGCCCCCCAGTTTCCCATGGGCTCTGCGCATTAGCTCTTACAAGTCCAGCATGAGTTGGCTCACCGGAGCAAAGGAGCGGCGGTGCAGCGGGCAGGGGCCGTGGAGCCGTAGGCGCTCAAGGTGCAGCGCGGTGCCGTAGCCTTTGTGCTGCTCGAAAGCGTAAAGGGGAAACTCCGCGGCCGCAGCCATCATGCTGCGGTCGCGCTCCACTTTGGCGATGATGCTGGCGGCGGCGATGCTGAGACTAAGGGCGTCGCCTTTGACAACTCCTTCATGGGGAAAGGGAAACCGGGGCACGGGCAGTCCATCAATGAGGCAAAAGGCGGGTCGCTCCCGAAGGGCCCGCACGGCCCGTTCCATGGCCAGATGGGTAGCGCGCAGAATGTTGTGGCGGTCGATTTCCCCCACCGTGGCTGAAGCGCTCGCTATGAGCAGGCGGGAGTCGGAGCTCATTTCCTCGTAGAGCAATTCCCGCTGCCGGGCACTGAGTTGCTTGGAGTCGTTTAATACCGGGTGGGAGTAGTCCGGCGGTAGGATGACCGCAGCGGCCGTCACCGGCCCTGCCAGTGGGCCGCGCCCGGCTTCATCGATGCCGGCGATGCAGATGTGCCCTGCGAGGCGGAAGCGGGTTTCGATGGCCATGTCCGGCATGATGGCCGGGTAATGAATCGCAGCTCCGGCGCAAGTTAAAACCAAAAAGAAAGCCGCTAGTGTAGTGCGCGTAAAATAGTGTAACATATAGTTGACACTGGTGTGGCAGTGTGTCTGCATGAGGCACGCGATCGCTATCAAGTTGAGTCCGGACGAGAATACCCTGCTGGTGCAGGTGATTCGTTCGGGTAAAAGTCCGCAGCGT
>CAMAUV010000041.1 GCA_945861415.1 Akkermansia muciniphila | reverse complement strand
ATCACGGTCTGACGGTCGATATTCTGAAAGCGCGCGGCCATGTGCTTTGTTGGCACAAGCTGCGCCCGGGGGCCAAGGCGATCCCTCCCTAACATCATTATAATATCCAGGCACACAGGCCACCCGCACCCCATAATCCCCAAGTTTTTCAGGCCAGAGCTAAGTCCGACAGGCTGCTAGTGGAGATAACAGATGGCCAGACGGTGAGCCCCCCGGATTTGCTATCGACGGCAACTTCAACAACAAGTATTTGAATTTCGGAAAAACCGGTACCGGCCTAATAGTCACTCCAACCGCAGGCAGTGCTGGCTTGGCCCTCGACGGTCTTTCCTTCTACACAGCCGGCGATGCCCCAGAGCGCGACCCTGCCAGCTACTCAGTCTATGGTTCGTCAAGCTTACTTTCCGTAAACGCTGCGGGAACCGCATACGCTACAGGTTCCATGACCCTCTTGGCCAGCGGAGGGTTGTCCCTCCCAGACACCCGACTTACCGGTCCGCACTCGCCGGTCACTTGGGCAAACGAAACGGCTTACGCATCCTACCTCATTGTATTTGACACTGTGAAAAATCCTTCTGCCGCCAACTCGATGCAGATCGCCGAAGTCACTTTCGAGGGCCACGCTCCGGTTCCAGAACCCGCCAGCGTTACCCTTGCCGCGCTGGCTGGCTTGTTCCTCGCCCGCCGCCGTCGTTAGTCGGTTAGACAATCTCCAGAGCCACTGCGATACTCGGGTTGCAGTGGCTCTTTTTTGTCGTCTCTAAGGCGTGTTATGTTGTGCATTACGAAAAAGGATTCATGGCAGGAGGCCGCATGAGCACACTTAGCGAACAATACTATCCGCTGATGGAATTGTGAGACGATAGGATCATGCTCAATGTGGGTCTTGATCTGGGCGTCGGCCCAAAGAAGACCAGTCCTTGCCGTAACAAATCCCCGGACTGCTGCCATCTGTGCACCGCACCCTTTGCCGTCCAGACTCATGAACGGGACTTTGGTATTTGGCCATAAAAATCAGGAGCGAACGCATTTGACACCGCGGACGCTTGATGGCGTTATCGTTCTGGCGAGGCCTGTGCTTCTCGACCATTCAAAATCATCTCCAAATCTCTAGAATCATGTCACTGAAAATCGATTGGCACGGCGTTTATCCTGCCGTCCCCACCCAGTTCCACGAAGACTTCACCCTCGATCTGCCGTCCACGCAGAAGCATGTCGAAGCACTGCTGGACGAGGGGATTCATGGCCTGGTGATGCTCGGGACAATCGGCGAGAACTGTTCGCTCTCGTTGGATGAGAAGGTGAAGGTGCTGAAGGCGACCAAGGAGGTTTGCAAGGACCGCGTGCCTCTATTGACGGGCGTCGCCGAGTTTACTACCGCCAACGCCTGCGCCACGGCAAGGGCCGCCGCCGGTGCCGGAGTGGACGGCCTAATGGTGATGCCCGGAATGGTGTATAATTCCGATCGCCGCGAGACGGTGAACCATTTCCGCACCGTCGCTGCCGCCACCGACCTGCCGATCATGTGCTATAACAATCCGCCGGTTTATCGCGTGGACCTCACGCCCGACATGTTTACGGACCTTGCTGATGTGGAAACAATCGTCTGCATCAAGGAAGCCGCCGGCGACACCCGCCGTATCACCGACCTCTTCAATCGTCTCGGTGACCGTTATATCATCTTCTCCGGGCTCGATGACGTGGCGCTGGAAAGCATCATGCTCGGCTGTAAGGGATGGATATCCGGACTCGTCGATGCCTTTCCCCGGGAAAATCGCATGATGTGGGATGCGGCAGTAGCCGGGGACTGGAAGCGCGGGCTGGAAATCTACCGCTGGTATATGCCGATGCTGCACTTCGATTCGACTCCGAAGCTGGTGCAATATATCAAGCTCGCCTGCGCCGAGATGGGATACGGCACCGAAACCGTCCGCGCCCCACGCCTGCCGCTTGCCGGTGCGGAACGGGAGGCCGCGCTGAAGATCGTCCGCGATTCTGCCGCCACACGGCCGCAGTGAACAAGTGTCGTCCACAGATTGCGCAGACTCACGCAGAGGATGAACGAGTTGAGGTGATGAACACCGTCACCTTTTGGGTGTGCAGATCCTCCGTCGCAGCTTTCTAAAGGTCTGCGGAAATCTGAGTATTCTGCAGGCCGCTATTTTCCTCGGCCCCTCAGCCCGCCGTCTTGTATACGAGGCCCGCGCCCACGAGGTCGCTTAGGGCCATGCCGATGGATTTAAACAGGGTGATCTCGTCGTCACTCGTTCGCAGCTTCGCGCGGCCGCTGCACATCTCTGCCAGTTCGGCGATAATGGCCTCCTTCTTGAAAACCCCCTCGCTAATGGGCACAAGGATTTCCCCGGCCTCCTTCATCGCGTTGACATAGCTGTCCACATAAACCCTCGATTTGGTGACGAGGGCGGTATCGCACTCGCGCTTGGTAGCATGGTGGTTGCCGATGAAGTCGGTGTGGGTGCCCGGTTTAATCCATTCGCCCAGCACCAGTGGTTCGTGAGATCCGGTCGCGGCAACAATGATGTCTGCCGCCGCGCAGGCCGACTGCCGGTCCTCGATCGCGACAAAGTCAATGTGGGGGAGCTGCGCCCGCGCGGCCGCGCACACCGCATCGGCTCTCTCCCGGTTGCGTCCCCAGACCATGATTTTCTTCAAAGGCCGCACGCTCGCATTGGCCCTGATAATGTAAGCCGAGAGATTTCCGGTGCCGAGGACCAGCATGGTTTCGGAATTTTCACGCGAGAGCAAACGCGTCGCCAAACCGGAAATCCCTGCCGTGCGCCAGAATGTGACCGAGGTGCCATCGACCAGCGCCAGCGGCTGGCCATGCGCGCGGTCGAACAACAGGATCTGCGAGTAGAGCGACTTGTAGGGCGCCGTGGCGGTGGGAAAATAGGTGAAGGCCTTCACCCCAATAAACTCCCCGCCCCATGAGGGCAATACGGCGAAGGCGTCGTGGTTCGTCTCGTCGTCATCCAACAGGAAAACCTGCCGCGGCGGCATTTTGAACTCACCGCCGTAGGCCACTCCGAGGGCGTCAATCAGGGCAGGATAACTCAGGGAGGCGTGGACTTGATCGGCGGAAATGACTTTCATGTGCGGGTATATTGAAGTCGTGTGTTGCTCCATCCCCTTGTGGAAGACCAGCGAAAATCGGCGAAATTCTGTGGCTTTGTGCGGCGGTGCCTTTGAAGGTGTGGCATTCCGCTTAGTCTGCTCGACTTCCTCCTTGCCTCGAAGAGCGATTTTGCCTAAGCTTAATTTAAGGGTCCGCGCCTGTCGGTTCCATTGCACTCACTCATCTCCTTCCTTATAACTCCGCTGCGCTTCCAATCCCTCGTTTCCACTGCCTTCTGCGTGGCCGCCCTGAGCACTTCGCTTAAATCCGAGCAAGTCGCGGTCAGCGAGATCATGTATAACCCACCGGCGGGAAAGTTCGAATACGTCGAGATTCAGAACCTGACCGCGACGCCATTTGACATCGCCCTTTGGCGCCTGCGGGATGGGGCCGACTTTGATTTTCCCGATTTTTCCGCCGGAAATCCGCAGAACACGTTCCTCAAGGCCTTCGAGCGGATCGTGATCTGCGAGACGGATCCTGCGACCTTCCGGGCCGCCTACGGCATTCCGGGTGCGATCCGTGTCTTCGGCCCGTGGACGGGAAACCTGGACAACAGCGGGGAGCGTGTGACACTAAAGGACAAGAACGGCGTCACCCGCTGCACAGTGCGCTACAACGACAAGGACCGTTGGCCGGTGGCGGCCGATGGAGCGGGCCATAGTCTGATCCTCGTGGACGACACGCGCGAGATCGACGACTACCGGCTCTGGGCCGCGAGTCCCTCGCCGGGTGGCACGCCGGGTTCGTCAGATCCGGCCAGTGCCGAGGAGCCGTACGCAAATCCCGAGGTCAATTTGAGCATCGGAATTCCATACATTAACTTCGGGGACACATGGGACTTGCATGATACCGGGGCCGACTTGGGGACGACATGGAAGGACGTGGCATACACCTACTCCCACCCGGGATGGAAGCTCATCGGGGCTGCCGGAAACAACGGAGGCCTTTATGGCTTCGAAACCGCCGCACTCCCTGCGCCCGGCATCCAGACCGCGACGACGAACGCGGCCCAGCTTACCTACTATTTCCGGAAATCATTTACCTACAATGGTCCGACCACCGGAGTGACACTAACGATCGACATGATCAATGACGATGGAGCGGGCTTCTGGCTAAATGGCGCGTGGGTTGGCGGGAGAGGAACAGTGGCGGGGGCGACGCATACTGCGGTCGCGACCCGAAACGTTTCGGACGCAACTGAGGAAGCGGCGGTGGTCTCCGTGAGCACGGCCCCGCTCGTCAACGGGGTCAATGTCATCGCCGCCGCAGGCAAGCAGCATCGCACAGGGAGTTCGGACTTCGTTTTCGGAGCTCGGGTGAGCATTTCTGCTCCGAACACGCCGAGCGTCGTCATCAACGAGGTGCAGCCGGCCGCTGCGGGAAAGGGCTTTGTTGAGTTCTACAATCCCACGGCGGCGGAGATCAATATCGGGGGCTGGTACCTCAGTGACACGCCGGGCAATCTGACGAAATTCCAGATTCCCGGCAGCCTGATCCTTCCAGCCTCGGGTCTCGCCTCGGTCGGCTTCACCGAGTCCTCCCTCGCGATCGCGAGCCAGACCGTCGTCTATCTCACCGGATCCAATGGGACGACGGTGGCCAACGCCATTAATTCCTCGATGCCGCTGGACGGGCGCTCGCTTGGCCGAAAGCCGGAGGGGAGTGGCTCCTGGTTCCTCTTCAGTTCATCGACCCGCGACGCGCCGAACGCTAGTTCGGGCGGTCTCGGGAAGTTCCTGACGATTAATGAGGTGCATTTCGATCCGACGGCGGGCACGGCGGACTGGGTGGAATTGCACAACATCGGCGCGTCCTCGGTCTCGACCAACGGGCTATTCCTTTCGAGTATGCCTGATCTCTCGGACAAGATTCCGCTCTCCGGTAGCGTGGGCGCCAAGGGCTTCGCCAGTTGGAACACGGCGTTTCCTGCCTCCGGCAACGAGATCCAGTTTTTCATCTCCAACGCCTCGAACGCGATCATTGCCGCCAACGCAATCCCGCTCGCGAACGGTCGCGCACAGACGGCCGCATTTCCTGATGGCTCTGGCGCATTCTACGTCTCGGCGACGGGGAGTCGCGATGCCGCCAACAATCCGAGCCGGAACACCAGCATCGTCATCAACGAGATCATGGTCGAGCCGCTCAGTGGGCATCGGGACGGCGAATTCATCGAGCTTTTCAACAAAGGCGCCGCGGCTGTCAGCTTGACGCGCTGGGCGATCGAGGAAGGGGTTTCCTACACTTTTCCGCCGGGAACCTCGCTCGCTCCGGGCGGTTTTCTGGTGATCGCCGCCAACCCGGCGCTGACCTCGACTGCCTTCCCAGGAGCGACCGTGATAGGCCCCTACGAGGGAAGCCTTTCAAACAGCGGCGAATATTTCCGCATCGCCGATGAATGGGGCAACACGGTGGACGAGGTGCATTACCACACCGGAGGCGACTGGCCGCTGCTGGCCGCCGGCAGGGGAAGCAGTCTCGAACTCCGTCATCCTGACATGGACAATGCCAAGCCTAGCGCTTGGCAGGCATCCAACGAATCCAGCAAAGCGATTTGGAGAACCTTCACCTTTACCGATCAATACCTCCAACTCAATTCGCGGGGAAACACGACCGACTACAAGGAACTCCACATCTTCGCCATCGGCGATGCCCATATCGCGCTGCGCAATGTCACGCTCACCCGCGCGGGGTCGGGCAATCTCCTGCCGGGCGGCGGCACGACCGTTTCCCACACTGGAAACGGTACCGAGGGCTGGCTTTGCCAGGGCACCCACCACGCGAGCGATACCGTTGGCGGCGAGTTCCACGTCATCTCCAGCGGCCATGGCGACAACAAGGCGAACCGCTGCGAGATCGATGTCATTGGAATGAACCAGAATGACACCCTTACCTTCACCTGCGAGGCGCGCTGGATCTCCGGCAAGCCGACCTTGGTGGTGAACACTTGGGATCGCAGTTGCGGCGAGGTCATCGACATCCCGGTGCCTCCGAATCTCGGTAGCGCGGGCGTGGCGAACAGCGCCTTGCTTGGGGCTCCGGCTCCGGCGGTTTCGGAGCTGCGCCATAGCCCACCGGTGCCGACGTCCTCCGTTCCTGTCGTCGTCACCGCACGGGTCACTTCGGCCAATCCGATCACCTCGGTAAACCTCCACCACCGCGCGGATAGCGGCACGGCCAATACCGGAGCCTACACTGTCACCGCGATGAATGACATGGGCACCGGCGGAGACCTAGTCGCGGGCGACGGGATTTACTCCGTCTCCATGACCCAGTACCAGAGCGACAACCAAATCGTGCAGTTCTACGTTCGGGCGGATAGCGCGGGGGGAGCCTCGATCGTGCCGGGACAGGCTCCGGTCTGGCCGGCGATGTGGGTCGTGGACAACAGCGGCATTCCCACCGACCTGCGCACGCAGCGTTTCGTCATTTCCGCCTACGATGTCAATTCGCTGAACACTGGGACCGGCCAGAGCGCGGCCCGCGATTTCGATTTCCCGCGCCTCTCGAACCAGTATTTCAA
The DNA here is from genome assembly GCA_945861415.1 of Akkermansia muciniphila. Lineage (GTDB taxonomy): Bacteria > Verrucomicrobiota > Verrucomicrobiia > Verrucomicrobiales > V1-33 > V1-33. The sequence continues at coordinate 33,338 of CAMAUV010000041.1, read as the reverse complement.
CGCGACCTTCATCTCCGACGAGCAGGACATCATCTACAACTGCGAACTCCGTAAGAGCGGAAGCCCGTGGACCCGCACCGACGCTGCCGACGTTTCCAAGGGGAAGTGGAAATCGCCGGGCGACAAGCGTTTCCGGGGCTACACTAAACGGGCCATGGACAATGACGCGGGAGGCGGGGCCGCCTACCACAACCGCATCATACGTCACTGGCTTTATCTTTTTGGCCACGCCGCGAACGAAAATGAATTCGTCCGCGTCATCGTGAATGGCGGCGAAGCCGCGCTCCGTGAGGACGTCGAGCCGAATGCGAATGACTTCCTCAAACGCAACTGGGACGACGGCGAGCAGGGTGAACTCTACCGTATCGACGATGAATGGTGGTTTACCGACGGCTGGGACCGCGGTCAACGCGACGCCGACTGGTCGTTCAAGGGCACCCACGAGCCCGAGCGCTACCACTCCGAATGGGTGAAGCGGTCGCGCGAGACGGAGTATGACTACGCCTCGCTCACGACGTGGATGGAGAAGGTCGGAGGCAATTCCTTCACTCGAGAGGAAATCGAGCGAATGGCGGATATCGACATGATGGCCGCCAACGCCGTCGTGCGCGGCTGGTGCGACGACTGGGATACCCTCACCCGCAGCCGCGGTAAGAACGGCTACTTCCTGCGCCGCCACAGCGACGGCAAATTCATGCTGATCCAGTGGGATTCCGACCTCACCTTTGGGGGGGCTGGCTCGGAGTTCATCGGTGGCCTCGCGGGCGTACGGAACTTCTTCGACAAACCCTACGTCCGCCAGCGGGTTAACCACTACATTGGCAAGATGATCAACGACTTCGCGGCGACGGGCCCGCGGATGCAGGCTTGGTTCGACTTTGAGGAGGGAGCCTCCTCCTCCTACGGGGCCAATGAGACGACCTACACTAGCTGGCACAACAACCGCGTCCCCCGCGCGCAATCGGAGATCGGCGCCGCGCTCAATGCCCTCTTCGACGTGACGACTGGCAATGGCTCGTCCGTCACGACCGCGACCGATGCCATCACCCTCGCGGGCACCAGCGGTTGGGAAACGTTCGTCGTGAGAGTCGTCGGGCATCCCGAGGGTATCGTCAGCTTCTCCACGCAGACCGCTTGGACTTTGGCCGGGATTCAGCTCAGGCAGGGCGCAAATCCGCTTACTGTGGAGGCGCTCGACTACGCGGGCAAGGTCATCGCGAGCGAACTCTTCACCGTGACCAAGACCGGCAACGCCCTGCCCGTGCTCAACATCGTGTCCGATCCCGGCTCGTGGAATGTCGCCCGCAGCCAGAGTCTCATGATGGATTCCTCGACGAGCTATGACCTGGAGGGAACGCCCCTTACCTTCGCTTGGGGCGTAAGCCCGGTTACCGGCAATCTGTTCACCGGCGCCACCAGTCCGGCCGCCTTGGCGACCTTCAGTGCGCCAGGTATCTACACCTTCACCCTCACAGGAACGGACGGCGCTGCCGCGAAGAGGAGCGTCTCCCGCGATGCCTCGGTCTACGCCGCCTCAGGCTGGAGTTCCTTCTCGCATCAGGTTCTCGAGAGCTATTGGAGGCCGCAGAATCTCGAGGTGCGCGACGGGGATTCCCCGATCGCCTCCTACACCCTCGATGACCGTCCCGGCAAACTCGTGCTCAAGGTCGAAGACGCCCAGGCTCGCCCTCTTACTATGACCGCGCCAAGCCATCCCGCTCTCTGGCGCCCCCTGCCGTCCGCGACCGACTGGTCGATCCAGACTGATTTGGAACTAGACAGCCTGCAGCAGGGCGACTTCACGGTCGGCATGATCGTCGAACTCGTCGAGACCGGCACGACCGTGCGTTACGCGTTTGGCATCGAGGACGGCGATTTTCTCCGGGTGAAACGTGCGACTGGCGGAGCCTACTCCGATCTGGCCACCTTGTCGTGGGTCACGGATGTGGCGACCGTCCGCGTCCGCCGTTTCGGGAACCAGCTCCTCTTCGACCGCCAAGGCAAGGCCGGGGAATGGATCAACTCACACACCCGCGCCGTAGCCGCCGGATCGACCGCGACTAAGGGCGGAATCTTCGCCGCCAACGACATCGCGCGGAATGCTCGCTTTGAGTTCGACTACTTCATGCTCATCGATCCGAACACGACAAGCAATCATCTGGCCGGCCTACGCATCACGGAGATCCTTTACAATGACTCGCCCGGGAGCGAACTCGAGTTCATTGAGTTGACCAATACCGGGGGTGTCCCGATCGACTTGGCTGGGGTGAGCTTCGACGCCGGGCTTCCCTTCGATGCGCTCGTCCTGCCCTCGTTTATCCTCCAGCCCGGAGCGTCCGGCATTCTCACCAACGACAGCGCCGCGTTCGTCGCCCGCTTCGGCAGCGGACCGGTCATTATCGCGCAGTGGCCCGGCGGCCGCCTTTCAAACAACGGCGAGCGGATCGTCCTGCGCGACCCGGACGGCAACGTCATCCACGACTTCAGCTACGACGACGATCCGCCGTGGCCCCAGGCCGCCGACGGCACCGGGAACAACCTCCAGGTCGTCGATACCGACAGGAACTACGCCGATCCAGCCAACTGGCTGAGCAGCGAGACTACCGGCGGCTCGCCTGGCTTCTACGAGTTCAGTCTCAAGTGGCACGGAATGGCGCTCAACCCTCGCAACGGCACCGTGACGCTCCGGTGGGTCAGTCGCCCGCTGCGCAACTACGTGGTCGAATACAGCGGGAACTTGGCCCAGTGGTTCCCCTTGGCCACCGTGTCCGCCTCCGGCACCGGCATCACCTCCTACACCGATACCACCGCGACCCAGCGGCGTCACTACCGGGTTACGATTGTCCCGTAGCGGCCCCTAACCGTGGAAGCAAGTGCCAACGAACGTTATCGATAAAAATCGATCCACTCCAGTGCCAGCGCGCCGGGATTTCCCAGCAGCGCCCTAGGGATTGACATTTCGAAATAGCCTCCCTTTGGCGGGAGGGCCTTCAGGGGCTTGTGGTCCGCATCGAACATCCTGATATCCATTCGGAAGGGGCTGTTTTGATCCAAGGGCGGGCCTTCTTTGCCATTTTCCCATAAAGTTAGCGAGGACGGGTGGTCACTGTGGCTAGCCACAGACGTTGCCAGCTTCAGCTTACCATTTGAAATTGAAAAATGCTCCAGCCCACTGAGATAAACCCGGATGACGGTGTCCTGCGGCCATGATTTCGTTGGGCCTTGGATGGTGGCCTTGCCGATCCCATTGCCGCCCTTGATTTCGAAACGCGTTCTGCCGTTTTCAATTTTTGCTGTGACGGTTCCTGGTTCCTTGCTTTCGATCTGAAACTGTGGCGGCGGTGCCATCTCTATTTTTCGGATTTCGTTACCGTTTTCGCTGAACCTAACCGTTTCAAAGGCACCCTTTGGCAGGGAAACGATGAGCGGACAGGCAAACTCCGCCGTCTGGGACGCTTCCCTCTTTGTGGTGTAGCGGATGGACAGGCTTTTTCCCTCCTGCGTCACGCTTTCCACCGTGTAGGTGACCATGTCCTTACCCCGGTGAATGACAGCAGCCACCTGATGGCTGGCAAAGGCACCGGGAGGAATCCGATGTGATTTGTCCCGCATGACCATGGCCGCGCCAAATATCTTGTCGAAGCCAGCTTGGTCTTCAATCAGAGCAAACGAGGTAGCCACATCCGGCTCGAACTTGTTTGAGACGAAATATCCGGAGTGGACGCTGAATTTGACTGCCTTAGCCGGGGACTCCGGCGCAGCGGTGGCGAGGACGGCAGTCGAAACGAGACAAAAGAGCGATGTCGAGATTTTCACGGGCGAAAAGTGCGGAGTGTATCTAGTGTGTAAAGCGTAATCACGGACTGACCAACACTCGGTAGCACCGGCGCGCGGGAAACGGTGCAGGATCGATGAAGGTGGCCGTGCCGGGGCTAGGAACGGGCGGGCGCACTTCAAGGGTGGTCCACGTTTTGAGGTCGGCGCTGTATTGGAAGGTCAGCGTGCGCCCGGCATTTTGTGGGACCGTCAACGTTGCACCGATGGGGAAGGTAGCGGTGTAGCGGAAGACGGAGGAGGCGTTGCCAGGGTCGGTGCCGGCGAGGTATTCCTCGAGGGCGGTGGCACCGTCGGCGTCGTTGTCCGTGCTGGCGTCGGTGGCGCTGCTGCTGCTGAGACCGTTGGCGGTTTCCCAAGCGTCCGGGATGCCGTCGGAGTCGGAATCCACCGGCGACATCTGGCCCGGATGCAGGGCGCCGGGAGTGGGCGCGGCGGCAGACCAGTTGGTGGGGTCGTTACCGATGATCGAGCAACTGATGCGCTGAAGAGAGAAGCCGCCGCCGTCCGCTGCGGGAATCCACGGCGTGTCGTCGGCATATTCCACTTTGTCCACGAGGATGAATGGCGTGACGCCGCCGGCGGGCGTACCGGGTTTGGCGAGTTCGACGCTGGCGGTGTCGTTCGGCAGCTTCGGTGAGAACGGACCGGCCAGTGGCTGGGTGGGGCTGAGCGAAAACTGAGCGAGGAATTCGGAGCGCAGTGTGGCATTGGACGGTGCCGCGGGATCGAAGCCGAGCACGAGCAGTCGTCCGCCGGCGGGCAGGACGGTGCCGGCGGGGAAAAGGAAGTCGCTGTCGCCTTTGAGCTTCCAGCCGCTGATGTCCACGGGCGCGGCGGTGTCGTTCCAAAGCTCGATGAATTCATCGCGCGTGTTGTCCGCGAGCGCGATGTCGGGCGGGTGGTAGTGAATTTCGTTGATGACGACCGGCGTGGTGAGCGGGCGCTGATTCACGCCGTTCATCGTGCGCGCCGTCTGCGCCCAGAACTCCGGTGCGGTAGCGGTAGCCACGCGGCCGAAGCTAACGTCCGGCGCGCTGGCACCGAAGCTGACCTGCGCCCGGAGACCGGTGTCGTTGCCGCCGCCGTCCACTGCGGTGAGCACGATTTCATCGCCCGAGCTGCCGAGCGCGAACGGGACCGCGCCGGCTCCGAACTGGGACTCTGTGAACGTGAGGAATCCTCCGGCGGGAATGACCGTGCCGGCGGGAATCTGGAACTTGCGCCGCAACTGACGGTCGTCGCTCAACCACCAGTCGCCGATGGCGGCGGGCGAGGCGCCGGGATTGTGGAGTTCGATGTAGTCGGTGAGCGGCGGCGTGCTGTTGGCGAGCGCTTCGCTGATGACCACGGTGGCGGGCAGCCAGTTGCTGTAGTTTTTCGACGGCGTGGCTGGGAAGGAAGTCAGCGCGCCGGTGCCGTCGGGCAGCCAGCCCAGGGAGACATTGCGCGCCTGGCTACCGAAGGTAACGCTGTGAATGGTCACCGCGCCGTTGCTCAGCACCAGCGACTCGCCGCCGCTGGCGAGGCGGAAGTTGGCGTGGTTTGTGCCGTCGTTGGAGCCATCGGCGGTGAAGTCCGCGAAGCCGCCCGCGCCGATGAAGCTGTTCGACGGAATGCGCGTGATCTGCGGAGTGGACGGCGTGTCGCTCAGCCAAAGTCCGCTGAGCGCGACGGGGGCGCCGCCGGTATTGTGCAGTTCAAACCAGTCTTCACCCTGACCGGGCCGCGCCATCCATTCGTTGATGCGCAGGCTGGACACGTCTCCGAGACTGGCAACGGCCACATTCGCAGCACCCGGTGTCGGCTGGGTAAGCGCGAAGGTGCCGGTGCCGTCGGTGATGCGCCCGATGCTGAGATTCACTACCTGCGGCCCGAAGGCGACGAAATCGCGGATGGCGCCACCGTTGGTGAGCACGATGCGCTGGCCGCCATTATCCAGGCCGAATCCTGTATGGAGTCCGGGTGCGCTGGTTTCGTCATCGCACCACACCACGAGCCGTTCGCCCGCGGCGATCATGGTGCCAGCTGGAAAAACAAAACGCTGCGGCACGAGAATGTCGTCCGTCAGACCGTGGCCGTTGAGATCGAGCGTCGTCGCCCCGTTGTTCTTCAGTTCGATGTAATCCGGTGTGCTGGTGCCGCTGAAAACCGCGCCACGGTTGTCGGCCATGACTTCATTGATGGCGAGATCGCTCACCGGCGCGGTGCCCGGCGGGAAGGTGACGATGATCTCCGTGGCGAAGACCACATCGCTGCTGGTGCTGCCGACTCCATTGGAATGAAGCGGTGTCTGGTGGACTTCCGCGGCCAGCGTGTTCTCGCCGTTGATGAGCAGGGCGCGATTGGCGGCGGTGAATGTATAGAACTGCTCGCTGCATTCGTTGGCTGAGGCGGCGAGGTCGGTGAAGTTGTAGGTCGTCTTCGACTGCGCCATGTTGTAGTCCGTGAGCTTCGTACCGTTAAGGTAATAGACCACGCCATCGTCCGTCCAGTGACGGATCTTCACGTCGGCTGTGGAGGCATCGCCGGACCAGGTGAACTTCTTGCGGAAGTAAATGGTCATGCGGCCCGTGGTGGTGTTGTTCGGCGCGGGCAGCGGAGTGCGGATCGGCTGCAATCCTCCCGGCAGCGGATTTGACGTTTCAAAGCCCAGCGGACCTGCGCCGGAAGGCCACGCCGCCCCGGAATCGTCGTAGGCGGGCTGCTTCCAGGCGTCGTCATTGAAGGCGGCGGTGGCGTTGTATTTCCACAGCGTCGCGGCATCCAGTGCGAGAATGGTCTGCGTGGTGCCGGTGGCCACCGGCGGGCCGAAGGCGAACGAAGCTTCATCGCTGAGCAGCGAGGGATGATCTTGGCCATCATAATAAGTAACGCGCCAGAAGTAGAGCGTGCCGAAGGTGAGTTCCTCGAACGGGATCGGCAGGGTGGTCAGGCTAGTGGTGCTGGTGGTGACAAAAACCGGTTCCAGCCACGTGCCGGCGGCGGTGCGGATCTCCCACTTCGATTTCGCGTGCGCATTCACACCAGCCGTGGAACCGCTGGAGTGAGTGTAGGCGCTCCCGGTCAGCACCGCGGGCGGCAGCGCCGTCGCTCCGCCGCTCGGCGAAGTAGTCACCGGCTTCACGGGACGCGTGAAGTCCGAACCGTTGGCGGCCTTTCCAAGCTGCGTGTTGATGCTGGCAAAGCGCGCTTCGCAGAAGCCGGCTTTCACGCCGTTGATGAAGTTGTAGTAGTTGTTCTGCGTGCCACCGACCGTGCGGTAGAACATGGTCTTCATGTTGTCCGGGTGGAGGAACGTGTTGTTCATGATCCACAGCCGGTTGTTGTATTCGGTGCGGTAGGCTTTGAAGAACGAATCCTTGAAGAAGTTCGGGCCGCGGCCGTTGTTGCCGAGAATGCCTGCCGGGGGCGTGGCGTTTTCGCCGAGGTAAATCCATGAGTTGGTGCCGGTGGTATCGCCGTTGCCGAAAAGCGCATCCATGTCCCACAGCGTCTGCGACCATTTTCCGTTCGCCCGCCGCCACATGAAATGATTCTGCGTGGTGTCGTCCCACGGGCACATCCAAGTGATGACGGAAAGGATGGAGAGTTCCGTCTCCACATCCACCACGGTGTCGAAGTAGGCGCGCAGCGCGGCCATGTTTGGCGTGGCCCTGGGAGCGGTGCCGCTGTCGCCGCGCGCCGTCCACATGCCGTCGATGAGATCCTTGATGGGCTTCGATCCCTTCCATGCGTGGTTTTGGAGCGCATAGGTCCACGCGTAGCGGTCCAGGGCAGTCCACGGACCGCCGGCGGGCAGCGCGCGGAAGTCCCCGCGCCCGTACGGTCCTTCGCCGCCCGTTTCGATGGTGCCTGTGGACTTGTAGAACTCGCCGACCGCCTCCTTCGGCGTGCCGGGATTCAGCTTCGCGATGCGGTCGTGATATTGCTCAAGGAGGTCGCCGTTGTACTCGCCCTGCTCAAGGCGGTTGATGGCGCCGTTGTTGTTCAGATGCCACGAGATCCAGCGCGTGTGGCTCATGGGGAAGCCCGCATTGCTGATGATCCCCTGGGCGACGGTGAAATAGTCGTTCTTGTCCGTGATGAAGACGCTGTCGGCCTTGTTGAATATCTGATTGTCGGCGAAGCGGAGCTTGAAGCTATTGCGGCCGGCACTGCGGTTATATCGGCTGCCGTGGTAGCGAAGGTGGGCATCGCGCACCACGCCGTCATGCACGAAGATGCACGGCACGCTGCCGTTCCAGAGCTGCGCGGTGGCGGGCACGTGCGGCAGCGCGCGGGGCAGGCCGCTGGTGGCGGAGGAAGTCACCCGCTTGGGGTTGCCCGTGATGTTGTAATTCATCGCCGCGAGTCCATTGAGGCCGTTGAATGCGCCGCTGGTCGTATTCACGCTGCTCACAAAGACATCGTAGAACTCATTGGGCCCCGAGCGTGCCGGCGCGACGAACCACGAGTGCCATGCCTCGCGCTGCGTGAGGCTCACGGGCACGATGGCGGGATCATCCGCGCGCGGCGAGACGGCCTCCAGCCCCGCGCCGCGATCCGCGCGAATGCGATAGCGCACCACCGTGCGGTCCGGCCGCCCTGGCACCAGCGCGGTCCACTGGCCGTTCGGCTGCTGCATCATGGCCACACTCGTCTTCGTTTCGCCATAGGCATTGATGTCATCCACCCAATACTGCACCTCGACCGCCGCCGGGACGGGGCCGCTGGAGAATGAGCAGGCCACGCGCACCTGTTGGGTGGCCCGTATGATCGGTGCGTCGTCTGAGTTCTGCACCGCGCTCACCGTCGTGGCGACGGGCCTCGGCACGGCCAGCGACACCGTGTTCGCCGCGCCTGGCGTCGGTGTGCCGCCGAGCGGAGAGGCCAGCCAGTTGGCCGGATCATTGCCGCTGGCCGTCGCGCTCACGCGTTCCAGCGAGCAGCCTTTATATTGGTACGGGGTAGGGGAGATGAGAGTAAAATCCTGATCCGCGCCCAGTCCGTCGGCATTCCCCGGCCACGGGAAATCCGACTCGTAGGACACCGAGTCCATAATGTTCCCCGCGCCGTCGCGAAGTTGCACCGTCTCTTCCCGATTGCTCAATCCGCCCGTCCACGGCCCCAGCGGTGCCGTGACAGAGGGATACACGGCTGTGATCCGCGCCGGAGTTTTGGCCACCACCAGAAACCCGCCTGCCGGTATGCTCGCCGCGGCCGTGAAGTCGAAAGAGATGCCGCCCGACAGCCGCCAGCCGCTCAGCGAGACGGCGCTGCCGCCGGCATTCCGCAGTTCGATGAACTCGTGAACATCATCCGTCAGGTCCGCCGGCGTGGACGTGCCCTGAAACACGGGAACCCCCGCCGCGTTGAACGCCGGCAGTTCCACGGGATTGTAGTGGATCTCGTTGATGACCACCTGCGCACGGAGGGCGGCGCAGGAGAGGAGCAGACAGCAGAAAACGGTGGATGGGTGCATGGACGGCAGCTTACCAAACCGCGGGCGGGGAGTGCCAGAGAATTCGTCGTTCGGTGTCCACTTTTTCATGTGAGGCGCGGAGCCTATTCCGACACGTTGGAACGTGGACACTGAACGATTCCACATCAAGGACCAGTACGCCCGTGGCCCGTCGCTCCGGGACGGGTTGCCTTCATTCGGCGATAGCCGGGATTCTCCACCAATGGGGGCGTGGCGTGATCCTGTTAAAAGTGCCTGCTGTCGCAGGTGTTGCTTAACCCGTCTCGGAGCGACGGGCCACGGGCTTGGCCGGCTGACTCCTAAAAGTTTCTTTTAATGCGCCACAGGGCGGTTCGTTCTGAAGGGAATAGCCATTTCGAGTCCACGAAAAAGCCCGCCGGGGTCACCGGCGGGCTTCGATTGAAGGTGGTCTGCAAGTCGGCGCGGCATTACCTCCGGCGGCGCAGCAGCGCGAGGCCGGCGAGGGCTGCGAGGCCGGTGACAGCAGGCTCTGGAACGCGCTCAATGATCTGAATGCCTGAAAGGAATTTGTTTTTTGCGGGTGGCGTCGTTGGAGGATCCGGAACGGGGGAGGGGAGAGAGGGGTGGTGCCAGGCCGAATTCCGCGGGCAGAACGACGAAGCGCACCAGCCGCGAGCCTCCGAAGTGACCGTTTTGAAGGCTGAACGGCGATACGAGTGCTATTCATGGTGAAGTTCCAATGACGATGAGCATACTTCTCCTGCCCGCCTTGCCAAGATATATTGTGGCAGCGGGATTTTGCTGCGTTCCGGCGGGTTGCTTCGAGCCTGTGACCGCGAGGGTCAGGTGTATTCCAGGACGAGGAATTGTTCCCGGGAATGTTGATTTCCCCTGCAACCGGTTACATTGCCACCATGTTCAGAAGCCCACGTCCGCGCCTGCTCCGGTCAAGCATCGTGCTTGCCGCGTGGTTCGCTTTCGGCGCGATTGATGCGGGCGCGCAGGACGAGAAACCGCGGGCGGCGGGACCGGTGCAGCCATTTCTCGAGGCTCACTGTCAGAAGTGCCACGGAGGAGACAAACCATGACTGAATCCACCTGCTTATCGGTTTCGCAGCTTCACGAAATGAACCGCCTCGCCTGGAACGAAGCCGCCGCCAAATACGACGCCGACATCGCCGACACCATCGCCTTTCTCCAGTCAGGCAAAACAAATTTCTGTCCACCCGAACTCCCTTACCTCAACGACCTCTCCGCCTGGTGCCATCGCGCCATCCACCTCCAGTGCGCCGGCGGTCGCGACACCATGTCCCTTTGGAAACTCGGAGCCAAAGAAGTCATCGGCCTCGACATCAGCGACCGCATGATCGCTGCCGCAAAACGAGTCTCCGACATCCTCCAAGCCCCCGCTCACTGGCACTGCTGCGATGTATTGAGCGCCCCTGACGAACTCAACGCCACCGCCGACCTCATCTACACTGGCCGCGGTGCCCTTGGCTGGATCATGGACATCACCGCCTGGGCAGGGGTTGTCGCTCGCCTCCTCAAGCCTAGCGGGAAACTCTACATCTTCGAAGGTCACCCCCTCGACTGGGTCTGGACCCCTAACGCCTCTACACTCCAGATAGACCCTAACCCGCCCTTCGGAGACTACTTCTCCATCCAACCCGATCAAAGCAAAGGCTGGCCCGAATCCTACATCCCGCCCGCCTCCGTCCTCCCCGCCGAACAGCAGTCCCTCAAGCACGAGCGCCAGTGGAAACTTGGCGACATCATCAACAGCCTCATCACCGCCGGACTAATCATCGAGCGCTTTGAAGAACACCCCGACATGTTCTGGGACAAACTGCCCCAACTCTCCCCCGACATCACCCGCCGCCTCCCTCAAACGTTTTCTCTTCTCGTTAGGAAGCCCGCAAACTAAATCGGTCTCGCCGCTGTTCCATAGTCAACCCTAACCATTATCGCTCCTGCCCCCCACCCGGACTCAATCCGGCATTGTTTCCGGGATTATTGATTTCTCCTGCAGCCGCTTATATTGCCACCATGTTCTGTAGCCCACGTCCCCGACTCCTCCGTTCGAGCATCGCGCTTACCGCGTGGTTCGTATTCGGCGCGATGGATTCGGGTGCACAGGACGACAAACCGCGGGCGGCGGCGGGGCCGGTGCAGGCTTTTTTCGAGGCGCACTGTCAGAAGTGCCACGGAGGAGACAAACTCACTGCGCAGTTCAGCACCTATCGCCATCAATTGGACTTCGCTCAGTTGAGCGTTCAGTTCCTCGACGGTGCCAGCGGCCCGATAGGCAGCCCGCTGGTGCTCGGCAGTGAAGCTTTAGTCACGGCGCTCCCCCGCGCGAACAACGGAACATATGCCAATGCCGTTGAGTGGGGCGTGATTTCGCTCGCCGGCACTGTTCCGTCCCTGGCACGAAGCATCAGCGTCACGATTTTTGAAACCAAAACGCCCGAGGGCACGGCTATCGACGGCTACGTTGACAATATCAATCTCAGCATCGAAGCCATTCCGGAACCGGCTACAGTGGCACTGAGCGGGCTGGCGGGCCTCCTGCTCCTGCATCGCCGCCGCAGTTGAATCACCCGGGATTGAAATTACCGTGCGCGGCGCGCTCCTGACTGTTCAGGGCGCGCCGTACGCTTGTTCTCCACTATTGGATCATGCCCGCCGCCACCGCCTCGCTGGATGAAAGTGATCTGCCCGAACTGCAGCACGCCCGCGCGCTTTGGGCGCAGAGCCGCTGGGACGAAGCGGAAGATGCCTTTACCAAAGCCGCGGGGAGCCACCCGAATAACGTCCATGCACTCGTGGACGCCGCCCGCGTGCTGGGCGACCGCCTTCACATCCGGCGCGCCCGAGAGCTGCTCGACCGCCTCGCTGCACTGGCCGGCGACCGGCCTGACCTGCTCCTGCTTCTCGGTCAGACCATGCGCATGTGTCAGCGCGAGGAAGAAGCCATTGCCCTGCTGCGCCGGTATGCCGCGGGGCCCGGCAAACGTGATCCTGCGGGCCATCTGGAACTCGCCGTGCTCTGCGAGCGGCATCATCTCCTTGAGGAGGCGGATCACGCAGCAGCCGCTGCATTGAAGGCCGCGCCGGACTGCATGGAGTCGCTCGTCATCCGTGCCCGCGTGCGGCAGCAGCAGGGCCGGCCGGAAGGTGCGGAGGCCGCCCTGCGCCGCGTGGTGCAGTACCCCCGCACGCATCCGGCGACAAAATCGCGAGCATGGGTGATGCTGGCGGAAATGGCTGACCGTGCCGGCGAAGCCGCAGTCGCGATGAAGCGGCTGGAGCGGGGCAAGGATCTGCTGCGCCCGCATGCCGCCGGGATGTCACGCGCCGCCATGCAGTCGCTCGGTGCATGGGACCGCGTCTGCCGCGCCCTCGCTCCTGAAATGCTCCGCGAATGGACCGCCGATGCCGCCGCCGCCTTCGGGCGCCCGGCCGCGCACCTGCTGGGCTTCCCCCGCTCCGGCACCACTCTGCTGGAGAATGTGCTCGATGCTCATCCTGGCATTGTCAGCAGTGAAGAGCGTCAGGTGCTGGGCCGCGACATTCTGAACGTGCTCTGGCGCGATGCCGGCGACTTCACGCCGCCCACCATCGGGGCGCTCCACGCCATCTGTCCCGACAAACTCCACACGCTGCGCCGCCACTACCGCGACCGCATGGAGGAGGGCCTCGACGAGGCTGTTGGCGGCCGCGTGCACATCGACAAAAATCCTACGCACACGCTCTTCATCCCCGGCATTCTCCGCCTGCTGCCCGACAGCCGGTGTCTCGTCGCTCTGCGGGATCCGCGCGATGTCGTGGTGAGCTGCTACTTTCAATACCTCCCTCTCAATCCCAACAGCGCGTCCTTCCTGACGTGGGAGGACACCATTCGGCGCTACCTTCTCGATATGGGCGCGTGGCTCCACCTCCGCACCGTGCTCCCCGCCGGCCGCTGGCTGGAAGTGCGCTATGAAGACCTTGTCGCCGATCTGCCAGGGCAGGCCCGCCGCGCGGTGGAATTCCTCGGGCTGCCATGGGATGACGGCGTGCTCGGGTATCGCGAACGGGTCGCGGAGAAAGTCGTCCACACTCCCAGCTACCTCGCCGTGCGCGAACCCGTTCATGCCCGTGCCATCGGCCGCTGGCGCAGGTATGAACGCTGGATGCAGCCTCATCTCGAAATGCTCCGCCCACTGGTGGAGGCATTTGGTTATGAATGGTGAAGCAGCAGGCGCCGTCAGTTTCACCGCAAACGACCTGGTGCCAAAGCTTACGGGAACACCGCTTTGCTGAATAAATCGCGGCGGCTTCCCACTCCCGCCAGGAAACTGTCGCGCGCTCCTCTCCTTCTATTCCTGCTCGCCCCCGTCGCGGCCCCAGCCGCTCCCGTGCTCAAAGGCCTCTGGGAGTTCGATGATCCCCAAGCTTCGTAAGAGGCCAGAACTCTTCAGCTTTGCGTGAATACATCCCGCCCCGCCCCTGCCATCCACGGCCACAGCGGCACGGCCGGTGTCGGTGATAGCCAAAGGAAACCGTCGCCACGTGTCGCGGGGATCGTGCTTTCGACTTGCGGTCGGAGGACAGACCTTGCAGCGTCTCGCCATGAAGAACGCATCGTCCGTCGCCTCCTTTGTTATTGCTATTTCCACCCTCATCCCCGCGGCCTGGGCCCAGAATGAAGTGGACGCGGTGGCGGAGGGGCAGAAGGTGTACGAAACCTACGGCTGTATTGTCTGCCACGCGACGGCCAAAGGAGATCAGACGGTTCGCAGCGGGCCGAACTTGTTCGGGCTGTTCCTGAACGAGCCGCGCGAGCGCGAGGTGGCGAAGCCGGGCGCCGGCGAACGGCTCAAGGTCAAGGCTGACAAGAGCTACTTCATGAGTTCGGTGCGCGAGTCGTGGGACGCGCTGGCGGTGGCGGAGGACGGTGCGACCAAAGGCCAGGCCTTCCCGCAGATTATGCCCAAGTTTGCCAAAGAGGTGATTCCGGACCAGGCGCTCGAGTATGTCTGGCACTATGTAAGAACGCTGGCGGACGCGGGGCAGACTGGTCCGCCGAAGGTGATGGTGAAGGAGGAGCGCAAGGAGGTGCCGAAGGACCCGCTCGAAATCGCCAACGAGATCGTGGTGACGAAGCGTACTCGTGTCTTCCGCGCGCCGCTGCGGGAGTCGAGCGGCCGCGCGATCCACGCAGGCGAGCCGAACGGCATGAACTTCACTTTCGACCCGCGCGTTCTGGCGGTGCGCAACGTTTGGGGTGGCGGATTCTTGAACTTGCAGTCGGAGCGTTCCGGCCGCGGCCAGCCGGGCTCGCCGCGCGGCCAGGGGAACCAGGTTTTTGTCCGTGGTATGGGCATCCTGCAGCCACTGTTGCCCTCGGGCGAGGCGGTCGATTTCGAATTCAAGGAACCCGACGTGCTGGACGATAAGGCGGTGGAGAAATGGCTGTGGGAGGATCGCGATGATCAAGAGCTGCTGGCATCCGTGGACGCTGAGTTCTCCGGCTACAGCATCGAGCCAGCCACGGGCCGGCCGGTGTTCCGCTTTCGGGTCGGTCAGAACAAGTTTTCGCAACGGGTGACGCTCGGTGATGATGGACGCATCGAGATCAGCATGACCGCGCCGGCCGGGCCGCAGAAGTTCAAGGTCTCGACCGAGGGGCTGTCGGATATCAAGGTGGATGGCGGAGTTTTGAAGGATGGGATTTGGCTGATCGGCGCGGAGAACCCGGTCGGCGAATACCGGTTTTCGGCGCGCGTGACCGCCGGGCTGGCCGCGCGGCCAATTGCGAGTCGTGCCGAGGATTGGAGCCCGCAGCCACTGCGGACCAACACGAACAAAGCAGGCCGCGAGAACATCGAGGTGCCCGCCGGCTATCGCACGGAAAACTGGGAGGCGCCGAAGGACCTCTATGGTCGCAACCAGTTGTTCGAGCCGACAGGCATGGCGGTCGCCAAGGATGGGACACTCGTGGTGGCGACCCGCACGGCAGGCGTGTGGCGCATCCGCGATGGCAAGTGGTCGCTGTTTGCCGAGGGAACCTACGAGTGCCTCGGGGTGTGGATCGAGGACGACAAGGGCGACCGCATTGTGGTGATGCAGAAGCCCGAGATGACTCGCCTCAGCGATGCTGATGGCGACGGGCGCGCCGAGTCGTTCGAGACCGTGTGCGACGACTACGGTTTCCACGGCAACTACCACGAGTACGCGCACGGGCCGGTGCGCGATGCGGCGGGCAATTACTACTTCACGCTGAATCTCTCCCATGGCGGGAACGAGCGCACGTCATGGCGCGCCGGGGGGCCGTTCATGGGCTCGATGGGTGGCTATCGCGGCTGGGCCTGCCGCGTCACGCCGGAGGGGAAATTCGAACCCTTCGCATCCGGATTGCGCAGTCCGGCGGGTTTCGGGATCGATCCCGACGGGCGGCTGTGGTACGCCGAGAACCAGGGCGAGTATGTCGGATCGTCCAAAGTAGTCCCGCTGGAGCAGGGGAAGTTTTACGGGCACCTCTCTGGTCTCGTGTCGCTGCCCGGCAAGATGAAGCCGGACTCGCCGGAGCTGAATTTTGATCTGTGGAAAGACAAGATGCGCAAGGGTGCGGTCTGGCTGCCGCACGGCAAGGTCGCCAACTCCCCGGGCAACATGGCATGGGACCTGACGGGCGGAAAGTTCGGCCCCTTCGGCAGGCAGATGTTCCTCGGTGACCAGACATTGTCGAATCTGTTCCGCGTCGTGACCGAGAAGGTCAACGGTGCCGACCAGGGCTGCGTGATCCCGTTCGCGCGCTACTTCGCGTCCGGCGTCATGCGCCCGGTGTTCCTGCCCGACGGGAGCCTGCTCATCGGCCAGACCGGTCGGGGCTGGGGCGCGTGGGGCGGGCAGGAAGCAAGCCTGCAGCGCATCGTTTACGATGGGACCACGGTGCCCGCGGACATCCTGCGGGCCAACGCCGCCAAAGAGGGATTCGTGCTGCATTTCACGCAGCCGCTCGCCGCCGGAGTCAGCGACGCACAGCTGGCGTCCTCCTTCAAAGTGCGGTCATGGTTCTACACCGATACCGGCAGATACGGCTCACCTGAACACGAACTCCGCGACAGAGCGGTCGGGCGGGTGCAGATCGGATCGGACCGGAAATCTGCGACGCTCGTCCTCACGGATTTCGGCAGCGGCGACGGCTGGCTGGATCGCCTCTACGATATCGAAATCCCGGATACCGCGCAGCTGTTCGGCGACGCGCCGGTGAAGAAGGGACTGCGCTGCTACTTCACCCTGCGGGCGATCCCCTAGCTTTTCGGCTGCCCGGGCATCGACCACAACCGGCTGACCTGTCGTGCCCGGGGCTCGACATGAAGCTCACGGGCGTCGAACCGGTCAGCATGCTGAAGCCGGTCTTTTTGTGGAACCAACCGCTGCTACGCTGCTGGCCACCTGTCACTCCCTGAGCTGCGCCGTGGCGCGCCAGAATCGGTCTGGCCCGGTCGCCGCCAGGCCGGTGTACACGACCGATGCTGTGCCATCCTGGTTGTCGGTGCGCGATATCGTGAGGGTGCTGACCGGTGTCCACTGATTCAGATCGGACGACTCCTCGATGATCCAGTCGATGTCGTCTGCGGCCAGGTTTTGTTGCAATGTTAGGGAAAGCGGCATGACGCGCAGGCTGAACAGCGCGCTCGGGTTCGCTGCAGCATCACTGGTGCCGTGGGCGTGTTCGAGCAGGGCGGAGATGCGATCGTTGTCGTTGTCGGCGTCCGGGTCGCCACTGAAGGAGATCGCGTCGGAGGTCCCGGGGGAGCCGCCCGCGGCGACGCTGGGCCGCCAGCTGTGTGGAGATTGCGCAGCGCGCGGTGGCAGGATGCGCGTCAGGCTCGGCCCGAGTCCGTCCGGGCTCTCCGGCCACTGGCCATCGTCCTCGTAGCGGAAGGTTTCGATCAACGAGCCGTCGGCGGCGCGCAGCGTGATGGTCTCGCCGTTGTTGTCGAGCGAGGTGCCATTCTGAAACTCTCCGATGACTGGCAAACCTGCGCCGTGAGCAGCCTCGAAGGCGGCCTGGTTGGCCACGATCAGAACAAAGCCGCCAGCTGGCACGGTGGTGCCGATCGGGACAGTGAAGTCGATGCCGGTCCCAAAATAAAACAGGCTGAAATCGACCGGCCCGCCGGAAGTGTTCGCCAGTTCGATGAACTCCAGGTCCTCGCTGCCCCCCGGCGGGTTGTACATCACTTCGGAGATCGCGGTGTTGCTGGGACCGGCGGGCGTGCCCACCAAAAACGCGGCCTCGTTGAGCGCGGACCACTGGCCGCTGGTGAGCGTGCGCACGCGAAGGTCCGCAGAGTTCGGCAACGAGAACGCGCCGGTGTAGAGCTGGGCGGTCGGCGAAATCCCGGCGTTGCTGCTACTGCTGTAGGTGAGCTTCGGCATCGCCAGCAGGTCGCTGCTGCCGATACCGTTGTTGAGGGCGTGGATAGCGAGCAGGTTCGCGCCGACCTGTAGCGCCCCCTTGTTGGCGGTGATGTTGAAGGTCTGGAAATCTACCGCCTGGGCGTCGGGGTGATCGCCGCTGGCACGCGCATCCCAACCCACGGCCCCGACCGCATTGATGTCCGCGACCCGTGTCCCGTTGATGTAGGCGATGAACCCGTCGTCGTATCTCATGTGTAGCGTGAGCGTGCCGATCGCATCGAGTGTCGCCTGGTCCGGGATGTTGAATGGGACGCGCAGGTAGGCAGAGGCGTTGACGTTGAACATCGCGCCGACATCCAGTCCGATGAGGGGGACGTAGGGACCGGGGCTGGTCTCGTAGCCGATCCCCGTCGTGCCGGTGGTCCACGAGGCAGCGTTCGGCGGGGATGCGACGCCCGTCCACTGGGGCAGTGTCAGCGTGGAGCCGCCGTTGGTCGCCGAAGGTACCAGCCCGCTGGCGGCGACCGCTTCGGCAAGCAGGGTCGTCTCCGCGCCGGCGGTCGATGGGATGCGCGGGTCCGAGCCGTCAGTGGTGTAGTAGATGGCTCCTGACGGCGGCACCTGGAAACTGATCTGCGCCGCGCCGATCGGGCCGCCGTGCTGGGGCGGGTGGGATCGCCAGTTGACCGCGAGACTGTGGTCGGGATTGGCGCTGGTGCAATTCAGGACGAGGCTGTATCCGTTTCCGTCGGCCGAGGTGGGCCACGGGAGGGCGTCCCGGTAGACGAAATTCCTGATCGACCCCCCCTCCGAATCCTCGAGCATGAGGCGCTCGCCGGAGTTGTCCAGCTTCCCGGTGTACTCCCCGGCGATGAGGGCAGGCAACACCTGCGGATGGCGTGCCAGGAAGGCGGGACGATTGGCCACCACGATCACCCGCGCCCCGGGAGCGAGCCGGGTGACGTCGCTGCCGGTGAAGTCGAAGGCAATGCCGGCCGTGAACTCGACACCGGTGAGCTCGATCGTGTCGGTGGAGGAGAGGTTGAGCAGCTCCACGAACTCCTCGTCCTCCGCAGCACCGAGCGGGTTGTAGTGAATCTCGGACACCACGAGGTTCTCCGCGGTGGCCGCAACGCCCACGATGAACTCGAACTCGTTCAGGGCGCTCCAGGTCGAGGTCGCGTTGTCCAGCACGCGCGCCTTGACCGGTCCGCTCGCGATCAAGGGCACCGGCCCGGCCGCGACGGCGGCAGACTGGTTGACGGCTCCCCCGGCCAGGCGCGGATCGGACCCGTCCGTCGTGTAGCGAATCTCTCCCGCCCCGTTCGGGTTGGTGATCGTCAGCTGGAAGCCGGCCGGCACCCGGCCCCCGTTGGCGGAGAAGACGGGAGCATCGATCAGGGGGTAGAGCGGTTTGGGCCCCCCGTGGTTGTAGGTGCGCAGCAGATCGACCACGAAGGCGGCGCGACCCGGCCCGCTCGATCTGAGATCGGATCCGATCCGGAGGAACTCGACGATGTCGTGGCGGGCCACGATCCAGTCCTGGTAGGTGAATTGCCCGCCCCAGCGGGCCAGCTCGGCGCGCACCGCGGTGCGGATCCGGGAATAGCGGAGGTTGTGTCGAGCGAGGGCGGCGTCGTCGGTCAGCGCCCCGCCGTTGAAGCAGTGCTGGTGGACGCGATCCGCGAAGGCGAGCCGATATTCCTCGTTCCAGGCGAGGTCCTCGTGCAGCTACTGCGGGTTGCTGCGGTCGAAGGCGGATGGGGGGCGATCGGTGAACAGGTCGCCGAACGGTCCGACCCGGTCGTCGCTGACGCCCGCCAGTTCGCCCCCTTCGGAGCGGGCTCCCATGGAGTGCTCGCCGTCGTGCGCGAAAAACTGGAAGCCGTGGGTGCCGGTGCGATTACGGAGCGCGAACCAGTTGTTGGAGGCGCGAACCCAGTGACCGAGCGGCCCGTCGAAGCTGCCGGTGAAGAAGATCGCGAGCATGTAATCGGCGAGGTTGTCGACGTCGAACAGGACCGGGTTGGCGGCCGGATCCGGGTGCGGGCTGAGGCCGTCCGGGCCGAGTCCCTGGAGCGCGAAGTAAGCGGCGTCATCGGCGGGGTCGGCGCGGAGAGCGCGCACCGCCGCCCAGAGGTCCCGCCAGGCGCCGTTCATGTCTCCGTCGGCGGCCTCGGTGGTGTAGTTGGCGGTGTTGCCGGCGGCCTTGATGGTATCATAGTCGTCCTCGCTGCCGCCGAGGTAGGTTTCCCCGTAGGAGGCCTCGGAGCGCTCCTGGCTCATGAAGAGGCCCCAGTATACTCCGTTGATGTAAAGGTGATAGTAGCGGCTGCGGGTGTAGAGCTGGCCCATGTCGCGCAGGGTGTCGCGCCCGTAGATGTCGCGCAGGAAGGTGTTCTGGAAGTTGTTGCGCCAAGCCCACGAGTAGTTCTGCGAGGTGCGCAGGTCGAGGTTTTCGAAGCGGCCGGGGCCCTCCTCCTGGAAGATGGGGTAGCGCAGCACACCGCCGTACTCGTCGCGGAAGAAAAGCCGGAAAGAGTGCTTGGGGTTGTTGGTGGCGCGGCTGGCGCCTCCCCGGATCCGCACTCCGCAATCGATCTGGAACTGCCCGAGTCCCTGGCGGTTCTCGTTGATCAACTCGATCGAGGCGGGGCGTTCCCAGTCTCGCCCGCGTTGCATCGCATTGGAGTAGATCCCGGTGGCGGAGGAAGAGAAATCGTCTTGCTCCATGACGAGCGAGATGGTGGGAATGGCCTGCAGGGCCTCGCTCACCTCCAGGCTGGTCACCCCGCCCGCGCTCATGCCGTAGCGGAACACCTGCCCGTTCACAGCGCTGCGCTGCGCGGAACAGGCGGCAGGAAGGTGATGAGGTCCAAGTCTTGCCGCCCGAAACGGCGGCCCGCCGCGAGCCGGGGCAAATCTGAATCACCCCATCTTGTCTCCACTGGACACCTTTAAGCGGCCGCGCAAGATGTCACAAACAATCAATCTGATAACCATGAAACTTTTCAAATATATCTTCCTCGCTTTGCTTTGTTTATGCACCGTAGGTGCAGCGGAGGCAAAAGGGGGAGCGTTCGCTCCGAAATTCTACGCCTTTCAGAACGGGGTGAGTTTCGGGTCGGAGGCAGAGAATGCCGCGACCCTCAAGAGCCTTGGGTTTGATGGCGTCAGCCAAGTCAATCATGGCGGCGACAAGTTAAAGGAGCAGATGGAGACCTACGGGAAGTCCGGGCTGGAGGTGCTCAGCATCTATCTCAATGTCACAGACAAGCCGATTGATTCCAAAGTGGTTGAGCCGCTGGCCAACCGCAAGGCGATGATCGAGCTGACCGTGGGCCCGATTACTCCTCAACTTGTGGAAGCCGTCAGGCAAACCGCGGAGATGGCCGCCAAGCTCAACATTCAGGTCGCCCTCTACCCTCACGTTGGAAACGGAGTGGAGACCATGCCCCAGGCGATGGATCTGATCGCCAAAGTAAATCATCCGAACCTCGGGGTGATGTTCAATCTCTGTCACTTCCTAAAAAGAGAGAAGCATGAAGAACTAGAGAACGTTATCGAGAAGGCGGGGGATCGGCTATTTGCAGTGAGCACCAATGGAGCGGATGAGAATGGCAAAGATTGGAACAGGTTAATCATGCCCCTGGATCAGGGCGGTTTTTCCCAGCTACGCCTTTTAAAAGTGCTCAGGAGAGTGGGGTTCAAGGGTCCGGTCGGACTCCAGTGTTATGCCGTCAAAGGTGACAAACAAACCAACCTCAAGAACTCCATCGCCGCATGGCGCAAGGCTCTGCAACAACTCGCCAGTGAGCCGGCCCCACCGCAGCCAGCTGCGGGCAACTGATCGCCGAAACCGAAACCGAAACGCGAATCGCAGCAGCGCCTGCGTGAACTGACCGAAACGGGAGATCCGCGGCCGGCCGGCGAAATCGCGAGCATCACGTCTGCCGGTCCCCACCAGCCTCGCTCCCGGTGGCTACATAGTGCTGACGGAGAATCAGTTCAACAATCCCGCCGACAGCGGCGCTCTCATCCCGTTCAGCCTGAACAGTGCCGGGGATGATGTCTTTCTCGTCGAGGCCGACGCGGCCGGGAATCT
This sequence comes from Akkermansia muciniphila, assembly GCA_945861415.1. Classification (GTDB taxonomy): domain Bacteria; phylum Verrucomicrobiota; class Verrucomicrobiia; order Verrucomicrobiales; family V1-33; genus V1-33. Next base: position 11,559 of record CAMAUV010000041.1, on the reverse strand, counting down.
GTTGCGCTTTGCCGACCGCGTGGAGTTCTCCGTCGCTCCCGAAGGCATGACCTTCGGGCGTTATCCCGACGGTGCCGGTTCGTTCGACCTCCTGCGCGGCGTTACGTCCGGCGGGGCCAATACGACAGCCATTCCCGCGTATGGTGAGTGGGTCGCGACGCAGTTTCCGCCGGGCACTGCGTCGTCATCCATGGCACTCGCCGCGGACCCTGACAGCGATGGCCTGAGCAACCTGCTGGAATTCGCCTTCAAACTGGATCCGCTCAAACCCGACGGCAGCCCCATCAACCTCCAGCCCGCCGCCGCCGGCACTCCGCTCCAGTTCACCTTCACCGTCCGCACGGATGTTACGGGACTAGCTAACCGGATCGACGTGTCCTCCGACTTGACTGCATGGGATACCACCGAAGCAGCGGTCGAGCGCCTCAGCACAGTCCCCAATGCCGATGGAACCGCCACCGTATCCGTCCGGCTGCGCCCGAATCCGCCGGCGCTCCAAAAGCATGCGAGAATCATGATCTCGCTGTAACACAAATGCTGGTCAAGCAGAACTAAACCATGGAACTTCGATTCGTTCTCCTGATTTAGACGCGAAAGAGGGCGCCGAGTTTTTTACCTAAGATGAGGCTGGCGCCAACGAGGGTAATGGTGAGAAAGATCATGGCCCAGACCCCAAGGGCGGCGGCGAGGGCCTCGCCGTTGCCGAGATTGCCGATGAGTTCGTAAATGGTTTTGGTGATGGGGTAGTGCTCCCGTTGCTGGGCGATGATCATACTGTCGCTGACTTCCAGCATAGAGAATGAGAAGGCGAGCAGGCTGCCGGCGATGAGGCTGCCGGCGATGAGCGGCAGGGTGATCTTCAGAATGGTTTTTCCCGGGGGGCAGCCGAGGTTTTGAGCGGCTTCTTCGAGGCTGACGCTGGTCTGCTGGAGCCCGGCGCTGGCGCTGCGCACGACGTAGGGCAGCCGGCGAATGCAGTAGGCGATGATGAGCAGGACCATGGGTCCGCCGCCGCCCATGGTGATGAGCCAGTGGAAGGGCTGGCCGTCCCTGGTCATGGCGAGATAACCAAATGCAAGGACGATGCCGGGCACCGCCAGGGGCAACATGGTCAGCGCATCCAGCAAGTGTCGGCCGGCCAGCCTCGTACGCACACAAACCCATGAGATGGCGACTCCGAGCACGCAGGCGAGCACGGTGGCGATGCCGGCGTATTGGAGGCTGTTCTGAATACTGGGCACGGTGAGGCTGTGGCTGAGAGCATCCTGGTAGTGATCCAGCGTTAGGCTTTTCGGCAGCATAGTTCGGTTCCAATCTCCGGCGCAGGCAGTGAGGAACACTCCTGCGTGCGGCATTACGGCGATAAGAATGACGGTGATGAATCCGCTGGCGGCCCAAAACCCTCGCCATCCGGTGAGTTTCACCATGCTGGCGGCCATGCTCGCGCGGCCGCTGCCGGCATAATTCTGGCGCCCGAAGGCGTATTTGCTGATGAGGAAGAACAGGGCGCTAAAACCCACCATGACAGTCACGAGGGCGTAGGGCAGGGGATTGCCGCCCATTTCCTTGATGCCGTCAAAGATTTGCACGCTGGTGACGCGATGGTAGTCGAACGTGAGCGGCACGCCTAACTCTGTGAAGCCCCAGATGAAGACGATGCTGGCACCCGCAAAGATTCCTGGCATGGCCAGAGGGAGAGTCACGCGGCGGAACCGGCGCCATGGAGGGCAGCCCAGATTTTCTGCCGCTTCGTCCAGCGCAGGATCAAGGTTGGAAAGCGCGGCCGTAATGTTGAGATAGAGGATGGGGTAAAGGTGCAGGCTGTTCATGATGATGACGCCAGTGAGGCGTCCGCTGCCCAGCCAGTCCATGGGATGCACGGCGCCCATGAACCCCAAGCGGATGAGCAGGGCATTCAGTGCGCCGTCCTGCCCCAGAATCTGCTTTACCCCGATGACGCCCACAAAGGGCGGCAGAATTAAAGGCACCAGCAGCAGGCTGGTGAGTATGACCTTGCCGCGAAAATCGAAGCGAGTGGCCAGCACGGCCAGCGGCAGGGCAAGAATCATGCTGCCGATGGTGGTGCCCACTGCCATCTTGAATGAATTCCAGAGCCCCTCCTGATAAATGGGATTGGCAAAGATCATCTTCACAAAAGCCATGGTGAATCCGCCCTTCGGATCCAAGAAGGCTTCTTTCACCGTCGCCCAGACGGGCCAGATCAAAAAGCACGCCATAAAGACCGCCGTCAGTAAGAAGACGAAGTGCTGAGGGTTGAAGTAGCGTCGGCTCATACTCCTAAGTTATGAAACGCCATGGGCAGGATGCACGCGATTTGATGCATGAAAATTGGCTGGAGGAGCACCTGCCTTAAGTTGCTGGTCTATTGCCGTGGCAGGCCGGAGGCGCTGCGGAACGGCAGCCTGGATGACTGCATTACACGTTCTGCGGGGAATCGAGACTCCTACTTGCTGAAACAGCAGGTGCTGCTGAGCACGGCATTGCCGGCGCCGTAGCCGCCCTCGGCCATGAGTTTGTCCTCGGGGTTGGTGACATCGAAAACTTTTGCACCCTCCACCCATGTTTGCTCGACGCGCGTGTAAATGCTGAGCGGATCGCCGGAAAGGAGAGCGAAGTCTGCATCTTTGCCAGCTTCCAGCGAGCCGGTGCGGGTGTCGATGCCCATCAGTTTGGCACCGGCGAGGGTGACGGATTCAAGCGCATTTTCCGGACTCATGCCCCCGCGCACGCTGAGGGCGGCACTGCGAAGGAACCAGCGTGAGTCGGTGACGGGATCGTCGGTATGGACGGCGGTGACTACGCCGCGTTTGACGAGTTCCGCCCCGTTTTTCCAGTCGATGTCGCGCGCCTCCAGTTTGCCACCTGGAGAGTCGAGGTTGATAATCGAGCAGCCCGCACCGGATCTGGCGATTTCGTCGGCAACCTGCCATGCGTCGGAGACGTGATGCAGCACGACTTTGAAACCGAACTCCTCCTTCATCCGGAGCACGGTGAGAATGTCATCGGCGCGGTGGGTGTGGTGATGAACAACGCGTTTGCCTTCGAGCACCTCGACGAGGCATTCCATGGAAAGGTCGCGTTCCGGGGCTTTGGAGGGATCGGCGGCGGCGGCCGCGAGCTTCTGCTGATAGTCCCGGGCTTTGAGAAACTGCTGCCGGACTAGCGCGGCGGATTTTCCGCGAGTGCCGGGAAAGGGGGCCTCGCGGATACTGTTGGTGCCATTGGCCATCTTCAGACCGCCCATGATTTTGCCATCGGCGTCCCGAATGGCCATTTCTTCGGTCGTATTGGCTTCGCGGAGTTTGAGGTAGATGGTCTGGCCGGAAATGAGATGCCCGGAGCCGGACATGATGTTGACGGCGGTTACCCCGCCGGCACGGGCGCGGGCCACGGATTTGTCGCGCACGTCAACGCTGTCCAACACGCGGGCTTCAGGGTGAATTGGCGATGACATGTCACCGCCGCTGGGCGAAGCGATATGGGAGTGGGTGCAGATGAGACCGGGAATGATCACCTTGCCTTGGCAGTCAACGACCGCTGCGCCCTTCGGCACCGGAGTGCTGCTGAAGGGACCGATGGCAATAACTTTCCCGGCTTTCACAATGAGGGTGGCGTCATTGATGGGCGCGGAGGAAACCGGATGAATCCTCGCATGCACAAACGCGATCACTTTCGGAAGCGGAGGCGGATGCGGCGGAGCGGCGGGCGTCGCCCTCGACAACGAAATTACGAGCGCGGCGAGTGCCCCGGAGGCGATGAGGAGTGGGAGAAGTTTCATGGGGAAAATTAGCGCCCGCGTTTAGAAGAGGTTCAGCTGTTCTTTGGACTCAGAGAGCGGAGGCGCAGCGGGAGTTTCCACCGTAGGTGCGGCGTCGAGCATGGCGCGGAATTCCACTTCGCTGAGCACTTTTACACCAAACTGAGTGGCCTTGTCGAGCTTGCTGCCGGCCTCTTCACCGGCTAGGAGGTAGCTGGTTCTGGCGCTCACGCTGCCGGAGGTCTTGCCCCCTCTGGCGCGGATGAGCTCTTCAAACACGGGGCGCGGTTCGCTGAGGGTGCCGGTAATGACCCATGTGGTCCCGGAAAAGGGAGCACTGCTGCCGCCGCCCGTGGCTGCTGTGGCGGGCAGGGGCGCGTAATTGTCGCTTTGCGGATCGATACTCAGCGAGCGCAATTTCTCCAGCATGGCCTGACCGCCGGGGCCATTGAAAAAGTCCAGCACACTCTGTGCCGCCACCTGACCAACCTCCTGCGCGATTTGATAGGGTGCAAGGACTTCACTGGTCTCTTTACCTTTGCCTTTCTTCAGTTGGGCCAATTCACTCAGTATGGGCGAATCGGCGACTTCGGCGAAGGTCCGGTGCAGGCGGGAAAGCTCTCGGGCGGCACTTTCGCCAACATCCGGGATGCCGATGGCGAAGAGCCAGCGGTTCAGCGGCATGGCCCGGGAGCGTTGACAGGCAGCCACCACTTTGGCGGCATTCTTTGGACCGAAGACGCGAGGGTCTTCGTCTGTGCCGAGGTTGAGCGGGGCGAGATCGTCCGCGGTCAGATCGAACAAATCGAGCGGCGTGCGCACCATGCCTCGCTCCCCCAGTTTGTCTGCGACGATGTCGCCCACGCCTTCGACATCCAGCATCTTACGGGCGCAGAAGTGCCTCAACTGGGTGGCCGCCCGCGCTGGGCAGGCAAAGTTGGCGCAGCGCCACGCGACGAAACCCTCCTCCTTCGTCACCGGTGCTCGGCAGGACGGGCACTGATGGCCTATGTGCTCCATGAAGTTGAAGGCCTGTGAATCCGCCGGCCTACGGGCGAGCACGACTTCAATGACCGCCGGGATGATTTCCCCGGCCTTTTCGATCATAACGGTATCGCCCACCCGGATGTCTTTGCGCTGAATTTCCTCCTCATTGTGCAGCGTGGCGCGGGAGACGGTCGAGCCCGAGAGGAAGACGGGCTCCAGTTCTGCTACCGGAGTGAGCACACCCGTGCGGCCCACCTGTACAGTTATGGCCTTAAGCAGTGTCTCGGCGCGTTCGGGTTCGTATTTATACGCCATGGCCCAGCGTGGAGCTTTTGAGGTTGCGCCCACGGCCTGCTGCACCGCCACGCTGTTGACCTTCACAACGGCGCCGTCGGTTTCATAGGGTAGGGAGCGGCGCAGGGCATCCAACTCGCGGATGGCGGTGACGATTCCCTGCAGTGAATCCGCCCTCCAGATGCGGTCAGCTTTGCGCAGTCGGAGGCGGCCCAGCAGCGCCTGAAAAGCATCCACGCTGGTCACCTCCTCGCCCTCCACCTGACCGAGACCGTGGAAGATAATGTCCAGCGGGCGCTTGGCCGTTACTTTGGGGTCCAGCTGTTTCAGCGTGCCAGCGGTGGCATTCCGGGGATTGGCAAAACGCTGCTCGCCGGCGGCCTCGCGCTCGTCATTCATTTTGCGAAAGGCCTCGTTCGGCATAAAGATTTCGCCGCGCACCTCCAGGAGCCGCGGCGCATCCGTGGGCAGGGTCAGCGGCAGCTTACGAATAGTGCGCACGTTTTCGGTGATATCATCGCCCACTGTGCCGTCGCCGCGTGTGGCTGCATATTTGAGTGCGCCGTTTTCATAACAAATAGAGACTGCCACCCCATCCACCTTGGGCTCAATGCGCGTGTCGATCTTTTCCGATCCTGTGAGCTTGACCATGCGCTGATAGAACTCGGCGACTTCTCCTTCGGAGTAAGTGTTGTCCAGACTCATCATTCGTAGCGCGTGCGTGATCTGGGAAAATCCATCCAGCGGTGCACCGCCGACGCGTTTAGTGGGCGAGTTCTGCGAGGCCAGTTCCGGCCACTTGGCTTCAAGGTCTGCCAACTCGCGATGTAGCGCGTCATACTCCCGGTCGCTGATTACCGGTGTCGCCTCGACGTAATAGAGACGGTTATGACGTTCCAGTTCGGAGGAAAGGTGATCAATACGGGTGCGGGCTTCTTCGGCAGTCATGATTCGGCAGCAAATGCCAGCCGTGTCTGAGGTCACAACGGAAAAGCCACGCGACCTAGGGCCATGAATAGGCAGTCCGTACGCGGTAGAATTTAGTCACCGGACCCGGAGACGCCGCAGTAAAGACCGCCATGCCACCCGATGGTGTGAGCGGCTGTCCCTCATCTACCCATGTGCTCAGGTCGGAAGAGGATTGCAGGATAAACTGCCGGGTGCCGACGGCAGGCACGGTAAATTCCATGCCCGCTTCGCTCTGCCGCGCGGCAGTGATGCGCAGGTGGCTCGCAGCGTCCCGCGGATTGGTGTCGGCCAGAAATTCCATGCGATTGCTGCGCCCGTCGCCGTCTGGATCGCCATCACCATTGGGCACGGCGAAGTCTAGGCCATGCGCACGCTCCCATGCGTCAGCCACCTGATCCTGATCGAAATCGTCTGCGGTGACGTCGAAAGTAACACGGCCTCCGGGTTCGGCGGTGGCGATGAGTTCGCAGTCAAAGCTGGCATCATTGCTCACGAGGAGGTTCTGGTGCAGTTCGACAGCAAGCACGTTGGCGCCGTCGTTGAGAAGCGCGAGGCGGGCGGCATCGAGAGTGACTTCAACGAATTGTTCCTCGGAGAGGCCTTCGATGGGCAGCGTGGCACCGTCTGCGGAGGTGGCGCCGGCTGGGAGATTGTCGCGGGCGATTTCCGTGCCGTTGAGAAAAACGGCGGCTCCGTCGTCGCGGAGGAGGCGCAGCCGCAGCGACTTTAGCATCGCTTTGGGCACGGGCAGGCCGAAGGATTTGCGGAAGTAGGTGGTGACAGGCGGATTTGTCAGGAAGTAGCTGAGCTTTGTCGTTTCCGGGCGGTCATCCAAGGTGTTGTCATCCCCGTAGCCGATTTCCGCGGCTCCACTGGGCCATGCGCTGTCATTGAATGCCGGGTCCCGCCATGCAGTGCCTTTGTCGCTTCCATCATCGAGGTATTTCCAAGTAGCTCCCATGGGGATCAGGCGAAGTTCGGCGTCTTCTGTCCCGCCGTCGCTGAGACGGTAGAGAAAGGAATCGGTGCCGGTGAAACCGGAAGCGGGAGTGTAGGTGAAAGCTCCGTCCGGTTGGAGATCCACGGTGCCGTGGGCAGGCGGTGTCCGCAGTGTGATGGTCATGGCCGGTGAGTCGATGTCCGAGTCGTTGGCCAGCGCGCCGGTGAGGCCTTTTTCACGCTTCAATTTTAAATCGAAGCTCACATCGGCGGGATCGACCTGATTGATAGAGAAGAAATCCGTTGTGGAGAACTGATGCACTTCCACGGCGAGCACGTTCCGGCCTTCGAGCAGGAGGGAGGGTGGCAGCGTGGCGGGGAAGAAGCGGGTTTCATCCGCGTTTGGAATGCGGGACTCCGCGAGAGTAGTGTAGGTGGCGCCGACTGCGAGATTCTGGCGCGCCACTGCGATTCCATTCAGGTAAACAGCAGCGCCGTCGTCCCGGAGAAGTTCCAGCGAGAGACTGCGCGTGGAGTTCACATCCGTGACCGTGAATGCGCGGCGGAAATAGGCCGTGGGCCGGGCGGTGCTGCCCCGGATATTGGTGGCTTCCGGGCGGTTGCCGCCGAGGATGCCGGAATCGCCGTAGCCGAGTTCCGCAGCTCCGGAGGCCCATGCCGCGTCATTGTAGCTCCATGAGCGCCATGTGGTGCCAAGATCGGTGCCGGTGTGGTTGTATTTCCAGAGGGAATTGGCGTTTACGATGTTCTCTGTGGTCTGGGCTCCGGTGGCCGTCACGGTGAGCGCGGTGCCGGCACGCACAAGGTATCGATCCGAGGCAGCGACGGGAGCGTCGTTCACGGGAGTCACCGTCAGCGAGACGGTGGCGACCTCCGTCATTTTTACCGGAGCGAGGGGCAGGGGGGCTGTAGCCCGGATGACGCCGCTGATGTTGAACGAGAAGCTCGTCGAGGCATCGAGGGCGATGGTATTTCTGTAGTTGATCTGCATTTCCAGCCTGACTCTGCCGCCGCTGGTGGTGATGCGGCCATTGAAGGGCATGGGCAGGGCAGGGAAGTTAAGCGGCATGGGCATGGCCGGCAGCACTGTGGCTAGTTCTTCCGTTCCGGTGATCGTGCCTTCACCCGCAACGCTGAAAAGTGCTCCGTCCTGATCGAATATCCCGTTGCTACGCACCCCGCTGTCATTCGCCGGGTTTTCCATACTCAATTTGATGGCATTGGCCTGGCTATCAAACTTCACGCCGCCGAGGCAGGTATTAATAATCGGGATGCAGCCCACACCGAACTTCAGGCCGATCACGTCGGTGAGAGTGAAATTAGCATCCCGAATCTGGACAACCGAAAAGGGTGCGGTGGATGGTCCCACGCCGGCGATGACAGAACCGGCGACGTTGGAGGTGGCCGAGTCCGTGGAGATGCTAGGCACCCCCTGAAAATCTATGCGCAGTGTGCCGCCGACAGTTAGCGTCGAGTTGGGCTCATCAATAGTGAAGGTGGTATCGGGTCGTGCTTCCAGTAGTCGGTAGGTGAAACTATCGGTCCCGTTCCAATTGACTGCGGGGTTCCATGTGAATGAACCGTCCAGCGCAAGCGTCACCCTGCCGTGCAGCGGGGCACTCGCCATCCCGGCCACCGAGTCTTTTACTAACCCTGCGGGATCGTTGGCGATGATTCCCTGCGCCGCCGTCCGCGTCAGGGGCGTGTCCTCTGCGGTAGTGAAACTGTCGGCGGTGAGGCCGGTCTGTGCGCAGCCTGTTCGGATTCCGCCGGGAAAGAGAAGAAGCAGGAGGTAAGCGAAGCGGATGCTCATATTGGCGGGATCATTGCCCTCCAATTGCCCAGGAGTCAATTCCCGCGGTGAGGTTTTCGGGGTGGGGAGACAAACTCACGCGATCAAATCACGAATTACGTGCGCTTGGTTTTGCACACCGGTGAGGCGCTCGAGTCGGCCATCAGTTTCGAAGTGCAGCTTTTCGAATTCGAGTCCGAGCAGAGATAAAATCGTGGCATGAAGATCACGGAACTGGACCGGGCGGTCCACTGCCATGAGCCCGAGTTCGTCCGAGGCGCCGTATCGCAGGCCGGGTTTTACTCCACCGCCGGCCATCCAGATAGTGAAGCCGGCGGCATTGTGCTGACGTCCGGCATTGCCCTGCGTCATGGGGGTGCGTCCGAACTCGCTGGCCCAGATAACGAGAGTGCTCTCCAGCAGTCCGCGCTCTTTGAGATCGCCAAGCAGTGCGCCGATGGGCTGGTCTACAACCAGCGCGTGCTTGTCGTGGTTGGCCTTGAGTTTGTCGTGGGCGTCCCAGCCGTCTTTTTCGGCCATGTCGTAGAGCTGGACAAAGCGCACGCCTCGTTCGGCAAGCCTGCGGGCCATGAGGCATTTGCGGGCAAAGGCGGCGGTCTCCTTGTTCCCGTGGTTGCAGCCGTAGCGCTCGCGGAGTGAGAGCGACTCGCTTTCCAGATCCCCTACTTCCAGTGCGGAAGCCTGCATCCGGTAGGCGAGTTCGTAGCTGGCGATACGGGCATCAAGATCCGTGAACCCAGGACGCGAGGCGCGGTGCAGCTTGTTCCATTCCCTCAACGCGGCAAAGGTCTGCTCTTGGCTGGCAGCGAACCCCGGTGGCGGAAGCAGATCCAGCATCGGCGCGCCTTGGTCGCGAAGCCTCGTGCCCTGAAAGGCAGCAGGCAGGAATCCATTGGAATAGTTGGTGGCTCCGCCGAGCGGGCCGGCATCGAAGAGCAGGACATAGCCGGGCAAATTCTGGTTTTCCGTGCCGAGTCCGTAAGTCACCCATGATCCTAGCGAAGCCTTGCCGCCAGTGATTTCCCCAGTGTGCATTTGGATGCTGGCCGGTGCATGGTTGTTGCTGTTGGCCTGCATGGAGTGAATGATACAGAGATCGTCCGCGTGCGCGGCAGTGTGCTCGAACAGGCTGGAAACCATTAGCCCGCTCCGGCCGTAAGGCTTGAACCTGTAGGGGCTTGCGAGCAGTTCATCCTTACACCCGTGGAAAATGTTGGCGAACCTAGTTTTCTCCACTGTCTTGCGCAGAGTCCCCGGCACTTTCTGGCCACCGCGTTTTTGCAGCTCAGGTTTGTAGTCGAAAGTATCCATCGAGCTTGGCCCGCCTACCATGAAGAGGAAGATGACGCGCTGCGCTTTGGGGGCGACGTGGGGAAGGCGGGTGCGGAGAGGAAAAGCTGGATCAAGTGCGACCGCGGGAGGGGCCGCCTGCGCCTGCATGGCTTCCAGTGCCAAAGCCCCAAAGCCGCACCCAAACTTGGCGAGAAAAAGGCGGCGGCTGGCGGCATGCAACATGCCGGACAGAAACGATGAGGGCCGTCCGCGGTTTTCATCAATCGTCCCGATTCTTGGGGCCGAGTCAGGGTTTACGTTCAATGGACAGCTACCACCTTGCGTGTAGGGAGGACTTATATACAGGCAACTGCGAGCATCCTAATGCGGAACGGATTATTGACGTCTGCGGCAACTGCCGGCAGCTCGTGGATGCGTCGGAAAATGAGCCGTTCACTCTAGTTGAATGCCCATGCTGCGGAGTGCAGATGCGGGTGCGTAGTTATTTCCACCACTTTCAGATTCTAGAGCAGGTCGGCACCGGGGGCATGAGCCGGGTCCCTTGAGCGCGAGTGCCCTCCCCTCCGTCAACATTTGGTACTCATGAACACGGTGAGCATGAAGACAAGCACGGCCCCCGTTAAGAATATTCTGAAATAGTTGCGGCAAGCGGCATCATCCGCCGGGGCGACAATTTTCAAAATTGCTGCTGGCAATTCGCAGGGTTGCTCCTAGCATCGTAATCTATGCTTATCATTGGCGCCGACGACGTAAGGCCGAGGCTCGACCTCGGCGAGAAAATCCGTGAACTTTGCGAGGCCCTTCTCCAAGACGAAGGCGTTCAGGGCGCCCGGGATCGTATTGAGAACTTTCTCAATAATCCCGAAGCCACCCGCGGCTACGCTAAACTCGCCAACATGAACGAGGCACTGAATCAAAAGCAGACCAGCGGTGAGGAGATTACGGAAGAGGAAGGCGAGGCCTTCGAGCAACTTCGCAGCGAAGTGATGAGCAATCCCGCTGTGCAGGAGTTCGCTGAGGCCCGCGGCACTCTTCAGGATATAGAAGGAGCCATCATGGCATACGTCAGCCGCACCTTCGAACTTGGCCGCGTCCCGTCCGAGTCCGATTGTGCTCCCCGCGGCGGCGGAGGAAGCTGCGGTAGCGGTTGCGGCTGCGACTGACCTCCCTTTCCCGGGCCGGCCACTGCCCGGGATCGGAAAACGTAAAGTCAAAGACTGCACTACAAGCGCGTCATGACGCGGGGTGTTTTTTGTTGTGAGGCGGGTTCAGCCCCTTGTCTGCTGTCGCCCCTTCTTGTTGACGCGCCAACTCCAGTGAGGTGAGCTAGATTTCTGGACCATCAACCGCTAGAACCAAGCACCGGATGAACCAGAAACCACGCAAGCGCTACACCCCCGAATTCAAAGCCCAAGCCGTCGAGCTGCTGGCCCTCGGCAGGCCGGTCGCCGAACTCGCCGAAGAA
>CAMAUV010000040.1 GCA_945861415.1 Akkermansia muciniphila | reverse complement strand
CACGCGTTGTCCTCGAAACTGCCGGGCGCTCTGCGCATGCCGCCGCAGCATCTCGTGCCGGGAAAATTCACCAGCCTTCGGCTCGCCGGCGGTGAATTTGCCGGGCATCTGACAATGGATGAAAACACCTTCCAAAATGAGCGGGTCGGTTTCCTCAATAACGCGAATCCCGCATGGACGAGCTTCGGCGACACAACGCTGAAAAACGGCGTCACCCGGGTGACGGTGGATTTCGTCACGGCCTCGCTGAATCCGAATTTTCCGCCGCGAACCGGCCTCGCAGCCGGCCTGTCCGCGGCGGACGGCGGCTTCGACAAGCGGAGCTGGCTGAGTATCACCGGCATCGTCACGCATGATGCGGATGGCAAGCCGCAGGACACGCTGGATGCCTTTGTCACACTCTACACCGGCCCGGCGCCGAAGACATTGGAGGAAGCCAATGCCCGGCTCACCGCGTGGCTCACGGGAGCGGTGCACCGCTGGTGCGAGGAACGCACGGAGCCCGGCGACGGGCCGGTCCTCGACTGGCTGCTGGCCCATCGACTGCTGACTAATAAGTTAGGCTCCGGTCTGCCCGCCGCCGCCGGCTCCAGCCTGCTGCTGGGTGAGAACATCGGGAATGCCGCGGGGGATGTCGCCCAGAACTTCCACGGGGATGGCAATCCGGTCAATCTTGCGGGTGGCATCAGCGGCACGGGACCGACAGCGCTGGCCCAGGGGGGCGGGGCGCTGCCCGTCTTCGATTTCATCAGCGGCTTCGCTGACGGCAAGGCCCGGGCGACCGGCCAGTCGCCCGGCAATGCTCTGGTTTTTCGCGACCGCAAGTTCGACAGCCAGAACCCCGCGCCTTTAATTCTCGACACAGACAATGACGGCGATTTTTCCGACGAGACGGCCCGGACCGGTTTCGGCATGCATGGCGATGCGTTCATCACCTTCGACCTCGACAGGATCCGCCAGGATAACAGTTTGACGGCGGACCGGGCGCTCCTGCTGACGGGCCAGGTGGGGGTCGCAAATTTTCGTCCAGGTCAGACCCTTGGTGCGCAATTCGCGAACAAATCGGCGGCGATTCTGGTGGATGGGCGGGTCGTTCAACTCTTCGATTTCACAGATCAGCCTAGGGATTCGCAGACTGTGTATCATCAGTTCGGCACGACGGACATGCTCCTCATTCCCGGCGGGGCAAGGTTCCTGACGTTTGCCGGCTTGAGCGGCCTGGGCGTCCAGATTGGCGGGGCTCACCTGGGATTTGCGAACATGAAGCTGACGGCGGTTCCGGGTGAGGACACCGACGGAGACGGATTGCCCTCCGCATGGGAAACGCAATACGGTCTGGATCCCAAAGACAATGGCAGCGTGAGTCCAGCCAATGGCCCCGCGGGCGACCCGGACACCGACGGGCTCACCAATGCCCGCGAGTTGGCCCTGGGCACCAAACCGAATGATGCCGACACGGATGACGACGGTCTCAACGACGGTCCCGAAGTCACTTTGGGAACCAGCCCGCTCAAGACCGACACCGATGAGGACGGACTTTCCGATGGAGACGAGGTGAACGTCCGCCACACCAATCCGCTCCAGCCCGACAGTCCGCTAGCAACCCTCGTGGCCGAATACCGCCGCACGGAGCAGAGCATCGCGTATCCGCGCACTGCCAATAGCATGGATGAGCGCATCGCAGCCAAAGCGGGCCTGCATTTTAATGCCCGCGGCAATGTGGATATCCTCGGCGAGCTGGTGATGCCCGACTTTCTCCAGCTTTTCGCGGGCCGGAACGACGTGGCAAAAAGCACCGGCAGCGGAAGGCTCGAACTTGCCGAATCGCTGCTGCAGCCGGAGCATCCGTTGACTTCCCGCGTGTATGTGAACCGCGTGTGGCAGTGGGTCTTCGGTAGCGGGCTGGTCGCCACGCCCGATGACTTTGGCCGGCTCGGCGACAAACCCTCGCATCCCGAACTGCTCGACTGGCTGGCCCGCGAGTTCATGCGCGATGGCTGGTCCACCAAAAAACACGTGCGGCGACTGGTGCTCAGCGAAACATTTCTGCAATCCAGCATCGTCACCGCCGCCGCCAAAGAACGCGACCCCGCCAATCGCCTCCGCCATCACTACCCCACGCGGCGGCTGGAGGCAGAAGGCATCCGCGATGCCCTGCTCGCCGTCTCGGGCCGGCTCGATGCCACCCTTTACGGAAGACCCATCCGCCCGCATCGCACCGCGGAGGACCCCGCCAAGCGACTCTTCAGCGGGCCGCTCGACGGCGAGGGACGCCGCTCCCTCTACCTGCAGATGTCCATCATGGCTCCGCCCGCATTTCTCGACGCCTTCGACCTGCCGGCCCCCAAAATGCCCAGCGGAAAACGCAACGTGACCAGTGTGCCCTCGCAGTCGCTGGTGATGCTCAATGACCCGTTCGTCCGCTCGCTCGCCGGACACTGGGCCGCCCGGCTGGTGAAAAAACCGCATGCCACGCATGCGGAGCGCATCGCTGCCATGTTCGTCCATGCCTTCGCCCGGATGCCGCGACCCAGCGAACTGGAGCAATGGACTTCAGCCTTCCGGGACTTCGCCAGCTCCACCGACACACTGAATGACGAGGCCGCATGGACGCAGCTCGCTCATGCCATTTTCAACACCCAGGAGTTCATCCACTATCGTTAGGCTTATGAAACACTCCACCTGTCCCGGCTCCATCGCTCCTGCCTTCACCCGTCGTGGCTTTCTCCAGCAGGCCTCCGCTGGATTCGGCATGCTGGCGCTGAATGGATTGTTTTCCAGCGAGTCCAGCGCCGCCCCGCATTTCGCGGCGAAGGCCAAAAACGTCATCTTTTGCTTCATGGACGGCGGCCCGAGCCACGTGGACACCTTCGACTACAAGCCCCTGCTCAAGAAGCATGAGGGCCAGCCGCTGGACTCCAGGTGGCTGGGCAGACGCACTCAGGGCGAAGGCCGCCGCGTGTGGCTGGGCAGTCCGTGGGAGTTCAAGCAGCGGGGCCAGAGCGGCCTGTGGGTGAGCGAGCTGTTTCCGCACCTCGCCAAAATAACGGACCACCTCTGCGTGGTGCGTTCCATGGTGGGCGAGCTTCCGCTGCACGGTCAGCAGAACCTCCTGCTCCACACCGGACGCATCCTCGGACAGGCCCCCAGCTTCGGCGCATGGGTTTCCTATGGTCTCGGCACCGAAAACAGGAATCTGCCCGGCTACGTCGTGCTGAACAACGACTGGGTGCCCAACGGTGGACTGGAGAACTTCGGCAGTTCGTTTCTTCCCGCCAGTCATCAGGCCACGATGATGCGGGCCAAAGGCACGCCCGTGAACAACATCGTGCCGGGTGATGCCGCCGCGACGCAGCGCCGCAAGCTCGACCTGCTGGCCGGACAAAACGCCGCCTTCGCCGCACAGAGTTCCGATGCCCAGGCCATTGAGGCCGCCATCACCAACTACGAGACGGCCTTTCTCATGCAGAGCACCGTGCCGGATATCGCCGACATCAGCCGCGAGCCGGAGCACATCCGCAACCTCTATGGACTCGATTCCGCCGACGAACACCAGCGCCTCTACGCCACCCAGTCACTCCGCGCCCGGCGGCTCGTGGAAGCCGGAGTGCGTTTTGTGGAAATCACCTGCCCCAGCTTCGACGGCAACAACTCGCCGTGGGACCAGCATGGCGAACTGAAGAAGAACCACGCCAAAAACGCCCGCATCACCGATCAATCCGTCGCCGCGCTCATTACCGACCTTCATCAGCGGGGACTGCTGGACGAGACCATCGTCCTCTGGGCCGGAGAAATGGGCCGCACCCCGCACACGCCCGGCGTCAGCGAAGGTGCCGGACGCGATCATCACGTCAGCGGCTACAGCATCTTCATGGCCGGCGGTGGCTTCAAGGGCGGTAGCGCCTTTGGCGAAACCGATGAGTATGGAGCCAACGCCATCGTCGATCCCGTCAACGTCCACGACATCCACGCCACCATCCTCCACCAGCTGGGCCTCGACCACGAACGCCTCACCTTCCGCCACGGCGGCCGCGATGCCCGCCTCACGGATGTGCATGGCCACGTGGTGAAGCCCCTCCTCGCCTGACATACCCGGCTATTTTGCCGTAGCGAGTACGGCCGCTGGCTCCCCGGTTCCCCGGTGGATTTTTGTACGGGCTCACCGGGAGTGGAGGACTGTGGCCGCCATTTCTGGGGAATCCGCAGGCCACTCGTCCTGCCACTTTGAAAATTCACCTTCGGCGGGGAATACAGATGGCGGCTGTAACCCGCCAATTCCGATGGCCATTGCGCGACGCGAAAATCCGCTGTGCCCGGCGCGGCTCCTGCGGGCTAAAAATTTTTCTTGATTAAAATTCACTGGCATCCCATAGGCCAGAAAACACGGGGGTGCCTCCCCCGTAGAGACGGCGGCTGAGTAACTAGACCCATCCTCAAAAGTTTTCGATCCTAACACTTGTACTTTCCATAACTTGACATAGTTACCAGGCAGTTGTGAGCCGCCCGGTCGTCATGCCCAATTTCGAAAACGCCTCGCTTGCCGAGGTGGAGACGGCTGTGCGCTGCACGCCGCAGCGGCATCATGCCCTGCGGCTGCGCGCCATCCGCGCGCTGGGCACAGGACTTGATCGCGCCGCGGTGGCCCACTTCTGCGATGTCTCCCCCGCCACCGTGCAGCGATGGATTCGCACCTTCAATTTCAGGATTTAGAGCGGTCGGTCAAATACGGTTTGTCCTCCATCTTCTTAAGCGCTCTGCCGTCGCGGGAAACGAGGCGGCCTGCAACGATGCGGAATTCGAGGCGCATTAGCGCATGACCGGTTGTTTTGCCTTTCCGGATTTTCGGCTCAACCATCACATACCAAGCTTCGGTGCCCCCTCTCGCAAAAACGCTCTGAGGGAGCGGCTGGATACCGTCTGCATCAAGTCTGCACAGCATGGGAAGCCGGGTTCCGTTCTTCAGTCTGATCAGAGCGAGAACATGATCCGGGATTTTGATGTGGAAAACTTCGTACGAGTCCACTGCCCTGCGGGAATATTTGTCGCTGACTCTGACATCCGGAGGCCCCTTGTGCGGGCTTACTGTGTGCGGAGTTGGCTGCGAACTTGTGCAGCCTGAGAGCAGCGCACATAGAACAATGGCAGAGTAGAGTAGAGTCTTAATTGGAGTAGTAAGTTTGAAACAGTCTATGCCGGCAGTCTCTCAGGCCGGGCCCCTTTGTAGAGGGTCCGGTCAGCGGCCGGTCACGGATTCTTCAGCCATTCCACGATGTCCGCGACTTTCTGCGCATCCAGGCCAAGGTTCGCCGGCGGATACATCAGGGACTTTTTCATCGGCTCCATCTTCGCGATGTGGCTCTTCGGCACGTTCTGGGTGCTGCCGCCCATGCTTTTGATCAGGACGGAATCGCCGTCGCTCAGGACGATGCCGGTGATCACAAAACCTTCTTTGGTGGTGATCTCCATGCCTTCGTAACCGTGGGAGATATCCGCAGAGGGATCGATGATGGCGCTGATGACCACCTCTGAGGGCTGCTGCTTGCCGTAGGTGGTCAGGTCCGGCCCGTATTCGGCTCCGGTATCGCCGACTTTGTGACAGGCCATGCACGCAGCGAATGCGACTTTGCCCTGTTCGGCATTGCCCTGAAGTTTCTGTACGTCCCCTAGGGCGATCTTTGGCGCATCAGCCACCTCTGGCGGCATGGGCATAGGCACCAGTTGCACATTTGCCGGATCCTGACCCATGGCGGCGAGAATGCCGTCGATGCCGTGATTCTTCCAGAGAGTACCCTTCCGGTTGTTGACCCACCACTTGGCCAGATCCTTTTGGGAGAATTCGTTCGTGTTGGCAAGCTGGATCATGGACGTGGCGGCGGCAGCGGTCTGTGTGAAGGCCAGAGCCGTAAGGGAAAGCTTGATATGTTCCGCACCGACATTGGGCGAAAGGGCACGAACCTTGTGATCGGCAACGGCCCGGGGCACATGGAGACGCCAGGCGATCCATGCGAAGGCCTCGCTCCACTGATCTGCGGCAACGCCCGCGGCCATGGCCTGGCGGCAGGCATCATAGACGAGTGGCTCTTTGCCTGTGCAGCCAAGGCCAAAGGCCTCAAGGTAGGCGCGGTCTATTCCGTCGAATCCTTTAGCGATAGTCACCAGATGCGGCACGGCATCCTTTGCCACCGCACCGCGTAGAGCGAGGGCGATCTCCCGGCGCACCATGGGGGCCGCGTCTCCAACCATTTGCGCAGCGAGCGCGAGCACGTCTGCACCCGTGGCGCGCAGAGCCCGTATAGCTACGAGGCGGGTGCGGTCCTCCTTTGCGCTAAGGAGGTCACGGACCATCTTCTGGCCTTCGTCACCCATCTGGGCCAGCAACCAAACAGCGCGTGCGGCGATGTGTGTATTTTTATCAGTCAGCAACGCGGCGACGGCAGGCACCGCCTTTGCGCCCTGGGCCTTGAGCCGGGTGAATCCGCTGTTCCTGATGTTGACTGCCGGGCTCTTCAGCGCGGCGATCTGGCCTTCGGTCGTGTTGAGATCAAGCTTTGGCACGACGGACTTGAAGCCCCTCGGGGCAATGCGGTAAATGGTGCCACTACCAGGATCGTCAAGCGTTCGGTGACCGCCAACTTTCGGATCGAACCAGTCCGCTACATAAAGCGCACCGTCTGGTCCCACGGCAACATCGCTGGGGCGGAAACGTGTCTTCAGTTCGTTGTTGGGTCGTCCGCCTAGGAAGTCGGACCCAGCGAATTGCTTCTCCTTGTTTGAGGTCAGGAAATCAATGCGCTCGAGTTTGAAGCCTGCACCTTCGGGCCTCGGCAGGTAGCCAAAGACGACGTTCTTGCCGGCTTCGCAGGCGAGCAGGAGGCCCTCCCATTTGTCGCCGAGCGCGCCGTTTTCATAATAGGCCACACCAGTGGGCGAGCCGCCGCCATAGACATCTCCGGGTGGCATGGTGCCTGGATCATCCTGGCGCCATTGCGCCGTCGGCACGTCCTGGCCGGGGCGTTTATCCGCTCCCCATGAGCGCTTCCCGTCCGCGGAGGCAAATCCCGCATTTCCGCCCTCGATCACTTCCCCCACCCGGCAGGCGGGAGGGTCATCATTGTCGCTTTGAAAGAGATCGCCGAAGGACGTGACCGACTGCTCGTAGGAGTTGCGGTAGTTGTGCCCGACGATGCGGGCGTTGGTGCCGTCGGGATTCATCCGCACGGAAAAGCCGCCCACCCAGACATTGCCGTCGTCGCTCGCATCCCCGGCCTTTGCTTTGGGATTGCCCATGTAGTTGCTGAGAATGCGAAAGGTCTTTCCGGAATTGTCGTTGAAAACTGCGCCGGAATTTCCGGCATTGAAGTTCCATTGTCCATCCGGGCCCACCGTGACGCTGTGCAGCGAGTGGTCGTGCTGGCGACCGTTGAATCCCGACAAGTGCTTATCGAGCTTGTCCGTGGCTGGATCGAACTTCCGGTCACCATTCACGTCCGTATAAAGCAACATATCCGGCGGCATGGCGACCACCACTTTGTTCTCCAGCACGGTGACGCCAAGCGGAGCCTCCAAGTTTGGGTCCTGTACGAAGACTTCTGACTTATCTGCCTTACCGTCGCCATCGGTGTCCTCCAGGATCACGATGCGGTCGCCCTCTGGGCGTTTCCTGGCGGCGTTGCGGTATTTCACGCCTTCCGCGACGTAGAGCCGGCCCTCGGCATCGAAATCGATGTTGGTCGGATTCTGGAACATCGGGGATGTGGCCCAAATGGTGATTTCTAGGTCCGGATCCGCGATGGTGAACATGGCCTCCGGCACAAGGGTGGGCACAGCCGGGGCCGCCGCAGGCGTCTCGGTGGAGACCAGGAAACTCCCGCTCGACGGTTTGGCGATGCCGGCGGGGGACTCACGCTCGGCCGGACTTTCACCGGGGCCTCCGGCAGGCGCCAGGTTTTTGGCTGCGGCAGAGGATACTGCGAGAGTGAGCGAAAGGGACAGAAGCGATGGATGGATCATAGGAACTATAGTATTTGGAAATGACAGCTGTGAGAGTTGCGTAGAACGCGTGTTGGCCGCACGATCTTCCAACCTGAGATAAGCTTCACAACGTGAGTCGAGGGGTGTAAAATCGCGCAAATCCTTTACACTAATGAACTGCGGAGAAGTCGGATTTCGGCCACGGCGCTCAGGGCCGACTAAATGCAAAAGGTCCCTGCCAAACAGATTCTAGGGGTTCCCGGCAGGTTCCCTGGGTTCCCAGCCCGCGGATAAAATCTCGCGGGAAACAGCGTGGCGAGACCGTTCAATAGGGATCTGGGAAAGGCGGGAGGAACAAGGGAAGTGACTGGACCCGTGACCGTTTCCTTTACCGTGCCGTGACCGCTTATTCCTCCGCTTCCGGTTTTCCTCCGATCCTCCAGACCTCGTACTGGCGGTGTGCCTGTTTTGATTTTCCCATCTCAAAACCAAGCCGCCTTCCGAATTCCGCTGCAACCGCAGCCGCTTTGTCAGGATCATGGCTCCCGCTGTGCGAGTGGAGCAGATAGCGCAATGTCAGGGTGGAATCAGCGGTGATGGTGAACCCTTCCCTGAGACAGAACGAGGCACCCATCCATCCGTCGGACCGCACATGCCATGAAGTCGGGTATCGGGGATTCTCCGGGTGATCAAAATAGGTGATGCCCTCGGTCACGGTCTTGCGGTCTTTTCCCGTGCCGACCGTTACTGGACCCGAGTAATCCATCCATCGGGCGGGTTTGCCGAAGATCGCCTCCTCACCGACGGCGCCCTCACTGTTTGTCAATTGACCACCGCCGAAATACTCGCAGAGGCTTTTTGCGACGCGTACCGCGAGAAAGCCGAAGTTGGTTTTTTCCAGAGTCACTTTCTCCTGTCCTTTGGCCGGGCGCATCGTGATCTGTATTTCGAGCAGGTGCTCGCCGTTCTCCAGCGGGATCGTAGCGGCGACGAGGTCCTGCTCCATGAGTTCTTTGCCCGCCGCATCATACCAGCCAAGCGCCGAGGCCATGATCGCCTCGTTGTTTCCATCCCGGTATCGATACCAGAACTTCTGGCGGATTGTCGCGCCTGTATTCTCCGCCCAGAAATCGAGGCCGTTTACTTTATTATGCGCGAACCAGATCGAGCGATGGTGATCATGGTTCTGCGCCCCGGGATGCCCCATTCGCGTCAGCGTGCTGCCGGAAGGTCCATTGAAGGGAAAGAAGAACGGACGGGGATATTGGGGATCAAAATGCCAGCGGGTCGTTTCGATCCCGTCGATCTGAAAACTTACCTGATGGTCGGGCAGGGGGACGAGTTCGCAGCGGTCAGGAGAGTAAGCCGGTTTGGTTTCCTGTCCCGAGACGGACGAGCCGAGCAGGGCGAGAGCGAAGAGACATGAGGTGGCATAAATCGGCGGATGGATCATCTCTCAAGCGAAGGGATATCGTGACACGATGGCAATCCCGCAATTCCGGTGATCTGCGGCTGACTGAATTCATAAAAGGTCGATCTTGGGAACCAGGAGGAATGGGACCCCGCCTCAGGCAATAAGGCTTTTCCACACATTTCCGTGGACGTCGGTTAGTCGCAGGTCGCGGCCGCCCCAGCGGAAGGTGAGTCGTTCGTGGTCGATTCCGAGCTGGTGCAGCACAGTGGCCCAGAGGTCGTACACCGTGCTGACATCGGTGACGGCGCGGTAGCCGAGGTCGTCGGTGGCTCCGTGGGAGACGCCGCCTTTGATGCCTCCGCCGGCCATCCACAAACTAAAACCGAACGGGTTGTGGTCGCGGCCGGAACCTTGAGCGAAAGGCGTGCGGCCGAACTCTCCAGCGAAGACGATGAGCGTCTCGTCGAGCATTCCGCGATCTTTGAGATCACCAATGAGTGCAGCGATGGGGCCGTCCACCTGCTCGGCCATGGCCCCGTGGCCCCTGTGAATTTCGCCGTGCTGGTCCCATGGGTTTTCGGGGCCGCCCTCGCCGATGCCCACGCTGCAGCACGAGAGTTCGACAAAGCGCACGCCGCGCTCGACGAGCCGGCGGGCCATCAGGCACTGGCGGGCATAGTCGGCCTGGACCGCGTTCGGGCTATCCACTCCGTAGCGTTTCCTGGTGGCCTCGGATTCAGAAGTGATATCGGTCTGCTCGGGCACTGCTTCCTGCATGAGGAAGGCAGTCTCCGCATTCGCGACGGAGGCCATGACGGCATCTTTGGCCGCGACGCGATCGGCAAAGCCACCGATGAGGTCCAATGAGCGGCGCTGCTCAGCCTTCAGCATGGCTGGCGTGATGTTGGGCACGGCCTGGTTATTCGAGAGGTGAAAGACAGAGCCCTGGTTGGTGGCGGGGAGAAAGGCATTGCCGAACATGCTCACGCCTCCGACGGGCGTTACGGCCTTCTTTGACTGGAGCACGATGTAACCGGGAAGGTTCGGGTTCATCGTGCCGCACCCATAGTTCACCCACGCGCCTGCGCCCGGGTAACCGAGAAAGGGAAAGCCGGTGTGCATGAAGAAATTCCCCTGGGAGTGCTCGCTGAACTTCGCGGTCATCGAGCGGATGATCGCGAGGTCGTCGGCCCGCTCCGCGATTTTCGGAAACATGTTCGTCATCTCGAGGCCGGACTGTCCGTATTTTCCGATTAGCCACGGCGAAGCCATGATGTTCCCGTTCTGATCGAACTGGGTGCGCTCGATGGTTCCGGGCATGGGCTGGCCGTTGAGCTTTTGGAGCATCGGCTTTGGGTCGAAGGAGTCCACATGCGAGAAGCCGCCGGACATGTAGAGAAAGATCACCGACTTCGCGCGCGGCTTGTGGTGCAGTTGGGGCCGGGACGTTGCCGCTCCGGCGGCATTGATCAGGCTCGAAAGCGCATACGCGCTAATGCCGCGGGAGGTCAGCTTGAGAAATTCGCGGCGGCTGTGTTGGTTAATGGTCACGGCGCATTGAAGCGGAGATCAGGACCATGTGGAGCAGTTCCCTGCCTCAGGCGATGAGGCTCTTCCACACGTTTCCGTGCACGTCGGTCAATCGCAGGTCGCGGCCGCTCCATCGGAAGGTGAGGCGTTCGTGGTCGATGCCGAGCTGATGCAGCACGGTGGCCCAGAGATCGTAAACGGTGCTGACATCGAGGACGGCGCGGTAGCCGAGGTCGTCGGTGGCGCCGTAGGCGACGCCGCCTTTGATGCCGCCGCCCGCGAGCCATGCGCTGAAACCATACGGGTTGTGGTCGCGTCCGTTGCTGCCTTGAGAGAAAGGCGTGCGCCCGAATTCACCCGTGAAGACGATGAGCGTCTCGTCGAGCATTCCGCGTTCCTTGAGATCTGCAATGAGCGCGGCAATGGGCTGGTCGATTTGGGCGGCCATGGCACCGTGGCCTTTTTGCAGCTCGCCATGCTGGTCCCACGGATTGGCGGCATTGCCTCCTCCGATGCCCTGATTGCAGCACGAGAGTTCGACGAAGCGCACGCCGCGCTCGACGAGGCGGCGTGCCATCAGGCATTGCCGCCCGTATTCCGCCTGGGTTCGGTTCGAGCTATCGACGCCGTAAAGCTGCTTAGTGGCATCCGATTCGGACGAAATGTCGGTCAGCTGGGGCACGGCTGCCTGCATGAGGAAGGCGGTTTCGGCGTTCTTCACGGAAGCCATCACCGCGTCTTTGGCGGCGACGCGATCGGCAAAACCACGGTCGAGTTTCCCAATGAGGTCCAATGAGCGCCGCTGCTCGGCCTCGAGCATGGCTGGCGTAATGTCCGGCACGGCCTGCCTGTCCGAGATGTTGAAGATCGAGCCCTGATGAGTCGCGGGGAGGAAGGCATTGCCGAAAAGACTAACGCCGCCGTGGGGAATGGCGGCCTTCGATGACCGGAGCACGATGAAACCGGGAAGATTTGGGTTCATGGAGCCGCACCCATAGCTCACCCATGCTCCGGCGCTCGGGTAGCCGAGAAAGGGGAAGCCCGAGTGCATGAAAAAGTTGCCCTGCGCGTGCTCGCTGAACTTTGCGGTCATCGAACGGATGATGGCCAGATTGTCGGCCTGCTCCGCGATCTTAGGAAGCATGTTGGTCATCTCGAGGCCTGACTTCCCGTATTTGCCGATCTCCCATGGGGATCCCATGATGTTGCCGTTGTTGTCAAACTGGGTGCGCTCCAGCGGGACGGGCATGGGCTGGCCGTGGCGCTCCTTGAGCAGCGGCTTGGGGTCGAAGGTGTCCACATGCGAGACGCCGCCGGACATGTAGAGAAAGATCACCGATTTCGCGCGCGGCTTGTGGTGCAGTTGTGGCAGGGCCCCCGGAGATGTGGCCGCTCCGGCGGCATTGACCATGCTCGAGAGAGCGTACGCGCTGATGCCGCGGGAGGTCAGCTTGAGAAATTCGCGGCGGCTGTGCTGGTTAATGGACATAGATCAGTTCCTTGGAATTGAGAATGGCATGGGCGATGCGGAAGTATGGGTCTTCGGACGCGCCGCTGAGGAATTCAATGCACGCGGCGGACTCTGCCGGTGTCGCAGGCCGGGCGTAGGCTTGCTTGAAGAGAGCGTCAATTTTGGCCTCGACCGTGGGGAGTTCGCTGTTGTTATGCACGCGCTCCGCCCACTGCCGCGCTGCCTCGTTTACGGTCTTCCCGTTCATCAGCGTGAGCGCCTGGGCCGGGACATTGGTCGAGTTCCGCACGCCGGTCGTCGATGTCGGGACAGGGAGGTTGAAGGCGGTGAGGAAGACGTCGAGAGAGTTTCGCTTCATGGGAGTAAAGACGGCACGTTTCGTCGCGTCGTTGGTAGAAAGAAAGCGGACCGTGTCGAAGATGGCTTCCGCATCCAGACGGCGCGGTGTGAAGTAGGCCAGTTGCAGGTTTTCCGGATCCTTGTCGCCATTGGCGGCGGGCGGAGCGCTGGCGGAGCGGAACGCACGGCTCATGACCAGCCCGCGCACGAGCTTCTTCATGGACCAGCCATTGCCACGGAAGTCGGCGGCGAGGTAATCGAGGAGCTGCGGATGGGTGGGTTCGCTGCCGAGCTTGCCGAAGTTATCCGTCGAAGCCACAATCCCGCGGCCAAAGGTGTGATGCCAGAGACGATTCACGAGCACGCGGGCTGTGAGCGTATTACGATCCGACAGCATGTCGTTGGCAAGTTGCAGCCTACCGCTACCCGTCTTGGGATAGGCTTGGCCTTGGAAAACTTCCAGAAATCCACGCGCTACGGGAGCCTCCTCCTTCTTGTGATCTCCGCGCACCAGCATCGGCTGGTCCCACACTTCGCCCTCAATGACGCCAGGTGCCCGCTTCGGAATCCTGATTTCGCTTTCAAGCCTCCGATAATTTTCCACGAGCGCCTTAAGGTTCTCCGGCAATGTGGAGGTCTTATTGGCGAGGAATTCCTGACTCGCAAAGGCGTTGAGCAAAGACGCCTGGGGATCGGTCATGTTTCCGGCCTTCCATGCGTTGATCGCACTTTGCAGTGACTCGCGGTAAAATACGAGGAGTGAGGCGCGGTCGGCGATCTTGTATGTTTCCTGCAATGCTACGAGGGGCGCGCCGAGTTCCTGCATCTCTCCATTCCCCGCATAGGCTTCCAGCACTCCGAACCAAGAGCTGCCATCGCCCACACTCACAGGATTGTCGGCGGCTGTATTGATTTGGAAGAAGCCTTTTTCGCCATTCCAATAGGTGTATTTTCCCATCCCAATCCAGTTTGGGGTAGCGTTCACTCTTTGCCACGGGTGGAGCAACCCATTTTCCAGCGGATAGCTGCGGAGGGTGAAGCGGACGACAGCCCTCTCGCCAAAGGCACGGACGGACGCCCCCTTGCCGGCGGCCTCGTGAAAAATAGAGCCGATCACCCCATTGTGCTTTTTCGAAATTAAATGCGAATAGATGCCCGCCGGGTAGATACCGTCGAAAACTCTCTCTCCCTCGGACGCCAGCGCGAAAGACCCCGCGGGGCTGACTTTGGGCCCGACTCCGTTGCCGGTGCGGGACCATTGGTCGAAGGTCGCCTGATCGCGCAAGTCTGCGTAGAAAGTGGCATTTTTCCTTGTTTCCTCGTTGTGCTTAAGGCCTGCCTCAAAAGCGGCTCGCATCGCAAATATCTGCGCCTTGAAATTTTCAGGTTCCACGTTCCGCAATTTGCTCCATGCGCCCAAGGGATTCTTGTCATCGATATTTTTGAGTTCGGCCTTTTCCAACTGACCTATAGCGGCATCAACGTCGCCAATCCACAGCGCGACAAACCCATTCCGGATCTCATCTTTGAGTTTCTCGAGTTCTGCACGGTGCAGGTTTTGCTGTTCGGGCGAGTCCACATTTACCGTCGCGGGACGACTGCTGACCATGATGCCGTAGAATTTGTAAAAATCGGCTTGGCTAATGGGATCAAATTTGTGGTTGTGGCAGCGGGCGCACGAGACCGTCAATCCCAGCATGGCTTTCGTCACCACGTCGATTTGGTTGTCGGTAAATGTGATTTGCTCGTCGTAGGCATCGGTCACTCCAAACCCGTGCGGAACCATGCGCAGATGCGCGGGGCCGATGGCGGATTCGTTAATTCCCAAATCCGAATTAACGCGCGGGTTGGGCAAAAGGTCGCCCGCCAGATGTTCCCGGATCAGTTGATCGCCTCGAACGTCGCTATTAAAGGCGCGGATGAGATAATCCCGGTATTGCGGCGCATGCGGAATGCTGGGATCGCCCTCGCTGCCGTGCGATTCGGCATAGCGGTACCAATCCATCCAATAGCGCGCCCAGCGCTCGCCGTAGCGCGGCGAAGCTAGCAGACCGTCCACCAGCGCGGCGTAGGCATTCTCAGTGGGCTGCGCCACAAAAGCCGCCACCACCTCGGGCGCGGGCGGCAGGCCTGTGAGGATAAGATGCAGTCGCCGTACCAGCGTGGCCGGATCAGCCACTGGTGCTGGCTGCAAGCCTTTGGCTATCTGAGTCGAATAGAGAAACTGGTCAATCGCCCCGCCATTCCACGCCGCGTCCTCCGCCTGCGGCGGCTCAGCTTTCACCACTGGTTGAAACGACCACCACTGAGCGCGCCGGTCGCGCATCGCCCCCCAGTCCGTCTGGGCCTCGAGGTCCGCCTTCGTCGGTTTTTCGGTCCGCGGATCAGGCGCGCCCATAGCGATCCATTCCTCAAGGTGCTTGATGCTCAGGCTGGAAAGTTTCGGCGCCTTCGGCGGCATCGCCTCAATATCCTTGTCGTGCTTCACCGCGCGTATCAGCAGGCTCTTCGCCGGATCGCCCGGAACGACCACCTTCGCTAGCACCCCTCCACGATAGTCTAGTGCGAGTTCGCCCTTCATCTTGTCCACGCTGTTGTGGCACGAGTAGCAGTTCTCAGCCAGCACAGGCCGCACCTTTGATTCAAAGAACTCCCGCTGCTCTGTCGTGATTTCCGCGGCGTGGGCGATGGCCAGAGAAGAGGCAAAAAGGAAACTGGCGGCAAAGAAAATTGGCTGACTGAGCTGGCTTATGGGCGTTCGGTTTTTTATAATAGCCATGGGCGAATAATCAGTTTTGGATAAAATCGAGTGGGCAGGATGAATTGAGTTCTTCTGATCATACGCGAGCGGAGGCGCATCCTGTTCGCGCTGCCAGCGAATTTTTCCAAGCATTACGGGATTTTTAGAGGCTATTCCAGTGCTTTTGTCCTCTCCGGTCAATTTCAGGACGAAATCAGAGACTTCCCTTAGATTTCGGGCTAAAGTAGCTATCGAGCCGTCACGCTTCAGGAAGACGGGCGAGGCGGATGCGGGCAAAATCAACGCTGTGATCGAAATCCGATAAAACATGCCTAATACTGGGCGAACAAAGCCACGAATTCCATCACACTTTCGTGCGTAACCCGTGGATTGGCAGGGCAGGCCCGCGGTCTACCCCGATGGGCAACTGCGGGAGAGACTGCCTTATTTCGCATGCCCTTCCTGATCCTTCAACTCGGGCCAGATGCTTTTCGTCTGATATGCCGTCATCGTGACCAGTTTGGCTTCGCTACCTCGGGCGAAGACGGAGACGCCAGTACTGTCCCGGCGGACTGGGTAGGTCCGCAGGGTAAGGCATTGGCGGCCGTTGGCGAAGACTTCGATGACGCTACGGTCAATGAAGACACGCAACTGCACATGCTCACCATCCTTGAGATACAAGGGGCCAATTTCCGGCGTTCGCGATGCCACGTCAGGGCTAAGGGAGGCCTGCGAGACATCGATCATCAGCTCGCGTTTATTGGTCCTCCATGGCCATGAGTAGGCATTCATGGAGAGGCTGATGGTCGTTTGCTCCTCGCCATTGGGACTGCGCAGGACGCGGATTCCCACCTCGCGGGCTTTCATGGGATCAACGACCAACTCCAGTTCCATTGCCCTGCCCTGAACTCCATCGAGTTTCTGCTCTCCGTTAACAGGAATGGCCAAATTTTCCACCTTCCCGGGATCGAATCGCAACGATTTTAGTTCCTCGATGGGCTCGATGGCGAGAGGATTGAGTTCCCGGATGTTGAAGCCTTCATCCGCAGTCTTTACTGGATTCAAAGAAAGGCGGCGCGGCAGGGACATGATCTGGCCTTTGGTCCCCTGAAAGTTGTCGCTGATCATGCACTCGGTGATATTCCAGACGCCAATACAGCGGCCGTCGGTATCGACAAATCCACTGGGGGCATGCAGACTGCCGCGCCCGACTGGCCCGTAGTTCATGCGTCCATGCTTCTCGATCTTGAACCGTCCGCTCTGCAGATCGGAGACGCCCGTGTAGTATTTGGGTCCCTGGTTTTGGGAAAAGAACAGGATGATGTGTTTTCCGTTGCCGAGAGGAAGCACATTGGGGCAGGCTCAGTCGGTGCCGGGTTCCGTGTGGAAGCTGTCCTCAAGGTATTTTCCCATCCGCTCCCAGTGCATAAGATCCTTGGAACGGTGGAGATCCAGAATAGTGTTCCCTCCGGTGACGGCGCTGTAGTAATACTCTCCCTCGTGCCAGAAGGTGTTGTCCCTAGTCGGAGACTTGACCGGGTGCTCGGTCCAGTTCGTCAGCATGGGGTCTGAGGCCATCAGGAGCTTCCCGCTGGCAAGGCTGAGAATGACGCGGTCTTTCTCCGCCCATGCCTAGCCCGTGCCTGCCTGATACTCCTGGGGCAACATGGGCAGATCGCGCCAGTTCACCATGTCATCACTCACGGCATGTCCCCTGGCCCATCGCATGTCCGGCGGGCTGAGGAGGTAGAAAAGATGGTACTTTCCCTGCCACTGGCAGATCCCGGCGACATCGTGCATGGCAAAGCCCGGCGGGGAGAAGTGGTAGAGCGGTCGATAGGGATCAGCAGCAACGGCAGGCCGCTGCTGCTGGAAAAACTCAACGTGCGCACTGGCGTCCAATTTAGCAAAATCCATTGGCTCTGGTTCGGCGGCAAGGACACGTGCTACACCGACCAACGTGAGTAGTGCGATTAGGATATGAGGTCTCTTCCTTTGTCTTTGCCGCATGGGGCTGATTTTGTCGTTTCGCATGAAGTTGGGAAATGCCGGGTTAAGGTAAATTGGAAATACATTTGAGGGAAGCCCAAGTAGTCCGTGTTGTCAGGTGATTTTGGAACGTCCACCATGGACTCACCCGCGATTCGAAAATGCCGCCAGTGCCTAATTCGAGTGATACGACGGCAATGTCTCACCAATGCCGCCGATGGGCGTGCTTATGAAGCCAAAGCCTCAAGAGTTGGCCAACGTGACCGCGTAATGAATACCCCCAAGTGGCTGAGATTCTTGCCGTGCCAATTTATCTGGCACTCTGCCTTCTTTCCGAATACGGTGACCCCATGAATACGATGCGCAATTACAAGGTGAACACTCACGAGGTGAGAATGCGAGCAGCTAAAGCACGAACGGATGTCCGTAAAAGACGGTGGACCGCCGTCCTGACCATGGCGGTGCTGTGTCTCGGCGCTCATCGCAGCACGGGTGAGCTTAAGGGTGACACCAACAATACGTCCCCTAACCTCGCCCGTGGACTCGTCGGCCACTGGACGTTTGATGAGGGCAAGGGATCCCTCGCTCGCGATGTCTCCGGACGGGACAACCACGGGTCGATCATGGGAGGCGCCAATTGGACCGAGGGCAGGATTGGTGGTGCGCTACAGTTCGACGGAACGGACGACTTCGTGTCGATTCCGAACGAGAGCGCCTTCGACATTAGGGGTCCCGTGACGGTATCGGCATGGATCCGGGTCGAGTCCTTCACGAATTCGTTTCAAGCCATCGTCACCAAGGGGGATCGCGCTTGGCGACTACACCGGGCCAACGAAACGAAGAGCGTAGGATTTGCCTGCTCAGATCTCTCGCGTGAACAGACAGGCGATCTATGTGGCAAAAAAGACGTTGCTGACGGCCAGTGGCATCATGTCGCTGGAGTTCTTGACGGGACCAAGACATCAATCTTCGTGGATGGTGCCCTAGACGCTTCGGCGGACTCCTCACCGACCATCAGCGTTAACGATTACGCCGTGCTCATCGGCGCAAACGCGCAGGTCGAGGGAAGGCTTTTTCACGGCCAAATCGACGATGTCCGCATCTACGACCGGGCTGTATCCGCCGATGAACTGCGAGCGCTCATCAAAGAAGCCGGAGCGGCACCCCCGCCCGGCAAGCCCCTTGCCTATGCACCGGCATGGACCCCACTAAACTCTAATCTAGGCGAGTTTCAAAAAATCTTCGACGGCAAAACGCTGGAGGGCTGGAAGGCTCTCAACATGGGCTACTGGTCAATCAGCGACGGCGCCATCACTGGCCAATCGACCACGGAAAACCCCTGCGCCTTGAATCAGTTCATGGTCTGGCAGGGCGGCGAGGTTGCCGACTTCGAACTCAGGCTCCAGTTTCGGGTCCAGGGCAACGGCTGCAACTCGGGAGTGCAGTTTCGCAGCAAGATGCGCGAGGACGGTTTAGCGATCGGATACCAAGCTGACATCTTCCAGAGCGGCGGCTATCTGGGTGGAGTGTGCGACGAGCTTCACAAGCGCAAAGGACCGGAACTCCTCAGTGCTAATGGTTCCAAGACGGTGATCGATAAGGACGGCAAGCGCACGCAAACGAAGTTCGGGAACGAAGCGACGCTCAAGAAGTGGCCCGATTGGAACGACTATCACATCATCGCTCAGGGGCACCAAATGATCTTGCGGATCAATGGCGTGACGGCATCGGAACTCATCGATAACGAGGACGCACACTTCGATCTGCAGGGCATCCTTGGTTTGCAACTGCGCGCAGGCGAGGTGATGACAGTGCAGTTCAAGGACATCTTCCTGAAGCCACTGAAGATGGAGGATGGCTTCACGCCGCTCTTCGATGGCAAGACACTCGACGGCTGGCATCTCATGAATGGTGCCAAGTTTGTCGTGGAGGATGGCGTAATGAAGCACCAGGGCGGCATGGGATGGCTTCGGAGTGAGAAAGAGTATTCCGACTTCGTCCTTCGACACGAGTTCCGTTTTCTGAAGCCCCAACAGGACGGTGGTGTTTTCGTGCGATCCAACATGGAAGGCGACAACTGGCCTGATCGCAAATACGAGGTGCAGATTGAGAATACGGAGCGCATGGCTAAGATCTTCGGCGCCGACCACTACTTGAATGTCGAACTGACACGGAGGGCGCTCAAGCCCACGGGCGAGTGGAACGCCTACGAAATTGTGCTCATTGGGTCGACGATCGAAGTCCGCTTGAACGGCGAACTGGTCAGCAAGTCCGACAAGATGGACGGCCTCAAGCGCGGCTACATCGGCCTGCAAGGGGAGAACGGCGCCCACGAGTATCGGAATTTCCTGATCAAAGATCTAGCGTCTAAAAAGCCCTGAAGGCGAGGATAAATCAAAGTTCGAGCCCGTCGAAACGCCCCGGCAAAGGATCCCGCACGGATTGCCGCCGCAGATGACGATTCCACATCCGAAAATCCCGTAATCCGGGATCAAAGCACCAGCCCCGCTTGGGAATCACCGTGAATCGACCTCGGAGACGAACGCTCGCTCGCTCGTCCCTAATATTCCTGATGCCCACAAATGCCAGCTCGAAGCAATCCGCCGGGAGGACGCATAATCCGCTGACAAGAAAAACTTTCTTGGCAACGCGGACGAGAAGTCCTATGTTCGCGTAACTCTGAAATCGACAAGGAGCTGCCCTGTTCTCCTAGGTAAAACACCAACATTTGCCCCACGGGGGCGGGCAGCCAAACCTGTGGCTCATCCTTTTTCCTTCCTAATCCATCCTTCCTGTAAGAACAACGTCGATGACCCGAAAGCTGAGCGCGGCGTGAACGTCCTAAAGAAGCCGTGGCCGCTCCATAACCTCCTCCCCCATCCGTCTGGTTTCCCGCACGGGTAATGCCTCCTTCCGATTCGACGCATCCACCGCCCAATGACTAATCACCTATTCCTTATCGCGATGGCGGTCTTGCTCAGTTCCGCTGTGCCTGCACCAGCCGCTCTGCTCATCCACTACAGCTTCGATTCCGTCCCCGTCGGCAGCGCCAGCAACGGCATGGTCATCCCGAACGGCGGCACCAGCGGCACCAACGGCGCCGCAGGCGTGCCCAGCGGCAGCCTCACCATCTTCAACAACGCTGCGCGCGTCAATGGCGCCAGCGGATTGCTCGGCAACTACGCCAACTTCCAGCCCGGTAACGATGGGCTCGAGGGGCTCGGCTCGACGCGTATCTCGACCGGCACCACCCTCAACGAACTCGGCCTCGGCGGCAGCACCGAGTACACGATGGCGGCGTGGGTCAAATTTGACAACACCAACGGCGACAACATGGTTTTCGGCGGCGCCTCCGGCCCTGTCTTGCACAACGGTGCGCGCGGCAGCAGCTACTATGGCGGCCACTGGGGCGACGATATCAGCTCCGGCCACGGCATCGAGCCCAGCAAGTGGCATCACGTCACCTGGACCAACTTTGGGACCACCCAGGAGATCTTCGTCGATGGCGTCTTGTCCTCGACCGGCGGCGGCGGCAGCGCCGGCGGCTTCAACGACAACCTCGGCCAGACCCTGCTCGTCGGCACGTCTCTAAACCAAGGCTCATTCCGCGGATCGCTCGACGATGTCGCCGTGTTCTCCACCACCCTCAGCGATGCCCAGATCGCAGCGCTTCACCAGCTTGCCAGCCACGCCGACTACGGTTACAACGCAGGTCAGGTCAACCAGCTCATAACAGCGCACGCGGGCGGCGCTGGCAGCTTCATCACCGTCGGCGACACAGCTTGGGAGTATGCCGCGCGCGACCCAGCGGATGGCAGATTCTTCGTCGTGCTTGAAACCGATGGCAGCGGCCTAGCCGGCAGCACCGGCCCGCCGATCCGCTCGTTCGCCGCCGACCACACGCACATTCCCAACGGCATGCCGATCACGCTCTCGTGGCGTGTCGGCTCTGACGCCTCCAGCCTAGTGATCGACCAGGGCATCGGCAACGTCTTGCCGTTCACCACCAACGGCGTCGGGCAGATCACCCTCAACCCCGGCCCGTCTGCCGCCAGAACCTACACACTTCTCGCCACCAACGCGGTCGGCAGCAACTCAGCGGAGGTCACCGTCACGGTCACGAATCAGCCCATCATCAAGTTCTTCACCGCCGACAGGCTCGTCGTCGCCCCCGGCACTGCTGTGCGGCTGGACTGGAGCGTGCTGAATACCGTCGGCCTCAACCTCAACGGTAGCACCGTCACAGGCAGTAGCGGCGTCACCGTGATGCCAGTAGCGACGACGCTCTTCGACCTCACCGCGACCAACGCCCAGGGCACCAGCAGCGCTGCGGTGACAGTCACGGTCGTCATCCCGGGCGAGCCGGTCATCTCCGAGATATGCGCAGACAACCACAGCATCTTCAATGACCAGGACGGCGACAGCTCGGACTGGATCGAGCTATCAAACCCTAGCGGCAAGATCGCCATCCTCAAAGGTTACTACCTGAGCGACGACCCTGACACTCCCCTAAAATGGCGCCTGCCAGACATGCTGCTCGCGCCCGGCAACTTCCTCGTCATTTTCGCCAGCGGCAAGGACCGTGCCGTCGCCGGCTCGGAACTGCACACCAACTTCGGGCTCAGCTCGAGCGGCGAATTCCTTGCGCTCAGCAAGCTCGCCGACGGCCAGACAACCATCATCTCGCAGTATGCCCCCTTCCCACAGCAGTTCGAAAACATCACGTGGGGCTTATTTCCCAACGGGATCACCACCGGGTATTTCAGAACGCAGACACCGGGCGCAGCCAATGGCAACGGCAGCGTGGACTACGTGCGCGATACCAAATTCGCTCCCGACCGCGGGTTCTACGACGCACCGATCGCAGTGGCGATCAGCAGCAGCACCGCCGACACGCAAATCCGCTACACCACCGACGGCAGCGCACCCACGGTGACCAGAGGCACGCTCTACAGCAATCCTATCAACATCGCCACGACCACCACGTTGCGCGCGATCGCCTTCCACCCTGGATACCTGCCGACCGACGTTGACACGCACACCTACGTGTTCCTCGACGATGTCATCCGGCAGCCGACCTTACCGGCCGGCTTCCCCGCATCATGGGCCGGGCAGGCGGCGGATTACCAGATGGACCCGGACGTGGTTAATTCGCCGCTCTACAGCACGACGATCAAGGACGACCTGAAGGCGATCCCTTCGATCTCAATCGTGATGCGCACCGAGGACCTGTTCGGACCGAGCGGCATCTACTCCAACCCCCACGGCACCGGTTCCGCGTGGGAGCGGGCTGGTTCAGTCGAGTTGTTCGACCCGGGCGGTGGGCAGCCCGACATGCAGGTGAACTGCGCGGTGCGCATCCAAGGCGGCGTCGGGCGCAACCCGGAATTCCTGAAACACAGCTTCCGCCTGCTATTCAAGCGCGGCTTCGGCCCGACTAGGCTCGACTACCCGCTGTTCGCAAATGCCACGGAGGACGCGGAGGGCACGACCGAGCAGTTCGACACCGTCGTGCTACGCTCCAAGTTCAACAACTCGTGGCACCGCGGTTCCGCCGGTGAGGAGAACCAGGCGCAGTATACCCGCGACCAGTGGATGCAGAACTCCCAGCTCGCGATGGGCGACGCCTCGCCGCACGGGACCTATGTTCACCTGTACCTCAACGGGCTCTACTGGGGACTCTACAGCGTCGTCGAGCGGCCAAACGCGCCGTTCGCCTCCGCCTACTACGGCGGCGACAAATCCGAGTGGGATGCGCTCAACTCCTACCCGCGCAACGTCGTCGATGGCACCGACGCCGCGTGGCTGGCGGCGCATGCCATCACCAAGGCAGGCGTTGCCAACCAGGCCGGCTACGACGCGCTCGCACAGTATATCGACATCCCCAACCTGATCAATTACATGCTGATCAACTTCTATGGCGGCAACAACGATTGGGACGACCACAACTGGTATTCCGCCCGACACCGCGTGCCCGGTGCCGGCTACAAATTCTTCTGCTGGGACTCGGAGCGTACGCTCGAAGGGATCGGTGGCAACGACCGCACCGGCATCGTCCAGGAGCTGCGCCCATCGAACCTCTACGCCTCGCTGCGCGGCAACCCCGAGTTCCGTTTGCAGTTCGCCGACCACGCCCACCGCCACTTGTTCAACGGCGGCGCGCTCAGCCCACAACAGACGCGCGCGCGCTATCAGAAGCTCGCCACAGCCATCGACCGGGCCATCGTCGGCGAATCGGCGCGCTGGGGGGATTCCAAGCGGGCCCAGCCCTACACCCGGAATGTTGAATGGGTCACGGAACGTGACCGTCTGCTGAACTCTTACTTCCCACAGCGCAGCGACGTCCTCCTCGGACAACTGCGCGGCGCTGGGCTCTACCCGAATACCGGAGCACCGGTGTTTAGCCAGCACGGCGGCCACATCGCCAGAACCACCGAGCTGGCGATGACCAACAGCAGCGGCATCATCTACTACACAACAGATGGTTCCGACCCGCGCCTCCGAGGCGGGGCAATTAACCCGGCGGCCGCAATCTACGACGACTCGACCATCACCAGCTCGCTTGTAAGTGCGGGCTCGACCTGGCGCTACCTCGACAACGGCTCAAACCAAGGCAACGCATGGCGCGCGTCTGGATTCGACGACAGCGCCTGGCCAGCAGGACCGGCTGAGTTCGGCTATGGCGACGGCGGGGAAGCAACCATCGTCGGCTTCGGCCCCAATGCGGGTAACCGCTTTGTCACCACCTACTTGCGGAAGACTTTCAATGCCAGCAGCGTCGGTAAGTTCACCTCGCTGTCGCTCGGTCTGGTGCGCGACGACGGCGCCGTCATCTACCTCAACGGCATTGAGATCGTCCGCAGCAACATGCCCGGCGGGACGATCGGCTTCCAAACGCTCGCAGCCGGAAACGTTGGCGGCGCAGACGAGACCACGTTTTTAAACTTCGCGGTGCCGATCGGGGCGCTCGCCGAAGGAGTGAACACCCTCGCCGTCGAAATCCACCAGGGCAGCACTACCAGCTCCGACATCAGCTTCGACCTCATGCTTCGTGGCGTGTTCTCAAACTCTCCAAACCCGCTGTTCCGCAGCGCGACAGGACCGCTGCGCGCCCGCGCACTGGACGGGGCGTCCTGGTCAGCTCTCAACGAGGCCACTTTCGTCGTCGATGCAGAGAACGCCAGTAACGCGAACCTCGTGATCTCCGAGATCAACTACCGCCCGCTGCCCTCGACCGCCGCCGAGGAGGACGCTGGGTTTAACGAAAGCAGCGACTTCGAATTCATCGAGCTTATGAATATCGGCGGCTCCGACGTTGACCTGACCAACGTGCGTTTCACTGCCGGCGTCAGCTTCGACTTCGACAACGCCGACATCGGGTTCCTTCTCTCCCCCGGCCAGCGTGTCGTCATCGTCAATAACCGTAGCGCTTTCCGATTCCGCTACCCGGGAGTCGCTCCGGGCAGCATCTCCGGTGTCTTCTCCGGCAACCTCAACAACGACGGTGAGCAACTCGTGCTCAGCGCGAGCGACGGCTCCGTGATCCGCGACCTTACCTACAACGACAAGGCCCCGTGGCCGGAGACCGCCGACGGCGAAGGCGCGAGCCTCGTCCTCATCTACCCGCAGGGCAACTCGGACCACGCCGACCCGCGCAGTTGGCGCCCAAGCATCGCAGCCGGAGGCAACCCCGCCGCGAGCGATGCCATCGCCTTCGCCGGCGATCCCGCCGCCGACAATGACGGCGATAGCGTGCAAGCTCTGATCGAATACTTGCTCGGCACCTCCGACAGCATTCCGTCCGCAAGCGCCCTGCCGACCGGAACCATCGACGGCGACACCATAACTATAAGCTTCACCGTCGATCTCGCAGCCGACGATGTCGCCTACGACGTGCAATTGTCGAGCGACCTCACCGACTGGCGGGCGGGCGCCAAAGAGGTGCTGTTCGTCAGCAGCACCGACCACGGCGACGGCTCCGCCACCCTCCTCTTCCGCTCGGCGGCCCCGGTTATAACGGGGGATTCCCGACGGTTCGTCCGCTTAAGCGCCACCCTGCGCTAAGACCGACGGACAGGCGCTGCCATTTAAGCTACCAGCCAAGGAGTCCGCCACCTCTGGGAGACCGCAAAAGTGTCAGACCTCCACACGCGCCGACTACGGTCCCGCCAATGACGCCACCCGAAAAAAGAAAATTTCATTCGCGCATTAGAGATGGCTGCCAGGGAATGACTTCCTCGGCTACAGTTCGGGAGACGCCCCTAGGGTTCGGCGACCTTCAGGTCGCGATATTCGCACTTCATTTCCACGGCACCATGGATCTGCAGCCCGAGCGGGGCCGCACCGGAGAATTTCGGGTCGGTGTATTCCGAGGCCTTCTGGCCATTGATCCAGCAGGTAAAGGTGTTGCCTCTGGCCTGAATACGAAAGCGGTTCCACTCGCCCTCGGGTTTCATAATCTTCTTCGCTTCCTTGGCTTGGCCAGCCTCGGGATACGCGGGTTTCCCGCCAGTGTAGAAGGAGCCGGTCATATCCACCCTCAAGCTGCCCGAAACGCCGAGCTGGAGCTGGATCTTCGGTTTCCGCATTTCGATGCCGGTATCGACGCCGCGCGGGGTCTCGGTCTTCCACCGCACCTCAAACTCGAGGACGAAATCGCCATACTCTTTCTCGGTCCAAAGGTAGTGGCCTTTTTTGGCCGCGTTGTTTTCGCCGATAAGGACGCCGTCTTCGACGCGCCAGAACTCCTGCGCCCCCTCGGCTTTGAAGCCGGTGAGATCTTTTCCATTGAAAAGCGGGACGAAGCGAGGCTCCTCGACCTCGGTTTCGGCTTTGGCAGGAAGCACCGCAGAAGGCGGAGCCGGCGGAGGGTCCGCGGCAAAGGTTAATGGTGCTGCAGCCAGCACGATGAGACTGGTTGCAAAATTTCGAATGGATATGTGAAGTGTCATTGGTTTCCGGATGGTTGATTGGGCAGCTGGAGACTGGAGGATCAAGCGGGCGGAGCGATTTTTAGGAGCGCCACTAGGCTATAGACCAACCTTTTTCATCGATTTTCGCAATGATGGGAAGAATCAATTAATAATTATGATGGAATCGGGCTGGCGTTACTTCGCCGGGATTTCGTTCAGGGTATAGTAGGCGGACGGGTGGAGAACTGGCAGGCCGGTGGTGGATTTCACGCCGTCGAGGTGCAGTTCGTGGACGTGTCCTTTCGTCAGTTTGTCGAAGGTCAGACGCACGGATTTGTTGTCTGCTCCCACGACGGCTTTGGTGATCTGCGAGACCACTTCGTCCACTTCTGGGCTGCCGTATTCGGACTGGTAGATGTAGGTGAAGGCGCGAGTCTTGTAGCTGGCCGGATTGCCGGAGGTGGCGGGATCGACGGCCTCGGTGAAGGTCAGCTCGAAGCCATCGGGCTTGGCTCGCATTTCGAGGACCTCGAAGGGCACTTTGCCGGTCCAGTCCACGCGATCGAAGCAGAACCGCTTTCCGCCTTTTGAGCCCCAGCCACGGTCTGATCCGCCGACGAGCAGTTGTCCATTTTCATTCATCCGTCCGGCTAGGAGGCCGGACTTGAAGCCCTGGAGAAACGGGAAGACGACGCCCTGCTTGATGCCGTTCACCTCCTCAAGGAAGACGCGCGAGATGTTCGAGAAACACTGGTCGGCGACGAAGATCTGTTTTTGAAACGGTCCAAATTTTCTTTTGCTGGTGTCACACACGATGAAAGACGACGAGTTGCCGATCTTTCCGTGAACCATGTACACGGCGGGTGGCACAAGTTCCTTGATCCGCTCGCGCTCGGCGACCATGCGGCTCTTGTCATTTGGTTCGACCGGACGCGGGCCCATGTTTGGCGCTTTGTCGTACCATGCGAGTCCGCCGGGGTGACCCTGGAAGGAGCCTGGCTTCAGGGTGCTGGACCCGTGCCACGCGCCCTGGTTGTCGGTGTAAAAGACCTCGCCATCTGCGTCGAAATCAATGCCACCCGGGGAGCGGATGCCGCTACACGTCGGTTCGAGCCTCCCGTCGGGCTTCACGCGCATGGCCCAGCAACGGAAATCAATTTCGCTGGTGAACGAGCCAGTGAGGCAAATTACAACCCAGAGGTCGCCGTTTTGTCGAAGCGGGAGCCGAAGGTGTATTCGTGGTAGTCGCCGCTCACGCCCCAGTCGTCGGTCACCGTGGCAAAGGTGTCCGCACGTCCATCGCCGTCCTCGTCTTTGAGCCGGGCAACTTCGTAGCGGTTGGTG
The DNA here is from genome assembly GCA_945861415.1 of Akkermansia muciniphila. Classification (GTDB taxonomy): domain Bacteria; phylum Verrucomicrobiota; class Verrucomicrobiia; order Verrucomicrobiales; family V1-33; genus V1-33. Next base: position 13,133 of record CAMAUV010000040.1, on the reverse strand, counting down.
ATGTAGATATATCCGTCTTTCCAGGCGAGACCCATGATCTCGTGCTGACCGCCGGCGAAGCGCTGGAACCGAACCTTCGCCGGGGCCCCATCCGCCCCGGATACGGTCCAAATTTCGCCGCGCCGCGTGCCGAGCGCGAGCTTGCCGCCGGGGAGCAGTTCCATGGAGCTGACCTCCAGTCTGGTCTCCCGTGGCGTGTCAAAAGTGGTGATCGTGTAGTAGTCCGATTCCTTTGGGTCTGCCGCATGGGCGAGTGCGGTTGAGAGGAGCAGGGGGAACAAGGCGGGAAGTTTCATCGTCGAATGGGGTGGTAGTGCCGCTGGTTATTTTTGGGCGGGCACCACCTTCGGGACTGGCCAGGAATAAGAAATTTTGATTTCCGCACGGGCGGGCACAAGGAGGATGCTTCCCACGAGTTTTGCTCCGCTCACGGCAATGTGCAGTGCGTTGTCCACGAGGAAGCCACACGTTCCGGTCGCAGGTTGCCTGCGGCCACGCGCATGAAGGCGTTCGCTGGGATTGCCCCGTCCATTACTAGGGTATGGATGAACTTTCCGCCGCTCTCCGCAGCGCCGATGGTGTCGAATCGGTCGGTCACCTTCACTTCCTGCCAGGCATAGGAGAAGGTCGGGAAGCGTCGCGCATCCAGCGTGTAGCCCTTCCAGTCGTAGCCTGCGGCGGGTGCCTTCAGCGCTTTCTTGTCGGGCACGGGCCATGCGGCTTCGGCAAAATCGAGCACCACGAACGGCACCGCGGAATCTCCACCCGGGCGCACTTGATCCGTCCCATCGGTGGCTGTTCCCCGCCGCCCCGGTGCTTCCAGTGCAGCGCTGTATCGATAAATCCGCCGCGCCAGAGCAGCACCAGATTCATCTGCGCCGCGTCCCATGCGAGATTGAAGCCGCCCGGATAGCCAACACCGATCGGCCGCGCGTCGGCTTTGGCGATGAAGTTCCGATAAATCTCCGGCTCCGAACCCACCAGCAGCGACATCCCCGTCGTGTCACTGCTTTTTGTATCAGCATGCAGCCGCTTGCTCAGTGCGGTGTTGGAAAATTCAGCGCCTTTCCACGCCAGATAAATCCCCAGTTCGCCCTCGGTCTGAAAGTATTCCACCCGCACGTCTCGAACGCCGGCCGCCAGCCTCGTCATTGCGGCCTTGGTCTTCGCCGCCTGGGAGCCTTCGTTCTCAACCGCCGCTTTCCCATCGATCAGCAGCCGCAAGCCGTCGTCGCCCGCGATGGAAAAGGTATAGTCGCCATCCTTCGGTACGTTGAGCTTGCCGGTGTAAACGATCCCGAAATGGTTTTTGTAATCGTCCAGCTCGATCTGGACGAGCCCGTCCGGAATATCGCCCTCACGGTGCGGGGTGAGTCCGCTGAAATCCGGCAGCTTCTCCCATTTGCCCTGATAGAGTGCAAACTTAAGATCAGTGAGCCCTGGCGTCACGAGCGAGACATGCATCCTGCCATTCATGATCGCCGCATGACCCGGGAACGTGCAAACAAACGGATACACGCCCACTTTCTCCGGCACCTTGAAGATGAACTCATCCTTTGATTTCGGCTGTATTAGTGTCGAGCGAGCCACCAGCCTCGGATCATCTGGCACGTAGCCGTTTTTGAACGTCTCCTCCGGCTTGTCCATGAGACTTGCCGCCAGCTCCAGCACATCGGTGCCTGGCTGGAAGATGAGGAGGTTATGCGGCATGTCGTCCTCATTGTCCAAAACAACCCTTACCTCATCGCCGGGTTTCACCGTGAAGTCTGTCACGTCGTAGCGCATTTGCGCACGGAGGCTTGTGATATGGACAGCCTGTGGTTCCGCCAATGAAGCGCCGGCGGTGAGGAGCAGGGCGAGGAGAGAGGATGATCAGCGAATGTGCAAAGTGTTGGGGGTGTGAAGAAAACTGAAGGAGGAAATGGATCCCTCCTGCGGTCCACACCTCGCGCCACTTCGCTGTTGGCGCTACTTCGCCGGGATTTCGTTCAACGTATAGTAGGCGGATGCGTGGAGAACTGGCAGGCCAGAGGCTGATTTCACACCATCGAGGTGCAACTCGTGGACATGCCCTTTGGTCAGTTTGTCGAAGGTCAGGCGGACGGACTTATTGTCCGCTCCCACAACGGCTTTGGTGATCTGCGGAATCACGTCGTCCACTTCGGGGCTGCCGTAGTCTGCCTGGTAGATGTAGGTGAAGGCCCGCGTCTTGTAGCTGGCGGGATTACCGGCGGAGACAGGATCGACGGGCTCGGTGAAGGTTAGTTCGAAGCCATCCGGTCGGGCGCGCATCTCGTGGACTTCGAAGGGCACTTTTCCCGTCCAGTCCACACGCTCGAAGCTATGCGGTTTGCCACCTTTTGCACCCCAGCCGCGGTCCGACCCGCCAGCGAAAATTTGGCCATTCTCGTTCATGCGTCCGCCGATCAGGCCGGACTTGAAGCCCTGGAGAAACGGAAAGACGACGCCCTGTTTGATGCCATTCACCTCTTCAAGGAAGACGCGCGAGATGTTGGAGAAACACTGGTCGGCAACGAAAAGCTGCTTTTGAAACGGCCCGAACTTTCCCTTGCTCGTGTCGCACACGATGAAGGACGTCGAGTTGCCGATTTTCCCGTGGACCATGTAAACGGCGGGCGGCAGAAGTTCTTTGACCCGCTCACGCTCCTTGACCATGCGGCTCTTGTCTTTGGGCTCGACCGGACGCGGACCCATGTTGGGTGCTTTGTCGTACCACACGAAACCGCCAGGGTGGCCCTGGAATGAGCCGGGCTTTAGATGCTGCAGCGTGCTGGACCCGTGCCACGGGCCTTGGTTGTCGGAGTAATAGACCTCACCATCCGCGTCGAAGTCAATACCAGCCGGAGAGCGGATACCGCTGCACGTCGGGACGAGGGTGCCGTCAGGTTTCACTCGCATGGCCCAGCCGCGGAAGTCGATGTCGCTGTTAAAAGAACCCGTGAGGCAGAGAACGATCCAGAGGTCTCCATTTTTGTCGAAGCGCGAACCAAACGAATACTCATGGTAGTCGCCGCTCACTCCCCATTTGTCGGTCAAGGTATCAAAGAGGTCCGCGCGTCCGTCACCGTCCTCGTCCTTGAGCCGGGCGACTTCATAGCGGTTGGTGGTGAACAGCGAGCCGTCCTTCCACGCAAGCCCCATGACCTCATGCTGGCCGGCGGCGTAGAGTTGATACTGGACCTTCGCGGCCTCGGCATTCGCCCCAGAAACCGTCCAAATTTCACCGCGCCGCGTGCCGAGCGCGAGCTTGCCGCCAGGCAGCAGCTCGATGGAGCTGACCTCCATCGCCGTCTCCAGCGGCGTATCGAAGGTGGTGATCTTGTAAAAATCCGACTCCTTCGGGTCGGCGGCATGAACGAGCGCGGAGGCGAAGGAGATGATCAGGAAAGCAGAAAATTTCATCATTCAATTGGGTAAAAATATTGGGTGATCTCTTTGCGGCAGGTTATTTTTGAGTGGTTGTCGCATTCGGGTCCGGCCATGAATAATTGATTTTGATTTCCGCACCGGCGGGCACGAGGAGATTGTTCCCGAAGATTTTCGCGCCACTCACCGAGACATGCAGTGCGCTATCGACGAGGAAACCGTCGCGGTCCGGTTGCAGATTGCCTGCGGCAACACGCATGTAAGCGTTCGCCGGAATGGCACCTTCCAACACAAGGGTGCGGAGGAGTTTTCCGCCACTCTCGGCTGCGCCGATGGTGTCGAAACGGTCGCTCACTTTCACGCCCTTCCAGACGTAGGCGAAAGTCGGGAAGCGTCTCGCATCAAGCCTGTAGCCTTTCCAGTCGTAACCTTCAGCGAGCGCCTTTGCCTTCTTCTTCTCAGCCACAGGCCATGCGGCATCGGGGGATTCGAGAACAGCGAGGGGCACGGAAGCATCTCCACTTGGGCGCTTTTCATCAAGACCCATCGTAGGCTGATCGCCGCCGCCGCGGTCGATCCAGTGCAGTGCGGCATCGATGAATCCGCCGCGCCAAAGCAGCGCCAGGTTCATCTGCGCAGCATCCCATGCGAGGTTGAAGCCGCCCGGATAGCCAACACCAATGGGCCGAGCGCCGGCGTTGACGATGAAGTTGCGGTAAATCACCGGCTCTGTGCCCACGAGCAGAGGGATACCCGTCTTGCCGGCATTCTGTTTCCCCGCGACCTTGCCATTCAGGCTGGCCTCGGGATGCAGCCACTTGGTTAGCGCCGTGTTCGGGAAATCCGGGCCTTTCCACGCGACATAGATCCCCAGTTCCCCCTCCGCTTGGAAGTATTCCACACGCACGTCATGTTCACCAGCTTTGAGCTTCGCCGGGGCACTCTTGATCTCCGTGACCGCATGCACACCGTCGTGCTCGACCACTGTTTTCCCATCGATCAGCAACCGCACACCGTCGTCGCCGGCGATTGAAAAGGTATAGTCGCCATCCTTTGGCGCCTTTAACTTGCCAGTATAAACGATCCCGAAGTGATTCTTGTAATCGTCCAGCTTGATCTGGATAAGCCCGTCAGAGACATCACCCTGGCGGTGCGGGCTGAGCCCGTTGAAATCGGGCAGCTTCTCCCACTTCCCCTCGTAGAGAGCAAACTTAAGTCCCGTCAGAACCGGCGTCACCAGCGACACGCGCATCCGGCCATTCATTAGCGCAGCATGGCCCGGGAAAGTGCAAACGAATGGATATACGCCGGGCTTCTCCGGCACTTTGAAGGTGAACTCGTCCTTAGCCTTCGGCTGTACCAGTTTCGAGCGCGCCACCAACCTCGGATCATTCGGTACGTAGCCGCTCTTAAACGCCTCCTCCGGCTTGTCCATGAGCTTCGCCGCCAGATCCAGCACGTCGGTGCCCGGTTGATAAATGAGCAGGTTGTGCGGCATGTCGTCCACGTTATCCAAAACGATCTTCACCTCATCGCCAGGCTTTACCGTGAAGTCGGCAACGTCGTAGCGCATCTGAGCGCGGAGGGTTTTAATGGTGATGACCTGCGGCTCCGCTGTGGAGACACTGACGGTGAGCAGGAGGGCGAGGAAAGGGAATGAGCGGCGCATGTTTAATATGAAAGGGTGCTAACGGAACGCTCGGTCGCGTTGCATTCTTTCGGCAAAATTAGAATGCGGCGAGAAATCCGCGTCCCCAACTAGGGCCGGGAGAAGCTAAGACCGATCCCCGGTGGCTGGCGCCACCGGCTAGTTTCCCTTGAGCCTCCAGCTCGAAATAGGCTGATTCTGAAGAAGGAAATGGAATCAGGCCTTTTCCGGCACTGCATACGGTTCGCGTGGGACCCGGGTGAGCATGGCGTTGGCGGCGTCGTTGCCCGGGAAGGTTTCGGTGACCGGATCCATAGTAAGAGCCATGCCGAGGGTCGCGGGTGTCGCCGTAAGGTCCACCTTGTTGGCAGCGAGGTGCTCCGCCATACGTCCAAAGGATTCCGTGAGGTTGGTGTCTGCTTTCAGCGCGGCATCTAATTCCTCGCGCGTCTTTTTCTGGCCGAGCTGATAAGAAATATTCCCTGTGTGGCAGAGCGCGCTGCTGAGGTGGCCTTCTAGGATATCGGCGTAGAGGTCCGTGGACTTGCGGCTTCTGACGGCGTCGATGAAATTCACAAAATGGCTCTCGGCCCCCTTCCACTTTTTGATCTCTTTGCCGTCCTTGTCATAGGCGATGGCTGACTCGTAGTTCGGCACGACGACGTGCCCGCCCTCACAGTGAATGATGCAACCGACACCGGCTCCCATGTGCCCTTTCGTTGGCAGGCCGCGCACTTCGAAGAGGAGTGGAGCTTTGGCATACGCCTGATAAACGACTTGTGTGTTTGGGGTTTCGCCATCGTCCTCGTAGCCGAGGCGGCCGCCGAAGCTGAGGACTTTCGGAGCGAGGGCATTCTCGCCAAGGAACCACCGGCAGATGTCCATCTGGTGGATGCCTTGGTTGCCGAGGTCGCCGTTGCCGGTGTTCCAGACCCAGTGCCAGTCGTATTGAAGTTTTTTGCGGCGCAGGGGAATGTTCGCGGCGGGGCCGCACCAGACGTCGTAGTCAATGACCTCCGGGATGGGTTGCGGGCCTTCGGTTTTGCCGATGCTGCCGCGGTTTTTGTAGCAGAGACCACGGGAGACGGTGATCTTGCCGAGGTTGCCTTCCTGCACCCACTTCACGGCTTCGGCGATGCCTGTGCGGCTGCTCCGGCACTGGGTGCCGGTCTGGACGATCTTCCCGAATTTCCTCGCGAACTCCACGATCCGCCGGCCTTCACTGACATTGTGCGAAACCGGCTTCTCCACATAGACATCCCTCCCGGTCTGCACGGCCCAGATCGAAGCTAGGGCATGCCAGTGATTCGGCGTGGCGATGGAGATCACATCGATGTCTTTGGCATCAAGCAACTTGCGGGGATCGCGATATTCCGCCGAAACCTTGGGATCGACGTCGCATTTCGCCACCAGACGGACTCCCTTCATGTTGGAGTAGGCTGAAAGGTGGGCGCCGCCCCGCCCGCCAGCACCAATGACTCCGACGCGGAGATCAGAATTGGCCCCCGCGACCTGCGCCCAGCTGCGCGCGGTAAAGGTGGCGGCGGCGGTGCCACCGGCGATTCCAAAAAAGCGGCGGCGGGAGAAAGTGGATGGAGAACTTGTTTTCATAAGGTTTTGGCTGATCTGCTGTTACTTGGATTGTGATGGGTTGCTTTCAGGTTTTTTGACCAAGGCACCCTCTGCCATTTCGCGGCGCAGCACTATGGCGATTCATCCTGTGGCGGCATCCCTGCCGTGACCACCGCGATTGTATTGAGCGCATTGCCCTCCAGTCGGTTGTTCACGAAGATGTAAGATGTCTGCCGCATTTTCCGCCGGGCTTCGAGGATTATCTGAAAGGCCGCCGCGCGAGCATCGCAGTCCGGCGCTTTAGTTTCCGAGTAAGGCGCAAAGGCGCCCACGGCGGCTGCATATTTGCGGCCGGCGGTGAGCAAAAACCGAGCGGCGAGAAATTCAGCCGTTCGGCTTTCCGGCATGGCCAACTGCTCCGGCACCGGCGGCATTCGCTCCCATGAATTATAGCAGTGAGCCACGCCGTGGCTGCGCAGCATTGCGAAGTATTCCGGATGGAGGAAAGTCTTGTTTCTGATCTCCACAGCATACTGCCAGTCGCGCGGCAGCGCCGCGAGAAAGCGGTCGAGCATCACGATGAAATCACGTCCCCGATCGAAGTCGCCGGGATGGAAATGGGAGAATTCGAAGATAAGTACGCCTACCTGCGACCGGATGAGCGCACATGGCTCCAGAAAGCTGCGCACAAAGACTTCGGAGTCGAGAAAGTGCTCATTCACCTGCCCCGCGCGCAGGCCGAGGCGCGGCAGGCGGGGGAACCGCTTCACAGTGATGTCCTCTGTAACTTTGAAACCAAAGCGGAAATGTGGCGGCACCTGCTCCACGAGCCCGCTAAGGTATTTCTCGGAAGGAAACGCGTAGTAGCCGGCATCCACGCAGACAGTGCCGAAGGTTTCTGCATACTCCGTGAGGCAACCGGCTTCGAATTTCGCATTCGAGAACCGCCCGCGGGTTTGATAGCGCCCCGGGTCATACAACTGGCCCAGCCAGCCCGGATACTTCCACGAGGACGTGCCAATGAGCACGCCCTGTCGCGCGAGCGTCTGAATGACGGGAGCGGAGGTGAACATGTTACCCCTTTAACCCCTGCACTTTGCTCAATCAAGCTACCCCTGCGCCGTAAAGATTCCCCGAAAACCTTGTTCCCATTAAGGCGGCGAAGCATAAGAAATGGCTTCTGATTCGTCCATGCAAGACTCCCCTTCCCTCTCCGCCAGTATTCCGCCGCGCCCTATCGTGGCCGGGAAATATTTCGCGCGCGGAGGCAGGCACTGGATGATGCATGGCCTGACTTATGGACCCTTCCGCGGTGAGGACGGACTGCCCTCGCGGGAGCAGACGGCCCGCGACCTTGACATGATAGCAGCGTGGGGAGCCAATACGGTGCGACTGTTTCTGCCGCCGCCGGACTGGTTCCTCGATCTTTGTGGCCTGCGTGGGCTCAGCGTTGCGGCGGGGGTCGGCTGGACGGATCACATAGATTTTCTCTCATCCCCCAAAACGCAAAAAGCGGCGCTGAAAGCTGTGCGCGAGACAGCGCAGCGGCTGGCCCGACGACCGGAAGCAATTGTTCTTTTTGTCGGCAATGAGCTGCAGGCGCCCCTTGTGCGCTGGATGGGAGCGGCCCGCGTACAGCGGTTTCTGGAGGAACTCATTGATGCTGCGCGTGACGCCGCTCCGGACCTGCTGGTGGCCTATGCCAACTACCCCAGCACGGAGTATCTCCAGCCGGCCAATGCCGACTTCACCGCCTTCAATGTCTATCTTGAAAATGAAGAGGACTTTGACCGCTACACGGCGCGGCTCCAGAACATCGCGGGCGATGCCCCGCTGGTCATTTCTGAGTTTGGAGCGGATTTCCTACGGTTGGGTGCGATGCAGCAGGCGGCCATCCTGGAATGGCAGCGCCGCATCTGCATGGAGCGCGGGGTGGCCGGAAATCTGATCTTTTCCTTCACGGATGAATGGCACCGGGGCGGCCGGGATGTCACCGAATGGGAGTTCGGTCTCACCACCCTCCTACGCAAGCCGCGTCCTGCGTGGACCTTGCTGGAGGGTGGCCCGCCAGATGCGCACGAACTAATCCCTGCTGATCCTCCCACGGTAAGCATCATCGTCTGCACGCGAAACGGCTCGCACACGCTGGCGGAATGCCTCGCTTCAATTGCGCGCCTAGATTATCCCAGTCTCGAAGCTATCGTCGTGGACGATGGCAGCACAGAGGACATCGCCTCAATCGTGAAGCAGTTTCAATTTGTCCGCTACATCCGACAGGAGTTGCAAGGACTGGCAGTAGCTCGTAATACGGGAGCTGCGGCCGCGCGCAGCAGCATTCTCGCCTACACTGATGACGACTGCGTGGTGGACCCCACCTGGCTCATTCACCTTCTTCGCGCGTTTGAGGATCCACAAGTCGCTGCAGCGGGCGGTCCTAATATACCCCCAGCGCCGATGAACCGTAGTCAGGCCTGCGTGATCGCGGCGCCGGGCGGCCCGGCACACGTGCTGCTCACTGACACCACAGCGGAGCACATACCGGGCTGCAACATGGCGGTGCGGAAGCACGTGTTCGATGAAGTGAACGGCTTCCGTCCGAAGTATCACGCTGCGGGAGACGATGTGGACTTTTGCTGGCGATTGATGGAGCAGGGACACACCATTGCATTCACTGCGGCGGCCATGGTCTGGCACTACAGGCGCTTTACGGTGCGCGCTTTTTTCCGGCAGCAGGCCGGGTATGGCAAAGCTGAAGCGCTGCTCACCACACGGCACAGTAGCCGATTTGGTCAACTGGGCGGCGCCCGCTGGCGCGGTGCAGTTTATCAGAAAGCGCTGAAGCATCTCTCGCATCATGCCAGCCGCATCTACAGCGGCGTGTTTGGCAGCGCGGGGTATCAGGCGATTTACGGGGCACCGGCCAGCGAATTGGGTTGGCTGTTGACTGGCTTTTCGTGGTGGCTGCTGGTGTCGGCGATGGCGCTTAATGCGCTGTGGCTGCCGCCGCTCGGCTGGGTTGCACTGGCGCTAGCAGCGCTGCCACTGGTTTACACGCTGCGTCAGGCCTTGCGTCTGCCGTTGGCCCGCCGCTGGCGCGGAACCCGCTCCCGACTGCTGCTCTGGTGGCTGCTGCTGGCCCAGCCCGTAGTGCGCGGCTGGACACGATTTGTTTGGAACCGCCGCTTGGGCGCCATCCCCGCAGGACCATGGATGAACCGTAACTCGGACCAGAAGCCAAGGCTGTGGTATTATAAAAGGGTCGCCGCGCTAGAGCTTTGGAGCGAAGACGGACAAGACCGTCACGCCCTGTTGGAGGCGCTAGCGGCTCATCTTCAGAGCGAGGGAGTCCCGGTGCGCAGCGACGATGGGTGGCGCGACTGGGATATGGAATCGGCCATTGGACGCATATGGCAGGTCCGCTTCAGCACCGTCACGGAATACCACGGAAGCGGCCGGGCGCTTACACGGGTGCGCATTTCCACGCGCGCAAGATTTCGGCTGGCGCTCGCTTTCGGGGTGGCCTCAGCCGCGGGCATCGCCCTAGTGTTCCTTGCACAATGGAACCCGGTCTGGGTGCTGGGGATACTGTTCCTGCTGGCCCTGACGTTCGAGTCACTGCACTACCGGGCCGTAAGCAAAGCGGCCACAGCCATCGTCGCGGCGAGCGGACCCGCTGGTTTCACTCAGGTCATGGGGGAAGCTTAGCCGCAGCGCCGCCGAATCCTTTCGGGGCTCGACCGTGGGTTGCGAATTACAACGCCGAGCGGCTAGTGCCCGATGGCCTCGTGCTCTTTAATATACTCTTCCTTCAGGCCGAGAGTTTCTGGGGCGTGCAGCACCAGCATCTTGCGGCGGGCGTCCGGAGGGACAGTGGTGCGGGTGGCTTTGGAAACGAACACCATGAGCAGCAGCGCCAGCGGCAGACCCCAGATCGCGGGTTGCTCGGCAAGAGTACGGACCAGCGGGTGCTGGGCATACCATGCCTTGAGTCCATCCGCGCCCCCGTTATCGGCGAACATAGTGCTGACGATGGCCGTGAGGCTGAGGAGACCGCCGGAGAGCATGCCCGTGGCCGCGCCTTTCATCGTGATGCCGCGCCACCACGTGCTCAGAAAGAGCAAAGGGAAGTAGCTGGTGGCGGCGATGGCAAAGGCCCAGCCGACAAGCATGTTGATCTCGAAATTCTCGACCACCAGACCAAGAAGAATGGCCGCCGCCCCGCAGACGAAGGCGAGGACTTTGAACATGCCCATGCGCTGCTCCGGCGTGCTCTTAGGGCGCAGGATGCGGCCGTAGATGTCGTGCGCTAGCGCACTGGTGATGCTCACGAGCAGTCCGCTGAACGTGCTCATGAAGGCGGCGAACGCTCCCGCGCAGGTCACCCCGCTGAGCACGCTGCCCCATGTGCCGCCGAGCAGCAGCGGGAGTTTGAGTACGCTTCCGTCCGTGCCCTTCACACCGCTGGCTCCGTTATAAAGTTCCGGCATGAGGTTCCGCCCCAGAACGCCGAAGATGGGCGGGAAGAGGTAGAAGACGCCAATGAGGATCATGACCCACATGGTGGTGCGCTTGGCGGCCACACCGTCGGGGTTGGTGTAAAAGCGTACCAGAATGTGCGGCAGTCCCGCCGTGCCGCAGACCAGCGCGATGATGAGCGAGTAGGTCCAGAGCAGCGCGTAGGGTTTCGTGTCGGAAATTTCTACTCCCGCCGCCTTCGCCGTGGTGGCCGGCTTGGAGGAACGAGGGCCGAAGGGAGAAATCCACACTTCATCCGCCGGCACACTGATTCTTTTGGCTGGATCGCTCGCGGGAAGTTCCACACGCTTCAGATCCGCGCGCGCCGCGGTCTCCTGGATGGTGATGCCATCCTTTTTATCGAGCTGCGAGCGGTTCGCATCCAACTGCCGACCATACCCGCCATACACCGCCAGCAACACAAACACCGGCACGCTAATGGCGAACATCTTCAGCCAGTACTGGAACGCCTGCACCAGCGTGATCCCCTTCATGCCGCCCAGCGCTACATTCACCGTGATCACCGCGCCCACCACCACCACGCCCACCCAGTAAGGGATGCCGGGAATGATATACGCCAGTGCCTTCCCTGCCCCGTTCATTTGCGGCATGGTGTAGAAGAAGCCGATGAACAGCACGAAGGTCACCGCGATCTTGCGGAAGAGCGGCGAGTCGAACCTGCCCTCTGCGAAGTCGGGTATGGTATAAGCACCGAACCTCCGCAGCGGTCCCGCAATGAACAGCAGCAGGAACAAATAGCCGCAGGCATAGCACACGGGATACCACAGTGCATCGTAGCCGCTGCTCATCACCATACCCGCGATGCCCATGAAACTGGCCGCACTCAGATACTCGCCGGAAATGGCCGACGCATTCCACCCCACACTCACCGAGCGCCCGGCGACAAAGAAGTCTGATGCCGTGCGCGCCTTTTTAGCCGCCCAGAATCCCATCCAGATGGTTAGGGCCACGGTCACCGCTGAAAAAGCGACGACCCAGAAGTCGAGTTTCAGTTCGATGGCTGCGAGAAGTGGAATATGGAGAGCTGGCATGGGCGAAAGTGATCGGCTAACCGGTTAAAATCTGCCCTCATAGACGGGCAATTGGAAAACTGCACGCTTAAAAATCGCAGTGATCATGGAATCGCTGGTATCTTTAGGAAAAACTTGCGGATCACAGACAACAAATACTCCGTTCCTTTCAGTGGGCGTGATTCCTTTCACTCCTTTCGCCGAAAAAGTCTCCACTTACCTACTTGAGGCCTGATTAAATATCGCTGCGGAACTTTTTTCTTCGCCATAAGTGGTATCCTCCAGTTATTGAGCCTTGCAGGGATTGCCCTGACCAACACGGGCTGGCCCTCTATTGAGCTGAAGTTTCCAAGAGGAGGAACACTGGCCGATGTCCTTGACAATGGACTGAAGCCTCTCCGCTTTTCTATGGATAAAGTTTTGGAAAAAGAAGCGTTCCATGGAGGCGCGGCTTGAAATTGGGTTGGCCGGACGACCCCGACAGCGACGCTCAAGAAAAAGAATACTAGTCGTTTCTTCAATCTCTGCCACCTGACCAGTCAGCCCCCGAAGGCGAAAGGTCGATTTTACAGTAGGGGTGGGTACCGTTTCCCGGGAAAGTGGAGCCTTGGTGGGAGCCGTATGACTTTGTGAAAAAGCTAGTCCGTCTTAGACTGGCGATGATTACATTCTCGTATTCCTTGACCCACAGCACCACAAAGCGGCTGGCACGTGCTTCTTCGTTGTCTTCATAACTCATCACAACCGCCAGTAGAAAGGAGACGGAAACCGGGGAATATTTTCATTTGCCACAAGGCAGAATTTACCCTGCTCCGGCACTGCGCTGCCGGTCTGAGGTGAGCTAGATTTCTGGACCATCAACCGCTAGAACCAAGCACCGGATGAACCAGAAACCACGCAAGCGCTACACCCCCGAATTCAAAGCCCAAGCCGTCGAGCTGCTGGCCCTCGGCAGGCCGGTCGCCGAACTCGCCGAAGAA
>CAMAUV010000039.1 GCA_945861415.1 Akkermansia muciniphila | reverse complement strand
CCCGATTTTGAGCAGGGCGATGATCATCCCGTGGCGGAGGTCGACTTTAATGACGCGCAGGCATTCTGCGTATGGCTGAGCAAGAAGGAGGGCCGGGTCTATCGGCTGCCCACAGACCATGAGTGGAGCTGTGCCGTGGGCATCGGGGCGCAGGAGGACGCTGCTGCCAGTCCGGAGGCGAAGAGTAAAGTCATCAAAGGAGTCTATCCCTGGGGCACTGCCTGGCCACCGCCGAAGGGCAGCGGGAATTTCGATTCTTCCCCGCAAGATGACTCATATCCCAAGACCAGCCCAGTCGGGAAGTTCAGTCCCACTGCCGACGGGCTCTACGACCTGAGCGGCAATGTCTGGGAGTGGTGCGACAGCCTATACGATCCTAGCGACACTCTCCGACTCCGGGTGTTGCGTGGCGGGTCGTGGGTCAATGGTGGTCCCACGCTTCTGCTCACTTCGTATCGCCGCGACGACCTTCTTGCGCTTCGGTTCGGCAACTACGGGTTTCGTGTGGTGATGGGTGTTGGTGGTGGCGGCTAGGCTCTTTACCCTCTGCCCTATCTAGCGCGCTTTTGTGCTCCGAACCACAAACCTGACTCCCTTTGGAAAAGAAATACTAGTGCCACGATAATTAGGACATTCTGCACTAATCCTAGAAAACCAGAAAGCGGATTGATGGAGAAAAAGTGAAAAATTGTCAGAACGTATCCCGGAAAAACGAGCAAAAACAGAATGAGATAAGTAATGCGCGCTCAATTCTTTCCGCTTCCGATCTTGGCGATAAGGAAACCCGTGAGTGCAAGACCTAGCAACAGACCCATAATCATTATTGGTTCAGCCCTCCCCTACCAACGGCCGCTCAGCCACCTCCTTTCCTTCCAGCGGCGCACACACTTACAGGCACCAACTCAAAGGGGTTGTTCGATGGGAATTTGCTACGGTATCTTTATTGCTGCCATCGGAACACTTATTTGGGGATTCGGTGACTTGGTAATCCCGTCGAAATCAAATGATGCGACAGATAGCCTTGCGCCCACGACCGCTTGGAAACTCACGCATCAGGCTCCCGCTTAGCGAAATTGACGGCGACTCGCACTGCCCTTTACTTGTCCGAATAGAAAGCGTCGAGACCCTCTTTTAGTCCCTTGCCGGTACCCTTATCGAATCCCGCCCGCTGCAACTGCTCTGACTTCTCTTTTGCCCAGCGGAGTCGTTCGGCATCGGAGGCATTGCGATAATCATCGTGACTGTGGATCTCTGGGACTGGAGCGCGCACAGATTCTGAAGAATTAACACTGGATCCGGAGCGGCCGTCCCCGCTAGTGAAGGGCTCGACTTTGCGGTGGGTCTGCAGACCGTGGAGTTCGCGGATGGCGGCGGCGATAGGGCGTTCAAGTGGGACTGCTGTGCTGGCTAGTGTGCGGGGAGGAAAACCGGCCAGTTGATTACTTAAGAAACCTGAAGTAATAGCGGTCTCAGTTTTCTCCGCAACACCTACCATGGCCGATACCAGCTACACCGAAGATGACATTAAGACGCTCGATCCCGTAGAGCACATCCGCAAACGCCCGGGCATGTATATAGGGAAACTGGGGGACGGCTCGCAGGCGGATGACGGCATCTACATTCTGGTGAAGGAGGCCATCGATAACAGTATCGACGAGTTTGTGATGGGGCACGGCAAGGAGATAATGGTGACGCTGGATGACACCGGCCTGCTCACGGTGCGCGACTACGGGCGTGGCATTCCCCTTGGGAAGCTCTTCGACTGCGCAGCCATTATCAATACGGGGGCGAAGTATGACAGTAAGGCCTTCAAGAAGAGCGTGGGTCTCAACGGGGTGGGGATCAAGGCGGTGAACGCGCTGAGTTCCCACTTTGAAATTCAGGCGCACCGCGAGGGGGAGACGAAGCGCATCGAGTTCAGCAAAGGCAAGGTGGTAAAGGACATGAAGAAGCCGATGGCCAGCACGGAGCCGAACGGCACGCGGCTCGCCTTCCGGCCGGACAATACGGTTTTCAGTCCCAAGCTCCGGTTCGAGCGCGAGTTTCTGGAGCGCATGTTCCGCTTCTACAGTTATTTGAACACGGGGCTGACGGTGAACTTCAACGGACAGAAATTCCGCTCCAAGGACGGGCTCCAGGACCTCTTGAAGGAGAACCTGACTGCGGAGCCGATGTATCCCATCATTCACCTGCGGGGCGAGGACATCGAGGTGGCGTTCACGCACTGCGATGAGGCTGGCGAGGACCTTTACAGCTTTGTGAACGGTCAGCACACGACGATGGGGGGCACGCACCAGGGGGCCTTCCGCGAGGGCATCGTGAAGGTGCTGCGGGAGCACTATAAGAAGGACTTTGATCCCGGCGATGTGCGCACGGGTATCGTGGCAGCCATCGCCGTGAAGGTGGTGGAGCCCATCTTTGAATCGCAGACCAAGACGAAGCTGGGTAGCACGCACATGGAGCCGGACGGCGAAACGGTGCGGGCCTACGTGGCGAATTTTCTGGAGAAATCCCTTCAGATGCACCTCTCGCGCAACAAGGACACGGACAAGGCGCTGCTTGATAAAATCCAGGAAAACGAAAGCGCGCGCAAGGAACTGGCTGGAGTGGCGAAGCTGGCCAAGGAGCGCGCGCGGAAGGCGAAGATTCACAATAAGAAGCTGCGCGACTGCCGCGTCCACCTAGACAGCAACGCGAAGAACAAGGAGGAGAGCACGCTCTTCATCACGGAGGGCAACAGCGCCAGCGGCTCCATCACCAGTGCCCGCAGCGTGGACACGCAGGCGGTTTTCTCCCTCCGGGGCAAGCCCCTCAATACCTACGGCCTCACCAAGAAGGTGGTGTATGAGAACGAAGAGTTTAACCTCCTCCAGCACGCGCTGAACATTGAGGACAGCATCGACGACGTGCGCTACAACAAGATCGTGCTCGCCACCGATGCGGACGTGGACGGCATGCACATTAGGCTGTTGATGATCACCTTCTTTCTGCAATTCTTCCCCGACCTGATCCGGCGCGGCCACCTCTTCGTGCTCCAGACGCCGCTCTTCCGGGTGCGGAACAAGAAGGAGACCTTCTACTGCTACACCCAAGAGGAAAAGCACACGGCCATCAAAAGGTGCGGAAAGGCAGCGGAGATCACGCGCTTCAAAGGACTTGGCGAAATCAACGCCTCGGAGTTCAAACACTTCATCGGCCCCGAGATGCGTCTTGATGCCGTGACCATGGACCACACGCACGCGCTGAAAGACCTGCTCACTTTCTACATGGGCAAGAACACGCCGGAACGGCAGGAATTCATCATCCGCAATCTGCGCGTGGAGCAGGACATTATCGAAAGCGACGAAGAGCCCGCGGAGGAAGCAGCTTAAGGCCCAAAGAGACTGTCCGTGAGCGCGAGTTTCAGGGGTTCCTCTCAGAAATTCCTCTTGGCATCCGCCCCAGACACCCTAAGCTGCTGAATCACGGGCATCAGCCCTGCGGCATGGCCCGCGCCCAGCGCCGGGTGAGGATAAGTAATCCGAGGTTCAGGGCCACCATTTCTGGGGCGGAAATGAGCAGGTCGCGGGCGATGATGATCTCGAGGGTGTTCATGGAGACGAGCGCGGGGGTCTGCTCGGAGGCTTATGTGCGGCGATAGCATCCCGCCAAAACCCAGAGGCCCATCGCGGTTTCGCTGACCCCAATCGCGGGGGCAGCAGGGGGCCATGCACCCGGTAAACCGCGAGGGAAAAAATCTTGGCTGAGAAAAGCGTGGCTGAAAGATGGGCCTCAGCCCGCGGGTCCAGACGAGCGCGACGGTCACAAGTTCCCAGCCCTCGAATGCATCGACCGCGAGCGGTGCGGGCACCAGCGGCTGGAGTAGCTCTTCCAGGGAGGCAAAGGGCACAGCGACGGTTCGATCGAAGTGAGCAACGACGGGAAATGGGTGATGTATCATGCGTGTAAGTATATAAGCCACGGTCCCGCCGCGAAGCCGTCGCGGGACTGTCACGTAGGCGCTGACAGCCCACTAGCTGCAGCGCCGTGAGACGGATTAGATCGAGTAGAATGGGTTACAGAAGCCCCTGCCAATCCTACCGACACCAACGCTACCGGCAGGGCCAAAGTCCCCAAGTCACGCGTTGCGTCCGGGATAGCGTGTGATAATTTCCACATTTCCGACCAATCCCTCATGTCCATCATCCTCGATATTCTCAAATTTATAGGCGTCACGCTGTGCGTCCTGCTGATTTTTAATTTCATCATCCTTGTGCACGAGTGGGGGCACTTCCTTGCCGCCCGCTGGCGGGGCCTGAAGATTGAGAAGTTCCAAATTTGGATGGGGAAACCCGTCTGGAAGCGCACATGGAACGGGGTGCAGTATGGTCTGGGCACCATCCCCATCGGCGGATTCGTCCAACTGCCCCAGATGGCCCCCATGGGAGCCATCGAAGGCAAGGCATCCGGCGGGGAGCTGCCGCCCATCAAGCCGCTGGACAAAATCATCGTCGCCCTCGCCGGCCCGCTGTTCAGCCTTGGGCTGGCGTTTCTATTTGCGTGCGCGGTTTGGAAGACCGGCCAGATCCGTCCGGACAAGCCGGTGGTTGGTTACGCTGTGCCGGGGATGCCGGCTTATGGCTCCGGACAGATTAAGGCCGGGGACGAGATTTTGGAAATCGACGGCGAAAAGGTCACCAGTTTCGCGGCTCTGACCCGCAGCGTTGTGTGGGCCATCGCGAGCGGTGAGAATCAGAACGTGGAATTCGTGATTCGCCGGGAGGGGGAATCGGAGCCGCGCAAGGTGGTGGTCAACGCTCCTTACAAGGAGGGCAAGGAATACAAGGAGTGGGCCGATTCCACTTCATGGATTCAGAAGCTCTACAAGCGCCCGCCTCTGCGGAAGGTGGGCATCGCTCCGGCGGCGGAGGCGAGGGTGGAAGAAGTTCTCCCCCACAGCCCTGGGGCACTAGCCGGCCTTCTGAAGGGCGATATCGTCCTGACCGCTAATGGGGAAAAGATCTACAACCCGGGCTGGATTTCTGAACTGGCTAGTCTCAAGCCAACCGATCCCATCGCCATCCTAGTCCAGCGGGGTGCCACCAAAATGGATCTGACGCTGAACCCGCGCGTTCCTGAAGTGGATCCGCGCCCCGCGAAGGACCGCACTCCCATGCTGGGAATTGGCTACGAGTCCATCCACAGTGAAGACCCGCCGTTGGTCTACACTTCACCATTTACGCTAGTGGCGGACTGCTTCCGCAACACTGCGGCTACCTTGAAAAAACTTGTCACTCCCAGTTCACCGATCGGCGTGAGTCAGATGAGCGGCCCGGTGGGCATCCTGAATGTGTATTACAACATCTTTCAAAATCCCCAGTGGTGGCGCCTGGTGCTATGGTTCAGCGTCGTTTTGAATGTCGGTCTCGCCATATTCAACATGCTGCCCCTCCCGGTGCTGGACGGCGGACACATCACCATGGCGGTGATCGAGGCCATCCGCCGCCGGCCGGCCAATCTCAAATTGATGGAGTTACTTCAGGTGGCCTGTGTGATGTGCCTGCTGAGTTTTGTATTGTTCGTCACGCTGAAGGATGTGGGCCAGATTGCCCAGGGAGATGGCAGCAAGATCGAATTTAAGCCCCTCCCGGCTCCGGCCGCCGTGACGCCGTAGGCCCCGGCGGGGAGGGGGGGATTAAATTCCTTGGCATCCCTCGGCGAGCGCTGTAGAAGAACGGTTGATTCCCCCAGAAACATGGGACTTCCCTCACCATGAAAGATAAGTTTAAAGGTCAGAGCTACAATCGAGCCATGAATGAATGGGCCGCGCAGCGCGACCTGAAGCGCGAGAACTCCTCCATTTTTAGTTCCCAAGGGGGCAATTTCCTATGGGGATGGATCTGGCGCATTTTTCTCATGGTCCTGCTGCCCCTGCTCGGATACATAGGCTGGATGCGCCTACACATGAAGGCCGATTCGTGGAATACCGAACTGCGCGGGCAGGCGCAACAATTCATAGGGGCCAAGGAGTCCACCCTCAGGAGGTCGCGCTGGGACTGGAGCGGGGGGCTGCGTGTGGATAGTTTAAAGGCCAAAGGAGGGCCCTCTAGCTTCTTCAAAGAGCTGGAGGCAGTGAATATGAACACCCAGATCACCGTCCCTCACGTCTTTAAAAAAGCATGGCACCTCAAAAATCTGGATGCCTACTCCGCGGCCATCCACTTGCGGAACGGTAAACCACTTGCGACAGCGGACAATACTCAGGGACAGCTTGCGGTCCTTACAGCCGGCTGGGGCATCAGCCCGGACTTTTCCCAGCTTACTATCGACAGCTACTCTTGCCGCAGTCTGGCGCTCTCATGGGGATCCAGCCCCGCGAACTCCGGAGAAATTGCTGGCACCCTAGCCACCATGGTGAAGAAAGGAAACGCATGGAAGACCACCTTCGAGGGCGGCGCCGCCCGACAGGGCTGGCTGGGCAATCTGAGACTCACCAGCCTGCGGGTGAACATCACTTCCGGCGAAGCACGCATCGAAAAGGGCGACTTCACTCTCGTCGGCGGAGGCAGCGGCACCATTTCAGGCAGCGTCACCCTTACGGAGACGCCTGAGATCAGGGCCATGGTGACGATGGAAAATGCCGATTCAAAGAACTTTCTGGCCGATTCTCTCCAGAAAATGATTCAATTTGTCTGCAGCGGCAGCGTGGCTCTCAGCGGCTCCACCAACCGCAACACCGGCGTGGTGCTGGACGCCAAACTTTCCATCAAATCCGGCAGTATCCGCAGCATTCCTATTTTGCGTGCCCTTGAAATTGTCACGAGCGAGCCCCGGCTTTCTCAGCCTGTGATCTTTGGCGGGGATCTCCAGTTCATCAGCAAAGGCGCCAGTGAATCCGGCAGCATCGCCCTCGAAGGCAATGACATCCTGTTCGACTGCGGACCTCTCTTTCAAATAGGCCTCAACTTTCGCCATGAGCGCAAGCCGGTCATGGCCGAGAATATTAAGGACGCCCAGCCCGTCGCGGACAGCGTCTCAGTCGAGACCAGCGCCACCCTGCGTATCGGGCTCGCCCCTGAAATAGCCACCAAACTCAATTTCGCCATTCGCACCGAATTTGGCGCACGTGAGGAGGGGGGCTTTCATTGGATCACCATTCCTTACTCCGGTGATGAAGCCGCGCCCACCAAGGGCTCCGCAGACCGCATGCTCCAGTTGCACCAGGGTGGGAATTGATCCGGCTTGATAAGGGAACGACGCCTGGGTCTAACCAAGAAAGACTTTCGTGACCATGCGGGTGGCCACTTATGCCATGATGGCGCCGACAAAGATCCGACCGACGATCTCGTAGATTGAGGGGCTCATGATTTTGCGTTTCACGAGGTGTCCGACGAGCCGCTCTTGCGCCCCTCCGTTTATGGGGCGCGGGGCGCGCTCGGGCACGCTGTCCTCGTAGAGGGGAAGGGTACGGGTGCTGCGTTCGGCAGAGTCTAGCCAGAGGCGCTGGCAGTTGCGGCAGATATTGATTTCCAGGGCGTAATCTCCGGCAGGCATGAAGACGGCGGCCATGTTGCGGCCGCATTCCTAGCAGAGTGAACGGGTGCGGGGCCGCTGGGTTTCTCCATGGCCGTTTCCCAAATGCGATTGGCCCGGGGCTCCGTAATGAGTTTGCGAAACTGGCTGAAGTTGAGCGTTTGTCCGCCACAGCCGCTGCAGCGCCATGCAATACCGATCTCGTGCTTCGCTGCAGCGAGCGGTTTTTGGCAGCGGGGACAAGACATCCTACGGCGAGCTTGCCGCAAATCGCCGGAAACGTCAGCGGAAAAATCTCACCGGCGGCGGCGGGCGCCGAGCAGGGCTAGGTAACTGCGAAGGACTAGGGAAGTGGAGGGTTCCGGCACCATGTAGACGCGCATGGCGAAATTGCTGCCGTTGGTGGAAAGAAGGAGCGTGGTTACAGTCGGGCGGTTCATGGAGAAATTGGGCAAATTTTGCCGAGGGCGTCAGCTTTTTATCGAGCAAAATTGCGGGTGCCGTCTACCGGCCGAGTTACTCAGGTGTGGATGGAATCCAACTTGCCTGCCACCAGCCGAACGCTTTCTAGGAGTTCATGAATGCATCTACTTCCATACCTCTTCCTCACCGCGTCGGCGGCCGCCGCCAGTTTCTTCGCACTTCGGTTTTGGGATCGGCGGCGCTGGGGTTTCCGGGGATCGTGCGTGGTCAGGGGCTGAACGGGAAGCTTAACATCGCCGTCATTGGCTGCGGCGGGCGGGGCGCAGGAAATCTGGCGGACGTGGCCGCAGGAGGAGACCGGATCGTGGCGCTCTGTGACGTGAACAGCCAGCATCTCGCGACCGCCGCGGCGAGGTATCCTGAGGCAAAGAAGTTCGCCGACTTCCGTGAACTTTATGCCTCACTCAAGGACTATGACGCGGTGGTAGTCAGCACCGCGGAGCACACGCACGCGCTGGCGACGCTGCCTGCACTGAAGGCCGGAAAGCACGTGTATTGCGAAAAACCGCTGACGCACAATGTGTGGGAGGCGCGCATGATCCGCGAGGCGGCGGTGAAGGCGAAAGTAGCCACGCAAATGGGCACACAAATTCATGCGGACGGTAATTACCGGCGTGTGGTGGAACTGATCCGCAGCGGAGTCATTGGCGATGTGTCCGAAGTCCACGTTTGGGTTTCCAGGGCATGGGGCCTGCAGTTGCCCGAGGATGCGGCGAAGTATGGGGACATCGTCGCAGTGCAGGACCGGCCCAAAGAGACGCAGACACCGCCCGCCCATTTTAATTGGGATCTTTTCCTGGGTCCTGCGGCCGAGCGGCCGTTTAATCAAGTCTATTTTCCCGGGCCGAAGTGGTATCGCTGGTGGGACTTTGGCAGCGGCACCATGAGCGATCTCGGCTCTCACTGGAACGACCTGCCATTCTGGGCGCTGGATCTTGATGCCCCTCTCACCATTGACGCCGCAGGCCCGCCGCCGCATCCGGAACTGGCCCCGGCCTCCATGTCTGCGACTTACGAGTACGGACCGCGCGGCAAGCGTCCAGGGCTTCGGCTCACGTGGCACCAGGGCACTAGCAAACCGGAAATTTGGAAGGAAAAGAAGATTCCCCAATGGGGCGACGGCTGCCTCTTCATCGGGAGCAATGGGATGCTCCTTGCCGACTACGGAAAGCTCGTGCTTCTGCCGGAGGAGAAGTTCAAGGGCTTCAACGCCCCTGAGAAAAGCATACCGGACAGCATCGGTCACCATGCAGAATGGCTGCATGCCTGCCGCACGGGCCAGCCCACTACTTGCCACTTCGACTACAGCGGTGCGCTTACCGAGGCCAACCACCTCGGCAACGTTGCCTATCGACTTGGCAAAAAGATCATATGGGATGCAAAGTCCCTGCAGGTCACCAATGCCCCGGAGGCCGCTGCCCTCATCAAGCGCAGTTACCGCAAGGGCTGGGAGCTGCCGGTCTGAAAATGGAGCGCGCAACTCAGGCGGCAGGCCGGTGCGGCAAAAGCCGCTTTGCCGCTAAAATGAATACCAGCGCCGCGATTACCCCCACCGCGGCCTCAATGTAAAGCATGCCACCGGTGCCCCAGCGCTTTTGCATGGCTCCATTGAAGAGTGCCATGTAGGCTATGGGCGCATTAGCCAGCGAGGCGAAAGCGCTGTATTTCGTCGAAGCAGCCCCCTTGCCGATGGCCTCGAGCACAAAAGCCGAATAGCCGGCCCATGAAAGTCCTCCAGCAAATGAAAACGCGAGGATGCACACGGTGAACACCGCCGGTGTGCGCGGCAGCGCGGCGAGTGCTACTCCGGCCACCGCCACAAGAATGCCGAACCAGACGTAACTAGTCTGACGGTGACACCTGTCGCAAATGAACCCGCCGGCAATGCAGCCCGCCATCGAAACGAGGCCTCCCACCACTCCCGTCACAAGCGCGACCAGATCCGGAGAGGCATTCCATTCCGGAGCCACCGCAGACCAGAGACCGGATGATGCGCCGACACCCAGCGGCAGGACACAGAGGATGAGAGCAAGTTTGCCGCGCCGCTGGCCAACTGTTAACCAGAGATCCTTTAGCGATTCACCGATTAGGGGGATCAGCCCGCGACTCTGCAGGTCGCGGCCCGGAGCGGGCAATCCGTAGAGTGCAGAGATGCAGAGCAGGCACAGCCCGCCCACGAAGCAACTGGCTATCCATGGCTCCGTCACGCGCTCCACCATAAATAGTCCGAGGCCGCCGCCGACACTGGAACCGCCCAGATTGCCGGCCATGGCCCACCCGCCAGCCCGGCCCTTTAACTCTTCTGCTGAGCAGTGCGCCATGAGGGCATCCACCGCCATACCCAGCACCGTGGACGCGAGGCTGCCAAGAAAAACCGCAGTGCCGATGGCGGCCAGCCCGGCCTCTGTGGCCGGAAAGAATCCCAGCGCCGCCACGCCCGCCGCCGTGAACAGCGCAGAGATGACATACCACTTCTTCTGTGTCAGCGTCACATCCACCATGGGTGACCAGAAAAACTTGAAGGTGTGCGGCAAAACACCGAGCGCGGCGAGACCGGCGATTTTTTCCAAGGGAACCCCGGCGCGTCCCAGCTGTGAACCAAGGGTAACCGAGACGTAGCCACTGACGATGCCGAAGGGAACCATCAGAACAAGGAAGAGCCACGGATGCACGTGCCGGTTGTTAGTCATGCTGTTGCGTATCACCGTGGCAGCAAAGGCAAAGCCGCATTCTAGTCGTGCCTGCACTGCCGTGGAAAAGTCTATGGGCCTGCACGGAGTGCAGGCATGGCTTTGGTGATTTCGGCTCCGGCACGGCGCGTCAGGTCATTGTGCCGGGCGCCCGGAACAAGAGTGAGCTGGATGGCAGCTGGGAACTTTTTGGCCAGCCGCTCGGACATGCTCGCCGGGATGACCTCGTCTGCGGTGCCGCGAAAATATAGCAGCGGCACGGTGGCCGGCAGCGTAAAGCGCGGCCCCGGCGCCGGGATCAGACGTTGAAGCGGAACTCCATCACATCGCCGTCCTGGACCACGTATTCCTTGCCTTCGATGCGGAGTTTGCCCAGCTCCCGAGCCTTCGCGTAGCTGCCGGCGGAAACGAGGTCGTTGTAGGCCACGACTTCTGCTTTGATGAAGCCGCGCTCAAAGTCTGTGTGGATCACGCCCGCGGCTGCCGGAGCCTTGTCGCCGGTGCGGATGGTCCATGCACGGGTTTCCTTCTCCCCGGTGGTGAGATAAGTGCGCAGACCCAACAGATGGTAGACGCTGCGGATGAGATCGGAGACACCGCTGTGCTCCACGCCGAGGTCGGACAGGTAGGCTTTGGCGTCCTCTTCCGGCAGGTCCATCAGTTCCGCTTCGATGGCGGCGCTGATGACCATGGCCTCGGCATCGTGGCTATTTTTCACGAAATCCACGACCTTCCCCACGTAGCGGTGCCCTGCGGGGTCCTTGATGGCAGAGCCGAGCTCTGACTCCGCCACATTACAGGCGAAGATGGTGGGCTTGCCGGTGAGAAGGAAGAATCCTTTGAGGGTCTTGCGCTCGTCGACATTGAGTTCGCAAGTGATGGCCGGTTTGCCTTCGTTGAGATGGGGAATCAGCTTTTCACACAGCGCGGCCTCCACTTTGGAATCCTTGTCGCCGGTTTTCGCCGTTTTGCTCACGCGCTGCAGGCGCTTCTCCACACTGTTCAAATCGGCGAGGACCAGCTCCGTGTTGATGATGTCGATGTCGCGCAGCGGGTCCACCGTTTTGGCTACATGCTGGATGTCGTCGTCGTCAAAACAGCGTACCACCTGCACGATGGCATCCACTTCCCGGATGTGCGCGAGGAATTTGTTTCCCAGTCCCTCGCCCTGACTCGCGCCCTGCACGAGGCCGGCAATGTCTACGAACTCGATGGCCGCCGGCACGATTTTCTGCGTCTTGCTGAGTTTGCCCAGTACTTCTAGTCGCTCGTCCGGCACGGTCACGATGCCAGTATTCGGCTCGATGGTGCAGAACGGATAGTTGGCCGCCTCCGCTTTGCGGGTGCGGGTCACGGCGTTGAAGAGGGTGGATTTACCCACGTTGGGCAGGCCTACGATTCCGGCTTTGAGCATGATGGTATTGGGAAAAAAGGAGGGATATTCGATGCGATACGCCGGGAATGCAAGCCCCGCGCGGGCCGGGCTTAAACTACCTTCTGAGGATGGGGCGTGCGCGCCTTTTCACACTGGACACCGCGCGGCGGGGCGGGAATGGTCAGGCAAACTTATGAGTACACTCAACGAGACGATCGCCAACGATTTGAAGGACGCCATGCGTGCCAGAGACCAGACTGCCATGCTTACGCTCCGTGCATTAAAATCCGCCTGCAAGTATGCCGCCGTGGAGAAATACGGAGCGGATGCCGAGTTGCCGGATCCGGAGGTCCTTGCCGTGGTGCGCAAGCTCATCAAGCAGCGGAAGGACAGCGTGGAGCAGTTCACCAGCGGCGGCCGGCCGGAACTGGCGGAGAAAGAGCAGGCGGAGATCGCCATTCTCGAGCGCTATCTGCCCGCCGCCATGAGTGAAGCGGAAGTGGGTCAGTTGGTGGATGCGGTCATCGCCGAACTTGGCGCTACCGGGAGAGCCCAAATGGGTGCCGTCATGAAAGTTCTCCAGGAGCGCACCGCGGGTCGGGCGGAAGGCAAGGTGCTTTCGCAGGCTGTGGGAGCGCGGCTGAAGTAATTCTAGGCACGGGCACTCTTACTCCATGACTGCCGCCATAATCGTTGCTGCCGGAAGTGGCAGCCGCATGGGGTTTGACAAACTGCTCGCGCCGCTGGCCGGGCATCCGGTCATCGCCCACACGTTGCTGGCATTCGAAGCCTGCCGCGAGATCGACGATATCTGGGTTGTGAGCGGAACGGAGCGCGGTGAGATCATTCGTGATCTGGCGGAAGAGTTGCGCATTACTAAATTCCGCGGCATCGTCCCGGGAGGTGCCGAGCGTCATCTTTCCGTCTGGAACGGCCTCTTGGCGCTGCCCGCAAAGTGCCGCCTCGTCGCTGTGCACGACGGAGCCCGTCCCCTGATTCAGCCTTCCCAGATCAGCCGGTGTATTGAAAAAGCCGCCACCACCGGCGCTGCGGCCAGTGCGCGCCGGGTGACCGAGACGGTGAAGCGGGCAGATGCCGCAGGCGTGGTCACCGCCAGCGTGGAGCGCGAGGGATTATGGATTATGGAGACCCCGCAGGTATTTTCCCTGCCGCTGCTGCGCGCCGCGTATGAAGAGGTGCTGCGCCACGGCGCACTGGTCACCGATGAAGTGTCCGCTGTGGAGTTGGCCGGGCATGCCACCACGCTGGTGGAAAATGCCGCGTCCAATCTCAAGATCACGCAGCCAGGGGATATAGAGCTCGCCGCGCGACTCATCCTGTGAAGCGGGAATCCCTGTGACAGAAGTGTTGCCGGCAGGAGTTTGGCAACGGCAGCGCTTTATGCTCTATATCTCTCATGTCCGCTTCGGCGGCTTTTCATTTCTGCCTTCTAAGGGGAGGCAGAATCTAAAAAGGGGAGAGCGGTCGCATAGGGTGCAGACTGTTCTCCCCTGAATCTTTTCTACTCATGGGGAAAGACGCACTCCCTGCCGAGCGCTGCCTTCAACTTGCGCAGATACTCCCGGCGCGAAATGTCGTGCGCGCCAAACATGGACAGGTGCTCCGTGGTCCACTGTGTATCCAGCAGGGTGAAACCCGCTGACTTCAGCCGGGTGACGAGGGCATGCAGCGCCACCTTTGATGCCCCGGGCACGCGGCTGAACATGCTTTCACCAAAAAACGCGCCACCCAGCGCCACACCGTAGAGGCCACCGGCCAGCGTGTTCCCCTGCCATACCTCCACAGAGTGCGCGAACCCCAGCTCATGCAGCCGCGTGTAACTGCGCAGAATCGTATCGCTGATCCATGTGCTTTTTCGGTCCGCGCAGCCGCGCATCACGCTGACGTAGGCAGTATTGATGCGGATATGAAAAGGACAGTCGCGCAGAAGTTTCTTCATCCCGTGCGGCACCCGAAACTCCTCGATGGGGATTACCCCGCGGGGATCTGGTGAAAACCAGCCCAACTCCCCTGTCTCCATGGCCATGGGAAACATGCCTTGACTGTAGGCCTGCAGGAGCAGGTCAGGAGGCAGCAGGGAAATGTGTTCCGGGCGTTCAGACATTAGGCCGGATTGTAGTCATTCCACCGGAATGTGCAGCGGAAAATTAGAGGGCCGGCCATGCGGCACATTCCGCATTGCCTCACCGCCTATGGCTGGCATGGAGCGCACGACTTTCATTTGTGGAGAACCGATTTTACAACGCCTTCGACCTTGAACTGCTGGAACCGCCGCCGCCTTCCCGCGGCAGCGAGTATCGCACGATTTTCGAAATCCACCGCGACCGCATTATCCACACCTCCGCATTCCGCCGGCTGCAGAGCAAGACTCAGGTGTTTCTCAGCGGGGAGTATGACTTCTATCGCACCCGGCTAACGCACAGCATTGAGGTTTCTCAGATCGGGCGCAGCATATGCGCGCGGCTGAAGCGCACCAGCGGCGTGCTGGGAGATGATTACTATATCGACCCGGATCTTATCGAGGCAGCCTGTCTCGCGCATGATCTGGGCCATCCGCCATTTGGTCATGCGGGCGAGCGAACGATCCACCGCCTGATGAAGCCATGGGGCGGATTTGAAGGCAACGCGCAGACGCTGCGCATGCTCACTGAGACCATCTTCGGCCAGAAGAACGGCATGAATCCCAGCCGCGCCTTTCTGGATGCCACGCTGAAATACAAAACGCTCTACGGCGAGCTGGAGGATGCGGAGAACCACTTTCTCTACAACAACCAGCGCCGCTATGTGGACTGGGTGCTGGGTGACCGGGACTTTCCGCTCGAACTGCCGCCTGGCCCGGCCCGCGATTGCTTCCGCAGCATCGAGTGCCAGGTAATGGACTGGGCGGACGACACCGCTTACTCGCTCAATGACATAGCCGACGGGGTGCGCGCGGGCTTCCTGACGCTGGAAAGCCTTGAGCGCTGGGCCTCGCAGCAGTCGCTGGACGGTGAGGCTGCGGCTCACATGGAGAAGCTGCTCAAGAGCATCCGCGAGCGCCGCGTGGAGAACCGGCTGCGCAGCCGTATCGCGGACTTCATTGCCGCCGCCGAACTGAAACCGGACGCCAACTTTCTCTCCGGCGAAACCCACCGCTACCGCTGGCGTCTGGAAATCGACGACTCCGCGCGCACAGAATCGAAACTCTACAAAAAGATCGCCCTGCATCTTGTATTCAAAAGCCGGCAACTCCAGCAACTGGAGCACAAGAGCGACCACCTGCTGACCCGTTCGTTCCGCACCCTCGCAGAGCGCTACGTTACCCGCAGTGCAGAAAGCCAGTTTCGCCTGCTGCCGGAGGAGGACGAGGCCCGCCTCGACGCCGCCGGAGATGAACAGGCCCGCGCCCGTCTCATCTGTGACTGTCTCACTCGTCTCACCGACGGTGCTGCCACACGCCTCAGCCGGCGCCTCTACGACGCGGACTTCCAGAGCATTGTGGACCTTGAGTAGAGCCTCGCCATGAGGCGCTCCGGGCACGCCTGCGACCGCTCCCATTCAGGGCACTCGCCCGGCGACTTAAGCATTTGCGCGGCGGGCAGCGTCAGGTATTCTTCTGCCGCTATGGCGCCCCTCCGCATCACTTTGCTGCTCTCCGCTCTCCTCACCCTCGCTGGTGGGGCCCGGGCCGTCGATTTTAAGAAGGATGTGCGTCCCATCCTGAAGGCCAAATGTTACGGCTGCCACAGTGAGGAGGCCAAAAAAGAGAAAGCGGGTTATGTATTCGACAACCTCGAGCGGTTTGCCGGCGACATCGGGCCCAAGGGCCAGATTGTGCCGCATGATCCGGAACGCAGCAATTTTCTGGATCTTGTGACGAGGGACAAGGATCCGATGCCACCCTCCGGCAAGGAGCGGCTCAGCCCGGCGGAAATTAAAGTGCTGCGCCAGTGGATCGAGGAGGGTGCCAGCCTCGATGGCAGCGGCGGCGGAAAACCGGGCGGCAAAAGTTCCGGCGGCCTGCCCACGCGCCAGCCCGAGGCTCCGCCAGCGCCTTTGCAGGACTGGACCAACACGGAAGGCAAAACCATCAAAGCCCGCTATGTGCGCATGAGCGGCGAGGCCGTGGTGATTAAAACCGCGGAAAACAAGTCCTTCAAAGTCCCGCTCGCAAAACTCTCTCCCGCAACCCAGGATCAGGCCAAAGCCGCCGCTGCGGCCGAGGCCAAAGCCGCAGCCCCATGAAACTTCTCATCACATTCATCACTGCCACTGTTCTCGTCGCCGCCGCCCGCGGAGAGGATGGTATGGTGAACCGCCCCGTCGGTGCCTTTGGGCGCAAGTTCATTCACCGCGACGGCACCTACACGCTTTCTGCCAAGCAGGGCGACAAGACCACCATTGTGGAGGAAACCTACACCAAGCGGAACATCATGATCTTCAAACGCGTGTTCCAGACCGATTCCCTAGGCCGGCTGCGCAACGGCGTGATCTACGATGGCAGGAAAACCCCTATGGGCTCCATCTATTACGGCTACGATAAAAAGACGGATCAGATTGCGGAGGAGCAACAGTACAACAAAAAAGGGCAGCTCATCCGCCGGGTGTTTTATCCCGGCGCGCTGCGGGACGTGCCCGGCGTGGACCCCCGCGTCGTGCGCGAAGGGGCGGCCATTGTTTACAATCCGGACGATCCACAGGCCAAACCTGTCCAAGTGCAGGCCCCCCCGCCCACCGCTCCGGTGCAAAGCGAGCAAAATGAATTCACTCCCGGGATTCCCATCGGCCGCGCTGCCCAGCCCGTGACGGGAGCGGCTTCGGAAGTATCCGCTGCCATGCCCACAGCCAATCCACCCGGTAGTGCTGCAACCCCTGCTTCCGCAGCTGCTACCACACCTGCCGCCGCGCCGCGGAAGCGCAGCTTCTTTGGTAAGCCCCGCTAGTTGAACCATGCATCCAGGCACCCTTTTGGCGACCCTCACCGCCACCGCCAGCGTGGCTGGCTGGTGGTGCTGGCAGAGTTACAACAAGAGCCACCCCGCAGGCTCTGCCGCCGTTTCCGCCGCAGCGGCGGAGGAAATAGATTCTTCCGCCAACACGTTTGTCCCAGCCGGCCGTAACCGCGAATCCGCGCGCGCAGTGCATGCGTCTATCCTGCAGCTGGAGCCGGAAAATGCCAAACTCCGCCGCGACCTCGCCGCGGCCCTCGGTGCTGAGGTTTCGGGCACCCCGGAAACTTACCCGGCCTATCCCATGCCAGAGGCCATTTCCGATAACAGAACCGTCATCACGCAGGACCAAGAGGCTTCTATCCGTGTCGCCTTTACAAAGCTCGAGAACAGGTTGCGGGAACTGCAGTCAGAAAAGGAAAGCCTCACGCACAAGCTCCATGAGGCCATTGAGTCCAAAAGGCCGCCGCCCACCCCCGGGGACATCGCTTCAAGGCTTGTCTCCCTGCGGGAACTCACGTTTCAGAAGATTCCGGAATATGTGCCCGCTCCCGCGGATGATATCGTCCGCCGGGTCACTGAGGCCGGCGCCGCGGGTATCGATCCCGTCGCCGCGGCCGCCCGTGCGCGGGCGTGGAAATGCATGGGATTCGTGCAGGACATCTTTGATTTTTCCACTGCCTCCGGTAGCATCGCCGCGCAGAAGAGCGGGGGATACTATGAGGCCGCGGCCAGCCGGTTCTTCTATCAGCAGGAAGCTAGTCTCGCCCGCAGCGATTCACGGGACGCCTTTGCCGGAGCGCTGATTGCTGCACTGCTGGTCCAGAACTTTCCCACCGCCCTTCGCCCGCCCGTCCTCACGGATAATGACGATGCCGCGCGCGCGCTTGCTGCTCTCGCCTCCGGAGACGCCAACTTTTCCCGCGTCCGATTCTCCGTGGCCGACCAGTTGCATTCGAATTTTGATCGCGGTCAGGCACCGGCGGGTCCGCCCCCCACTCCCAACGCCCCCTACTTCCTCCAGGACATGTGGAAGTGGACGGAATCCCAGGGTGACATGTTCGTGCAGGCCCTCTTTGCCAAAGGCGGCCTCAAAGCCGTCAACGCCGCCTATTCGCGCCCGCCAAAGTCTTCTGCGGAAATCCTGCACCCGGAAAAACTCTACCTCGCCGAGCCTCCATTCGAGGCCGTATCCGTTGACCTCGGCGACACCGGCATCGCCGGGGCCGCACCACTTGTCATCAACACGGCGGGAGAAGTGGGAGCCTACTACCTCATCCGCTCCATCGCCGATGTCGACTACGCCACCAAAGCCACCGAAGGCTGGGCCGGTGACCGCTACGCTGTCTGGCCGGGACCCGAAGCCCATGGCGATCACACCCTCTGGCGCTCCGTCTGGCAGACCGCGGAGGACGCCCGAGAGTTCTTCGATGCCCTCCGCCGTATGAGCATGCAGCGATACAAGATTCCGCATCAGGCCGAATACGACGCCACGCCGGGACAATTCCGCGTCGATGATCCCCACCGCATCATTCGCCTGCTGGTGGATATGGAAAAGAAAACCGTCACCCTGCTCGACGCCACCGACCCATCCTTCGCCCGGGCTTTAGAGGCTCGCGGTCTATAGTGCGTTGTTCCGTCTGACGCAGGGCGTCCTCGTTTTGGGAGCCTCCGATGGCTGTCTTAGCGGTTAGGAGCGGGAACAATGGATTCCTAGGTCGTAGGGGATCGTGTTTTTGACTCATCGTGTTGCTCATGTCACGCGGTGTCGCCTTTTGAGTCAGTGCGGTAACTGATTCTTGGCGGTGAGAGGGCTGGACATGCTAGGCGGAGAATGCGTATGATCCTTATTCATGCACCCATTCTCACTCTCGTTACTGGTCGCCGCCGCCGCAGTGCTCGCGTCTGCCCGCCATGTTCAGGCTGGGCCGGTCATTTCTGAATTCCTCGCCGACAACACCGCCGGCCTCACGGATGAAGACGGGGCGTTTTCGGACTGGATCGAGATTCACAATCCCGACGCCACCGCGCTTTCCCTGGAGGGCTGGTTCCTGACGGACAGCGCAGCGCAGCTGGTGCGCTGGCGGTTCCCCGCCGTGAGTGTGCCGCCCGGCGGGTTCCTTCTCGTGTGGGCCAGTAGCAAGGACCGCCGCGTGCCGGGCCAGCCGCTGCACACAAATTTTTCGCTGCGCGCGGCCGGGGAATACCTCTCGCTGGTGCAACCGGATGGCACGACGGTGCAGCAGGAGTTCGCGCCGGAGTTTTCGCCGCAGGATCCGGACTGGAGTTTTGGCGTAAACTTTTCCGGCACTCCGCTGCTGAGCGAAGGCGCGGCGATGAAATACCGGGTGCCCTCCAGCGGCGCGGACGGCACCGCATGGACGCAGCCTCCTTTCGCCGATGCTTCGTGGAACTCCGGCAACACCGGCGCGGGATACGGAATCCTCGTCCATGGCATCACGGTGCGCGAGGTGCGCAAAGGGGTCGCGCCGCTGAGCAACCTCGCCGAGACGGATGCGCTGCTGGGCCTCGCGGTGGGGAGCCCGGGTATCCAAAGCGAGCGCACGATCATCTCACCGGTGGTCAATTTCTATCACGACGGCGGCGAGGGTCATTACACGGGGAACCTCGTCTTTCCTAACGGCGGCGGTGACTACTTCGCCTTTAAGGCCACGGGGTTCATCCAAATCCCGACGGCTCAGGCTGGCGTGTGGTCGTTTGGTCTCAACTCGGATGACGGCGGACGCATTCGCATCAACGGGATCGACTGCATGGTGGACGACACCAACCACGGCCCGGCAGACCATCTCGGCACGCGCACCCTCGCCGCGGGGCTGCATTCGTTTGAGGCCGTCTTTTGGGAACAGGGTGGCGGCGCGCATGTGGAGTTCTACGCTGCGCCGGGCAACCTGACGGCATGGAGCACGGCCCACAAACTGGTGGGCGATACCGCCAATGGCGGCCTTGCGGCGTTCACGTATCCAGTGGGCACGGTCACAGGCGGCTTCGTGCGCACGGATATCCGGGCGGCCATGCACGGGATCAATCCTTCAGCCTATCTGCGGCTGCCGTTCAATGTGGCGAATCCCTCCATCTTTGGGTCGCTACAGCTTTCCATGCGCTACAACGACGGCTTTGTGGCGTTCCTGAACGGCACGGAAGTCGCGCGGCGCAACTCTCCCGCCGCCGCTCTTTGGAACAGCACCGCCACGGCCTCGCGCACGACCGAGCAGGCCCTCGCTCCCGAGCCTATCAACATCACACCAAACCTCCGGCAATTGCAGCCGGGGAACAACGTTCTGGCTATTCACGCATTGAATGCCGGCGTATCCGACGGGAGCTTTCTCCTTTCGCCCGAAATCACCGCCAGCACCGCTCTGGGCGCAGGGCCGCCGGTGTATTTCAACGCACCTACGCCGGGCGCCATCAATGGGCAGGCCTCCAGTCTTGGCAAAGTGGCGGACACGTCTTTCAGCGTGGACCGGGGTTTCTATACCGCTCCGTTTCAGTTGGTAATTACGACGCCGACTCCCGGCGCGGAGATTCGCTATACAACGAACGGCACGCCTCCCACCGCCACCACCGGCACAGTCTATACCGCTCCGTTCACCATCAGCGCGACTACCATGCTGCGCGCCGCCGCCTTCAAAGCCGGCTGGGACGCGACCGATGTGGACACCCAGTCTTACATTTTTCTCGATGACGTGATTCGGCAGTCACCTGCCGGCACGGCCCCCTCCGGCTGGCCCACGGCGGCGGTGAATGGCCAGGTCTATGATTACGGCATGGACCCAGTCATCGTGGACTCGGCTAACTCGGCTATCGGCGGCGTGACGCAGGTGAAGAATGCGCTCATGGCAATACCCTCGTTCAGCATCGTGCTGGACCAAGCGGCGCTCACCAGCGCGGGCACGGGCATTTATTCCAATCCCGGCGGACGAGGCTTCGCATGGGAAAGACCGTGTTCGTTTGAACTACTCAATGACGGCACTAACGGTCCCGGCTTCCGGATCAATGCCGGCGTGCGCATCCGCGGCGGCTACAGCCGGCAGGGGGGTAATCCAAAACACTCGTTCCACCTCAGGTTCCGCGCCGATTACGGCAATCCCAAGCTCAACTATCCCATCCACGGTGATACGGGCACCAGCGAGTTTGATGAGATCGGCCTGCGTACCTCGCAGAACTATTCGTGGTCGCTCCATGGTGACGGCGGCAGCAATACCTTCCTCCGCGAGGAATTCACCCGCATGACCCAGGGCGACATGGGCCAGCCCTATTCGCGCGGGCGCTACTTCCACATCTACCTCAACGGCCAGTATTGGGGCCTCTACGATACCGAGGAGCGCGCCGAGGCCGGCCACGCCGAGGCTTACTTCGGCGGCGACCAGGGCGACTACGATATCGTAAAATCCGCCGGCAACGGCGGCTCCTATAACACCGAATTGGTCAATGGTACAATCACCGCATGGCAAAGCCTGTGGAACCAGGCCATGGCCATGCGCACTGACCCCTCCAATGTCCGTTACTTTCAAATGCAGGGCCTCGCCCCGGACGGTGTGACGGCGCTGAACAATCCTGCATGGCCTCCGGTGCTTGATGCGAACAATCAGATCGACTACATGCTCCTCGTTTTCTGGGCCGGCAGCAGTGATGCGCCGCTCACTGGCGGCGGCGACGCCGTGAATAACTGGTTCGCCTATCGCAAACGCGACAGCAGCATGGGATTCCTTCACTTCGCGCACGATATGGAGCACTCGTGCTTTGGCGGCGACCGCACCGGACCCTACACCAACGCCAACGTCACCAGTTTCAACTACGCCAATCCACAGTATCTTCACCAGCATATGCTCGGCAATGTTGAGTACAAGATGCGCTGGGCCGACCGGGTCCACAAGCACATGTTCAACGACGGGGCCCTAACCACCGTAAGAAATCTCGCCCGGGCTAATGCTCTCGCGGCCACCGTCAGCACAGCCATCATTCCTGAAAGCGCCCGCTGGGGCGATGCCAAGATTGAGCCGCCACGCGACAAGACGCACTGGGAAGGCGCGCGGAATACGTTCCTCAATTTCATCCCCGGACGCCACGCCGCAGTCATCTCGCAGCTTCAGGGCGACGGACTCTATCCTACGCGCGCCGCACCGGGCATGAGCCAATGGGGGGGCTATATCGCATCCACGCAGCAGTTATACCTCAGCGCTCCCTCCGGAACCATTTATTACACCACGGATGGCAGCGACCCGCGTCTCATTGGCGGCGCGATCAAGCCCAGCGCGCTAATTTTCGCCTCCGCCACGACGACGGATACGTTCATCGCGATGGGAACAACTGCGGCCCTCGTGCCGTGGAAGTATCTCGTCACCAACGTGGACCAGGGCACCGCATGGCGCTCCGGCGCCTTCAATGATGCCACATGGGCCACCGGAAATACCGAAATGGGCTACAACGACGGCGATGAGGTCACGGTGATTGAGGACAACTTCACCCCCGGCGTCCCGGCAAGCGCCACCGACCGCTTCATCACGACGTATTTCCGCAAGACCTTCACCGTGATTAATCCTGCTCAATACTCCGGCTTCAGCATCATGCTGAAGCGAGACGACGGGGCCGTCGTTTTCCTCAACGGCGAGGAAATCGCACGCCCGAACATGCCTGCTCTGCCGGCCGTCATCGGTTGGGGTACGTCCGCCCTCGCCAGTAACGAGAATATGGTGGACACGATTCCCGTCCCGGCTTCGAAGTTTATCACCGGCACCAACGTCATTGCCGTAGAGATCCACCAGCAGGGGGCGGGCAGCAGCGACATCAGCTTCAACTGCTCGGTCACCGGTACGAAGACGAACGCCACCACGCCGCTCTACCTTCCGCCGGGAGAGGTTCTGGTCCGCGCCCGCACTTTCGACAGCGCCACCTCCACATGGAGCGCACTCGCGGAGACGACGTTCTTAGTGAACACCGTAGCCGCCGCCGCGGGTAACCTCGTCATCAGTGAAATCATGTATCACCCTGCTGACCCAAGCCCCGCGGAAATTGCCGCCGGTTTCAACGACGACAGCGATTTTGAATATATCGAACTCACCAATACCAGCACCACGCACTACGCGGACCTCGCCAATGTCCGGTTCCTGCTGGGCATAGGGTTTGATTTCGATACCGCCCTCACGGGACGCCTCATTGCTCCCGGCGCGCGGGTCCTCCTTGTGAAAAAACCCGCCGCTTTTCAGCTTCGCTACGGCAGCGGCCTGCCCGTCGCCGGAGAATTCAGTGGCAGTCTGGACAACGTGGGCGAACGGCTCCAGCTCGTGAACAGCACCGGTGCCACCATCGCCGATTTCACCTTCGCGGACGCGCAACCATGGCCTGTCCAGCCCGATGGCTCAGGCCGCAGCCTCGTGCTGCGCCGCCCTTCCGCCGATCCCGCCCTCGCCCAAAGCTGGCGCGCCTCCGTCTCAGCCGCCGGAAATCCCGGCGCCTCCGATCGCACAGCCTACGCCGCATGGAAAACCACCCACGGCGTGAGCAATAACGACAGCGACAACGATCACGACGGTCTCACCGCCTTCGCCGAATACGCCGTCGGCGGCGATCCCTCAGCCAGCTCCCAGCACTTCTGGCCCAACGGCGGCCTCGATCCCTCCGGCTTCCAAACGCTCACCATCACTCTCCGCGCCGGTGCGGATGACGTCGACATCATCCCCGAGTCCGCCCCCACGCCCGGCGAATGGACCTCCAGTCTGATCTTCGTCCGCCGCACCATGAACCCCGACGGCACGGAATCCCTGACGTGGCGCACCGCTGATCTCTTCGGCAAAGCTCCGCGCCTTCTCCTGCGGGCGCGCCTGACTTACGTGCCATGACTGTTGCTGAGGTGCGTGGGCAGCCGGCCTCCGGGGCTGACTCCAGGCGAAGCGGTAGTGGACACCCGCGAAGAGCAGCTCTCTGCCACTGGCAGGTATTCCTCGCGGCTTCGGGCCGTGCCTCCGGGACAGTGAGAAAATCCGCCGTAACTTACTTCCTGCGGTCCGGCCTGCGGAAGATCTTTTGCTCTGGCCGGGTGGGTTCTCTCCGGAGCTGTTTTCCGCACGGCGCGATGTGCGGGGGCGGAGTGACGTCTGTGGTTTTCTGGGGCTCGTCGAGCAGGCGGGTGGCGATAGACTTAAGGCCGAGATTGTTGAGAGTGCTGCGGAGGATGTTGCGCATCTCGGGCTTGTACCAGAAGAAGAAGCTGCGCTGGGTTTGTTTCTCCTCGGGAGTGCGGGCGACTGCGACCTTGCTGCCATCATAGGGGTGAGTGCCGGTGGCGTAGATCTCGGTGGCCACCGTCATGGGCGTGGGGGTGAAATCCTGCACCTGCTCAAGGCGGTAGCCGAGGTCTTTGGTTTTGAGCGCGAGATCTGCCATGTCCTCCGGGCGTGAGCCGGGATGCGAACTGATGAAATACGGAATGACGGGCGTTGCGGGCTTGCCGGCTTTCTTCGCGGCGCGGTCGAATTTCTCTTTGAATTTGTAGAAGAGGTTGAAGGAAGGCTTGCGCATGACCTTGAGCACATGGTCACTGGTATGTTCAGGGGCGACCTTAAGGCGGCCAGGCACATGGTGGGCCGCGAGCTCCTCGACGTATTTCTCATGGCTCGCCTTGACCTCGGGTGTGGTGCCTTTGTCGTGGAGGAAGAGGTCGTAGCGAATGCCACTGGCGACGAAGGCGTGCTTCACCCCGTCTGTCTCTCGCACGGCTTTGTAGATGTCGAGAAGAGGCGTATGGTCGGTGTCGAGATTACGGCAGACATCGGGCCAGATGCAGGACGGGCGGATGCACTCGTCACAAATCCACTGCTGCTTGCCCTTCATCTGATACATGTTGGCCGAGGGGCCGCCGAGGTCGCTGATAGTGCCGCGGAAGTCGGGCATCTGTTTGATAGACTCCACCTCCTTGAGAATACTCTCCTTGCTGCGCGAGGCGACGAATTTCCCTTGGTGGGCCGAGATGGTGCAGAAGCTGCATCCACCGAAGCAACCGCGGTGCATGTTGATCGAATGCTTGATCATCTCATAGGCCGGGATCGGTCCGCGCTTGCGGTACTTAGGGTGCGGCAGGCGCGTGTAGGGTAGGTCGAACGAGGCGTCGATTTGCGGTTCGCTCATCACGGGATACGGCGGATTGACGATGAGCAACTGCTCGCCGGTGAGCTGCAGAATCCTGCGAGCTTTGACGCGGTTGGACTCGGTCTCGATGTTCTTGAAGTTCTTCGAATACAGCTCGCGATTCTCTAGGCACTCTTCGTGGGAATGCAGGGCGATGTCATCCCAGTTTTTGTTCTTCGGCGGCGCTTCGCCGGGGGGCAAGAGATAGGCCGTTTGAGCGATGGAGGTCAGGGAGGAAAACGGGACGCCTCTTTTCAGCAGACGCACGCACTCCTTCAGCGGCATCTCGCCCATGCCATACACCAGCAAGTCCGCGCCGCTGTCCGCGAGGATGGAGGGGAAGATATGGCCGGACCAGTAGTCGAAGTGTGTGACCCGGCGCAAGCTGGCCTCGATGCCGCCAATCATGACCGGCACTTCTGGGAAGATATCCTTGAGGATTTTGGAATAAACCGTCGTTGCATAGTCCGGGCGGAATCCGTGCTGCCCGCCGGGTGTGTAGGCGTCCTCGCTGCGGAGTTTTTTGGCGGCGGTGTAATGGTTCACCATGCTGTCCATGCAGCCGGAGGTGACGCCGAAGAAGAGCCGAGGCGCGCCAAGTTTTTTGAAGTCGCGGAGATCATCACGCCAGTTGGGCTGCGCGATGATGGCCACGCGTAGACCCTCAGCTTCCAGCATGCGCCCGATCACCGCGGTGCCGAACGCGGGGTGATCCACGTAGGCATCGCCGGAGACGATAATCACATCCAGCTCATCCCAGCCGCGGGCGACGACTTCATCGCGGGTAGTGGGCAACCAACGGGCGGGATTCCATGTGGGATCGCGAAACGGAGGCTGGGAGGAGTTTTCAGTGGAAGAGGCAGACACGCGGGAGATTCCGTTGGGGATTGGTTCCTACCAGTCCGCCTCAAGAAGGATAACTCAACACGCAAATCCTCCGCTACGGATTTAAAGTCGGTGAGCGCGGAAGATCGTCCGTATAAAAAGGCGTGATCCGCTGTCGGGGCGCACGGGAATGCTAAGCAGGAGCATTTCCAGTCCTGCAGGATCCACAGTGCGGCTCAGAAGTGCGGGCGGACCTTCCGTCCATGTGGCCAGCTCCGTGGCGGTCTCGATGAAAGAGATAGCTTGAGCGCCGGGGGCGCGAGGTAAGGCCGATCTCGGCACACGCGTCTTCTTCGTTTCGCCTGGCGGATTTGATACACACTCACAGCATGCCGGTTTCCACGGCGCGCTCATGGCGGAAGTTTCTGGAGCAGTCTCCGCATTCTACAACGGCCTGAAGAGCCATGGCCTTGTCGAACAGGTGCTGCTGGCCA
This sequence comes from Akkermansia muciniphila, assembly GCA_945861415.1. Classification (GTDB taxonomy): domain Bacteria; phylum Verrucomicrobiota; class Verrucomicrobiia; order Verrucomicrobiales; family V1-33; genus V1-33. The sequence goes on along the minus strand of CAMAUV010000039.1, from coordinate 15,609 downwards.
AGTATTCAGAATTCGGCCGCCGGCTGAAGGAGAACGGCAGCCTCGGCACGGACGATGGAGCAGCTTCCCAGATGTTCGTAGTCAGCGGTGCCGCGAAAGGCGGCGTGACCGGGGGCGGGAGAAACTTGCACCGGTCGACGCCGCCAGCATTGACGCGGGGCGGGATGCGGGCACTGTGCAGTGTGCGAATTCTCTCCTCCGCTATCTTTTTGCTGACTCTGGCCTCGCTGCCCGCGCAGACGCCAAAACCTGCGCCGACGATACCCCTGACCCAACGGGCAGAATACCGGCAAGCGATTGAAGCGCTGGCGGACAAGCTGCCCGAGGTGGCGATTCTGCGGCTGGATAAACTGCTGGCCTCCGGAACATTGAAGGGTCCGGCCATTCCCGCAGTCAAACTGCTCCTAGCGGAAGCCTGCGTGCGCGCCGACCGCAGTGCCGAAGCGCTCACGGCACTTAATGATTCCGGACGAAGCGATGAAGTCACCTACTGGCGCGGGGCGGCACTGGCTCAGCAGGAGCGCTATACGGAGGCAGAGAAAACGCTGGCCGCCCTGCCCGAAGGCGCGCCTTTTGCCACCGAGGCAGCCTTTACCCGGGCCTCCATCCTGACCGCGCTTGGCCAGCCTTCGGCCGCGCTGGCTCTGCTCAAAACGCTCGTAAATTCCAAAGACGCCACCACCGCTGCACGCGCCCGGCTGAGGTCTGCAGAACTGCTCATCACTGCCCAGCGCCCGCCGGCGGAGATCATACCGCTGATCCCGGCTCCGGCGGAGGCAGCGAAGAGCCGCTTCGCGCCCGGGTGGCGCTACTTGCGGGCCCGGCTGTCGCTCCTGTCTGGAGATGCCCGCGAGGCGGCCGATCAGTTCGCCGCCATGGCCGAAGGCGGGAAAGGAATCACTCCTTTATTGCGGCAGGCCGCCTCGCTGGGCCGGGCGCGCGCGTTAACTGCGCTCGATCAAAAATCCGAAGCCCGTGGAGCCGTGCAAAAATTCATCGGGCTCACCCCGCCGCCCTCCGCGTCGCTGCTGCTTTCCGCCTTCGACTTGTTCGAGCGCCTCAACACCCCGCCTACCGAAGAGGCCGCGAATTTTATCAAAGAATGGTCAAAGTCCGAAGATGGCAATCTTCGTTTGCTGGCAAAGTTAGCGGGTATCGGTGCCATGGATGCCGGAGGGAAATCGGACGAAGCTCTCGCCGCGTGCAAGGCCCTAGCTAAAGACGAGGCCGCCAGCCCGCTACTCTCATGGGTAATGCTGCGCCAAGCACGCCTCTCTCTGACCACCGGTGACAAGGCTGCTGCTGCCGAAGTCACTGCCGCGCTGGACAAAGTCTCCGCTTCTCCGGCCGTGCGGGCATGGGCTGCCGAGATCAAAGGCCGGGCCGCATTTGAGGACGCCAAATTTAAAGTGGCCGCGCGGGAATTCCTCATTGCTGCGCAGGACTCCACGACTGCAGAGGCCCGCATCGCCGCCGCTTACAATGCCGCGGTCGCTGAACTGCAGAGCGGACTTGTGGACCCGACGGTGCCAACGGCCGTGCTTGAAGGAATCTATACCGAGTCCGGTCACAGGGCCCGCGCCGAGTATTACTTGGAGCGCGCCCTTTATCTCGCCGATGCAGGACTGCCCGGGGCGGAGGAGGGCTTGCAAGCTTATGTCGATGCGCCCCCTGAGGGGAACGGCCGGAAGTTTGAAGCCCTTGTGGCCCTTGCGGATCTGGCCCTGCGCTCTCCGCAGCCGAACCAGGGCTTAGTCACCGCCCGCGTGGAGGCTGCAGCAAAGGCAGCCACTGATCCCGCGGGCCAGGAGGCGGTGGCATGGCTGAGGGTGCTGGCTGCTGAAGAGGGCCCGTCGGAGGCTTATACCAAGGAAGCGGAAGCGTTCCTCGCGGCATGGCCGGAGACCGCGCGGCGCATTCCCCTCCGCATGAGAATGGGCGAATTGAACTTTCGTCGCCAGAACTTTGCCGCCGCCCGTGCCCAGTTTGAACTCGCTGCCAAAGAAGCTCCCGTTACCGATCGCGATGTAGTTGAAGTCGCTCTCTTCTGGGCGGGCAAGTCCGCGTTGCTCACGCTCGGCCCCGCCTCCGGAGATGATGCCATAGCCCTCTGGGAACGCGTTTACAACGAGGGTTCGAAGTTCCGTCTCGAGGCCCGCCTCCAGGTGGCGCAGCTCAAACAGCGCCGCAATGACTTCGCGGGAGCGCTGCAGTTGATCAATGAAATCCTGAGCAGCCAGCCCGATGCCGGTATCCGCCGGCAGGCACTTTGCACTCGCGGGGAGATTCTCACCTCACAGAACGCCTCACCGGAAGCCATCACCGGGGGACTCGCTGCTTTTGATGAAGTTAGCAGCGACGCGCAGATGGCCGCCTCATGGCGGCAGGAGGCGCTGGTGCGCAAAGGCGTGTGTCTCGAGCAACTCAAACGCCCGGAAGAAGCGCTGGCCGCCTATCATCTGGTGCTCACTGAGCCGCCATCCGCGGACAACGCTGACGACTACTGGTTCCACCGCGCGGGGGAAAAAGCGCTCCGCATGATGGAGTCCCGCGGTAAATTTGAAGAAGCCATCATCATCGCCGAAAAAATGGCGAAGGCTCCGGGAGCACGCGGCGTGGCAGCCGCAGAACTGGTGAATACTATGGTTCTGAAATACGGCATCTGGCGGGAGGAGGCGCCGGTGGTGGAAAAAAGGCCCCCCGCCCCGCTTCCCAAATAGCCACCGTCTCCGGCTTCACAATTCCCGCGTGACGCCCGCCATTCCCTGCATTATTCGATAGCCTCAAGATCCTGAGGGATTAATCCTCTCCATTCTTTTCCCACGATTCGAAATGTCCGTCACCGCCAAACCCCGCCGCATCAATGTCCGCACGCCTGAAGTCATGCCGCTGGTGCAGGCTCAGGTGGAGACGCACTACCGCAGCAGCATCGTAGAGCGCATCCGCTCCTCCGGCGGCACCCTCACCGTCGGGAACATTACCCTCAAACTCGCGCGACAGTTTGGCTTCTGCTACGGCGTGGAGCGCGCCATCGACCTCGCCTACGCCGCCCGCAAAGTTTTCGCCGGCCGCAATCTTTACCTGCTGGGTGAGATCATTCACAATCCGGAGGTGAACCGCCAGCTCCGCGAAATGGACATTCGTGTGCTGCACAGCCGCCCGTCAGATGAAGAGATCGCCGCACTGACCGCGGACGATGTGGTTATCGTGCCCGCTTTTGGTGCAGAAACCGCCGTGATGGAGCGCATCGCGGCGAGCGGCTGCGCCACCGTGGACACAACCTGCGGGGATGTGATGAGCGTGTGGCGGCGCGTGCGCAAGTATGTGAGCGCCGGCCGCACTAGCATCATCCATGGCAAGGCTTCGCATGAGGAAACACGCGCCACGGCCTCCCGTGCCCTCGGAGAAAGCGGCGGCGGTATTTACCTCGTCATCCTCACTCTCGCTGACTGCGATGCCGTCTGCGAATACATCCGCCATGGGGGTGACTGCGCGGCTTTCCTTGAGCGCTTCCGCGGCGGATTCAGCGACAATTTTGATCCCGACCTGCACCTTCAGCGCATCGGGGTGGCCAATCAAACCACCATGCTCAAAGGGGAGACGGAGGAAATTCAGCGCCGCCTGCAGCAGGCCGTGCGTGACCGCGACGGCGGCGACACCGGCGGATTCGCAGCCTTCGACACCATCTGCGGAGCTACTCAGGAGCGGCAGGATGCGCTCTTCGAAATGCTCAAATCACCCATGGACCTCATGCTCGTGGTCGGCGGCTACAACAGCTCCAACACCACGCACCTCGTGGAAATCGCCGGGGAACAACTTCCCACATTCTTCATCCGCGATGCCAAGTGCCTCACCGCGCTGGAACAAATCGTGCACTTTGATCTGAGCCAGAGAGAGGAGCGGGCCAGCTACACGGACAAACTCGCCGGAAGCGGGCCAGTGACCATCGGCATCACCGCTGGCGCGTCTTGCCCTAACAACCTAATTGAGGAAACCATCCTCCGCCTTTTCGCCCTTCGCGGAATCAGTTCGGATCAGGTAATGGCAGCCGTAGGCTAAAACCAAAAAGAGCGCGTGCAGAAGCACGCGCTCTTTGGAGAATGAATCTCGGGGTTGCCGGGAGAAACTTACGGAGTTGCCGGGGCGGGTGTGCCCTCAGTGGGAGCTGCAGGTGATTCCGGCACAGCGGGGGCGGCGTCCGGCTTGGCCGGTGTCTCTGAAGGAGCAGAGCCGGGAGTCTCAGTGGCCGTCTTCTCAACTGGCGCGCTGCCGGTCGATGAATCCGGAGATGGAACCGGATTGGCAGGCTTTTCGGATGGCGCAGGAGCCGGAGCCGGGGAAACAGTGATCGGCGAAGTAGTGGTGCCCGCCGGCGGAATGGTGATCGGTGCGGAAGTGGTGGCAGGGGGAGGCGGAGTCGTAGACTTTTCCTGCTCCACGATGGCCGGCTTGTCGCTCTTCAGGTTAATCCCCGTGTTCTTGCGGGCGTCCGCTGCCTTGAGCATGGCCAGCGTAAGGCTCAGCAGAAACAGGAGCGCCCCAAGGAAAACCGTGCCCTTTTGCAGCACATTGGTGGTCTGGCTGCCCCAGATTTGGTCAGTCACACCGGCACCAAAAGCCGCGCCGAGACCCTCTTGCTTCGGGCGCTGCATGAGCACCAGCAGGATGAGCAGCAATGACACCACCACAAGGACGGTAGTCACGAGAATAATAGAAACGTTCAGCAACATAGGGCGCGCAAAGTGTACTCGGGGGCGGGCTTGGCAAGTGGTTGTTAACCGGGTTTGGAATTACTGGAATTCCGCCCCGGCGCGGAATTTCGGAGATAAAAAGCGCGCCCGGCACCTGCTTTCGTCTGAGAATTTAAATCCGGCATGCGTGGTTGGAGTTGGCGCCGCCTCGGGCGGGACAATCGCCTTGACGCCCGGAAACCGGGGACGCAAATACCTTCGCAACCAACATCCCACACGACCATGAGCAAACCTCTCGCTGGAAAAACCGCCCTCGTTTTCGGAGTCGCCAACAAGCGCAGTATCGCATGGGCTATCGCCCAAGCATGGGCCGAAGCCGGCGCGCGGCTCATCTTCAACTATCAGGGCGACCGACTGAAGGACAACGTGGAGGAACTGGCCAGTACGTTCGGGCCCGACACCCCGCTCTGGCCCTGTGATGTCTCCAACGATGCCGAGGTGGATGTGTTCTTTGAAAAGGTGGCCACTGTCACGGACAAGGTGGACCTTGTGCTCCATAGCATCGCTTTCGCCCCTAAGGACGCTCTGGAGGGTGACTTCATCAACACTTCCCGTGAGGCCTACCTCACCGCGCACAACATCAGTGCCTACTCCCTCGTGCATATTGCCCGCAAAGCCGCACCGCTCATGAAAGACGGCGGCAGTATCATCGCCATGAGTTACTACGGGGCGGAGAAAGTGGTGCCGCACTACAACGTGATGGGCGTGGCCAAGGCCAGCCTTGAGGCCAGCACCCGCTACCTCGCATACGACCTCGGCAAGCAAAAGATCCGCGTGAACTGCATCAGTGCCGGTCCGGTAAATACACTCGCCGCCCGAGGCATCGCAGGCTTTTCCTCCATGCTCAAGCATTACGATGCTCACGCTCCGTTGGGCCGCAGTTGCGAGCCCTCGGAACTCGGAGCCACCGGCGTCTTCCTCGCTAGTGACGGGGCCGCAGCCATCACCGGCCAGGTGCTCTACGTGGACGGCGGCTACCAGATCATGGGGATGTGATCCGGCGCGGGCGCCGGAAATGACGAAGCTGGAATGCCGAAACCAGAAGGGGCAGGGCCAGAATCAGAATCAGAAGTCGAAGATCTCGCGTAGGAAGCTCTTCTTCTTTTTCGGATAGGGCTGCTGCTGATACTGCGGCGGGTAGGGCTGCCCGGGCTGTGGCGGTGGATAGGGCTGACGGCGGCGGTAGTGATCGTCGTCGTCAAAGCGGCGACGGTAATCGCCTTGTGGCGGGGGGATGGCGGCGGCAGCGCGCTCGATGATTTTGTCGAGTTCTCCGCGGTCCAGCCACACGCCGCGTCACTGGAGGCAGAAGTCGATTTCAACCCCCTGCCGGTCGGCGATGGAGAGAGTGACGGAGCATTTGGGGCAATTCATACGGGTAGATTCCGGGAGCAGTTTACTCGTCCTGACTCCGGCCGGTGAAGAGTGGGAGGAGATGGTAGATGAAGTAGACAAGGGTGGTGACGAAGGCTGCCACGTAGGTCCACGCGGCAGCATCAAGCGTCTTCCGGACTCCGTGCATCTCATCATCGCGGATGAATCCCATGTTGCCGAGCACCAGCTTGGCGCGGCGCGAGGCGTCGAACTCCACCGGGAGCGTGATCAAGTTAAAAACCATGATGATGCCCCATGCCACGGCCATAATGAGAGCGCCGGTCAGCGGGGCAAGCAGACCGGTGAACATACCGATCAGCGGCAGCCACATGGCTACCTGGCTGGCGATGCCGGTAATGCCAACGGCTGCCATGCGCCAGTGCAGCGGGGCGTAGGCCATCTGATGCTGGATGGCGTGGCCGCATTCATGGGCCGCCACACCCAGCGCCGCGAGCGAACGGCCGTGATAGTTCATGCTGGAGAGCACGAGGCGTTTGTGGCGCGGATCGTAGTGGTCGCTGAGCATGCCGTCCTGCTCGACGATCTCCACGTCATAAATGCCGGCGTCGCGCAGAATGGCCGACGCTGTCTGTGCTCCGGTGGCCCCGGAGCGGGCGGGCACACTGGCATACTGCCGGTAAACCTTTTTAACCCGCCATGAGGCTAAAAGTGAAAGGCCCAGCGTGCCAAGTAGCAGTAGGATAGGAATAAACATTGTATGCTGGGGGGTGTCTGGTTGCGTGTGATACGCTCAGTAATTAATCCACGACCCATTCGTTTGGGAAATTTTTTGTTTTCGATGTTATGCTTAGATAATTTCTAAGGAATGACACTCCGCAGAACCCCATTTCCCCCGCCGGGAATCCAGTCTTTTTGTGATCGTACTTGTCCCGTCTCGCTGCTGCTTGGGTCTTTCGCCCCTTCTCCGGGCAGCGTAGCGGCAACAAAAGACCGCAGCCCTTACCCGTTCAAGCAAGTCTTCTTGGCTCCGGCTGCGCCGGGGTAGGTCTGCGCATCTCGAACGGATCCTGGGTCCGGCAGTAGCATTCCGGCACCGCCACGCGGCTGACGAGTTGAAGCGGCTCACCCCCAATAAGCAGGCGTTCCTGCAGTGATCTATACCGGCGATGGTTGCCTGCCCCGAGCGGGATAGACATCCTTGAGCAGTTCCTGTAGCTTTTTGCGCGCGTTGAACAGGCGGCTCATCACCGTGCCGATCGCACAGCCAACCGTATCGGCGATTTCCTGGTAACTGAGCCCGTCCACTTCTTTGAGGAGGACGACGGCGCGGTGCTCCGGGGTGAGTTGGGCCAGTGCTTCCCTAATACGCTTCCCAAGTTCACGGTTCTCCAGCGCGCGGTCTGGGCTCACCTCACCGTGCGGCACAGTGACGGCGGCGGCCTCCGGCGCTGCGGCCAGTTCATCGTTGAACTCCGTGCCCGGACGAATCCTCCGTTTCCGTGACCAGTCAATTACCACATTTTGCGTGATGCGGTAAATCCATGTAAAGAACTGCGCCCGAGCCTCGAACCCCGGCAATGCCCGCCATGCTTTGATGAAAACCTCCTGCGAGAGATCGCGCGCATCGGCGTCACTTCCCGTCATATTGAGAGTCATGCCATAGACCCGCCCGCGGTAACGGGTGATCAATTCTTCAAAAGCCTGCATGTCCCCCTTGCGCGCGCGGTCCACCAGCTGGGCGTCCGCAGTATCCCCGGGCTCGGTGAGCAGCGCCTCCAGTTCCTGCAATGCGCCTGCCGCTGCGCTGCGGGCAGAAGGGAGAGAGAAGTCGGAAGGTTCAGCGTTCAAGGAATAGGAACGCGATAATAAGAGCCCGCTGGTGGGGGGCAAGTGCGTGCTGAGGGTACGGAGAATGAATTGTCCCGGTGATCCGGTGGCCCTGAATGAGGGACACGAGCCGGGTTCCCTTGTGCCCGGAATCTCCCGCCGCGGGCTGCTGCCTAATTTGAGAATCCGCGAAAAGTGATCAGACTCTCCGGGTGTTCATTCGGTCTGCCGGTGGGAAAAATGAGCTAGGCTTCGTCCGGACTGCGTAGCCTCCGGAGTCCTGCCAGCTCAAGACGCTAAAGGATATGGAGGGACTCATAACAATTTGGCAGGATAAGGCAATTGTCCCTGAGAAGGAGTGGGAGGAGAAACAATCGCTGTCCGAATTGAAGCGCGCGGGCAGTAGGGTCATGCTGATGAGCGCGGCTTTTTGTGCTTCGCGCTACTGCTACTGAGTGGAGGCACCCCTCGCGCTTAAGCGGATGAAGGACGGGAAACTTATAGCGACGTGGGTGCTGCTGGGTGCCTGTGGTTGGAGGCGCGCTCCGCTGGGGAAGTTCCAGAGTTGGCCGGAACTCGGCAAGGAACTGCCGGGAATGAAACACAGACGCGAGAAGGACTGGAGCGCGGTGGTGGAGATGATAGCCAATTACGTTGAACGCCAAACAGTGCCGCCAAGACGGAAGCCCTGACCGGGGTTCTCGAACTGACTCCTGTGTTGATCACGCCGGCTCTCAGTTCCTGCAGAATTACAGCAATTTGCTGGTATACCGTCGTACTCAGTCAGCCCGGTTCAGGTCGAGACTCACAAAGCGCAGTAGCTCGTCGTTGCTCATGTCGGTGAGGAGTTTAGCGGTGCCCTCGTCATTGCCGAGAAGGTCGGTGGCGAGGGCTTTCTTGTCGTTAATGAGGCGGTCGATCCTCTCTTCGAGGGTGCCTTCGCAGATAAATTTATGGACGAGGACGTTCTTTGTCTGGCCGATGCGAAAGGCGCGGTCGGTTGCCTGGTCTTCGACGGCGGGATTCCACCAGCGGTCGAAATGGATGACGTGACTTGCGGCGGTGAGAGTGAGGCCGGTGCCGCCAGCCTTAACGCTGATAACGAAGAAGGGGGGTCCGTCGGGGGATTGGAATTGGGCGACGAGTTCCTCGCGCTTCGCCACGGGCGTGCCGCCGTGGAGCACGAGGCCGGTGCGGGCGAAGACGGTGGTTAGGTAGTCAGCGAGCGGGGCGGTAATTTCTTTGAACTGCGTGAAGATGAGCATGCGCTCCTGGCGGTCGCGGATGCCTCCGCTGATCTCGCGCAGGCGGTCGAACTTCCCGCTGTCCTCCGGCAGCCATGTGGCATCGCCGCTGAACTGGCTGGGGTGATTACAGATTTGCTTGAGCCGCATGAGCGAAGCGAGCACGACGCCCTGACGCTGGGTCGGGTCTTCGGCCATGCTGAGTTCTTTGGCCATCGCATTGACGGCGCGCTGGTAGAGCGTGGCTTGGCGTTTGCTGAGACGGCAGAAGGCGCTCACTTCGATCTTCTCCGGCAAGTCAGGGGCGACGCCAGGATCAGTCTTCATGCGGCGCAGGATGTAGGGCTGCACGAGGCGGCGGAGCGGGGTGAATCCAGTGGCGGCCTTGGCCATCTGCGCGGTCTTTTGGGCAAAATCCTGCGGGCTCCCGAGCAGCCCGGGATTGATGAAGTCGAAGAGGCTCCAAAGATCGGCGAGACGGTTTTCGATGGGCGTGCCGGTGAGCGCGAGGCGGAAGGCGGCGCGCAGTTTTTTTACCGAGCGCGCCTGACCAGTGCCGGCGTTTTTGATGGCCTGCGCTTCATCCAGAGCGGCTATGTCCCAATCGATTTCGGAGAAGGCGTCGAGCTTTCCTAACATGGTGTAGGTGGTGAGGACGACGGTGTTCCGACCCAACGCTCGGTGGGTGCCGGCGGTGAGCTTTTTCATCGCGGCGGTGTCCTGATCGCTACGGTGAGCGATGAGGAATTCCATGTCGGGGGCAAACTTTTCCAGTTCGCGCCGCCAGTTGCCTAACAGGGACGCGGGCACAATTAGCAGCGATGGCCGCGGCTCCTTCCGTGCCGCGCGGCGCAGGAGCATGAGGGCGATGACCTGGATGGTTTTGCCGAGACCCATGTCGTCGGCGAGACACGCGCCGAGGCCCATGCCGCCGAGGAAGTGCAACCAGTTCACCCCGGTGTGCTGGTAGGGACGCAGCGTGGCTTTCAGGCCGGGCACGGGGGTTGCATCGTCGAGGTGCTGGGCAGGGTCGCGTAGTTTGGCGAGCAGCTCGTGCATGCGTGCGCCACCCTCGAACGCGACCCAGTCGCCGCTGGCGGTGAATTCCTCCGCTTCGCCTGCGGTGCCTCCGATGCCGGACATCATGCGCAGGCCGATGTGGAAGGGGATGCCGTTCCTACTCGCTGCAGCGGCTTTCTGCCAGCGGTCGAGCGCGTCGCGTAGTTTGGCGCGGTCGATTTCCACCCACTGGCCTTTCAGGGAAATGAGCGGGGCGTCGCTTCCCAAAATGCGCGCGAGTTCCTCCGGTGTGAGCACCTGGCCGCCCATTGCGACTTCTACTTGGAACTTGAGCAGCGCATCCACGCCCATGCCTTTGCGCTGCTCGCCACGCTCCACCGTGACAGTGACTGCTGGGCGCGCCGCCGTTTTCCCACCGCGCCACCAGTCGGGCACGCGGATGATGAGCCCGGCGTCTTCGAGCGCGGGGATTTCGCGGAGGAATCGCCACGCTTCCTCCGGCGTCCATGCGAGCGCTTGAAACACCTGACGTGTCTCAATCAAATTTCGCAGCAGCGCGCTGTGGCCGCTGGCCTCATACAGAGGCACGAGAAGCGCCTGCAGCATTTCTTTGTTTCCAGCCGCGGCGCTTCCTTGAAGCGCTTTGGCAAGATGCAGATGCTGAACCTGCCCACGGGCATCTACCCGCTGACTGTAGGTGGCGAGAAAAGCGAAGGGAAACTCCGGACTGCCTTTGTTCTCCGCAAGGTGCAGCGTGACGCGGCCCACCAGACGCCACGAGGGATGAATCTCTGCCAGCACGGCAGCCGGGGCCGCTGCCGCCATGCGTGCTCCAACTTCCCCATTCAGCTCCTCCCATAGTTCGGCGAGCACAGCGCGGCTGAGAAACTCCATGCCTGCCACCAAGGGCGCGGCGGCGATGAGCGCGTCCAGCTTTTCTTCCAACGGCACGAGCGGCCCGGTGGTCCAGCCGTCTTCCCGCAGGCGGGGAGTATGGCAGACTTGCGTGAGATATTCCTGCCCGAATGCGCGCCAGAACGAAAGAGGTTCCGGCAGAGCGTCCCGTATCGTCATTCCCGCCAGCGCCAGCAAGCCATCCGCCGCATTGACGGAGAAGGCGGCAGCCAAATCCCGCGACAAAGTCTCTGTGCAGACGAGCCTGCCGTCCGGTGTGAGGAGAAGTGGAGTTTGGTCAGCGGGATTCAATGATCCGGTTCTGAACGACATGGCTCGTCCGCGCAAGAATTTTGAGAATAACAATTGCCGTGACCGCCCGGGCAAGTCGCGTCCCGGATAGGGCTCATAGCGGGAGTTTGCTTGCTTCCGCCCCCGGCCCATATTGGCCTGATTTAGGACAACCGTGTTTGCAAACAGATCGATAAATTTCTTCCTCTTGCCGCCGGGTAAGGGTATCTTTCCGGTATGCGTAAAAGTACACTTTTTCTTTTTCTCACGCCTTATTTTCTCCTGCCTGCCAACGAGACAATGGCCGGCGTGGATTCCGTGGTCACTTTCAATGAGGTTCACTACAACCCAACTCCCGCGCAAACGAGCGGCGAGTGGATCGAGCTCAAGAATCAGAACTCGGTGAACGTGGATCTCAGCGGCTGGGGGCTGGACGGAGGCGCGGACTTTGTTTTTCCGGCAGGAACGATCATCGCGGGCGGCGGGTATCTGGTCATCGCGGAGAATCCGGCGGCGTTAATGGTAGCGGCGGGGATCAGTGGCGTGCTGGGGCCGCTGCTCAACTCTTTGGATAACGACGGCGAGAGCGTGACGCTGAAGAATAACAACGGGCGGCGGATGGATGAGATCGCCTACAATGACCAGCGGCCGTGGCCTGTGGCGGCCGACGGTTCGGGCGCGACGCTGGCGAAGCTGGACGAACTGCACGACAGCATCTCTCCCGAAAACTGGCGTCCCAGTTTGGAAGTCGGCGGCACGCCGGGGGTGTTCAATTTCACTGATCCCAACAACGGCGGCACGACCGTGCCGGGCGTCGTGCCGGGGCTGCTGCAGCGTTATTACAAACTCGAGGGCAACGCGAATGACACATCGGGCAAGGCGGTTAATGGCACGCTGGTGGCGGCACCGGTCTATATAGCGCTGTTTCCGCCCATCGTCGGCAGCGGACAGTGTATCGATTTTAGTGGTACGTCCCAGTTTGTAAATGTGCCGGATACCGTGCATCCCTCCGCCTACACCATCAGTGCGTGGGTGCGCCCGGACACGATCCGCGGGCAGTCTATCATCGTGCGCTCGGATGCCGGCGGTCCTGCTTCGGCATGGTCGCATCAACTCCGCATGACGGCGACAGGTCGATTCGAACATTATTTCTTCGACGGCGCTGCCAAAGCTGTGACTGGCACCACCGTCGCGGGGGCCAACACATGGTATCACGTCGCCGCCGTCGCGACGAACAGTGGAACCGCACGGCTCTACGTGAATGGCGTGGAGGAAGGCACGCCCGCGGGTGTGGGCACGCTGTGGACTGGAGGTACGCGTTGGATGATCGGGTCTAACTCCGGCAATGGTCTCTCTGGCCTCGCGGCGCTGAATTACTTCGACGGCAAGATTGATGAAGTCGCCTTCTGGCACGGACCGATGGATGCCTCTCAGGTGGGGCACATCGCGACGGGATTCAAGCTGCCGACTGATGCAGCGGCGAAAAATCTCGCGCTCGGGGCAGCGGTCATCGGGGGCAGCGGGGCGTATCCTAATCTGGCGTTTAACGGCGGCACGGTGCCAAATGATTTCTCCGCGCTCAATGTGACCGATGGCTCGGCGGGCGATCTCTTTGGCTACAGCTATTGGCTGGGCCGCGAAGGGATCACGAATGAGCACTTCGTGCTCGACCTCGGCAGCCCGGTAGAGATTAGCCAAGTTCTCCTGCGCAACACCCACAACACACAGTCCAACGACCGCGGCACGGCGAACTTCACGCTAGTTGCGTCCTCGTCAGTGGATGGATCGAATCAGCCGGTCAGTCCCGTGCAGATTCTGAACAGCACGCTGACCACGCGCACCGGCCAGGCACCGATCCCGGGGGACTCGTTCACTTCAGCGAACGGACTGACGCCGGTGACGGCGAGGTATTTGAAGTTCGAGGCGCTTACTTCCAGCTACACCGTAAACGTCGGGCTGAATGAAATTGAAGTCTTCGGCACACGTATCGCCGGCCCCGGCGGTTCGGTCCGCCCGCCGGTGCTTCCACTGGTAATCAATGAAGTCACGGACGACGAACAGGAGATCTGGTGGATCGAACTCTTCAACCACGGCACCACGCCGCTGACTCTCACCGGCTATGTCATCGAAACGAACTAGGGCGCAAGCTACACGCTACCCGCGACGACGCTGGCGGCGGGCGGATTCCTCCTGCTCAATGAGACGGCCACCGGTCTGCATCCGCTGGATGGCGACAAGGTTTTTCTCTACGGCGCGGGGAAGTCGACAGTCTTGGATGCCGTGCTGCAAAAGGCGCAGAAGCATCAACTGCGCCGTCCGCCGGTTGCCGGCGGCGATCCGGGTGAATTCCTTGCCGCGGAAGGGCCGGCGGACATCACGCCGGGCGCGGCGAATCAGGTGACGCTGCCCACGGCGGTGGTGGTCAACGAAATCATGTATAACCGCCGACCGCAGTTCCTGCCTTATGTTGAGAACCCGGAGGAATGGATCGAATTGCACAACAAGTCCGGCAGCGATGTGAGTCTTGCGGGCTGGGAGTTGGGCGACGGTATCCGTTTCACCTTCCCGCCGCTCACCGTCATTCCAGCTGGCGGCTATCTATGCGTGGCGCAGGACGCGACGGCCTTTGCCGCGGCGAATCCGGGCGTGCCGGTCGCCGGAAGTTTCTCCGGCGGACTCAGCAACCGCGGCGAGCGCATCATTCTCCGCGATGCGCTCGGCAACGCAGTGGATGAAGTTTTCTACCGCGACAAAGAACCGTGGCCTCTATACACCGACGGACTCGGCTCCAGCCTCGAATTGAAAAACCCTGAGGCCGACAATTCCGTGCCGGAAAGCTGGGCCGCGAGCGACGAGAGCATCCGCTCGTCCTGGCAGAGTTACACGTTCACCGCTGCAGCGGCCACGCCGATCTATTCGCCCACCATCATTTCGGCCGCGAATGCTACGACCTCCTTCCATGAACTCCGTATGGGGCTGCTAGAAGAGGGCGAGGTGCTCGTGGACGACGTCTCCGTAAGGGACACCCCCATACCGGGCACTGAACTGATCCAGAACGGAACCTTCACCGGAAACATCGCACCCTCATGGCGCATTCTGGGGAATCATCAGACATCAGGAATATTCAACGATGCCGGCAATCCCGCGCTGCAGCTCCGGGCTTCCGGTCCGTTACTTTACATGCACAACCTACTGGAAACGAGCCTCAAGTCGGGAGCGTCGCTCGTTCCAGTGATCAATGGCCGGCAATATACGATTTCGCTGCGCGCCAAGTGGCTGCGCGGCTGCCCCTGGCTCCATACGGAGTTTTACTATAACAAGTTGGCAAAAACATTCCTCCTGACTCTGCCGGCGCAAAGCGGAACGCCCGGTGCGCAGAACTCCGTTTTCGTCGCCAATAGCGGTCCCGCTTTCACCGGCGTGCGCCATTCGCCACCAGTGCCGAACCCGGGGGAGCCTGTCACCGTTACCGCACGCGTTACTGATTCCCACGGCGTCGGCAGCGTTACGCTTAAATATTCTGTCAATGGCACCGCTTTCGTCACGACGACTATGACGGCCGGTACGGCCGGTATTTTCACCGGCACGATCCCGGGACGGGTGGCGAACGCAGTGACGCAGTTCTATATGGAAGCAGCAGACGCCGCCGGAATACCGGTAACCGCTGTATGGCCGGCAGCGGGCGCGAACTCGCGCGCGCTGATCAAAGTGAACGAAGGTGCCGCACTGGCGTCCAAACAAAATCTCCGCCTCATTACCACCGCAGCCGATGCCGCCGAACTTGCGAGCCAGGTGAATATGATGAGCAATCACCGCCGCGGCTGCACCATCATTCACAACGAACGTGAGATCTTCTACAACGGTAAGATCCGGCTGCGCGGCAGCATGTACAGTCGCAGCAATAGTGGGCAGGCCGGCGAAAGCATTGCCTTTCCCGCAGACAAGCTATTCCGCGGCACCCAGCGGACCGTGAGTGTGCGCCGCTCCGGCATGAACGAGATCGTAGTGAAGCACGCCATCAACGCCGCGGGAAGACTGCCGGACAATTACAACGACATAATCCACCTCATCAGTTTCCGCTCCGACATCGTTGGCGCGTTGAGGTGGACCCCGAAAACCAGGCCACTGGTTAAGCTATGATTGGGCTGGACCTTGGCGCACGAAACCGCGAACGCAATACCCACCCAATGAAAGCCAAACGAAAGAGACATGATGCCGGATTTAAAGCCCGTGTAGCGCTGGAAGCG
>CAMAUV010000038.1 GCA_945861415.1 Akkermansia muciniphila | reverse complement strand
GCGCTCCGGACCGTGCTGCGCCCTCCGCTCCAGCTCCCTCTCCCCGCACCAAGCTTGACATCCTGGGCAGGCGGATTAACTACAGGGACGCGCCGGGCAGCATAGCTTAGCTTAGCCAGTAGGTGGCCGGACTTCGGGGTCCACTTCACTTGCACCCTCTTCGCTGAACCCATGAGCATCCGATTTTCAAATTCCCTTATTGCCGCAATCTTTTGCTTCGTGGCCGCGCCATTCCTTGAGGCGGCACCGGTGGCGGTGGATGACAGCTACAATTTGAACGAAGACACGGTCTTTACGGCAGGGTTGCCGCTAGTTTCTGCCAGTTTTAACGGTGGAAACTCCGGTGAATTTGTTTATGCGGATGACACCTTTGGGACCAACGCGCCGAACAATTCCAGTGGCAGTGTGAATGCGACTCGCGGAGAAGGCGGCACTGGGTGTCTGCTGGTCGAAACGGGAAGGCGTCCTCCGCAGCCGAGGACTTCCTCCGGGGCGTGGAGTAGAACCTTTAATCTCACGGCTCCGGCGACGGTGGACGTGTCCCTGAGTTATCGGCTGCAGGCCACGAATACAGAGTGGACTTTCTTCCTAAGTCGCTATGCGGAAGCGGTCTTCACGATGGGTGGCACCCGCTACGGCAGCGGGACGGGGACTTCCCTGACGCGTCTGGTGGTGCCCAATGCCGGAGGGAATCAGGATAGTGGATGGCAAACTGCGAACTTCAGCATTCCCCTCGCCGCCGGTGAGCATAGAATGCTCCTTGGTGCCTACTGCAACAGCACCGCCAACAATCACTTTGCCGAAGCCCTTTTTGACAATGTCACCGTGCGGATTGGAACAGGAAACGGTGTATTGAACAATGACACGGGCGGAACAGGTACGGTGACGGCCACGCGGATGACGAATCCATCCAACGGGGTCCTAGCGTTAAATAACAACGGTTCCTTTAACTACACACCGGGAGAAAACTTCTTCGGCACGGATTCCTTCACCTATCGCAGCTCGGATTCGACGGGTAACTCCAATACTGCGACGGTCACACTCAATGTGACGCCGGTGAATGACCCGCCGCAGGGGTCAGGGGAGACCTATACTGCTACGGAGGATACGCCGCTAACGGTGGCGTTTCCCGGTTTGCTGGCGAATGATGCGGACATCGACAGCAGTGCGGCGCAATTGACGGCGGCCGTCGCCGCGCAGCCGGGGAATGGATCGGTTTCCGTTGCTGGAAATGGAGGATTTACCTTCACGCCGGCGGCAAATTTTTTCGGCACGGATAGTTTCACCTACACGATAAGCGATGGAGCGGCGAGTTCCGCGCCGGTGACGGTCACGATCAATGTCATCGGCACACCGGATGCGCCGCTTCCGGCTGCGGACCAATACAAATTGTTTTCCGGCACTCCGCTGACGGTGAACGCAGCGACGCTGAGCCCCACGGGAACTGCGCTCAACCTGATCATGGCCGCGCCGGAAACGCCGACCGGTGGATCCGCGCAGCCTGGAGACACGTGGCGCTATCTGGATAATGGGAGTGACCAGGGCACAGCGTGGCGGCAACCGGGGTTTAATGACAGTACATGGAAGACCGGCCGGGGAGAGTTTGGCTATGGGGACAGCGGAGAAAACCGTCCGGAGTTCACACTCGTCGAGGACAATGCGACCCCGGGGTATGTGGCGGGGGATTCCAACCGCTATATCACGACCTATTTCCGCAAGGTTTTCACGGTGGGTGACTGGCGCAGGCTCAGTGGGCCGGCGGGGAGTCTGCTGCGCGACGACGGTGTGGTGATCTGGCTCAACGGGCAGCGCATTTATTTTGAAAATGGTCTCGACGGAGCGGCCTACAATACGACGACCTCCCTCACCATTCCCAATGAGGCGACCCACGACGCCATTCCGCTGCCGGCGGCGCTGCCTCACCTGGTGGATGGGGAGAACGTGATGGCGGTAGAGGTCCATCAGCAGTCTCCGGGAAGTTCTGACATGAGTTTTGACCTTGGGTTCGCTGTGGTGGAGCGGCCCTATGCTGGAGTTCTTTCCAATGACACCGAACCCGAGGGGCAGCCGATGACCGCCGTGGTCGAGACCATGCCCGCGCACGGCAGCCTTGTGCTCAATGCCAACGGGACCTTCACCTACACTCCGGACGCGGGCTATTCCGGCATGGACTCATTCACCTACCGCGCCAGTGACGGCGCGCTGACCTCCGCTCCAGGTGTGGTCCATTTGACGGTGGAACCTCCCTTCAATCAGCCGCCAGTGGCGGTGGCCAATACTTACGCCGCCACCGAGGATGTGACGCTCAACGTCAGCGCAGCGCTGGGTGTACTGGCCAATGACTCTGATCCGGAAGGGACTCCGCTGACGGCAGCGCTAGTCTCCGGTATTACAAACGGGACACTCACCCTCAATGCCAACGGCAGCTTCAGTTACCTTTCCTATGCCAACTACAACGGCACGGACAGCTTCAGTTATCGTGCTTCGGATGGTCTGAAATTCTCCGCGCCGGTCACGGTGACGCTCAATATCAGTGCGGTGCCGGACGTGCCGGTGGCCGTCGCCGACACCTACCTTACTCTGGTGGGCACGCCGCTGGTGGTCAGCGCGACGGTAGCGGGGGGCAGCAATACGCTCACGCTCATCACAGCCGCGCCGGAAACCACCGGAGGAGTAGCACAGCCCGGGGACTTGTGGAAGTATCTGGACAACGGCTCGGATCAGGACACCGCGTGGCAGGCTATTGGATTTGATGACTCCTCATGGAAGGAAGGCCGCGGTGAACTGGGCTACGGTGACGCTTCCGAAAATCGCCCGGAAGTCACGGTGGTGGAGGACAACCCCGAGCCGGGCTATACCGGGTCCGCCAGTGATCGTTATGTCACGACTTATTTCCGGAAGTTCTTTGCCGTAGCTGACCGTAACCGGCTCTCGAATATGAGCATTTCCTTGCTGCGGGACGATGGCGCGGTGGTCTACCTGAACGGCACGCGAATTCACGCGGACGGCGTCCTTGCTTCGGCCAATCCGCTCACCTTCATGACGCTGGCGGGTAATGTTGGCAATGAGTCGACGCACGAGGGCATTAACATTCCGACTGGAGCGGGGCTTCTTCAGGATGGACTCAATGTGCTGGCGGTGGAGGTCCACCAGAACGCGCGCAGCAGTTCCGATATGAGCTTTGACCTTGGAATGACGGTAACCGAAAGCATTTATGCCGGGGTTCTTTACAACGACACGGATCCGGAAGGAGATGCCTTCACGGCAGCCATCGCGACGCAGCCGGCGAACGGGACCGTTCAGCTGAATGCCAACGGCACGTTTACCTACACCCCCAATGCCGGGTTCAGGGGCACGGACACCTTTACCTACCGTGCGGTGGATGCGACCGGACCTTCCGTGCCGGCCACTGTGACCATCCTTGTGACCAGCGGCACCAATCAGCCGCCTGTGGCCGCTGCGGACACTTACGCCGCTGCGGAGGATACCGAATTTACCCGCAGTGCTGCGCAGGGGGTGCTGGCTAATGACTCGGATCCCGATGGTGACGCCATGACTGCTGTCCTGGCCACGACAGTCAGCCAAGGCACTCTCACGCTGAATGCGGACGGGTCCTTCACCTACACTCCTGCGGGCAATTTCAGCGGAGTTGATTCCTTTACCTACCGGGCGAAAGACAGCCGAAATGTTCTGTCCCCGCCGGTGACTGTCACGCTAAATGTTGCTCCGGCCAATGACGCTCCGGTGGCCGCGGCGGACAGCTATGGAACCAATCCCGGCGCGACGCTCACCGTCCCGGCAAATCAGGGGGTGCTGGCCAACGATTCCGATTTCGACGGCGACACGCTGACTGCGCAACTTGTCTCCAGTCCGGCTTCCGGCACGTTTTCACTCCAAACCGACGGAGGATTCAGTTTCACCCCTGAGGCCTCAGGCGCCTTTACTTTTACTTACAGGGCATCTGACGGTAGCGTGACTTCGGCGGAAACCACGGTCACGATCAATGTGAATGGCCAGCCGGTGGCAGGTGCCGACAACTACACGACCCTTGAGGACACGGCCATCAGTCGCAGCGCCGCGGCTGGGCTTCTCAGCAATGACAGCGATCCGGAAAACGAGCCGCTCACCGCCACGGTAACCGTGCAGCCATCGCGGGGCATTCTCCAATTCAGTGCGAATGGCGCGTTCACCTTTACTCCTCAGGCGAACTTTTTCGGCAGTGGCACCTTCACTTACACTGTGTCTGACGGTATCCGGGTCTCTGCTCCCGCGGTCGTCACCATCACCGTCACCGCGGACAACGATCCTCCGGTCGCGCAGGCGGATTCTTATGGCGTCCTGCCGGGACAGACGCTCACAATCGCCGCAGCTCAGGGAGTCATTTCCAACGACAGCGATGTGGAGGGCTCCGTGCTGAGCGTAGTGCAGCACACCGAGCCCCGGTTCGGCACGCTCACCCTCGCGTCCAATGGCGGTTTCACCTACGTGCCGGGGGCGGAGTTCACGCAGGGCGATTCCTTCACCTACCGTGTCAGCGACGGCGAATTGCTCTCGGCACCAGCCACTGTCGAATTGTTCGCCGACGAGCCCGGAGACAGCATTGTGATCAATGAGATCCTCTACCGCCCGGGCACCGGCTATCCAGAAAACACCTCGCAGGAATGGATCGAACTTCACAATCGTGGAACCAATGACGTGAACCTTGCGGGCTGGACCATCAGCGCCGGCGTTTCATATACCTTCCCGGCGGGCACCAGCATGGCACCGGGTAGCCATCTGGTCGTGGCCGCAAATGTGGCGGCCTTTCAGGAGGCGAATCCAGGGGTGCTCAATGTCATTGGCGGCTGGACGGGCACGCTGGGCAACGGAGGTGAGAAAATCGCCCTGACCGACGCAGAGGGCACTGACTGGGATGAAGTCCGCTACGCCAGCGAAGGAGACTGGGCTTTGCGGGTGCGCGAGACCGCCTTTGGCGGCTGGGAATGGAGAACCGGGGCCGAAAATGGCGGGAGGAGCGTGGAGCTTCGCAATCCGGGGATCAGTAATGACAACGGTCAAAACTGGGCAGTCTCCACGGCACTGCGAGGCACTCCCGGCACGGTCAATTCGGCGCGCACCGCAAACATCGCCCCGATTATCAAAAGCATGAAGCATTTCCCGCCGGTCCCCGGGCCCGCTGACCGCGTGATCATTTCCTGCGAACTCAACGACGAATCTGCGCCGTCTGCGCTCACGGCCACACTCTTTTGGCGGGAGGCCACCACCGCCTCTCCGGGCGCGTTTCAGTCAGTCCCGATGTCATGGGATGGAAAGGATGGCTGGTTTGCTAAACTGAACCCGCTGCCCGACCTTACCATCATTGAGTGGTATGTCTCAGCATCCGATGGCACCAATTCGTCCACATGGCCGGCACCCACCAGCGAGGGACAAAATGCAAACTGTAACTGCCAGGTAAGCAGTGAGACGGCGAGTGCACTCACGGATACGTGCTGGCTTGTGCTCACGGCGGCTGAGCACGCAGCTTTTGTGACCACCACCGGTTCGGATAGTTCTGGGAACAAGATAGACCGGCAGTTCAACCTGACCTACATAGCAACGCGCGGTCAGGAGAGTGAGATTCGCTACCGCTGCGACATGCGCATCCGGGGAAACTCCAGCCGTGATCACACGTCGACCACCCCGTCCGCAGCGGCTCCGCCCATGCGCATCCGGGTACCTTCCGACGACGACCTTGACGGCACCACGAAGTTCAACCTAAACCCGCGCAATTCGCCTCTCCAGCACATTGGTATGAAGCTGTTTCAGGCTGCTGGGCTGCGTGCGCCCGATGTTTATCCGGTGGAGGTTCGCCGCAATGGAGTCGAGTACACCCGCCCCAGCGGCGGCACTGGGGACTTTGGCATGTGGGTGCTGATGGAGGACTTGAGTGGCGAGTTTATTGACCGCCACTGGCCTCTCGCAAACGGCGGTCAGGTCTACAAGAAAGGCCGGCCGGATGAATTCTGGGGCTCCACTCGACCGGCACCGGCCAACCCGGATTTGACTCTCGACGGCTGGATCAAGCAAAATGGCGGAGCCGCCAATGACTGGAGCGACCTGCGCGGGTTCTTCGCCACATGGCAGGCCGCCGCTCAGCCTCACTTCCCGGGCGCGCCCGCCGGTGACGTGTCCGGCGGCTCATGGGCCGGCACTCCTTTTACGGCGGCGGAATTGAGCAGCGTCGAGACCGTGGCGGATCTGGATCAGTGGGCCCGGTGGTTTGCGGTCATGACCATTCTGCAGAGTAACGAAACCAACATCTCCAATGGCCAGGACGACGACTACGGCATCTACTTTGAACCACGCACCGTTGGTGCCGCCATTCAGCGGCGCCTGCAACTCCTGCCCCACGACCTTGATACCATCTTCGGACTCGGCGACAGCTCCTTGGCTTTCAATTCCCGCGGTCTCTACGACAGCACGGACGATGGATCCGTATTCACCTCTCTGCTGCCGCTTATGGGGAACAACGGCACACCGGGCAATGTAGACTTCCGGCAAAAGTACCATAATGCAGTCCGCCTCTTGCTGGGCACCGTTTTCGACGCCGATACGGCGGCAAACCCCAATCCGCCTTTCTATCAAATGGTGGACTATCAACTGGGCAACTGGCTGCCCGCAACCACGCGCATAGCGATCAAAGACTTCATGCGCCAGCGGCGGACTTACCTGCTCGGCCTTATCGGGGCCGGGGCCATAGCGCCTCCAGCGGCCACCTCTAAGGCGACACTCACCTCCGCGCACGGCACGCTTTATATCAGTGAAGTACTCGCCAACAATGTCGCCGCGCACAACAACGCCGGCACATTCCCGGACGTGATCGAACTGCACAATGCAGGTGCCGCCGCCATAAATCTCGCCAGTATGAGCCTCACGGACGACCCGCTGGTTAAAGCCAAATTCGTCTTTCCCGCCGGCAGCGCCATCGCCGCCGGAGCGCGCCTCGTGATGTATGCCGATACCGCCGCCGCTGCCCCCGGCGCATACACGGGCTTTGGACTCGATGCCGATGGAGACGCGGTCTTCCTTTACGACTCCACCGTCGCCGGTCAGACCCTCATTGACTCCGTCATCTTCGGCCTGCAGCCGCCGGATTTCAGCATCGGACGCACCGGGACTGCTGCTGACACATGGGCGCTCTGCACGCCCACCGTCGGTGCAGTGAATACCGCGGTGCCCACGTTGGCAGTTCCGGCTGGCATTCACATCAACGAGTGGCTCGGAAATGCCGATTACCGCGCGGCCACGGACTTTGTGGAACTGTTCAATCCTGCGGCGCAACCAGTGGCGTTGGGAGGCATGAGCCTAACAGATGATTTCATAAACTTTCCGGCGCGTCACGTCATTCCCCCGCTCAGCTTTATGGCGGGCGGGGAGTTTGTCGCATTCGAAGCCGCCGGTAACGATGCCACACCCGGCAACGCCCGGGAGCTTCCCTTTGGTATCAATGCCACCACTGGCAGCGTGGCCATCCTTGGCGCCAACGGTTCGATCGCCGACCGCGGGGACACGCGGCTCCAGTTCCGGGACACCAGCACTGCCCGGGTGCCCGATGGCACAGGAGCTTTCACCGCGGCGGGCATGCCTTCTCCGGGCGCTTCCAATGCGCCGCTCTCCGCCGCCGTTCTCGCCGTGCTGAACAACTTCCGCATCACCGAAATGATGTATAATCCCTCTACCAGCGCGCAGTCAGAGTATATTGAATTCCGCAACACCAGCACCACCGCCACCCTCGATCTCGGCGGCGTTTTCTTCGCCAACGGTATCTCTTTCACCTTCCCGACCGCCACATCGCTAGCCCCGGGTGCTTATCTCGTTATCGCCGGAGAGCCGGCGAAGTTCAGCGCGCTATTCCCGACCGTTGCTGTCTTCGGCGCTTACACCGGCCGCCTCGATAATGGTGGCGAGCGCCTCCGGATGGAAATTCCCGAACGTAACGTTGCTATCCTCGATTTCGCCTACGCGGACGGATGGCATCCCTCCACCGACGGCGGTGGGGATGTGCTTCAGATTGTCAACGACTCTGCGTCTCCCGCCATGTGGGACCGCAGCGAAGGCTGGCAGGCTTATCGCCCCAATCCCGCAAGAGGTCTGCCCTACGACGTCTACGCGGGCAAGGATCTCACAGCCTCTGTCGGAGTGCCGGTATTCCTCGACGGGAATGTCTTCCCCGGTCCATTTCTGCTCTCCTCGCTGACCCTTGCATGGTCAAAACTCTCGGGGCCCGGCACGGTGACTTTCACCACCGCGGACTATGAAGATGCCAACGCTACCTTCTCTGCGCCCGGTGCTTACGCATTGCGCTTTTTGGCCACTTCTTCCGGTGCCGAACCGGAGTCTGTGGCTGACTCCGTCACCGTCACCGTCGCGGAAGCCTATGACGCATGGGCGCTGCGATCGCTCCCCTCCGCGTCCAACGCGGACCGCCTCTCCTCAGCAGACCCAGATGGCGATGGACTCAACAACTTCGCCGAATACGCACTCGGCGGAAGTCCCGCGACTGCCGATGCTGGCACTATCATCCAGGTGAAAGTCATCGGCGGCAGCCTTGTCCTCGACTACCGGCGTAATCTGCTGGCCGATCCAGGCATCACCATCCTGCCGGAGGTCAATTCCGAACTGAGCACCGACTGGGCCGATGCCACTGGTTCCTTGGAACAGGCCAGCACGAGTGAATCCGGCGGCTTTCGCTTCTACCGACTGACCTTTAGCGTTAGCGCCGCCCCTAGCCGCTTCTTCAGGCTCCTGGTCATTGCACCCTGATCGGCAGCCTAGATTTGGCCGCATCTGTGTTCTGTGGCTTTTGATTCCCTGTCGCTAAAGCCAGACCAACTGCCCGCGGCGAGCCGCTGGTTGTTCCCCGGAAAAGTCCGTAGCGCACCGCGTGGGTAGCACTATGGCAGCTGCATGGATACACCACCTTTCGTTTACCAGGAACTCTTTGAAACCGGCGCGGACGACACCAGCTACCGGTTACTAACGCGGGAGCATGTCCGCGTTGAGTCGTTTCAGGGAAAGGAAGTGCTCTGCGTAGAACCCGCAGCACTTACTCTACTGGCCGACCAGGCATTCCACGACATCAATTTCTTTCTCCGCCCGGAACACCTTCAGCAGGTGGCCGCCATACTCCACGATCCAGAGGCCAGCGAGAACGACCGCATGGTCGCGCTCACCATGCTGAAGAATGCCGACGTCGCCTCCGCCGGACTGCTGCCGTTCTGTCAGGACACCGGCACTTCCATCACCATGGGTAAGAAAGGCCAGCAGGTCTGGACCAGCGGCAATGACGAGGAGGCGCTCTCCAAAGGAATCTATCAGGCCTATACCGAGAACAACCTCCGCTACTCGCAAAATGCTGCGCTCGACATGTTCACCGAAAAGAACACGGGCACCAACCTCCCCGGCCAGATCGAACTCTACGCCACCGAAGGTGAAGCCTACAAGTTTCTCTTCATCGCCAAGGGCGGCGGCTCAGCCAACAAATCCTTCCTCTACCAGGAAACCCGCGCCGTCCTGAATCCAAAAGGCATCGTCAAATTCCTCACAGACAAAATGCTCACCCTCGGCACGGCGGCTTGCCCTCCCTATCACCTTGTATTCGTCATCGGTGGCACGTCCGCCGAGCACACCATGAAGACGGTGAAACTCGCCAGCACTAAGTATTACGACAACCTTCCTACTACCGGCAACGCCCACGGCAGGGCCTTTCGCGACCTGGAACTGGAAGCCCAAATGCTCGAAGCCGCCCGCACCTGCGGAATCGGCGCCCAGTTTGGCGGCAAGTACTTCGCACTCGATGCTCGTGTCATCCGCCTCCCGCGCCATGGTGCGTCGCTGCCCATCGGCATCGGTGTGTCCTGCTCTGCCGACCGTCAGGCCAAAGGCAAGATCACCCGGGACGGCGTCTTCATTGAAGAACTGGAGCGTCACCCGCTCACTTACATCCCGGAGGAACTCCAGCACCGCAAAGACACTAGCGCTGTCCGCGTCGACCTCAATTGTCCCATGGCCGAGATCCGCGAGGAGCTTTCCAAATACCCGGTCACCACGCGCCTCCTGCTCAATGGCCCCATCATCGTCGCCCGCGACATCGCGCACGCTAAACTCAAGGAACGTCTCGACGCCGGCCAGCAGCTGCCGCAGTATTTCAAAGACCACCCGGTTTACTACGCTGGCCCGGCTAAAACACCGGTCGGCATGCCCAGTGGCAGTTTCGGCCCCACCACCGCCGGCCGCATGGATAGCTACGTGGACCTCTTCCAAAGGCACGGCGGCAGTATGATCATGATCGCCAAAGGCAACCGCGGTCAGCAGGTCACTGACGCCTGTAAGAAACATGGCGGCTTCTACCTCGGCAGCATTGGTGGCCCCGCCGCCATTCTGGCGAAGGAAAGCATCCGCAAAGTCGAGGTCGTTGAATTCCCAGAACTCGGCATGGAAGCCATCTGCCGCATCGAAGTCGAGGACTTCCCCGCGTTCATCCTCGTCGACGACAAAGGCCACGACTTTTTCCAGCATGTGGCCCCCGGCTGCACCATGCCGCACTGAGGAAGTTAGCTCGCCTAACTCCAGAATGCAGACTACGGTAGCGGGAAGCGCATGTTCAGCTCACGGACTCGGGTCTGGATGTCTTTCAACTTCCCGGCGCTGTCGCGGCCGGTCAGGGCTTCGTGGATGAGGGCGGCGATGGTTTTCATGTCGCCCTCTTTCATGCCGCGGGTGGTGACGGCGGGGGTGCCCATCCGGATGCCGCTCGGCTTGAAGGGGCTTGCGGTGTCGAAGGGGATGCTGTTCTTGTTCACCGTGATGCCGGCCTCGTCGAGGGTCTCTTGGGCGATCTTGCCGTCGAGTCCCTGGGGACGGAGGTCCACTAGCATGAGGTGGTTGTCAGTGCCGCCGCTGGCGATCTTGTAGCCGTTGGCCATCATGGCATCGGCGAGAGCGGCGGCGTTTTTGATGACCTGCTGCTGGTATTCCTTGAAGCCGGGTTGGAGGGCCTCTCCGAAGCATACGGCTTTGGCGGCGATAACATGCATGAGGGGGCCTCCCTGGATGCCGGGAAAGACCATGCTGTCCATTTTCTTGGCGATGTCGGCGTGGTTTGTGAGGATGATGCCGCCGCGGGGGCCGCGCAGGCTCTTGTGCGTGGTGGAGGTGACGACGTCGGCGAAGGGCACTGGATTCGGGTGCACACCCCCGGCGACGAGTCCGGCGATGTGGGCCATGTCTACGAAGAGATACGCGCCCACGCTTTTGGCGATGGCAGCCATGCGTTCGAAATCAATGATGCGCGGGTAAGCGCTTGCCCCAGCGGTGATCATCTTAGGCTGAACTTCTTTGGCCTTCGCTTCCAGTTCGTCGTAATTGATGCGGCCGTCTTTTTCGCTGACTCCGTAGGCGTGGACCTTGTAGAACTTGCCGGAGAAATTCGCGGGGTTTCCGTGGGTGAGGTGACCGCCGTGGGCGAGGTTCATGGCGAGAATGGGATCACCGTGATTGATAAGCGCGAAATAGACAGCGGCGTTGGCCTGGGAGCCGGAGTGCGGCTGCACATTGGCAAAGCCCGCGCCGAATACTTCCTTCACGCGATCGATGGCGAGTTGCTCGGCCTTGTCCACGTTTTCGCAGCCGCCGTACCAGCGTTTGCCGGGGTAGCCTTCGGCATACTTGTTGGTGAGGCAGCTTCCCTGCGCGTCCATGACTGCTCGGCTGGCAAAGTTCTCGCTGGCGATGAGTTCGATGTTGTTCTGCTGGCGGTGGGCTTCATCGCGGATGATGGCGGCGATGGCGGGATCACTGCTGATGCCTTTGTTCATCTTGTCGACTCGGCGGGCGTGGCGGCCGCCTTCAAATTCGGTAGCGATGAATTTGTCCGCGATTTCGGTGGCGAGTTTTGCGTCAGTGCTGCCGGCGAAGCACATGACGTTGGCGTCGTTGTGGCGTCGTGTCATTTCCGCGGCACTCACGTCGTGGAGCAGGGCGGCCTGAATGCCCGCGTAACGGTTTGCGCCGATGCCCATGCCGATGCCGGTGGTGCAGACGAGGAGGCCGACTTCGCCTTCCCCGGCGAGCAGTGCCCGGGCGACGGACTCTGAGTAGTCGGAGTAGTCCACGCTGTCTTTGCTACCGGTGCCAAGATCGGTGACCTCGTGACCCTGAGCCCGGAGGTGGGCGACGAGTTTTTCTTTGAGTTCGAAGCCGCCGTGGTCGGCTCCGGTAATGATCTTTTTGGCAGCGGTAGGCATGTTGGTTGGATTGGAGGAGGAGGTTGAGGAATTGAGCGCGTCAGTCGCGATGGGAGGGTCTTTCTTTTTCCATGCGGCGTCGATGAAAGCGAGCACACTGGGCAGGGCGCGCTTCAGCGTATTCATCGTTTCTTCGTAGGCGCGGCGACCGCACCCAATTGGGTCTGGAACGTCTTCACCCATTAGGTCTTCGTCTGGGCAGAATTCGCAAACGAGATACGTTTTCTCTGCGGCAAGAGGGAACAGCATTTCGATGGCCGCTCGGTGGCCGTGCGTCATGCAGAAGATATGCGTAGCCCGCGTGACCATCTCACGGTCGATACCCTGACTGCGGAAGCGGGAGAGGTCGATCTTCTCCTTTTTTAGCACATCCTGTGTATGCTGGCTGGCTTTATCGCCGCCCATGGCACTGATACCGGCGCTCTCCACCTCAAAGTCGCCGCGGGACTTTACCATGTGCACAAAGAGACCCTCTGCCATGGGGCTGCGGCAGATGTTTCCGGTGCAGACAAATAGGACGCGCTTCAAATTGAGGGCCGCCAGACCACCCAGCGACTTCATAAAAGGCGTAAGATTCCCCAGGTGTCAAGGCGGCGTGGTTTCTCCGCCGGATCAGGAGAGCGCCCGGACAAACCGGGCCACAAGGTCCTCCAGAGGCTCAAGCCCAGCGCTTACCCGCAGGAGATCGGCCCGGACGCCGCAGCGGGCGGCCCAATCCAGTTCCGTGTAGTGCGCCAGGAGGGTATAGGGGCAGCAAAGGGTAAAATTCGTGCCAAGGCTGGGTCCCTTACAAACCTGGAGCCGGTCATAAACGGCGGGGGCTTTAGCAGGGTCTTTTAGCACGAAAGAGAAAAGGCACCCGCGCCCGGCGCCGGGGCGGGAGATTTCCTCGAAGCCGTCGCCGTCGCGCGGGTAGTAGACGGCCTCCACCGCCGGGTGCTGTTCCAGCAAACACACCAGCGCCGCAGCCGTTGCACTCATGCGCTCGTTACGGGCGGGGAAGTCCCGCGAGTTTCTCTCCAGTGCCCCCGCATCCTCATGCCACAGCAGCGACCTTGCCGGCGACTCCGCGAGCAGTTGCTGCTGGAGCGCTGCGTGGTGCGGAGAGCGTGGGTTGAGTGTCACCGCGCCCGCAAGGACATCGCCCGCTCCGGAAAAGCTTTTGGTCAGGCTCGTGGTCACCGCGTCGGCGAATTTCAGCGCATCAATATTCGTCACCCCGGCGATGGTGTCGTCGATAAAGAGCAGCACGCCGTTGTCCCGCAGCACGGGAGCAAAGCGGCTTAGCCGCACGCAGCGAAGCAGGGGATTACTGGGCATTTCGCAAAACACCCCGCTGATCTCCTTCGCGGCGGCTAGGAGGTTCAGTTCGGAAATCGAGGCATCATCCGCCACGGGAAAAAACTTCGCGCCGCCGTATTCCTCCTGCACCTTGAGCACGTCCACGTAGGGGAAGTCCAGTTGTGCGCTTGGCCTGCCGGGATGGATCGCCCGCAGAGCCCTGTGCAGCGCCGCCACGGCTCCCATGCCAGAGGGGTAGAGGAAAACGTCGTCCGCAGAGACCCCATTCAGCGCTGCGAGGCGCACGCGGATCGTTTGATCAGAATCGGCGTGGTTCGCTGGTTTGGGTCTCTCGTGTAAAATCGCCTCTGCCATGCGGCTGCTCAGCGTGTCTCCGCAGTAGCGCCAGAAAAGCCGGGCAATTTTATAGTCCTCCTGCGGCAGTAACACCGCCGCCGCGCCTAAAAGCCACGCGTCTTCGACCAGTCTTACTTTGGCCGTGCTTCGCTGCTCTACAAACTCCGGGCACCGCTGCGCAGCCGCCGTGGTTGGGAAAACCAGCGCGCATTCCCCTGGTTTCGCCCACTTTTTCTCGGCAGCGGTGAATAATTCCTGCACCCGCGGATGAAGAAAGAACCGCGGATACCCGCACCGAAATGCAGCTGCGATGCGCGGGTGGCCTTCTTCGTAGTCCACCACATCCTGCCATGCAGGAATGGCCACCGACACCGCGTGGCGGGAATCCGGCAGCGGAGCGCCGAGGTCTTCCGGGCGCCACGCCGGGTCTGTGAGCAGATCACGCATGTAATTTAGGCAAGCCGGTCAGGCCAGACGCGCCTTGATGGCAGTGGCCATTTCCACAGTGTTCACCCGCTGAACGCCCGGGCCGTCTGTGAAAATATCGCCCGTGCGGAATCCGTCGTCGATGGCCTTGCGTACCGCCTTCTCGATGCTCTGGGCCGCCGCCTCCTGACCAAAGCTGAAGCGCAGCATCAGCGCGCTGGATAGAATCTGCGCGATAGGGTTAGCGATGCCCTTGCCAGCGATGTCCGGGGCGGTGCCGCCGCTCGGTTCGAAGAGACCGAAGTAGAGACCGTCTCCCTTCGGCTTGCCGAGGCTGGCGCTGGCGAGCATGCCGAGCGAACCGGTGATCATAGCCATCTCGTCGCTGAGGATGTCGCCGAAGAGGTTCTCGGTGACAAGCACGTCGAAGCTGCGCGGCGCTTTAATGAGCTGCATGGCGGCGTTGTCCACATAGAGGTGTGCGAGACTTATGTCCGGGTATTCTTTCGCGACTTCGACCATTGTTTCACGCCAGAGGACGGAGTTAGTTAGGACGTTGGCCTTGTCCACGCTGGTAACGTGCTTGCTGCGGAGTTGCGCGGCCTTGAAGGCGACGTGGCCGATGCGCACGATTTCGCTTTTCTTATAAATCATGGTATCTACGACTTCGATGTCGCCATCTGGCAGGGTCGTGCGGCTCTTCGGTTGGCCGAAATAAAGGCCGCCAGTCAATTCCCGCACGCAAAGCACGTCGAAGCCGCCCTCCACGAGGTCGGGACGAACGGGCGAGGAAACGGTGAGCGCCGGGTAACAAATGCTCGGGCGGAGATTCGCGAAGAGGCCGAAGTGCTTTCGCAGCGGCAGCAGCGCCCCACGTTCAGGCTGTTCGTTCGGCGGAAGGGACTCCCACTTTGGCCCGCCGACAGAGCCAAACAAAATCGCATCCGCTGCCTCACAGGCAGCGAGCGTATCCGCAGGCAGGGCCTTGCCCTTCGTGTCGATGGCAGCTCCGCCCACGAGTTGGTGATCGAGAGAAAAAGTTAGGCCGTGCAGTGCCCCGGCGGCTTCCAGAACGGTTAGGCTGGCGTCCATGACTTCGGGTCCAATGCCGTCGCCCGGCAGCACTGCGATCTTAAGGGAGGAGGATGGGCTCATGTAAAAATGGGAGGAAATGGATTGGCAGGGGACGTTGTCATGCATGCCCTGTCCCCGCATGCAAGCAACAGAAGCAACCGGCTTTTCGTCCGGTCTCCGGGGAGTTGAGCTCGGGACGGCAGGGGTGTGGGACGATCCGGGCGATTCAGAGGGGGCGTCATTTCCCTTTCCCGGCTTCGGATGCCGTGGCAGACGGGCGGGCCGCTGGTTTTATTGCTGCTTGATGCACTGGCCACCCGGTTGGGCTGGAAGATGCCGGTCCTCGCCCTGCCGCGGCGGACCCCTGCCGCAAAAGTCTTGAAGCCATCGCGCCCGATTCTTGCCATGACCTCCACAACAGTTGAGGAAACGAAGCCCCTTCCGGCAATAGAAGTGGAACTTCCGGAGGTGCCTATCGATGAAGCTGCATAGCAGCGGAAGTCGCGCTTCGCCAGTGCCACGAGGTAGCCCGTCCCGTCGGGAACCCACAGGAATGTCTGAACTTTGAAAATTGCGCTGGGAATGACGAACCGCGAGACAATCGCAGCCAAATCAGAATCACGAAGTCCGAAGTGATCCTACGGCCTCACATCAATCACTGCGACTGCGAACGGCGGCAAGGTGAGGGTTCCAGTTACTGCTCCTGCGGCCATTTCGGAGGCATTCGTCGAGGCGTCAAGGATTTGCATCTCGCCAATCACAGGAAGGGTGACTTTACGCGATGTGGGCGTGTAATTGGCGACCAGCAGCCGGGTGCGTCCTCCTTTTCTCAGAGCGAAGCCATCGATGAGGTCGCGGTGGCTTGATTGAAGGCGGAGCACTTCTGCCCCTGCCCATCCGGCAAGAGCGGCCAGCACATGATAGACCGGGAACAACTGACCCGGTATGGAATGGAAGTCGTCGGGAGCGTCCGATCCGCTCTCCCGCTCCATGATGCCGCGCAGTCCGGTGGTTTGGAAGAGGGTGACGCTGGCTACGCCGCTTTCTGCCACGGCTTTGAGGCAGCCCACGGTCCATGCTGCGGCGAGCAGGGACATCTGGCGCACGTCGACCTGACCGGGGAGTTCGCCGGATTTTGGCAGCGGACCTTTTTGTGCGCGGGTACGAAAACTGACAGGTGAAACAACGATAGGCTTTCCCGGATAGAGTGCGGCAAGGGACTGGAGAACCTCCCGCTGACCGTCAAGGTTTTCGATGATGGTGGCGCGGTCAAACTGATGAGCGCAGGGACGCAGTGGAACACTCAGAAAGTCACAGAGCGCGGCGCGCGGGCGGTTGTTGTTGAGTTGAAAGAAGTCGGCATCGGTTCCGCATCCGCCCGAGGAATGCAGGATGGGGCTCGCGGCGGCTGCTGTGGCTTCGCGTGTAGTCGGCGCTCCGCGCGTGAGCATGATCCAGCGCGCTATGGGGCCAGGTAAACGTGCCGCGCTGCTGGCTTCCAATGCGGCAGCGGTAGGGTCATCGCTCAGGAAGAGCGCGATTTCCGCTTTGGTGTTCATGGCCGAAGATTCTGCGAGGCCCCGCGTCATCAATGCCTGCCAGCCGTCCTTCGAAGGATCGATTTCCAGCCGGTAGTGACTCAATTGGAGTGCTGCAAGCCTTACGATTTCTGCCGCCGACAGCGGTGCTCCATGATAGGCCGCCCCCACTCCGATTTGCGGCAGCATTCCAGTTACATCATCCACAGGAGTGAGCGTGATCGCCGCTGGTTCGGCAGGCGGAGTGAATTCGCCCGTGGCTTCAGTGAGGGTCAGCTTCGCTGTCTGGCGCACGCGCTGGCCGGCGCGTATGTGCGCTGGCATGGGGATGCGCTGCGGGGTGCTGTACACCTTGAAGCTGGCATCAGTCCAGTTTCGCTGGTCTTCGATTTCAAAGACATCGCCTTCAAACTTGAGCGTCATTCCCGGACGATCGCCGCCTGCATACTCAAGGCGACAAAAGTCGTGCAGGCCGCGCACCGGTTGCATGGGGTCCACCAGTTCGGGAAACTTCACCTCAGCGCGGTCGCCGCTGACGTAATCCACGGTCGCAGTGCTACCGCAGAGCCATAGCGGAAGGAGCACGCAGAGACCGATGCGGTTCTTCGCCATGTCACGTCGGGCCTCTCCGTCGAACACATATTCAAAGCTTCCATCCGCAGTTCCGGTGATGGTGGCCTGCCACACGAAATCCACTTCATCGCTCACATGTGTGGAGGTGAACTGCACACGGAATCCTGCTGCTGACTGCTCCGCCAGAAGTCCGGAGATCACGCCGGGAATCGTATTCCAGTAACGGTCGCGGACCGCGCCATACACTCGGCGCACCATTTCGCGTCCGCCGCAATACACGCCGCGCAACTGGCCTTCATGCAGCAGAGCACCCGCCGGTCCGGCTAGGAGCCATTGGGGGTAGGGCAGGGGATCGGGAGTTCCGTGGCGGGCGATATGGAGCGCAGATTCCGGTGACATAAAAAGTTCATGGCCATAACGACATAACGCCATCACGACTGCACGCAAGCCATGCCTTGCGCCGCGCCAGTCAGGACTTTTTCGCTGCGAGCAGACGCGCCATCCTGCTCGTGAGTTTCTCCTCGTGGCGGGTCTCTCACTCCCAGACCACGGCCACGCGCCATCCGTCGCGTTTCAATTCCCGCAGATGCTTCGTGTCCCGTGCGGTATTGCCGTTCAGTTTCTCCTGCCAAAAGGCACGGTTTCTGGATGGCATGGTCGCCTCCCGGCAGCCGGGATGCTGATGCCAGACACAGCCGTGAACAAACACGATGAGACGCCGACCCGGTATCACGATGTCCGGTTTCCCCGGCAGATCGCGCCTCTGCAGGCGGTAGCGTGTGCCGAGCGCGGTCAGTAACCGCCGGACGATGCGTTAGGGCTTTGTTTCTGCGCTGCGAATGCGCGACATGTTCCACGACCGGCATTCCGGCGTTAGACGGTCGCGGCTGGCGGGTTCAGGCTTTTTTCGGCGCGCTGCCATGCACCCGCTTATGCAGCTCGGACTTCAACGCGTCCAGTCCGGAACCATCGTGCGCGGAAACTGGGATGATTTTGATACGCGGGAACCTCGCTTTGATGTGGGCGATGTTTTCCTGCGCCTCCGGCAGGTCCATCTTGTTGGCCACGATGAGCCACGGGCGTTTAGCGAGCAGGGAATCGTAGAGCGAGACCTCCGTGCGGAGCGTCGCGATGTCTTCGCACGGATCGCGGCCTTCACTGCCAGCGGCATCGACCGCGAAAAGCAGAATGCGGCACCGCATGATGTGCCGCAGAAACTCATGACCCAGCCCAACATTTTCATGCGCTCCCTCAATGAGGCCGGGGATATCCGCGAGGATCACGCGCTTAAATTCCGGATACTCGATCACGCCCACCAGCGGATGCAGCGTGGTGAACGGATAAGGCGCGATCTTGGGTTTCGCCGCGCTCAGGACGCTCAGCAGCGAGGACTTTCCGGCATTCGGAAATCCGACGAATCCGGCGTCTGCAATCTGGCGTACTTCGAGGTAAAAGTTGCCTTCTTCACCGCGTTCGCCTTCAGTGAATTCGTAGGGTGTCTGGTGCGTTGCAGTTTTGAAGTTATCATTGCCCTTCCCACCGCGGCCGCCGCGGCAGATCGCGAACTCCTGCCCCAGTTCTGTCAGATCCGCGATGAGTTCGAGGTCGCCATCTTCACCTGTGCGGTCCTTGAGTTGGCGGCGCTCGGTGGCGGCCTCCTCCTCTTCATCGACGAGAAAGTCATCTCCGGCCTCCGGGACGCCTTCGCCGGATTTCTCCCGGTAAACAAGAGTGCCCTGAGGCACCCGGAAGACCTTATCTTCTCCGCTGCGCCCGCTCTTCAGGCGTCCCGCGCCCTTGGCACCGTGTTCCGCCTTAAGGTTGGGATTGAAGAAGAACTCGCGCAGGCTGTCCGTATGACTGTCCACGCGGAGCATGACAGAGCCACCGCGTCCGCCATCGCCTCCGTCCGGCCCGCCGCGTGGGATGAACTTCTCCCGGCGAAAGGAAACGGAGCCGTCGCCCCCGTGGCCGGCCCGTGCATGAACTCGAATGTGATCAATAAACATAATACTTCCTCTCCGCTCACTCACGCGCCCGCCGCTGCAAGGGAAGATACTCTGGCGGGGATTATCGCGTCGTAAGTTCCCGGTTAACTTTTACCCGCTTGATTCGGCCCCCGGGAATTTCCTGCACCCCATCATTTTCCGGATCCGGTGGATCATCCTGAACTAGTTTAGGTTTACGTGCGCACTGCGCGGAAATCAGCACCCAGAGCCTGCAACTTTTCTATGAGCCCGTAATTTCCAGACATCACTGTAAGAGATAAGGATACTCAATCACCGACACTGCTGTCGGTGATTGATAGAGGAGCGACATAGCCGAAACCAACCCACCCCGCCAAAAACTACCACAAGGTGGCGCCCGATGCTGCACCGAGACTCACTCCTCCCGGTCTGCGGGCAGTTTGGCGGCGCGGCGGCCGGCCCACCAACCAGCGGCGGCGGCGCTGGCGATGATGAGGGCGGCGAAGGCGGCGAGTTGCCACCACGGGATGGTGAAAATGAGGGTCCAGCCGAAGGTCTGTTTGTTGATGACCCGGATGAGCAGCCAGCCGAGCGCAAGGCACAGCAGGGTGCCGGGCAGCAGGCCGCTGATAGCGATGCCGGCGCCTTCCGCTGCGGAGGCTCGCGCGATTTCCCGGTGCGTCATGCCCATGGAACGCAGGGTGGTGAGTTCGCTGCGCCGCTCGATGAGCATGCTGGCCATGGATAGGGCCACGCCGGCTACGGCTACGAGTAGGCCGATGATTTCCATGGCCCATGTGATACGGAAGGACTGCTGGAAGATTTTGAGGATTTGTGCCCGCAGCGTGGCGTTGGTGAATACAGTCAGCCCGGGATACCTGCGAAGGATTTCGGCGCGCATGGCGGCGGGATCGTGTCCGGGCTGGCAGTAGAGGATGATGCTGGCGGCCATTTCATCGGTATACCACCGGATGAAGTGATCGCGATCGATGACGAGGGTGCCGCGCTCATTGCCGTAGTCGGAGAAGACACCGGTGATGCGCAGGTGCTGCGGTCCGGCGGGTGTGGGCAGTTCAAGGGTGTCGCCGCGGGTGAGTCCAAAGCGCTCGGTGAAGGCTTCGCTAACGAGGCAGAGTTTAGAGCTTTTTGTGGGGTCGAAGATGGCATCGCTATCCGGTTCTAGAAGCCACTGAAGGGTTTCGTGATCACGGATGAAGGAGGTGCTGCCGGCGGCTAGAATGGTGCTCTTCTCCCCGATCTCGACGGGCATCGCGTGGATGACATTGGCATCGCCGGCGCCCGGCATGGCGAGCAGGCTTTTGGTGGTGGCAGGAGCGATGCGGTTTTGAGATGACGCACTCTGTGCGCCGTCGCTGGAAATGTAGAGATCGGCCAGGAAGGATCGCTCAATCCATGAGCGCATGGTGTGGTCGAAACTGGAGATCATGACCGCCATGCCGGCGGTCATGGCGGTGGCGCAGAGCAACCCGGCGGCGGCGGTGCGGTGGCGGCTGGTGGCGGACCGGAGTTGGCTGAGGGCGATGCGGAGGATTGCGCTCCTTTCTGCCAGAGGGCTCAGCAGGCGGGCAGTAGCGCGCAGGGCAGGACCGCAGAGCAGGCCGCCGCCCAGAATGGCTAGAAGCGCCGATAGATAACCACCCGCCGCGATGCGCCCGCCATCGGCAAAGCGCAGCGGCGGCAGCAAGGCGGCACCTGCGGCCAGCAGAAGCAGGATGAGGGCAAAGAGTGCGCTGCGCTTCCCGCCGGTAGTGCCCGCGATGCTGTGTCGGCGCAGGATCTGAGCTGGAGGTGTTAGGGCTGCATTGCGTGCCGGATACCATCCAGCGAGAATCCCGGCACAGCAACCAAGCGCGATGGCAGCGGCGAATTCCCCCGCATGAAGGCTGGCGGACTGCGCGCTGACGGAGTGGTAAAGCGTATTCACCGTTCGGCCCACGGCCACTATGGTCCATTGCGCGGCGCCCCATCCCATGAGCCCGCCGAGCACGCCGCCCGCGAGGCCCAGCAGGGCCGCCTCCGCCAGCCATGCGCGCCGGATCGCGGATGCGGTGACGCCCAACGAGCGCAGGATGGCAATCTCCTCACGCCGCCGCACCACAGCACCATCAAGCGCCTGGAAGATGAGGTAGAGCCCCACCAACATGGCGAGCAGCGAGAGGATGGTCAGATTTAGACTGAATGCCCGGGTCATGGTCTGCACGCTGTCCCTGCGTTCGTTGGGAGAAGCGGTGACCCAGCGTCCGGCAGCGATGCGGTCCAGCACGCGGCGCACTTCCGCGCGGTATTCCTCCTGCCGTGGCCCAGAGGGGATCACAAACTCAACGCGGTCCAGCATCCGGGCCCGGTCGGTCAGGGTCTGGAGTTTGGCCAACTCCATAAACATCATGTTGGGCGGTATCTCGATGCCATCTGCCGTTTGCGGGAGAACGCCGGCGATCTGAAACTCAACTACCGCATCATCCACGACGAGGGGGAAGACGCTGCCGGGCTTCAGTGAAGCGCCCTGCGCGTGAGCGGCGGGAATAAAGACGGCCCGCGGATGCAGGGCGGCGGTGAGACTCCAGTCGATTTTGCCGCTGAGTCCTGCGGCGGCTGAACTTTGCCATAGGCTTGCCAGATCGAGTCCTGTGATGGTGAATGTGGGGCGGTGCTGGCCGAGATCCGCCTCTGAGCCGGGAGGGCGTGGCTCTGTTCCTGTGGTTTCCAGCGCCGGAATTATCACAGCAGGGACGGAGCCGAGGGCGGCACGAATTTCCGGCACTACGCTGTCCGGTAAACGGCCCGCAGGCGGCGTAATGATCCAATCGCTCTGGACGGTGAGTAGGTTGGAAAATTGATTGAATCCGGTCTGTGCCGCGCGGTTGGCTAGCCGCACGGAGAAGTAGGAGGCCACGCCGACCGCGAGGATGAGGACCAGCAGCAGGGTAGTGCGCGGTGCCAGCCGCGCATGACGCCACGAAAACAGCTTCAACAAAAGACGCGTCATGCCCGCCGGTCCTCCGCGACGATGACGCCGTCCTTCAGATGGATGGTCCGGTGACAGATGCGCGTGGCTTCGGTGCTGTGCGTCACCAGCACGAGCGACGTGTGAAATTCCTCCGACAATTCCTCCAGCAAATCGAGCACGGAGGCCCCGCTGGCGCTGTCGAGATTTCCCGTGGGTTCGTCGGCAAGCAAAAGCGCTGGTCGGTTGACGAGCGCGCGGGAAATGGCCACGCGCTGCATTTCGCCGCCGCTGAGCTGGGAGGGCAGGGCATTGGCGCGGTGGGCGATGCCGGTGCGCTCGAGTAGCGCGTTCACCCGGGCTTTGCGGCTGGCGGTCGGCATGCCTGCCAGTTGGAGAGGAAACTCGACGTTCTCTGCGGCCGTGAGCGTTGGCAGGAGATGGAAGAATTGAAAAATGCTGCCCACCCGGCTGCGGCGCACCGCTGCCAGGCCGTCCATGGTAAGCGCCCCTAGGTCGGTGCCATCAAAGAGGACTTTGCCGGAGTCTGCCCGGTCGATGCCGCCGAGGCAGTTGAGCAGGGTGGTCTTTCCCGAGCCCGATGGCCCCATGAGAGCGAGGCGTTCGCCGGCGGGCAGGGTGAGCGTCACGCCGCGCAACACCTCACATCCGTCGTAGGATTTGTGAACGGAGGAGACTTCGAGGAGTGCGGCGGACATAGTTTACATACGAACGCCCCTCGTAAGGAGTAGCGCAAGGGAGAGCCTTTGAGTGCCGAGAGATATGAATTAAACCGTCTGCATTTTTATGTTAACTTCTAGGTTATTAGGGATCTGGGCTTGGCTTTTACGCGAAACTAAGGTGCCGGGCGGATAAACAACAAAAACCGCCCGGCACCGGAACCCGAGTTCCGTTTCCCTGCATCACTGCACTATGAGCGAGGCAAAATTAGCGGCGCTTTTCGGCGACCCGTGTGGACATTTCTTGGAAGACGGCTTTTGTTCCCGCCGCGTCCGCCGCAAAGGCCGCCGCGTCTTCACGGGGAATGTTCAGAGCCCCGGCGGCGGCGAAAGCGTCCTGGTTGGCCGCGAGGAATACAAACTCCCAACCCTGAGCGCGCTTTTCGCTAATCAAATCCGCGGCATGGGGCAGGGAATAGTGTCGGCTGGCATTTTCCTCGCCGTCGGTGAGAATGGGGATGATTACTCTCCCCGGTCGCCGCGCCGCGGGACGGGCGGCGAAGGAACTGGTCATTTTCTTCAAGGTCCGGCCGATCGCATCCAGCAGAGCAGTGCTGCCCAGCGGAATGTAGGTTGTCCCGGTAAGATCTGGTGCCTCGGCGAGGGGTACGGATTTGAGAGGAACTTCATACTGGTCGTCGAATAGCACGAGGCTGATCCGGGCCTCCCCTCCGGGTTCCCGCCGCTGCACGGCGAGGAACGCGTTGAATCCGCCGATAGCATCGGTCGCGATGGAATTCATTGAGCCGGAACGGTCCAGGATGACGGCAATTTCGGTAAGTGGAATGAAGGGTGTGTCAACGCTCATGGGTGTGGTGGTCTGGTGGTGAAGTCAGCGGATGAAATCAAGCAGCGAGGCCGGCAGTGTTCCGGGAGCGGATTCCAATCCTTCAAGCGGACTGGGGGCGGTCCGGGGTCGTTGCAGCCGGACTGTGCATGGGGCATTGACGCGCAGAGGCAGAAGCTGGCGCGCAACGATGGTGGATTTAATTCGCAGGACTTGACTTTTCATTTTAAGGAGATAATACTGATGGAAACACTGATTAGTCGTGTTTATATTCTCGTTAATTATCCAAACACTCCAACTCGTCAATCGTTTTTTTATATGGGAAACAAAAGTAATCCGGAGCAGTGGGCCGTGCAGGAGCGGCTTCGATTCATTGAACGGGCCGCGTATTGGCGTGGCTGGGTGCAGCGGTCCGACCTGATGGAGGTATTCGGAAAAGGCTCGGCGCAGGTATCGGCGGATTTTCAGAAGTATCTAGAAATCAATCCGGGAGCGCTGGCCTATTCCACTTCCAGAAAGCGCTATGAAGGCCAGTCAGGGATGAAGCAAGTATTGCAGGAGAGCCGCATCGAGGATGCGGTGGGACTGTTTCTGGAAGCGGGTCGCCTACCGTTCACTAGCGCAGCGGAAGCGAGCCGCAGCAGGGCGGTAGAATGGGTGGTTTTGCCCGAGCGCAGGGCGGTGGCGGAGGTGGAGCGCCGGGTTTTTCAGGCGATAATGCACCGCCACCGGTTGAGGTTGCGCTACATGTCGCTGCACGGAAATTCAGACGAATGGCGATGGATTCAGCCCCACGCGCTGGCCCACAGTGGCCACCGCTGGCACGTCAGAGCTTGGTGTGCAAAAAACCGGGACTATCGTGACTTTACCCTCGGGCGAATTGCGGAGGCGGACTGGCCGGTGACGGGCGAAGCTCTGCCCTCGGTGGACGTCCAGTGGGACGCCATGTCCCTGCTGACGGTGCGCCCCGCAGCGTCCCTTTCGGAAGAGCAGAAGGCGGCTGTGATGATGGAGTATGGTATGAAGGACGGAATGCTGAGGCTGAGCGTGCGGGAGGCCATGCGTCTCTATGTCGAGCGCCAGCTGGGGCTGGCCCCAGAAGATGGACTGCCTCCAAGACTCGAGCGGGTGGTAGCAGTCCCGTGACCGGCGATGTCTATGCTGCCGAGTTTGGCCATAGCGTTGGCAATATAGTTCTAATGCTGGGCAGAAGTGCCGTATCAAACGGTGTCGCGGCGGGCTACGGAGGGGAGCGCCCTTTTATACCGTTGCCCAAACGCTGGGCAGTTGAACGCAGCATCGGTTGGGCGGCGCGCTTTCGCCGAATGGGTCGTGACCACGAACGCCTCGCCGCCACCCTCGAAGCCCACCACTGGCTTGCCTTCGTTTCCGTCATGCTCGCCTCCCTCTTCAGATACTGAAGTTTCGGATAACTTCTAGTGGCGCTGTTCTGGCCAAAGGTAAATTTCTTGCCGGTATCCAGCGTATTGTTGATTCCGCTCTGGATTTGGCCGTCCGGGGCCTGCGCCCGAAGCTAAAATAGCATGCGCGGATCAGTTGAGCGTTAACAGAGAGCAATCACTCGAAGGAAGGTCCTCATGTCTCGCCGCCTTGCGGGGATGTTGGTCTGGGCGGTTTGATCCGTCGGGAGGGGGGCCGTTATTGGGCATTTGGGGTATTGCCAAACTCGCCCCGGTCCGACAATATGGGTAATAATAATGAGACTAGTACATTTGCGCCTCGTGTTGCCCCTCTCCGCTTGTGGACTGGGCCTCTGGCTCGCCGCCGCTGAGCCATCAGTAACAGGATTGCTGCGACAGACGAATGGGGAGGTGCTGCTGACTTCCGTAGCGGACGCCGGCAGCTACTACCGGATCGAGACCTCGGAAAATTTGAGCGATTGGAAGGCGCTGGTCACTGTGCGAAGCACAGGCAACGAACAACTGCTGGATGTGGCCGCGCCGCCGCTGAGCAGGCGCGTTTACCGGGCGCTTCCGCTCGGTGGTACGAATGTATTCACCGGCGACCACCTGTCCACGGGCAATGGAAACGCCATCCTTCGCCCCATCGGTCACGCCAGTGTGGCCGTCTCCTGGAATGGTCGCACTCTATACAGTGATCCGAGCGACCAAAACAGCAACGGACCCCGATTCACCGGAATGCCTCTGGCGGATGTGATTGTGGTGACCCACACCCACAGCGATCACTTTTCCAGCACCCGCCTCACCGCACTGCTGAAAGCGGATACCGTCATTTTTGCACCGCAGTCGGTCTATACCGCCATGTCCTCCACCGCCCCGGCAACGCTGCGATCCCGGACCACGGTTCTGGCCAATGGAGCGACAGGTTCCGCTCACGGAATGACCGTGAAGGCCGTGCCCATGTACAATATGTCGAACACGAACCATCCGCAGGGCACCGGCAACGGCTACGTGGTGACGCTGGGCGGGAAAAAAATCTACTTCAGCGGA
The DNA here is from genome assembly GCA_945861415.1 of Akkermansia muciniphila. Taxonomy (GTDB): domain Bacteria; phylum Verrucomicrobiota; class Verrucomicrobiia; order Verrucomicrobiales; family V1-33; genus V1-33. The sequence goes on along the minus strand of CAMAUV010000038.1, from coordinate 16,046 downwards.
GACACTGAAGACATTCCTGAAATGCGAGCCCTGACCGGGATTGATGCCGCCTTTGTCTGCATGAGCCTGCCATCAAACATGACAGTGGATGCCGCCGCCAGCGCCGTGCGGCAATTCCGGCCCCGCATGGTCTTCCCCTATCATTTCCGGCAGAGCACGACCACGTTTGATGTCGCCAGGTTCAAGATGCTGGTCGGCACTGACCTTGGGATCGAAGTCCGGCAGCGGACATTTTATTGAGGTCCTGCCCAATAAGTCAGGGTGCCAGCACCCGACTGAAAATTCGCGTGAACAGCGGGGCGTGGCTCCCGGCGGCGCTGCGATGACGGGCTGGATGGCTTGATCAGCAGCATCAGCACCACTGGCAGCAGCACGGTGAGCATGGTCAGGTCGAATCCCGGCGCATGGCGCGGCACTGTCAACTCCGGCAAGGTGCCGTTCACTCCACGCGCAGGCGGAGGAACACGCGGGAAAGAGTATCGCGCGGCGCGGTGGTGCGCCAGGTGATGGTGGCGGTGCCGTCGCCGTTGTTGCGGGTGCTGATAAAGGTCAGGGGGGCGGCGGACCAGGAGCTGAGCGTGGCGGAGAGTTCAGGCGTGACGGTGACGCCGTCGGCGGTCAGGCTGCGGGTGAATTCGAGGACGAGGTAGGTCCCGGGGACGTTGTTCACGATGAAGTCCTGGCTGCGCGTTTGCAGGACCGGCGTGCCGTTGGGAACTGAAGGATTGAGACCCAGCGCGTGCTCGACGACAGCGGCGAGGCCGTCGTTGTCGTCATCACTGGCGGGATTATTGGGCGGCGGAGTGCCGTTGGGTGCCCCCGGGGTGCCGCCGGCCTGGGCGCTGCTGCGCCAACTCCCGGGCAGGCTGTGATCAGGATTCGCGGGCGGGTCGTTGAGCACGAGGCTGTAGCCCGCACCGTCGGCGTCCACGGGCCAGGGTTCGGTGTCGAGCCAGGCGAAATTCTTTATGACACCGGCGGCGGCAGCGAGCAGAGTGAGCGTTTCGCCGCCGTTGGAGAGATTGCCGGAATACGGGCCGGCAAGTTTCAATCCCGCGGACGTGCCGTAGCGCATGGCAAAGGCGGCGGGATTCTCCGCGACCACAACGCGCTCGCCGGATTCCAGCCGCAGCAGCGACGGACTGAGCGCGGCGGTGAATTGAAAGCCGATGCCCGCAGTGAACGCCACCCCGGTGAGGTCCACCGCAGACGCGCCGATGTTCAGCAGCTCGACATATTCGAAGTCGTTCGCCGCTGTGAATCCCGCTGCGGCTTCACCCAGCGTGGGATCGGAGGGATTGTAGTTCATTTCGGAAACGACGAGGTTCGCGGCGGAGGCGGGCACGGCATTCACGATGAACGAGCCTTCCGTGACCGGTGTCCATGAATTTGTGGCAGTGTCCAGCACGCGGGCCTTCACAGTCGCAGATGCATTGAGCGCCAGCGGCCCGGTGTAGGCGACGGCGTTGGCGGAGGGCGCATTGGGCGTGCTGCTGCGGATGCCCGTCTCCAGCACCGCCTGGCAGAGGAAGTCGCTGCTGTTGATACCGAAATTGAGGCCGTGGATGGCCAGAAGATTCTTGCCCATCTGCAGCGCGGCGAGGTTGGCCGTGCAGTCGAACTCCGCGAGGGTTTTGGCGATGGTTTCGTCGAATGCCGAGGGAGTGGCGGCGAAATTCCACGTCAGTGTGGCGGGGGCGTAGCTGTCCGCGATCTTCGTGCCATTCAGATACGCGACGAAGCCATCGTCGCGACGGATGCGGAGTTTCAGGAAATTGATGCCGTCCATCTGCGCGGCGGTGGTGGTGAACGGAATGCGGATGTAGCAGGTCTGATTCACGCCCTTCATCACGGGATTCGGCGCTTCGAGATTGGCGCCGATGTAGGGATTGTAGTCCACGGCGTCGTCGTAGCCCACTCCCTGCACGCCGGCGAACCATGCGGCGTCATTGAACCCCAGGCTGCGCCACGTCGCGCCGATGTCGGCGAAGGGCACGAGTACGCGGCAGGGCGAGTTCTCTGCGACGAGCGTGCGTCCGTTGTCCGGCACGTAAGGCGAGCGCGGATCAGAGCCGTCGAGCGTATAATAAATAGTTCCGGCGGTGTAGGTCCGTCCCGCGGGCGGCGTGCCCGTGTAGCGGTCTATGGTGAGCGAGAACGGAGTGCTCACGATGCCACCGGGATGACTGAACAGCGGCGGGCGCAGCACGGTGGTGCCGCTGTAAAACTGATCGTCCAGCCACGTGAGCCGCGTGGTGATCCATGTCTTCATCGCGTTCACCTCCGCCTGATACGAGGTGAGCGTGGTCGAGCTGGCCGGGTTCGGCCAGTGGCGCTGGCCGAGGATGGCATACTTCCGGAAATGCCGCGCCGCCGGGTTCTGCACGGTGGTGGACATGTTGTTCGTGATCGTCACCGCGCTGCCCTCGCGCAGCATCGCGGCGGTGTCGTCAATACGCGTGTTGATCGCCGCGGTGCCCCACAGCGAACGCCGGAGTTGCCAGTAGCGGTCGAAGTGAAACTGCCGGTAGTCCACATCCTGATGCAGCCGCGGATACCACATGCCGCCGGTGCCGGTCGCCGTGCCCGCGGAGTCGTAGAGCCAGCCGGTGGGTGTTTCGCCGGTGGCATAGTCGGCGTTGCCCAGAGAGATATTGAAGTCCCACAGCGGCCCTGCCTTCATCCTGCCGCCGCGGTCTTTATTGAAGTAGGTGCTGTAGACATAACCGTCCACCTGCTTGCTGATTTCCACCGCCCACTGCGCGTCCATGAACGTCCCGCGGTCCAGCCACGCCTGGTAGCCGGTCGTCGGATGCGTGAAGTTCGAGCCGGCGAGCGCGGCCTCGAAAGCATTGAGATAGCCGGAGAGGTAGTTGAACTGCGCCGTATTGAGCGCCTCGGGATCGTGACCCTCCATGAACTGATTGTAAGTCGCCGTATACCACTGCGTGGAGCCGGGCGCGTTTTTGTCGTGTTTGAAAACGTAGCCGCCCTGCACCAGCAGCGGATCGGTCACGAGCGGATTCGTCTTCGCCACATCCACGCGGTTCCGCCCCTGCTTGGGTTTCTCCACCAGCAGGTAAATGCCGCGGTAGTCGGCATAGCTCACTGGCTGGCCCGCTTCCTGATTGAAGAAGACCTCCACAAAGCGCGTGCGCGGCGCGAAATAGCCCGCGGCGCTCTCGGCGAAGGTGGAATAGACGAGGTAGTTGCGCATGAGCGTCTTGTCCGACCACGGGCCGTGCAGCGCCCAGTCGGACTCCTCCGGCATTCCGAGAATGGGCACGTCCTTGTCGCGACCCTCGTTGTCCCACGTTTCCCAGGCCCAGGATTTATGCGGAAAGCCCGACGAACTCTCGCCGCGCACATGCGTGCCGCCGCGGCCCTGGAAGTCCGGCACATCCGTGAGCCGCGCGCGACCGGTGATCGGGTCTTTGCCGATGACCACGCCATACGTCAGGCGAAACGGACGCGCCGCGCCGGGATCGGTCACTGAATCCACGGGCACGCCGAAGCTGTCGAGCACGATGACCGGCAGGTTCGACGAGAACGCCGGCTGGCCCGCGCCATTGTAGCTGGAGAGCGAACTGTCGATCAGGAGAAACGTGCGGCTGCTCACTGAGCCGGGCAACGCATCCGGGCGATAAACACGCGCGCGGAGCGTGGTCGTCGTCGTTACATTGAACGGTGCCGCATAGGCCGGAGACGTTTCGTTCGGGACTGTGCCATTCGTCGTGTAGCGCACCGTCGCGCCCGCCGGCACGGTGATCGAAACCGGCGTCGCGCCCGTGACCAGTCCGCCATCGCGCGACCACACCACGTCCTCCGCGGGGCCGTTCACCGCCTGCGGCGCGACATTCTTCCCGCCGGGCGACGGCGTGGCCAGATAGCCCCGCGTGCGCGCCGCGCCGAGTTCGCCGTAGGCGACGTCCTCCGCCTGCGCGAGGTAGTTGTAACTGTCCGCCACGCTCTGGTCCGGGCGCGTCAGTGCCAGATAGCCGCCTTCATTGGCCAGCCGGAAATTCGTGTGCAGGTCCGCGGGCGTGAGCCGGTTCTTGGCCGACGCGGAGACGAGCAGGTAACTGTAAGGCGCCATCGTCACCGCCGGGAATGTCCACTTCGCCGGCAGCGCCGCGTCATCGGTGAGATGCCAGCCGGTGAGCGTGGCCGAGGCATTCTGCCCATTGTAAATCTCGATCCAGTCCGGCGTGTCCGTCTCACTGTCCTCGCGCAGCGTGTTGTCGGCCACGAACTCACTGATGACCGGCCCGCCTGTCTCGACGGGCAGGACCGGCACCGTAGTGATGCTGAGGTTGTCTATATAGACGTCCTGCGACAACCCGCCGGTATAGGCGGAGAAGGCGAACGTGAATCCCGTGCCCGGCCAACCCGCTGGCAGCTTCAAGTCCGTCACCACCGCGCCGTTGTAGGTGACATCCAGCCCGTTGGTGCTGTCCCAATGCACCGTCACCGGCACGTAGGTCGTGGGACTGTAAGCGAACGTGCGCAGCGCATTGGCCACGCTGATGCCGTCGTGAAAAATCTCCACCGACGGTGGATCGCCGCCGTTATTATAAGTGTCCCAGCCGATGACCAGCCCTCCGGGCATCACAAACCCCAGTGGCCCGCCGCCATGCCCCGCGGGCACCGGTCCGAAGTTCAGCGAGAATCCATCCGCCGGCACCTCCGCGCCATTCTGCGTCATGCGCACCGTGAAACTCACATCTAACGACTGCAACTCGCGCCCCGCATCCAGGTCCGGCAGCTTGAACGACGACACCGTGGAATAAACCCCCGCCTGCACCAGCCGCAGCGCCCCGCCCTGCACCGACGCGACAAGCGGATTCGCATTGGAAGTCCCCAACACCGTGCCCCCGCCGATCGCCGTCGTCCCATCCGGCAGCGCGAAGGATTGCGAATAAGACCCCGCCCGCACCGCCAGCGATGTGAGCAAGAGCAGTGAAGCCGCCGCAGCGGCGCAAAGGAGGGAGAGAGTGCTCATGGCGGGAGTATTGCCGGAAACCGGAGCGGGTGGCAATAGCTGTCATCGACAAAGCGATGCCAAGTTAGCGCGAGCAGTGAGCCAGGGGCGGCAACGGGATGTGCCCTTGGTGAGTCAGGGAGCCAGCACCCGAATGAAGATTCGGGTGGTTCCCGGCGGTGCTGCGATGACGGGCTGGGCGGTTTGATCCGTCGTGAGCGGCCCGATGGTTTGCGCGGTGGTCCAACTGGCAGACTGCAAGTCGGTGCTGGTCTGGATGCGGTATGTTCGCCCGGCGGCGGTCGGGAGGGCGAGGGTGATTTGACTTCCGTTGAGCGACTGGAACGTCGCGGTGAGCACACTTGCGGCGTTGAGTGGGTGGGTGCCGGCGAGGTATTCCTGAAAGTCGGTCTGGCCATCGCCGTCGCTGTCGGCGTTGGCTCCGGCGGCAGACACAGAATCCAGGCCGGTCAGGCATTCCCACTGATCGGGCAGACCGTCGAGGTCGGCGTCGGTGAAGGTGCCGGAGCTGGTGCCGATGACCACGAAGTCCTGCGAGGCGGCGGGAATGAGCACGCCACGCGGATCATAGACACGAAGGGCGATGACGTGGCGGCCCAGCGTGACGGGCACGGTGGCGCTCCAGTTGCTCAGGGAGGAGAACTCGGCTTCCACGGGATTGCAGCCAGTGATTTCGAACTGCACGGTCTTGTAATTGTAAGGCGCGGTGCCGGCGAAAGTGACGCTGCCGGTGCTGATGAGTGCTTCATTCGCCGGGGCGCTGGTGACGGCCCATGCGGCGGGTGCGGGGATTTGGCTTTGAACAAATGCGGCCCGCTGGCCGATCCATGTCAGGATACTGCTGAAGTCCCGACCGGGCGTGAAGTTGTCGTAGTGATTCGTCCAGTAGCCCATGTAGGCCGTGTTGAACGTGGTGGCCATGATGTCCTGCAGGTGGCAGTAGAATCGGCGCAGATTGTGCGGACGCTGGATGAGTTTGCTGATCTGGCGTCCGCTCCACAGCGGTGCGCTGGTGCCTTGGACGAAGGAAAAATCCCAGTCCCATGGCAGGAGGAGCATCTTGCCATCTTTCGGGCGGACGTAGAAGTTGGCGTTGTGGCCGTTGTCGCGGCTGAAGACGTCGCTGATGCCGCAGAGGCTTTCGCAGGCCATGGCGCGCATCCATTCGTCGTTATCAATGAGCGGGTCTATCTCCGCATCGAATGCAGTGCCGCTCTTCGCGAAAGCCCGTGTGACGGCCATCATGGCGGAGGCGTCGTCGTTGGCGGTGAGGTTTTCCTGCCGGTAAAACCAGCGATAACTCTCAGGGTCAACTCCGCGGTCTCCGAGATCGAGGTTTGAGATGCTGCTTTCCTGCGCGAGTTTGTTGCCGGTGGGCTGGCCGTTGTGAGTGCCGGTGGTGTGGTAGGCGATCTCCATTTTGAAGAGCTTCCCGTCGCTGCCGTCTTTATACTGACTGTCGAGGTAGTCACCGCCAAACCTCGCCATTTGCAGCAGCGCCGGGCCGGTGTGTCCGGCCTGAGGGGAGATGAGGCGGATAATGTCATCGTGCAGGCTGGCGGTGCCGCCGGCGTGGGTGATGATGTGCTTCACAAGGATCTCGTCCTGCCCGGTGGTGCGGCCAAAACGCCAGCCGCCGCTGCGGTCGAGGAGCACGCTGTCGTGAACGCCGCGGAATTTTTTCTCCGCAGGAAAGCTGACGTTGTAGCTCTGGCGTCCGGCATCGGCACGGCCATGTTCGCTGCCTTTGAGCCGCACGCCGCAGTCGTAAAAGACTTCGCTTTCGTCATAGATGACGGTGCAACCGCGGCGGTCGTCCGCCATGAGTTCCGAGCCGCCGAACATCGCTGTGCGGTCTCCTGCGGTGAGGATGAGACGAACGTTGTGGGCGAGGGCGAGATTCGCGGTCCCGTCGTTCCACTGGATCATCGCCCGGGATCCAGCGCCCGCGGCGGGGAAGTCCGCCGTCGCCGCTGCTCCATCGGTGGCCTGCACATAAAATTGCACCACAGTGCCCGCCGGCTGGCCGGGAATCGTCGCGCTCCACGTGCCGCTGGCATTAGTCATCGCTGTGGAGGTGAACGCACCACCGCTGACGGAGTAAAACAGCGTCGCGCCGCTCACACTGTCGGGGTCGTTGGCCTCCACGCTCACTGTGCAGGCCTGTGAAGCCGCGGGCACCACTGGCGCATGGCGCAACCCGCTGAACGCCGGGCCGGCGTTGGCGGCATTCCTTGAATTCACTGCGCCCGGCGTGCCGCCGTCCGGAGGAACGGTGAGCCGCGTCACCTTTGCGCAGCGGTTCCAGTAGAACCGCGTGTTGAGTTGGTTCGCGCCGCGCACCCATTTGGCGCGGAAGCTGATCTCGTATTCCCGTCCGTTCACGATGGCTGCGTTTCCATTCAGCGTGATCTCGATGCAGTTGTGCAGCACATCGGTGCCGCCCGTGGATGTGACGCGCATCACCTGATTCCCGGCATTGCCCGGCTCGGCGACGATGGCGCTGGTCCGGTGAGTGCCGCGCATTCGCCACGCCGTCGCGCCGCTGGAAAAATCTCCGCCGCTGACAATGACGGCCGCGCTGCCCGTGCCGGGCTGACTGGTGACGACGAGGTCATCAATGAGCACCTCGCCTTCGTCCAGCAGGCCGAGGACAAACTCATTGAAGTTCGTTGGGCCTCCATCCGCCGCCGCCGTGGCACGATAGGTGTAAGTCTGCCATGAGGCCCGGCTGCTTTCATCGCTTGCGGCCCATGATTCCGCGGCGGTGTTGTCGCTGCGCACATCGCGCAGTTCCAGACTGGACCCGCCGCCATCCGCTGCGCCGGGCCAGCGCCCACTGTCGTGGTAACTCACGCTGTCCGCCACATTGCCCGCGGCATCGCGGAGCACGATGCGCTCGCCGCTGCGGGAAAATCCATTCGCCAGCGGCCCCACTACTGTGACGCCCGGATGAGCGGCAGCGAAGAGCGTCATGTCATTGGCCACCACCAGCCTGCCGCCGGCGGGAATGCTCGTGCCGGAAGCGAAGGTAAAGTCCACACCGTCATCGACGCGCCAGCCGGTGAGGTCAGTGGCGGATGTCCCTTTATTGTGCAGTTCCAGCCACGTGTTGCGGCTCTCGGTGTAGGGCGCGGCGGCCGCCAGCGTCTCGCGGGCCGTGAGTTCCAGCCCCATGAAGACATCCGTGCTGCCCGTTTGATGCACGGAAACCGCGAGCACATTGACCCCGCTCACCAGTGCTGATGCCGGCACCGTGAAGGGTCCATCGAGTGTCGAATTGATACGCTCTGTGACGGCAGGCGTGCTGTGCGTCACCGTTCCGGCGGGCATGTTGGTGCGGCGAAGTTCCGTGCCATTGAGATACACGACTGCGCCATCGTCCGCGGCGAGAGTCAGGAAAAGCTCCGTCGCCGCCGGATTGCCGCTGTAGGTGAATGTCGTGCGGAAGTAGTGTGCTCCGGTGCCTGCAGCGATGCTCGTATTCCGCGGCAGCGCCGATCCGGCGCTGTAGTGCGCGGCCACCCGGGCGGGACTCAGCGCGTAGTTATAGACCGCCACTTCATCCATCACGTAGCTGCCGCTGGCTGGCTCGCGATTATCGTAGCCGATGAAAATCATGTTGTTTCCGGTCGTGCCGGCGGCGGGCAAATTGCGTGAGATGGTGCCTGTGGTGTCGGCGACGCCGTTGATGTAGATCACTCCATTTCCCGTGGGATTCAGGGCATCCCATGTCGTCACCACATGAAAGGTCTGCCCGACGGCGAGTGTGCCCGCAGAGTCGAGCGACACGGGCGAATTCCCGAAACCATAGTGCGGCCGGACCGCGAGGCCGGAAGAGAGATAGTTCATCATGAAGAAATCGCCGCCGCTCTCGCCATCCCCCACCAGATTCATGAAACTGCCCGGAGCCGACGTCACCTTCACCCAGTATTCGATGGAATAGCCTCCCGGCCCGATCTTTTCAAAGCCCGGCACGGTAATGCGATTCGATCCGCTCAACGTGATGGCCCGGCTGGCCGCGCCGTCATTTACCAGCGCCGCCGCGCCGAGGCCCACGCCTGCAGTTGCGGTGCCGGTGCGGTTGTTGCCGCTGGAATCCGTCATGCCCACCGTGGCGTTGTCGAGCTTCCAGTAGGCTAATGGCGTGTCCGCAGCCACGGCGGCGGCATAGGCTCCGCTAGCACCGCCGCTGCCGAGCATACCCTGACCGGCCGGCCATGCGGCGTCATTGTAAGCCTCGTCTTTCCATGAGGCTCCGGGGTCCGTGCCGTCGTCGCGGTATTTCCATGTCGCCGTCAGCGGCACGAGCGTCGTGTTCTGAATCTGTGCGGGCGATCCCGGCAGCGGCCGCGGGTGATACATGATCTCGCTGATCACGACATCGTTTTGAAAGCTGAAGGTATTTGCCGCGCCCTGCGTGGCGGCGCTGGTGGCTGCCCATTCGCCCGTGGCCGTGCGGCCGTGACCGGTGGCGGCGAGTTCGATGGCATCCGTGTGCTGCGTGGGCGAAAGCACGAAGAGTTTTCCACCCGTCGCGGGATTGAATCCCAACTGTGCTGCCGTCACCGAGAGCAGCGCCCCCGGTGCGAGCATCTGGGATGGCATGGCATAAGTGCCGCCGCTCACGCCGGTGACACTGATGGAGAACCCAGTGAGATCCAGCGCCGTGGTGCCCGCGTTTTGGAGTTCCACAAAGAAACTCCCCGGTGCGCCGACTTCACTGATGCGCAGGGCCGGCGGCGGCGTGCTGGTGGATGGTAACGCGAAATAGTCCTGTCCGGCCTGAGTCTTCGTCCAGTGTTGTGCGACTTCCGCCGCACTCAATGCCCGGCTCCAGTAGGCGACTTCATCCATCGCGCCGGTGAAGGCATCCGCGCCCCCGGGAGCAAGGTTTCCAATGGTCAGCGGGGCCGCGCCGGAGGCGGAAATGACACCGCTCACCGTCGCACTTTGACGCAGCGTGCCGTCCACGTAGAGCGACTTCGCACCCGTGGCGGAATCATAGGCGGCAGCGACATGGTGTTCGTTTCCGTCCGTGAGTTCCGCCAGCGTTGGCCGGCCGGATGCGCCGTCCAGTGCCATGCTCAGCTCGCTGTAGGCTCCGCCGGTATTCAATCCAAACACCAGCGCCGGGCCGCCGCTGTTTTGAAATGCGAGCAGCAGCTTCGCCGGATCGCTGGAGCCGGTCAGCACATTGAGCGGGGTGTTGCTGTTGCTGGCAAGATTGGCGATCTGCGTCGCAGTCAGTGCCACGCGGAAGAGAGCGAACTCGTCAATGTCGCCGCTGAACGGTTCGCCGCCGGTGGGGCTGATATTTCCAATGACCCCCGCTGTGCCGCCGCCGCTCAGGATATTGCCGCTGTGCGTCGTGCTGTGCCGCAGCGTGCCGTCCACCCAGAGGCCCTTCACGCCCGTTGCGGCATTATACGTCGCGGCGACGTGATGCCAGTTGCCGTCTTTCAGTTGCGCCAGCGTCGGGCGACCGCTGACCCCATCCAGCGGCATATCCAGCTCATTGTAGCCCGATACATTGAGTCCAAACGACAGCACGGGCCCCGCCGCCACCGGAGGACTGGCGCTGCCATTAAAGCTGTCACGCTGAAAGCTGAAGAGGATGCGATTCCCGCCGTCCTCCTTGCGGTAGATTTCGTCGTAGTCGCCGGTGTTGCCGCTCCATGTCGGCTTGAGCCATGCACTGATCGTCAGGCCGGTGGTGAACGAATGCGCCGCACCGATGTTCACACCGTCTGTGCCGGCATTGTTGAAACGGGCGGCACCAGTGCTGCCGTTCGTGCCCGCCGTCCGCGTTGCGGTGCCGATGAAAGTGCCGTTCGCCCCGCCTGCCGCATCAACCGCCGCTGCCGTGCCGCTCGCCGCTTCGTCGAGGGGATAATAGGCCGCGAGGTTCGACGGCACACTCGTGTTGTTCCGCGCCATGATGACATCCGTGCCCGTGCCATTCCACGCTGGCTTGATGACCGCCTCAATGGTGATGCCATTGGTCACCGCGAGATTCGCTCCAGCGCCGGCATTCAACGATGCCGCTGTGGTGTTGTCAAAATTTAGAGCGCCGCTGCCCGTGAGCCCGGCAATGCGGGTCGCCCCCGCGCCCAGCGTGCCGGTGTTGCCGCCCGCCGCGTCCGCCGTCGTCGTGCCGGAGGACTCCTCCATCCGCCACCATGAAACCAGCCCCGCAGGCGGCACGAACGGCGCATTGGGATCCGGGAAATTCACCGCACCCGGCGTGCCGCCGTGCTGCCAGCTCGACGTCCAGTTCGCCGCCTCGCCGCTCGCCGCATTTGGCGTCCGCTTCACCAGCGAAGGCCCCGCGCCGTCCGCCCCGGCCGGCCATTTGTTGTCCGTGCCATAGACCACCTCATCCATTTCCCGTCCGCTGTTATCCCGCAGATGCAGATCCTCGCCGCTGTTGGAAAGCCGCCCCGTCCATGGTCCCAGCGCCCCTGCCGCGCCATACGCCGACAACACCCCGGCGGGATTCGCTGCGACGACCAGATAGCCTCGCCCGGGAATCACCGTGCCCGCCGGAAACGTGTAGTTCACCCCGCCCGTGACCTCCCAGCGCGACAAATCCACATCCACCGCCATCTGATTGTGCAGTTCGATGTATTCCCGCTGCGGTTCCTGCGTGTCCGGGTGGTAGTGGACCTCATTGAAGACGACGACGGAGTCCGCCGCAGAGAGAACGGCGGAAAGCTGTAGCAAAGCGGATGCGGAGAGAAGGCAGGCGGGTGTTTTCATCGTGGAATAATATTAAAGCGGGAGTCATCTGCCCATCCCATCATTACGTGATAATAATGCACTGCACCTGGGGAATCGAGATCAGCAGGCTCCTGAAATACACTGTCTTGCAATGCTTTTCGCTTCGCCTCTGGGATTGTGTCATGCGAAGCACTCGTGGATGGTTCTCACTTGGTTGAAAAGGTCCTGCTTTGCGCTACAAGGTGAACGAGGTCGCGCAGGCCGCCGTTTTTCTCGCGAAGCTCACGGACGATTCGCTCCACCTCGGAGCGGTCGGTGGGCTCGATCATGCGGCCGGTGGCGTACGAAAGCAGTTTCTCGCAAAGGTTGCGTGTGACTTGGTTCTCGCGGGTAAGCAGGTATTTTCTGAGAGCGACAATGTCCGCCAGCGGCTCGCCGTTGGGCAATTCTGCCGAGGGATCAATCTTCTTGTCGCTGCCGGGGTAATTGTCGCGCCATCTTCCGATGGGGCTGAAGTTCTCAAACGCGAAGCCCATCGGATCAATCTTTTGATGGCAACTGTTGCAGGACTCGCTCTTGCGGTGTGCTTCGAGCTGCTCGCGAATGGTCCTGGCAGCACGGAGGTCCGGGGAGAGGGTCGGCACGTCGGGAGGCGGCGGCGAGGGCGGAGTGCCGAGGATGCTCTCCAGCATCCAGACGCCTCGAATGACTGGCGACGTATCTACGCCATTGGCCGTGGCGGTCAGGACGCTCGGATGCGTAAGGATGCCTCCGCGACGCGAGTCTTTCAGTTTGACCTTACGCATGAATCCGCCCCGGACGTATGTGGGATAGTAGTCATCGTTACTTTTGGGCGGGTTGAAATCGTCATGGCGGTTGTAGCAATGTTGCGCGGTGCGCTCGTTCATGAAGGTGTAGTCGGAATCGATCAGCTCACGGATGGGGCCGTTGTTTTTCAAAAGGTTGGCAAAGTAGAGGTCTGTTTCCTCCGCCATCAGCGGCCCCAAATGACGGTCGAAAAAGTAGCGGTAGGGTCCGGACCGATCGGGAGGCATGGCTCCCAGTTTGTCGAGGCGCAGCCAGCTCGTGACAAAACGCCTGGTAAAGGCGGCGGCATTTTCATGGTTGAGCATTCGCTCCACTTGCGCCCGCAACACGGCTGGCTCTTTGATTTTTCCGTTTGCGGCCAGAGCGAATAACTCCTCGTCGGGCATGGAAGACCAGAGGAAGCAGCTCAGCCGGCTGGCGAGCTGGTAGGCGTCCAGCGGTCCGGCGGTTTCGTGCAGGTAATAGAACCGCGGGGCTGCGAGAATGGCGGTGTAGCCGATTCTGAGCGCCTCGGCACGGGTGAGTCCCTTCGCTAGCCGGGCCTCCACGAGCTTGACGTAATGGTCCACATCTGCCGGGAGCACCGGACCGCGATAGGCCCGCTGTGCGAAATTGAGCAGGAGATCCGCAGTGCTTTCGGTGCCCGTCGTGCCATAGAGCGCGGTATGGCTGCGCGGAGGCCATTGGTCGATCAGGGGTTCGAACGTCATGCTGTGGATGCGCAGGTGGGGCGCCATGTAGCCGTCGGCACCGAATAGGGCTTTGACCATGTCCGCATGGTAGTCCTGTTTCTCCTTTTCCGGCGCGTTGTCCGGAGGTCTCGGGCGAACGGCGGCGGGGAGAGCTATCTCCACCATCTCCACGGGCCTGACGACTCTCGGCTGCGGCCCGTTCTCCCATGCGACCCACGCCGACCACGTGGAGTTGAGCCACACCTCATGCACGTAGGTTCTGGTCTTTCCGTCCGCCGTCATGGGCCACTGCACCAAGGGCATATCGGTCGGACTGCCAGCACTGAATCCACTACCCTTGCGCACGTCAGCGATGTGCAATCCGAGCAACATCGGCTCATCCTTCGGGATATTCACCAGGTCACCGAACGGATGCTGCTGATTGTGTGCCGATGCCTCAATGGTAATGCGATAACGGGCAGAGACGCCAACGCCAGTGGCACTGATCGCGGATGGTGTGACACGGCCCTCACCGCTGATACCGGCATCGGGCTCCAGGTAAATTTCGAAAATTCCGTCGTAGCCTGGATTCATCTTGTGCGCAGTGGTGGCCAGCACTCCCTTCGGCTCTTTGCGAATGGGCCAGGTGAAGCGCCGTGCCTCGGTCTTGGGCTTTTCACCGGAAGTTGTGGCCCGGCCCAGGGCGTCCTCGGCGGCGCCGATCACGAGCTTGAGCAGGAAATCCGACATCACCAGCTTCTGTCCGATGTTGTCGAAGCCGTGCAGTCTTTCATCCTCCGGAAGTTCCCGTTCCACCCCGGTGGCCACATTGGTGACCGCCCCGCTGCCCTGGGGATCGACGATCTCCGGCCCGACGGTCGGGCTGCGGTAATCGGGACCTTCGAGATAAAGCAAATCGCGCAGGGTGTTGCGCAGCTCGGCACGGTTGAGCCGGCGGAGAACCGTGGATCCGCCCGTGCTCTTCTTCTGGGCGTAGGCTGCATCGAGCCGGGCCGTGAGCACATCGGTGAAAGCGGTTCGTTCGGCGCCCGAGGGTTGCGGTTTCTTCGGCGGCGGCATTTCACCGAGATTCACCTGATCGAGAGCGTCCTGCCAGACGCGCAGCGTTTCGACTTTGGTCAAGTCATGGTCCAGGGTGTCGAATCGCAGATCCTGCTTTTGCTTCTCCGGGCCGTGGCACGCGTAACAATGCTTCTCCAGAAAAGGCTTGAGCTTGGACAACTCCGGATCGGTCTCCGCTGCCTCAGCCGTGCCCAAAACAAGGCCCAGCAAAAGATGCGCCGCCAGGCATCGGCCCACCAACGCAAACGTGAGTCTTGGAGCGGCCAACATTTACGCAACCTCCAGTCCAGTTAGAGTTCCCGTGCTGGTGCCGAAACGATCAATCTCCAAACCAAAATTCTGCAACATGGACAGCAGCAGGTTAGCCGCCGGCACGCGGGTTTCCTTGTCCACGGGAAATCCTATGTGCTTGCCGAGTTTGAATCCACCGCCGGCAAGAATGAGGGGCAGGTTTTTCGTGGAATGTTCGCCCGTCGCCATGCCGCATCCGTAGAGAATCATGGTGTGATCAAACAGCGTTCCGCCGTTGATCGGATCCGCCTGTGCTTTGAGCAGGTCGATCAGGTAGGCCATCATCGACACTTGATAGCCCTCGATCTTCTTGAGCGCCCCAACTTCGTTCTCACGCTGGCCGTGGTGCGAAAATCCATGATACCCGCCGCTCAATCCAAAGTCACCATTCACAAAACCACTCGCCAGGGTGATGGCGCGGGTCGAGTCCGTCTGGATGGCTAGCGCGATGAGTTCCATCATGGCCTTCAAATCCTTTTCCGTACCCTTGCCCTGCGGGGGTTGCGGCACGCCCGGAACAGGCTTGGGACGGTCGAGCCATGGCTCCTCCTGCACGACTTTCTTTTCCAACCCGCGCACAGAATCGAGATATTGCGCGAATTTTTCCTGATCGTGTTTGCCCAGCCTCTTCTCCACGGACTTCGCTTCTTTAAGCACCGCATCCAGAATGCTGCTATGCCGCTCAAAGCGCCCGCGGACTGCCTCTTTCTCCTTCGCATCCTGGTCCGCGAACATCGCCTTGTAGGCAGCGCCTATATCCATCGACGGCACCTGCACGCCGGTGCGGGTGATGCTGAGGAGGTTCGCTTCATTCACTTGCAGCGTCAGCGAGGGGAAGCGGGTCGTCGAGCCCAGGTGCTCTGCTATCTTTTGATCCATGCTCATGTTTCCCTCAGGGAAATGGACGGCTTCGTGGACTTGCACCCCGCTGAGCAAGGTCGGCACTCCCGAGTGCCCGGCGTTGATTCCGTGGTCGAGATTGGAATAAACATTGAAGTCTTTGCGGTGCCGCTCCAACGCCTTGAGCGTATCCGACATGTCATAATCAGCCCCGGTTTTCGCAGGGAAAAACGCCTCCGGATAAACGCCGTAGTTATTCGAGAGGACGACAACCCGCTTGATGGGCTTATTGCGTGCCGCCGCCGCGCTGGCGCACGGAGCCAGCGATTCGAGCATCGGCAGCGCTATGCAGACGCCTGCATTGCGCAGGAAACGGCGGCGGTTGATTTGAGCATTCATGGAGGCGGGTCCTAATTTTTGTTTTGGGTGAAAACCGATTTCATTTTCCTGCACCGCAGCTCCTTCACGACGTCATCGCCGCACTTGCTGATGAGCTGGATTCCCGTGGGCGGTCGCGGACAGAAAAAGAGCGGCGGGATTTGCATCCACGCCGCTCTGATGGTTTCAAATCATGACGCGCCGGGATTATTTCCTCCGGCGGCGCAGCA
>CAMAUV010000037.1 GCA_945861415.1 Akkermansia muciniphila | reverse complement strand
GGTGATGGTGAGTAGCGTGAGGAGAAATCGCATTTGGCAAGAAGAAACACAGCTCCATATGAACGGGCCGATGGGAATGGCTAGGAGAATTTGCCGTGCCTTCGATTCTGTAGTTTCTAGGAAAATTAGTGAGGCATTACTTTGCGGGAGCCGGGGCAGCCCAGCGCACTGCGTTGAGCACGACGCGGAGAGGTTCCTCCTGACGGAAGACCGGGTAGCTTTCGTGGCCGGGGCGGAAGTAGAACACGCGTCCTTTGTCTACCTGCCATGCACAACCGCTGCGGAAGTGTTCGCCTTTGTCCCACTTCTCCTCGAAAATGACGGCATCGGGCGCAGGAACGTGGTGGGGCTCGTTGTACATCTCCGTCTGCTTCACGTCCCACTTGGCCGGCAGCCCGGCGGCGATGGGATGCTGTGGCAGTAGCGTGGTCATGTGACCCGGCGCTCCGTCGGCGCGCCACGA
This sequence comes from Akkermansia muciniphila, assembly GCA_945861415.1. Classification (GTDB taxonomy): domain Bacteria; phylum Verrucomicrobiota; class Verrucomicrobiia; order Verrucomicrobiales; family V1-33; genus V1-33. Next base: position 43,088 of record CAMAUV010000037.1, on the reverse strand, counting down.
GGGGAATACACACTGCGGCAGGGTGAACTGGTAGACATCGCCCTCTTTCTTCACTGACGGCGTGAGCGGGGCGTCTGCCTTCACCCCGGTGCCGATGGGGGTTTGATTGAGAAACTCCCACTTAGCAGTCGCACGCTCCGCTTCGGGCAGTTTTGCGAGGGCGTCGGCTTTGGCGCGTTCCTGCATGAGGCGCACGAATGGCCGGCACCAGTGGGCGGAATGCAGCGGGACAAAGCCGAGCCGGCCATCGCGCACACGCTGCACCACGTCCTCCGTGTGCGCCACGGTCACATTCATATGCCGGACATGCCCCCACCATACGATGACATCTGTGCTGTCCAGCGTGGCGGCGTCGAGTCCCTGTTCCGGAGAATCGATGGAGACGGATTTAACGCTGAGCCCGGGCTGCTTTTCGAGATAAGCGGCAATGGCATCGCCGAGGAACCCGCCGGCGTAGGCCTCCTTTTGCGCTGGCTGGCGCTCGTCCCAGACGAGCACGCGCAGGGGAACTGCGGCGGGAGCCGGATCGGCGGCACGCACAGCGGCACTCATGAGGGAAATGGCGAAAAGGAATCGGATGGATAAACGCATGATATTGTCATGCATGGCTGCCAAGATTTCGCCAGTCCGGGTTTGTGTAGCCGGCGCTGTGGCATTGCTTCGGGACGAATGTTACGCGACGACCGCTTATGCCAGCCAACAACGAACAGCCGCTCACGGGTGCGGCGCTTATCAAAGAAGTGTGCCGCCGGATCCGCCTCGCACGCAGCCGCTGGAAGGATCACAACAACGCGGCATGCCGCGGCGAGCGGGAGAAGGCATTGGCGCTTTATGAAACACTGACAGAAGCCCAAAAGGACCAAATCCCCCAGGAACTGCGCGTCTGGCTGCGTTTTCGCAGCGAAAAGTATTTCGGCCCGGGCCGCACTCCACCTGGGAAAGGGAGGCGTCGCTGACCTGATCAAGGCAGACTGGCGCGGAGGAAGACCCTCAGACTTGGCGACGGTGCCGGAGTGAATTGAAGTTCCTCGCGGATGGCGTCGATCCGGTCGCGGCGGAGCAGCGTCCAGTCTGAGGTCCAGTGAGTGAGGTTCGTGCTGGTCTCCAGCAGGGGTATGGCATCATCTGCGGCGAGATGGCGGGTAAGGCGGGCAGTGCCGGTGGCGGAGTCCCATCGCAAAGCAATCCCGGCATAAGCGAGACGCTCCGAGGCAGCGCCGGTGAAGATGGTGGCATCTCCTGCGCCGGGCGAGCCTCCGAACGCGATGCTGGTGCGCCAACTGGTCACCAGATCGTAGCGGGGATGCGCGGAGGGATTCATCAGCGTGAGGCTATAGCCGCGGCCGTCGGCATCGTTTGGCCAGGGGGCGTCGTCATCGTAAGTGAAATCGGCGATTACGCTGCCATTTGCAGCGAGGAGAGTGAGATGTTCGCCGCCATTGTCCAGATTTGTGAGGCTATGGAATTCTCCCGCCACATTCACCGTAGTGCCATAATGTTTGGCAAAGGCCGCAGCGTCCCTCACGATCACGATCCGCGCCCCGGCAGCGAGGGTAGTGCCAGCGGGGAAGGTGAAGTCGAGCCCTGCGGTGAATCGAACACCGCTCAGATCGATAGTCGAGGTGCTGGTGTTCATCATCTCAATTAATTCCGCATCGTCGACGCCTTCCGGATTGTAATGGATTTCGCTGATGACCAGAGTGGCTGCGCTGGCGGGCGGGGAGATGAGAAACGTGGCCTCCGTGAGGGCTGACCACACACTGCCGTTACGAGCACGGGATTTCACGGTGGTCGTGGTGCTCAGCGTCACGGGTGTGCTGTAGGGGGTGAGTCCCGCTTTCACTGCGCCGCCCCAGAGCCGGGGATCACTTCCATCCAGTGTGTAGTAAATGCTGCCGGTGCCAGTCATCATCAGCGAAAAGCTTTGAGCCGCCGGGCCGCCGTGCTGATTGAGCACTGGAGCATTCACCGCAGGGAACAGGCCCCGGTTCCTCAGTTGGTTGAGCACGATACCTGTGCGGTTAGGAAACCAGCCAGTTAGGTATGAATTACGATTACTGCGCCAGCGCGTCAGAGTGCCCAGCGGGCTGCGGTAGTCTCCCCAGCGAGCACATTCCGCGCCGAGAGCGGGCTCCAGCGCGGTGGCGATTTCCGTCCAGCGAGCCGCAGACCTCGCAGGGGTGCAGGCACCGCCGTTGAAGTAATGACGTTGCACGGCATCCGACACCTGCATCCGGTATTCGGGATGAGCGCGCAGGGCCAACTCGACTTGGCCCGGTGAGTTGTTCCACCATCCGGTGGCATCGCCCACGGTTTTATCCGCATTCACATTGCCCCAGCCGAGCCCGATGTCGCTGTCCCAAGTGATGAACTTGAATCCCGTGCTTTGCGGGCCGCGGCGGCGCATGGCATAGAAATTTCCCGGCCAGTCACCACTGGCGTGATAGTAGCCGCTGACGATGAAGCTAATGAAGTTGTCTAGATCAAGCAGGATTTCGAAGGCGGGATTCCGGGTGCCGTTGGGGTTGTTGCCGAGGATGCGCTGAAACTTCGCGTCCGTCTCGAATCCCTGCGTGGCCAGCGTCAGAAGTTCCTGCCATTTCGCATTGGTGCCGCTCTTTACGCGGTTGGGACAGCACAGAGTGATGCTGTCCCATTCGTCCGCATCGCCGCCAAAATGTTCCTGACAAAAATCGCCGTCGGGCCGTTCCGTCGGATTGTAGATGCCCCAGTAGAGGCCGTTGATGAAGACGTGGAAGAAGCGCCCGCTACTCGCCGGTGCCCCCATGTCTGCCTGCAGCCGTTTGGTCCACTGGTCGCGGATGCACGTTCCGTTGATGTCGTTGCCGAAGTTGTCGCGGGTATTTCCGCGCAGGGTGATGCTATCGAATCGCGTCACGGGATTTCCCGGGAAGAGCGGATACTGGAGCGAGGGCGGGCCAAAGCGCCGGGAGAAAATGACGCGCAGTGGCAGGCGGGGATTCACCGTCAGATTGCGCGAGGTGAGTCCCATCACCTGCAGGCCGCCGTTGATCTGAAATCCCAGCTCCGCTGCGCCGGGGGCGGGGATCAGTTCCGCGCTGCAGGCCTTTTCCCAAAGATCGCCGCGGCCTGACGGATTGGCATAGATGCCCGTCGTGGAGCCAAAAATATCCGCCATATCCGCAGTGAGGCACAGCGCAGGCAGGGTGCGCAGAGATGCCTCCACTTGGGAGCGCAGCGTGGCCAGTGGTGTGCCTGTGGGCTGCGCCAGAATGGCAGCCAGATCAGTGGCGTTATCCTCCATAGCATAGTCGGCTGCGATGGCATTCCAAGATCCGGGATAGCCCGCCGGCGCGACAGGCTGCTGCACGATTTGGGCAGTGAATAAATAGGTGGCGGTAGTCGGCGCAGAAGCTTCCCTTCCCCCCAGAAACGCGGCGGCGCGGAGCGGCATGGTGCCGGTGATGCTGAGCGGAGAGGTGTAGAGCGGGCTGGTCAACGAGGGGGCGCTGCCGTTCATCGTGTAGCGGATTTCTGCTGCGGGAGTGGCAGTGTTGAGGGTCACGCTGATGGGCGCGGAATAAAATCCGCGCGGCACACTGAACGTAACGGGTTCCACGAAGCCGGTCACGCCGCTACCCTCCGCTGCGCCCGGTGTGGGCTGGAGAAAATAGGTGGCCAGCATAACGCTGCCCAGTCCCGTGAGTCTTGCCCTTGTCAAGAAGTCTGCGTCGTTGGCGGCGATGTTCAGTCCGTGAATGGCCAGCACATTCGCCCCCGTCTGCAGCCCAGCGGCGGGCATTGAGATCGTCTCGATAGCCGAGCCTTCCGATGTGGCCGTGGAAGTTGGGACAGGCAGCGCCGGGGCGCGACGAGAGGCCTGGGGCATGCCATTGATCCATGCGGCGAAGCCATCGTCCCACGCCATTTCCAGCTCCAGCGATCCGATAGCCGCCGCATCCACCACGTTGAAGGGAAGACGGAGATAAGCCCCTGGAGAGACCCCGAACATCGCCGCATCCATGCTCGTGGCGATGAGCGGGTCGCTGCTGTCGAAGTATTGAAATGTGCCTGCGGCATAACGGTTTGCGGGGCCGTCGTCTACGGTGTTCGGAAATGGCCCTCCGCTGAGGCCGTAGCGCCCCCCCCCCACAAATTGAAGCGCTGCCGTTGCGCCGCCATCTGTATTCCAGGACACCGCGCCGAGACCATTTCCGTTCATCTCCGCAGCGCTGTAGCCATAGGCCACCATGGTGTAAGCACCGGGTGCAAGGTCGAGCGGCGTAGCCAGCGGCTTGAATCGGCTGCCTCCCTCCAGTGTGCCGGAGTTGGCAGCGGTGAAACTGGCGGAGGCGAGAATGGAGTGGCCTGTATCATCCGTGAAATCACCCGGCGTGCCGTTTTCATTCCGACGCCAGAGTTGCGCCGTGATCGTGCTGCTTAGGCCATTGCCGCCGCTGTCGAAAACGCCTAGCGAAGTGACCCGGACTGTTCGCACGGTATTGAAATCCATGCCCAGGGTCCCACTGAAATCCTGATTTCCCGCCGTGCCAGTGGCCACGCGGTAGGCCGTGCGGCGAGAGTCCCGCAGTCCGGTAATAAATTTGAAAGTGCCGGCGGCGTAACGGTTTACCGGCCCGCCATCCAGATTCGCCGGCCACCTAGTCGCGTCACCGAAGCGTCCTCCGCCATCGAAGGTGATGCTCCCGTTGCCTGAATTCGTGGTCCACGATGCCGCGGCGACTCCGAGATTTCCGTTCATTTCCGCATCGCCATAGCCCCACGCCACGATGCTGTAGGTGCCCACTGGCAGAGCGACAGGCGTCGGTAGAGCGATGAAGCGGCTCCCGCCATCCGCCATGCCGGGATTTGTCGAGCTGAAAGTAATGTCCGCGAGCACACCCCTGCCGGTGTCGTCGGCGAAATTGTCAGGCGTGCCGTTCTCGTTCCGCGTCCACAACTGCACCCGGATGGACTTGACGAATCCATTGCTGCCGGAATCGAAGGCCCCCAGCGCCGTCACGGTCAGGGCCTGCTCCACGCTGAAATCCATGCCCAGCGTGCCTCCGTAGCTTTGATTACCCTGCGTGCCTTGCGGCACTACGTAGGCTGCGGTCTCAGGCTGTGGAATGTTCACGACCGGTTGGTCCGTGCGGTTGTAGCCGATGCCATTCACCACCGGCATCCACGCCGTATCAGCGAAGGGTTCGCTCCCGCCGCGCCATTCGCCCGCCACTGATGCCGAAGCCGCCACCGCCCGGCCCGCAGCGCCGGGTGCCACCAACTCAAAACGTTGTCGCGTCACGCCGTAGCTGACATTTTCCCGCTGCGGCGGAAATGGCGCAAACTCCGACGCCACGGTAATTCCGTCCGGGGCCACGAGGGCGAGATATTCCCCTGCGGAACTGAGGGAGAAATCCGTATGCAACGCCCCGCCAGCATCCGGCACTCCGTCGCCGCTGGCGAATACGATGAGCCGCCCGCCCGGAGGAATACTGATGGAGGGGAACGTCCATTTCGTCTTGTCCGCCGACTCATCCGTGAGGTGCCACCCCGACATTTCTTGGGCGGTGGCGGTGGGATTGTGGATTTCGATCCAGTCGGTGTTTCTTCCCGCTGCATCCGTGAGGCCGCTGACATTATCCGCCATGAACTCCGAGATGACCGGCGCCGCACGGAGCAGAAGTGCCGAACAGCACAATAGGGCCAACAGCAGGACGCTTGCGCTCACGGCTGTGGCTTACAGAGTCTTCTTGGGCGCGCCAGAAGTAACACACCACTTGCGAGCAACGCCACGGCTGAAGGCTCAGGTATCTGAAAGGCGAAATTGCCCGCGAGGTAGCGGTCTGGAGTGCCGACGTCATGCTGGTCCGGATAAGCCCCGGCACTGCCATAACGGCCGCTTCCGGTGAAGGTGATCAGGCCATTGCCGTCGCCCATGGCAGATGCCCCTGATCCGCCACCGGAATTGTAAAACTGTTCTGCGGCATTGTATCCCTCCACTACCACGGAACCCCAGAAACCGCTTGGCAGCATTAAGTCCGTCATGCCTCTTATCCGGTAGCCGGAAATGAGCGGATCGCTGCTGCTGCCAAGGCGAGAAGAATTTCGGTTAGAGCGTAATTCATTGATTGGCATGTTGTTTTTGGTGTCATTATTGCGGCATCAGGTCAACAAAAAAGCTTCACGAATGCGGAGGTGCAGCTCACGGCAGGAGTTCCACCCGCAGCCGGAAAAACGCCGGACCATTATCCCCGGGTGTATGCGTGACGGTCTGGCCGTTGCCGTTGATATTCGCAAATCCAATCACGGGAACCCAGGGGCCGGCGGCAAGGTCGGTGGTGCGCACCAGTGTGTAGCGCCGGGAGCGTCCGGCATATCCGGGACCGGAGGCGGCGGAGGCGGTGAATGCAATCGTGGCGGGTGCCCCGATGGCGAGTGCCGCGCCGGTGGATGCCAGCGGGGATGTGCCGAGCGCGTATTCGGCGGAATTTGCTAGCCCGTCACCGTCGGGGTCGGCGGTGGGACTGCTGACGAGCGGATCGGTGAGCTGGGCCGGTGTAAAACTGGCTGAAGCCCAGTGGCTGAAGTTTTGCACCGGCGGCGGATTCAATGTGACGGTGGCGGCGTTGGAATCAGTGGAGCCGCCGCCGTTGGTTACACGCACCCAATAGGTGGTGGTCTCCGCGAGCACCGGAGTTGTGAGGCTCTCCTCCGTGCCGCCGGCGACGGGTTCCGATGTGTTGCCGCTAGGTCCTTTATACCATTGAAAGCTGAAGGGTTCGGTTCCGGTGGGAGTGAGGTGCAACTGCGCGGTGGCACCGCTTTCGATTGTTATATTTTCCGGCTGCTGCGCGATCTGTGGCGGTATGAAAACGCCGAAGGCCGGAGTCGTCACTGTGCCCGCGGGATTGCTTACTGCGAGAGCGTAGTTTCCGGTTTGGCCGGGCTGGATTGAGGTCAGGACGAGCGTGGGAGAATTGGCTGAGTTGATGCCTCCTTCGAGTTCGCAGTTGAAGAGGAAATCGTTGTTCGCGTTGGACCGGTTCATGGCCTGCACGGCGAGCAGATTAGTGCCGACGCGAAGCAGTGGCAGGTGTGATGAAAGATTCACTGTGGCAAAGGTTACAGCGTTTTGATCCGCAGCTTCCGCGTTGGCGGCGCTGTTCCAGTTAAGGGTCGCGGGTTTATTAAAAGAGGTGACCTCTGTGCCGTTGAGCCAGACCACGTAGCCATCGTCGCTCTGCACACGCAGGCGGAGGTAACTCAGAGCTCCGCCCGCAGGCAGGTTGAACGGCATGCGGAGGTGGACTGAAACAGGTTTTCCGCTTCCAGACATAGCTGTCTGAGTATTTCCCCCGGCGGCGATGTGTGGTGTGAAATTAACTCCGGGTGCCGGCACGTTATCATATCCAATTCCGCCCGAGACTGAAGCCCACGGTGCCGAGGAATCATCAAATGCTCCGCCGCTGCGCCATGACGGGCCGGGGTCGGTGGCGGGTGCCATACGAAAGCGCCGAGGGGTGGTGGAGGAAAACAGCACCCGGTCATCGGCCTCCAGTTCCATGCCGTTGAGCGACCACTTAAAGGTGCGTCCGCCGGTCTGGGCGGTATTCAGCAGGACAAAGTCCCCGGCGGCGAAATTGCCACCCGTTGGCGGTGTCTGGATTTGTGGCGGCGCAGGATTGGCAATCCGGATGGTAAAGGCCTGCTCAATGACACCCCCGGTCAGGTCAGGAAAGCGCCACGCGGATATGATAACCGGATACTCGCCGGCAGTGGTAGGGATGCCGGAAGCGCTGTCCGTCGCGGAATTGGCAGCCATCGTATGGGTCATGCCTAGAGGCAAATTCCCCGAAATCGTAAAGAGTGATGGGGTGCTAGGTGTGCCCTGAGACCTCCACACAAAGGAGAGCGGATCGCCGGCGATTCCCGGCACGATGGTGCTAGCCGCGGAGGGGAGGGTCTGAATGATTTCCGAAGCCCCCGCTACCGAGTCGAAGGCTCGAAGCCCGATTACGGCCGTGACCGTCCAGCGCAGGGCATCAGTAAATCCGGATGACGAGATTACGCGCGCTTCCGGCAGCAGTTTTAACAAAGGAGCGCGCTGCAGAAGAAGGAAAGCGGAGCCGGCTCGGGCGGCGTGGCGGGAGAAGTAAAAGCGGAGCATGCGAGGGATGTGAAAGCTAATATATCTTACGCCGGATGATGCGGCTAGGACAAGCTTAATCCATCAGCGGAGGGGGCTTTTTCCTGAGCGAGGCAATCATCTTGCACGATGGGGCAGAGCGCTGCATGCTCGCCGTCATGATCCCCATGTTGCGCCGCTATCTGGTTCTTCTTCTCCTTGCTGCTGCCCCAATGCTGCCGGGGAGACTCCTTGCCGACATTAAAGCGCCAACGGGGGCCGCTGCAGGGCCGGCCATGAAGGACATCGAGTTCCGTGCCGTGCGCGGTCAGACTGTGAAAGTAGCGTTGCGGGGGGTGACGGGCGGTAACAAGGCCATTAAGTTTGAAATCGTGGAGCAACCCAAACAGGGCACTTTGGGTGCGATCAAGGAGCTGCACAATGATCAGGCTGAGGTGGAGTATACTGCCAATCCCAAGGGTGAGGGAGACGATGAGTTCATCTATACCGGGCAGTTACCAGGGACTTCTGCTGTGCGGGCAAGAGTGAGGGTGTCGATCACCAATGTGGCGCCCCGGATTGAGGTCCACCCAATCATTGATGCTGGCCGCATGGTGGTAGGATCCTCTTTGGTGAAGGACTTCACCCTGCTCAATAAAGGCAATGCCCCGTGGACGGCGAAGGTGCCTGCGCCAAAGAACTGGCGATGGCAGAATCCCCCGGGCGGAAATTTTCAGGTCGCAGGCGGCGGAAGTATCAGGTGCGAAGTGGTCTGCGAGGGAGCGGCGGTAGGCGTCACAGAGGAGACGGTGGTATTCGATGGTGAGGTGAAGGCACGCTTCACTTCACGGGTTGTCCCGCCATTTGTCGTCGATTTGAAAGAGGTCACGCTCAAATGGCGGCCGAAGGACAACAACCGTCAGGGCACGGTCACCCTCGAGAATATGGGAAGTGAGCCGGTTAAAGTAAGCGTGGAAGGACCGCCGTGGATTCAGCTGCCGGCGACCCTGGATCTGGTTCCGGATTTGAAACTGCCGCTCGTTTTTAAGGTGGAGGGGCAGTTGGGCGAGACGCTTAAAGGCGTGGTGAAGCTGACTGTGGGGAAATTTGTGCAGGAAGTAAATGCCATCGCGGTCCCCGGTCCGGGCGTGCTGGTCATGACATCCGCCTTCACCAATGGTGATGCCTTCAATTTCGGCATGCTCAGTGCAGAGTCGCTCAAAACGGCCAAGCATACCGTCACCGTGAAAAACGCAGGTGGGGCTGAGGCCGTGATCGAGTTAAGTCCGCTGAAGATCTTCCGTTTTGAAACGCCTCCGCCAGCAGAAGTCAAACTGGCGGCGGGTGTGGAATTCAGTGTGACGGTGCTGCCGCCGCAGGACATTGCCGGCTGGCCGTCGGAGGAGTTGGTCTTCAACGCTCCCGGTTCGCGTCTGGAACTTCTCCTCGTGGCGGGTTTGGAGGCGAAAGACATTCCCGAGACCGCCGGCAGTGAAGCAATCCGCCAGTTGATTCAGGCGAAGATGTCCGGCCCCATGGGACTCAAATCGCGGAAGGAAGTGGAGACCGATGGTGCCCTCGGGACCCGTGGCGTTGTGCTGGAGACAGGAAAAGAGGATCCCAAAATACCCAAAGTGGACCTCGTCGACATCGTCAAAGATGAAGGAGAATCCATCACCATCGCATGGAAGGTGCCGCCCGGCGGGGACTGGAATTTTGAGGTGCTATATCCGTCCATCGAACGACCCAAGCCCAGACGGTTGAATAAGATATGGGTTCCCTGCGGGGACGATGTCAAAGTTACCGTGAGCGGAGGGGTGGCGACCGCGGTGGTTGGCAATCTGGTGAGCGGAGCCCCGGTGACGCTCTGCATCCGGACTCTCGCACCGGACGGCCGGGTTTCGTATCTGGGAAAGCCCATCACGCTGCAGTTCCGGTTCGTGAAAGAGCCGTTCAACTGGAAGCCATGGCTCATGGGGGCGGTGGTTGTGGCGTTTCTCGGCTACAAAGGGATGAAATACTGGAAGAAGCCGATCAGTGCCACGTCATGATCCGGCATCTCTATGTTCATATCCCTTTCTGTCATCGCATCTGTCCGTACTGCTCGTTTTATAAACATGAGCCGGGCAGCACCGACACGGCGGCATTTCTCAATGCGCTGACAGTGGAAGCGCTGGCCGCGCGCAGGAAATGGGGGAGGCGCATTGAGCTGGAGACCGTTTATTTCGGCGGGGGCACGCCGACCATGTTGAGCACCACCCATCTTGAGCGCTGGCTACCGGAGTTTCGTGCCGCTTTGGGAATCGAGGAGGTGAAGGAGTGGACGGTGGAGATCAACCCGCGCACGATTGATGCCCGGAAGGCGGAGGCTCTGCTGGGGGCCGGCGTCACGCGGGCGAGCCTGGGAGTGCAGGCATGGGATCAGTCGTCGCTCACAGTGCTGGGCCGCGATCATGCGCCGGAGGAGGCGGAGGAAGCGTATCAAGTGCTGCGCAGTGCATGCTTTCCCGTGGTTAGTCTCGACCTCATGTTTGCCGTGCCGGGACAGACGCTGGAGGCATGGCAGTATTCGCTCCGGCGGTCCCTCGCGCTGCAGCCGGATCATTTGTCGGCTTACAATCTGACCTATGAAGAGGACACGGCGTTCTTTGAAAAGTTCACCCGAGGGGAGTACGTGCGGGATGAGAATGTGGATGGTGCTTTCTTCACCGAAGCCATGCGCATGACCGGTGAGGCTGGCTACCGGCATTACGAAATCAGCAATTACGCACGGCCCGGTTTTGAATCGCGGCACAACCAAAGCTACTGGAGCGGCGAAGATTATCTTGGGCTGGGCCCGGGAGCCGTGTCCACGGTGGACCGCCGCCGCTGGAAGAATGTGGAGAACACCGTGCTCTATATGCAGGATCCACTCAGCGGAGGGCTCGGTGAAAAGGCTGCGGAGCATCTGACGGACGAACAGTGGGCCTGTGAACGCATCGCGCTGGAACTGCGGACGGCCCGGGGAGTGGAAATTTCATGGCTGCCGGATGGCTCGCGCATGCAGGACGTCGTACAGGGCGGTTTGGCGGAAATCGCCGGGGACCGGTTGCGACTGACAAAGCAAGGAAAGTGCGTGGCCGACAGTGTGGTCGCGCACTTGTGGGTGTGACTGGCTGCTGTTTACTGCTCCGCCGCACGGCGACCGCTGATGGCACGCAGCAGCGTAAGGTCATCCGCTGATTCAAGGCCGCCGCCGGCCGGGAGTCCCTGCGCAAGGCGGGTGACGTGAATGCCGGGATGCGTTGTGCGGAGCAGGGCGGTGAGATAGTTGGCGGTCGCTTCGCCTTCCACATCGCTGCCGGTGGCGAGGATGATCTCCTTGACGGTGCCGGCATCCAGCCTGCGGGCTAGCTGGCCGAGGCGAAGATCCTCTGGACCGATGTTGTCCAGTGGGCTGATGCGCCCGCCGAGCACATGGTATTGTCCGTGCAGGGCGCCGGTGCGCTCCAGCGGGAGAATGTCCGTGCTTTGCTCCACAATACAGAGCAGGGAGGCGTCGCGGGTGGTGTCCATGCAGAGTTCGCAACCGTCCGCGCGGCTGGCAAAGAATCCGCAGACGGCGCACAGGCAGACGTTTTCCGCTGCCTCGTTGAGGGCTCCGGCAAGAGCGGCGCACGGCGACTGGCTGCTGCGGAGGAGCCAGAGGGAAATGCGCTCCGCGCTGCGGGGACCGATGCCCGGCAGACGCCGTAGCTGAGCGATCAGGCTGCGAATTTCCTCCGGGTAGTCAACTTTTGTCACAGGCCGCGGACTTTGAGGGTAGAGCGCAGGGGTCGGCTGGCCGGCGGCAGTGGCAGCTTGCGTCCGGCACTGTCACGGGCTGATTGTTCCTGCGCTATGTAAACGAAATGCTCAAGCGTCCCATCCGGTGAGGTGAGACCTTCGCCGGCTTCTTTGAACCTCAGCAGGGCATCCGCAGCGTGTCCCGCCCGTAGAAGAATGATGGCATCGCGGAAGGCGTCGCGTTGCGCCATCGCTTCGCGCGATAAACCGCCTGTCATAGCCAGCACCTGATATACTTCTAGAGCCGCTCCATCGGGAGGATTGAGAATTTCTAGAGGGCGGTCTTCGGTGTCCGCCGACATCCGGTGAGTGGTGCCGTCGGTGAGGATCGCGGAATGGTAATCTGCATTCAGTGCCGCCAACCACCGACTCTGGTCCACGGCATCTCCGGCAGCGGCGTAGGCATCGCCCGAAAGACCAGCAGTGAGAACCCCGCAGCTGATTCCGGCGCCAAATTCCGCTTGGGCGTAATCCTTTTTCATTTGCCCCACGGCGAGACGGCGAAGTGCGTCATCGACTGCGAGAGCCGCCCGGGCGGCACTGTCCGCATGGTTGACAACCGGGAGTGGAAGACCAAAAAACGCACGCACGGTTCCTGCTTCTGTCTCGTCAAGGAGCGCCCCGTGGTCCAGCAGCACCCGCGAAGCCGTTAGCCGGAAAGATTCCGCGATTTTCAAAAACTCCCGGGCTGGAATTTGCGAGCGTAGGTGCGTTTCGTTCAAAATGCTGCAGGTCAGGACCGCCGCCTCGCGCTCGTCCGGTTGAAGAAACCCCATGTTCTGTGCCACCGAGAGCCTCTGAACCAGACTACGGTTCAGTCGCCCTTCAAACCACCGCGCTGCCGCGGACGGGCTGCGCGTTAGCAATCCTGCGACCAGTGCTCCCGTGATCATGGCCACAGCGAGTGACACTGCTTCCCAGCCAATTGCCAAGCGGTGGAATAGCAGCAGCGATTGCGTCACTGCCAGCACAATGGCGGCCATCAGCAACCCTGCCCGCCGCGGCCATGTATCCAGCGAGGCACTGACTGCCGCAGAGATAATTCCCCCTCCGGCAGCGATGGCGAAAGTCGCTAGAGGCTCAACCGTCCGGGTATTGTACACCCATTCAGAACGCATCAGCTCTTCGACTCCTGGCACTAGAGCCACCCCCGCCGCCGCCGCTCCTGAAATCGCGCCGCCGACTAATCCGCCGCGGCATGGAGCAGCAGACTTTGGCAAAGCAATAGTCGGATTCGAGGGGGCCATAAGGCTAATTTAGATAGTTCTATAGACCATCAAGGCCGCGGAGACAACTCCACGCTTCACCAAACTGTCGGCCGCTGAATCCGTGGGGGTGAATCCCAAAGTGCTATTCCGTGAGCCTGTAGCCAACCCCGTGCACGGTTTGCAGCCACTGCGCGTTGGCTCCGATGTCACCCAATTTCTTCCGCAATTGAGCTACGGTCTGATCAAGCGTGCGGGTGCTCACAGTCGCCGCGTTCAGCCCCCATACGGCGGTCAGAATTTGGTCCCGTGACTGCACATGTCCGCGGTGGCGGTGCAGGTGGATCAGGAGGGAGCACTCGCGCGGCGTCAGTGGCCGCTCACCTTTTCCGCAGCGCAGCAAGTGATTCGCCGGGTCGATGTCGCAGTCGCCAATGCGAATGCGGGCAGGGGTATCCTCCTCGGTCGTGTTGAATTCGGTAGCGCGGCGCAAGAGCGCATGGATGCGGGCCGTCAGCTCGCGTAGGCCAAAAGGTTTGGTCACATAATCATCCGCTCCGCACTCTAGACCGATTACTTTGTCCGCCTCCTGTCCTTTGGCAGTGAGCATGAGCACCGGCATCCGTATGCCGGCGGCGCGCAGGTCCCGGCAGCAGTCGAATCCATTTCGCCCCGGCAGCATGACATCGAGCACGATCAAGTCTGGTGAAAATGCGGCGACGCGGTCTTCCACCATGCTGTCGCCGCGGTCGCAGGTCGCGATGTCGTAACCTTCGGATGAGAGAATCTCTTCGAGGCCAAATCGAATGGAAGGGTCGTCTTCTACGATGAGGACTTTCATGGAAAGGTGGCAGTTTTCATGTTTCAGATTTCAGGGCGGCTAACCCGGAGTCCGTTTCGGAATTCATAAAACTGCTTGGTGAGAACTCCGGGCTGGCTGGCAGTGAGACGGTGAAGACTGCCCCGCCGTTCTCTCCGCGGGAGTATTCGAGCGTGCCACCGTGTGCTTCTATAAGACGGCGGGCGATGGTGAGACCCAGGCCGCTGCCGGCAGTGCCGCTAGCGAGTGTATCGTGTGCGCGTTGGAATTTCTCAAAGATCCTGCGTTCGTGGCCGCGGGGCACACCGTTGCCGTGATCCGATACCTTGAGCAGTGCACGGTTATTCTCTCCGTGAAGAGTCACCACGATGCGCCGGGGTTTGTCGGGAGCACTGCCGTATTTCTCCGCATTGGAGAGCAGATTAAGCAGCACCTGGCTGATGGCATCGGCGTCGGCACGTAAGGTCACGGGATGTTCCGGCACGCTCACTTCCAGAGTGAACGCCGCCTTTTCAAGCTGAGGGCGGATGTGATCCGCGGTCTCCTTGGTCAGCTCACCGAGGTCGAGCGGTGCCGTGTTCATTTCCCCGCTACCGCGTTCCATCCGTGAAAAATTCAGCACGTTGTTAATGAGCCTCGTGAGCCTTGCCGCTTCGCTTGCGATCACTTCTGCATACCGCTTGGTTTTGTCCGGGGATGATGCCGGATTCGCCGCCAGGAGGTCGCTTAACAGACGGATGCTGGTGAGCGGCGTTTTCAGTTCGTGACTGACATTGGAGACGAAGTCAGTCTTCTGTCGCGCTTCGAGAGCGGCGCGGCGGGAATCGCGCAGGATGAAGAGTGCGCCGGCGATGGCCGTGAGGCTGGCTGTGGCGACGATGATGCCGAGCCGCCATCGGGCAGTGGCGGCCGCTTTGGTAAAGACCTCCGGGTTTCGAAGGAAGATCGCCGCTTCCCACCGGGGCAGGGCGGCTCCGGGCTCCCTCGCCACCAGCGGCTGACTCCACGATGCCGGTGTGAACGTGCCGTCACGGGTCCACTGCGCAGCGGGTTGGGCGCGGTGGTCAAGGATGGCGATGCTGGTGTCGTCGTCTGGTGCTGCAGTGGCCGGCAGTGCCTGTAGCGACTGCAGAAATGCTGTGCGGTCCAGCACTGCCGAGAAAACCTCCTGAGGCATTCGCGGCGTGCGATACCAAATCAGAGTAAATAGGCCATCATTACGCGGCACATTGATCATGCCGGACGAATGCAGGGCCACGAGAGCGGCTAGGGTTGTGGTTACGGGCTTTACGACGCTGGCGTCGGAAGGGGCTGAAAACAGGGGTCTGACCGTGCGGCGGGGTTCGTTGCCTTCCGCATTATGGTGGGTTGACTTCTTTTTCGAATCGGTCGCAGACTGGCTGGCTGCTGGTGTGACTGGGTATGGTGGTGGCGATGGCCGCCCAGTCGGCATGGCTGCGGCGGGAAAAGGTCTCTCCGTTACGGACAATGCGGCCGTGTCGCTTACCGTGGTGGCTTGCGGATCTGCCGGTGCCTCCAGCTTAAGGTTTGCGCTGCGGGTTTCTGGGCCTGTTTTCATTGCGGGTTTCGCGGGCGCGATTTCCGGGGCAGGGGGGCTTTCCTTGGCCAGTGATTCCAGAGCCATGGTCATAGATTCCTTCTCCACAGCCTTCGACTTTGCCCCCGCGACCAGTGCGGGCAGGGGGGCGGTAAGAGGCGGATTGTCGGCCGGGATATCTACATAGAGTGGCTGCGCATCGGCATGAAAGAACCATGTATTCGCTATCACAAAAGCCGTGACCGCCTGCTCGGACGGCTCCACCTGCGCCAGCAGTGCGCCCGTATTGGCATCCAGCACTAGGCCGGCCGAGGCCATGGGCCATGCCTTGCGCAGTGCCATATGAAACCTTGTGCGCACCTGCTCTAACGCATCCCCAGTGAGCATTCGTTCTACCGTTTCTCCGAACTCCCGGACCTGTCCGGCCATCAGTGCTGCCGCATTGCGTGCTGCATTGTCCGCCGATTGCTGATAAAGGGTGGTGCGCTGCCGGCGAATATCATTAGCCTCATCCCGCATCGATCGCCATGATACCCACCCCAGCAGTGCGCAGGGCGTGAAGATGGCGAGCAGAAAGAGAGCGGCAGAGCGCATGAGTGGACAATAGCAGAATACCAGGAGAGTGCCACTCTCGACGCACCCCACCGCCAGTGCCATCCGGGGTTTGTCAAAAAGTTGTCAGGTGTGACGGCAAAAGGAAACCACCGCGGCCGCGGGGTTAGAGACACGAACTTCCAGCCCACTCGCGCGGCGGCGGTGGCTGAAGGATGCTCCGATAGTGCTTACGGCAGCGACTTTACCATGATGTCCCTGTAGTGGACTTCACAACCGGGGTCGTGTGCCTGGAAGGCGAAGGTGCCTTCGCTGAGCCAGCGGTATTTCTTCTGATCACCGTCCGCGCGGGGATCGCCCTCTTTTTCCGTGTAGTCCGCGGTCACTGTTCCGTTAACGGTGATAGTGACGCGTTTGCCTTCCACTTTGATGCGGTAGTCCATCCATGAATCGTCTTGGAAAGGAGTGTCCTTGAAGTCGAGCACGGCATAGAGGCTTCCGGTCCGGCGCGGGTCTTTATTGAAGGAATTGTTCACTTGGCACTCATAGCCTTTGGCCGGCCATCCTTTTTCCTCGAACTCTGTATGGAAGTAGATGCCGCTGTTGGCGTTCTTTTTCGTGAGGACTTTGGCTTTGAATTCAAAGTTCTTGAATTTGGCGCCATTCACCTCGCCGGCGTAAAAGAGATGGGCGCGGCCGCCTTTCACAATGAGGGAGCCGTCCTTGACGGTAAAGACATCCTTAACGCCTTCACCTGCTTCGCTGGACTTCCATCCAGCTAGCGATTTACCGTCGAAGAGCGATTTCCAGCCATCGGTGGGGGCGGCGGACTTTTCGTCGGCGTGGGCGCTGAGAAGAGCTATGGCGGTGAGGGTGGCGAGGAAACAAAAACGCTTCATGTAGTGGTGTGATAGGTTGGGTAAAGCGGGCGTGGAAGGGGAGTAAGCCCGAGTTGTGCTTAGGCCCTGCGCCGACGGGCGCAAGTGCAGGAGAGGCGAGGGCGTCGCCGTGAGTGCGGGAAAAAAAGGCAGGTCAGCGTAAGGGAAAACAGGTAACGTCACGACACTTTCTCTGGACATAAGAGCCTTCCTCGACCTATCAATTTAACTAACCGATTCGCCGATGTTAAGCTGCCTCCTACTCCTTCACCTTCTGGAGCAGACGCCATGAGCCGGGTTTTTCCTTGTCCGGCACTTCAATCCATTCGCCGGTAAAGGCATTCTGGACATTGGCTTCGTAGCGCTCCTGCATGATTTCGTGCAACTCGCGGCGCTTCTCTGCGGCCTCTTGGCGCATGAGTTCCATGCGGTCGGTATTTTCATCCTCCACCGTCTTGCGGACATACTCGCCATAAGTGCCCGCGGGCTGCTCCCTTAAAAATAAAGTGCCGCGGTGGCTCTCAGCCACGAAGCGGTTGTTCTTGAGGTCTTGGACCTCCTTCTGCCGGTTAAACTTGCGGCGGCTTAGTCCGGCGTTGTCCTCTTTGGCGTTATCCTTTGGTTTCTCACCGTCTTCAGCATCGTGCTGATAGACATTGACGTCAATCTTCATCTCCACTTTGATGGGATCGGGGGTGTTGAGCGTGATGTTTTTCGCCGCATTCTCCAGCGAACGGTCGAGTGCCTTGCATCCGTTGAAGAGAATGGCGGGAGTAACTGCAGAGATGAGTAGGAGGCGTCGCATGGATCAGAAACGGATGAGAGACTTTTCCGCGCGGCGGCGGTAGTCGTGGAGATTGATGTTGATGTCACGGGAACCATCCCGGCCAGCGAGTTTTATCTGCATATTGCCTTCGCGCCCGTATAGTTTCGCGGTGCCTTCGCCTGAGAGGAAGGAGAAGTCCCGGAGCATATCCACTCCAGCCCGCGAGGCGTCGTCGCTCCAGTTCAAGCGCTCGTCCGTGAGCCGTTTCTGGAGGGCGTCGAGGGCATGTATGCGCAACCGGCCTGCGGCGGGGATTTTGAAGTCGACGCGGGTTTGATAGAGTCCTGTCATGTCGCCATGGGCCACCACGTTGAACTGGTCCACCCTTCCGTCGATGCTGACATATTCACGGGTGAGGGCTGTGGTGAGAGGTTTCATGTCGATGCCGGTCATTGAGGCCGAGGCATCCCATGTGTAAGTCTGGTCGAGATAGAGATTCACGTTGCCGGAGATGTAGCCGCCGCAGGTTTCTCCGCCATAGGTGGCGTAGATTCCCTCACGATCATAGGTGATACTGAGCCAGACCTTATCAATGCGGAGTTGGCGATAGATGAGGGTGTTATCTTTGAAGACCTGCACGAGGTTGTTTGATTTGTCCGCCAGCGGGTAGTTGAAGATGATTTTGCCTTCGCCGCTCATGTGCAGGCGCAGTTTCCATGCCGGAAAGTCGTACCAGCCTTCATCAATGGCTAGCTCACCGGTGACTTCATCTCCATAGAGGCGGAAGGGAATCGCCTGACCTGTGTTAGGACCCTCTTTAATTCGTGCGTTGCGGAACGGGAGCCGGGGAATGTCCGTCCATTCTTCGCCATTGGGCGCGGTGATAACCATTCCGGTGTCTGTGAAAAAGGGAATATCCCAAACCGCTGGGTTATCCTCTAGGGTGACTCGTTCGGCCGCCAGCAGGCCACGGATGAATGGTGCCCCGCTCTCGGGCGGTGGTGCCGTTTCTTCTGTTATGGCAAACTCGGAGAAGCGGGCGCGGGCGCGGTCCACAAAATCAAAAAGCGGTCTGCCGGCCCGGATGCGTGGAGCCACCAGTTCGACCCTAGACAGTTGTTTCTTCGCGAGCCCGGCGAACGAGAAATGGATGAAGTTCACCGGAAGTTCCACTACCGTGCGGCCTTCATCATATGGGGCATAAACATAAATGGAGGGCACTTCAATCTTCTGGACCACATTAGCGGCATCATGCTCCAGCAGGTCTGCGCTCAGGGGCACGTTGCTGAATTCCTGACCGTTGACCGGAACCACGAGACGGCGTCCATCGCCGATGTCATCGAGCGAGAGCCTTACGTTGTTGATGACCAGTTTCTTCAGCCGCAGCGGGGGCAGCCATGAAGTAGGCTTTGGCTCTTTATCGCCCGGCGCAGCAGCCCCGGGCGGTTTCCTTTCTTCCTGCTGCGGGGCGGGTTTGAAGAGCTTCATGAAGCTGCTGTTCAATTCCACTTCCTGACCATTGAATTCCGCGCGCTCCACTGCGCCCTCTTTCCAAAAGCGCAGGGGATGGACATCCAGATCCAGCGCGCCCCCCGTGGGGATGGGCAGGGAAGGGAAGAGCGGATTGGCGAGTTTTATATTACTTACCTTGATTTGATAGAGCGAGTCCCCGCCGGGTGCGATGGGTGCCGTTTGAATGTCGAACTTTGCGAAACCGTTAGGTATGCCGCTCCCGAGATTGGTGGCTTTCACTCTGCCGCCTAGGACTGTGAGCGAGTCCACGTTCCATCCAAACCAACCGGGTTTTTCCTCCGGCGGCACATGGGCGGCGGCCTCTATTTTAGACGGGTTGTCTGGAGCTCCCAGAGTGGCGGTCTTGTCGATTTGGAGCTGCAAGTTGTCTGCCACTACCGAGCGAAGCCGGCGGTCGCGCAGAGCCTCATCGGGCACGACGATAATTTCTGCTTTGGGCAGCGCGGCTGCCGGCTCTTTCTCCCCGGGCAGTTGCGCGGAGAAGTCGTGTAGGAGTATCTCCTGCGGATCGTTGGATTGCAGACCATCTTCCGAAAGCAGAAGGTTTACGCACTTTGCATCGGCCCCGCCACGGCACAGAGGGAGTTCCCGCGCCTCCTCGGGAGTAAACCCGAGGGCTGCCAGCACTTTGGCACTGTCGGAGACCTTCGCGCCATTGATGCTGGAGGAGGTCACAAGGAACTGAGCTTTTTCGTTAAGCGAACCGGCCACGAAAAGTTCCCGCCATTCGGCCGCGGCGCGCGGGGCCTTCATGTCTGCAAGGGTGGCGGTGATGTTGCCGATCATGCCGGGTAGTCCTCCCGCCAGCCGGATGCCGTTGGCTGTGACTTTGCGCAAATCAGCAGCAAATTCCACTGGTTCCCCGGCACTAGGTCTTTGCACCAGCATGACAGCCCGTCCGGAATCCGCCGCACCGCTGGCGATACGGAACATTAAGGGGAGGTCCCAGTCAGGTCGTGGGGGAGTAAAAACTGGCTCCGGAATGGAACTGGGGCCGGCTTGTTCCCTCCACTCCATGCTAATGAGCAGTGAGGTGAGCTGGAGGCCCTCAATGGTGAAGGCATTGTCCTTTTGCTTTCCCGTCATGATGCCGGTGGCGCGGGGGGCGGTGGAAGTTATAGTAAGGCGTCCGCTCGCAGTGAGTTCGCTGCTGACCAGATTGCCCACGATCAGCGACTGGGCATCGGCCTCGCAGGTCGTGTCGTCGAAGACGGTAAAGTGTCCGCCATTGATTGAAACAATATCCATGCTGAGCCGCGGCAGTTTCTGCCCGCGCTCGATCCACTGAAATGAGCCGCCTTCGGCTTCTCCTTTATGCCATATCACCGCCGGATCGGCCGCCGGAGCCCCTTCGATGTAAGGCATCCGGTAGTCGCTAAATTCTTCCCGCCATGAGACCTGAGCATCGACAAGGCGGAGTTTTTCCAGCTGGCCATTCTTCATCTGGCCCCAGCCGCCATGCGCTTCCACCCTGCCTGCGCGGGCCATTTCCAAACCAGTGGGCCGGTGGATCACGGTCACGCCGGTGAACGTCAGACCATTCCAACCGGGAAGCACCCCGCTCACTTTCACCGCATAAAACCCCGGCAGCTTGCTCAGGGCCCAGTTTGCGAGCGTTACCCTGGCGAACCATGCCGCTACCGTAAGCAGAAGAAGAAAAAGAAGGGTCCGCTTCGTCCACTGGCGCAGCCAACCTTTCCGCGCCGGCGGGGGGGCGGCGGGAGTTGAGGGAGGACACGAGGCACTGGGCATGCCCCACAGTAGCCCGGCGCGCCCTGAGCGCAAAGCACTATCGCGGCTTTTCACCAGTTCGCCGTGGTTTCCCGGAGGGTCGCATTACGGTTCCACGGACCGTTGTGTCGCCGATGAATGATTTTGTGATGACAGAACCCGGATAGGCCGTATCGCTGCCCTGTGCCGAACCCTAGAACATCGACCAAAAGGCTCGTCGAAGAGATCGTAAGCCCCAAGTTATCCATTTTTGATGACACCAACACCCGGTAACGTCAGTCCGCGCTGGGAGGCGTGTAGCGGAGTATGCTATCATCACGCTGGTGGTGCTCATTATTGCCGGTCTTGAGATTTCGATGTGGAAATTCAACACGCCTCCACAGCCGCTGCTCTTTGGATTCGCTGCAGGCTGTCTGACCGTATATTTAGCGGCGCGCATTGCCATCATCCTGCCCGAGTTTTCAGTGCTGAAGCGCGAGAGTCAGGCGCGGGAAAGCCTGCGCAAAGCGATCAATGAAATCTGCTCCCGTGGCTGGTTGCTAGAAAAGATGTCGAGGAACTATGACGGGTTGTGGAATTGCCGGGAACTTTCGAAATTTGAAATTCGCCGAAAACTTGGTCGCATGAGACCACCGATATTACGCATCACATGGATATGAGAGCCTAGATATGGTTCCTCTTTCCTGCTTTTAGAAATGAGGCTCAGCGGCGCCTTTGGCGGCGGCCTTGAGTGGGTCGACGCCAGCCCTGCGGTTCCTCCTCCTGGGGGCGTGCTGGCGTTACGGAAGAGGCGCTTTGCTGCGGCCGGGGCGGCGGGCCTGCGGATCGGTTGGTGGGCCGCTGTGACTGGCCTCCTCGTGATCCCTGGCCGCGCTGTTGCTGGCCTCCACTGGTCTGTTGTCCCTGACCACGTTGCTGCCGCTGCTGTGGACGCACAGGACGCTCGTCATCAGGGCCGGCGGGGTCAGGCACAAATCCATCCGCCGATTTCCGGACAATGCCTCGCCCGATGAATTTCTCCAGCGACCGCAGGGCACCATAGTCATCGCGCGATACAAAGCTGATAGCGTCGCCGACGGCATTGGCGCGCCCCGTCCTGCCGATGCGGTGGACGTAGTCCTCCACGTGAGGTGGGAAATCAAAATTAACCACGTGGGAGATTCCGTCCACATCGATGCCGCGGCTGGCAATGTCAGTGGCCACCAGCACCCGCACCTTGCCGCTCTTGAAGTCAGCCAATGCTTTGAGGCGCTGGTTTTGTGAACGGTTGGCATGCAGCGCAGCGGAGGTCACCCCATCGCGGGCCAGACGTTTGGCCACTTTGTCCGCGCCGTGCTTGGTGCGGGTGAAAACCAGCACCATGTCCATAGAGGAATCCCGCAACAGGTGCGCCAGCAGCGAGACTTTGTCCTCCTTGCGCACTTCGTAAATCATTTGTGTCACGGTCTCCGCCGGATTGCTGCGGCGTCCGATTTCCACCTTCTTCGGCGTATGGAGAAATTCGCGGGTGAGGCCCTCGATTTCATTGCTCAGCGTCGCGGAGAAAAGCAGCGTCTGGCGCTGCTTTGGCAGGGCTTTGACGATGCGGCGGATGTCGGGCACAAAGCCCATGTCCAGCATGCGGTCCGCTTCATCCAGAATGAGCACTTCCAGAGCACTGAAGTCCGCACAGCCCCGGCCCATGAGGTCGAGAAGTCTGCCCGGTGTGGCGATCACGATGTCTGCCCCTGCCCGGAGCGCGTCCATTTGCGGACGCTCACCCACACCGCCAAAGACCTTGGCAATACGGAGGGCGGGCAGGTGCTTGGCGTAAGCACAGACATTTTCTTCTATCTGCACCACCAGTTCGCGCGTGGGGGCCACGATGAGCACCCGCGTCCGGCGGCGGGAGGCGTCAGGGGCTTTCGCACACAGTTTGGTCAGCACCGGTAAAGTAAAGGCCGCGGTCTTGCCTGTGCCCGTTTGGGCGATGCCGATGACATCGTGTCCTGCAATGATTTGCGGAACGGCGGCGGATTGGATAGGAGTAGGCTCGGTGTATCCTGCGTCGCGGATAGCCTTAAGGATGCGGTCGTCGAGACCTAGAACTTGAAATGACATGAGCTTCCACCTTCAACGCGTTCCTGAGAAATGCACGGGATACTTTTTCCCTCGCCGGGTTCCACATTATAGCGCTGGACCAACCGCTCTCGTCCTGTCCCGGAGAAAGGCCGACTTTTCCGTTTGGCATGCTTCAAACTAGGGTGAATCTAAAGATAAGTTTATGAAATTACTCATTCTCCCTAAGATTCTTCGTATTGCTCTGGTGGCCGCTTTGGCCATGGGGGCAGTGAGTTGTGACAGCATCAAATCCGCTTCCGGCGGCCGCATTACGTCTGATAAATTCGACCCTCCGGCCTACCGCCCAAAGAATCCCAGCGCCGTTCGCTTGAAATTGAGCACCGGCGCCCAGCGGCTTTATGTCGTAGAAGGTGATCGGGTTCTTCTCGCCACGCCCTGTTCCGTTGGCACCGCCAGCACGCCTACGCCTGCCGGCAACTTCCGTATTTACAGCAAGCAGGCTACCCGCCGCCGCCAGAGCAGTCCGGGCGCAGGCTATCCCATGGCCTACTGGATGGAGTTCAAAAGAGCCTACGGGATGCACTGGGGATTTGTGAAGCCTCTCCCATGCACCCACGGTTGCGTGCGCATGCCCATGAAGAGCGCGGCGAAAGTCTTCGCGATGATCCCCACTGGCGCGCCACTGAATGTCGCCTCCAGCCACCCGGAAGATGCCACTCACGGCAAGAAGCTCCCGGTGATCGATGACGGTCCGCTTCCCAATCCGCCCAACTCGTATCTCATGAGTCCCCAGTTCTTTGAGGACGCGAAGTACAAGGGCAAGATGTTCTTGGACTAGCTAATTGCGACAAGCTTCCCTCTGAACCCTGCGTGGCCCTCCCTGCGCCGGGTTTTTTGTGCTTGGATCACAGCGGCTTGAGGGTCTTGCCGCCATGGGATGCTTCATGCTAAGGTGCCACTGCGCAGCGCACGCACTTCGTCTGCGATGATGCCCAGTGCCTCCCTCACCACCGTTTCCGGGCCGGCGTAGTTGAGGCGCAGGCATTCGTGGCGGTGCGGCCAGTCTTCCTTGAGGCCAAAAAAGAAGTGCTCGCCTGGCACAACGAGCACCTTGCGCAGTTTCAGCCGCTCATATAGTTCCAGAGTGGTCAGAGGCAGGTCCTCAAGACGCAGCCAGAGAAAGAAGGAGCCCTCTGTGCGGTGCACGCTCCAGCAGTCCTGGCCTTCAAAAGCCTCCGCCAGCCAGCCGTGGGCCTTGCGGCTGCGCTCTTCATAAAATGGGCGAATTACTTCCCGGGATAAACGCAGGATTTCTCCGTTCGCCAGCAGGGGTAGAACAATCTGCTGGCCGGTGTTCGTATTCGCAAGGCCCGTCACACTAGTCATTGCGGCGATGGCTTCCGTGATTTTCGGTTCCGCGATCACGACGCCCGTCCGTGTGCCCGGGAGGCCCAGCTTGGACAGACTGAGAGTGAGAATAATGTGGTCAGCCCATACCGGGCTGGCGTCTGTGAAGATCGCCCCGGGGAAGGGGAGACCGTAGGCATTGTCGATAATAAGCGGGATGCCATACTCGCGGGCCAGCAGAGATAGCTTCGCGATTTCGTCGTCAGTCAGCACATTGCCTGTGGGGTTTGTCGGACGTGAGACACAAATGGCGGCGATATCCCTCGCCTCCAGTGCTGCTTCGACCGCGGTGAAATCCACGCGGTATTTGAATTCATTATCCGGTAGATTCTCGATCATGGCAGGACAGCCGACGAATAAATCCGGACCCACGCCCTGGTTGGCATAGCCGATGTATTCCGGCACGAGCGGCAGAAGAATACGGCTGCGCCCGCCCTGCGGCATTTCGCCGGCCAGCAAATTGAACAGATAAAAGAAGGCCGTCTGGCCGCCCGCGGTTACCGCCAGATTTTCCGGTCCCAGTTTCCAGCCAAGGGCGCTGTTCAAGCAATCGGCCAGCGACTTGAGAAAATGGGGGTTCCCTCGCGGCGGGTCGTAGTTGCCCAGCATGCGCTCCAGCGCATTGCCGTCCGCCATCAGTTCCGTCATGCGCGCACGCCAGACTGCATCCACTTCCGGAATGTGCGCAGGATTTCCGCCGCCGAGCATGCGCATGCCGGGATCGGTGGTCATGGCGCGACCGAGGTCGTCCATGAGATCGAGAATGCCACTGCGGGCGGCGAGGCGGGAACCAGGAATTGAGAACATAAGGCCCATGCTGCCGCCGCCTGCCCCTGCTTTCAAGCGCCCGCATCATCGGGAGCGGTTGCATTGGCCACGAATCAGGCGTTTGAGCATGTTAATTTGCTATGACCTCCTCTCACACCATTCTTTTTGACGGCGACTGTCCGCTCTGCACGTTCCAATGCCGCGTCATCGAATGGCTCGACTGGCTGCGCGCCGTCAATGTTATGCCGCTGGCGGATCCCCGTGCCGCCGCCATCGCCCCGGGCCTGACAAAAGAGGAACTCAATGAGGCCATCCACTGCATCGCAGCTAATGGACGCATCTACCGGGGGGCTCGCGCTATCCGCTTTGTTTCCATGCGTCTGCCGCTTACCATTCCTGTAGCGATCTTGCTTTGGCTGCCCGGCGTCATCTACATTGCTGAGATCATCTACAAATGGATCAGCCGGAACCGGTTGTTATTAAGCCGGGTGTTCGGATGCAAAGGTGCCTGTGCCGTCCTGCCGCCGCGGAAGTAGCGGGTCAGGAAGTCACGTGAACACGTGCTTTGCATGCGCGCCGGTATCGTCTTCTTGTAGATCGTTATGAAAACCACTTCTCGTCGCCGTTTCATTGCCTCCGCCGCTGCCACTGCCAGCGCCCCCTTCATCCTGCCGTCAAAGGTGTGGGCGGACCCGCCTTCCAAGAAACTCGCTCACGCCTGCTTTGGCATCAATGGGCAGGCGGCTGCGGACATTGGTGAACTCATGAGCAGCGGACGGTTGGAAGTCGTTGCCATTGCCGATGTGGATAAGCGCAACCACGAGCGGGCGAAGCAGCAGTTTCCCAATGCGAAGATCTACCAAGACTGGCGCGAACTGTATGCCAACGAGAGCGACAAATTTGAGAGCGTGAATATTGCTGTGCCCGACCACATGCACGCCATCATCGCGATGAATGCGCTCAACCGGAAGAAGCATGTCTATTGCCAGAAGCCGCTCACACGCACCATCCACGAGGCCCACGCAATGCGGGCCGCGGCGAAAAAGGCCGGAGTAGTCACCCAGATGGGCAATCAGATCCAAAGCTCCAGCGAATACCGTACTGCCGTGCAGATGATCCGGGACGGCGTGGTTGGAAAGATCAAGGAGATACACTCGTGGAGTGGCGCGCAGTTTCCTCAGCAGCCACGTCCTGCCACCGCGGATACCGTTCCTACCGGACTCGACTGGGACTTATGGCTGGGAGTCGCCCCCGAGCGCCCCTACAACAATGGTATCTACCATCCCTTTCAGTGGCGTGGGTGGCAGGACTTCGGCGGTGGTGCCGTCGCGGATTTCGTGTGCCACATTCTCGACAATCCTCACAAGGCCCTCGATCTTGCCGCCCCCATCAGTGTCGAGTGCACCGGCGCGGAGGAGGCGTGGCTCAATGACCCCAAGCGCCGCAGCGAAAGCTGGCCCGCGTGGGAGAAATTCCGTTTTGAGTATGCCGGCGGTGACCGCATCAGCGGGAAGACTCTGCCGCTCTACTGGTATGACGGCGGCCAAAAGCCCCCGCGGGAAGCCATTCCCGGGATCGAAGACCGTGAACTCCCGGGCGGCGGTTCGGTGTTCATTGGTGAAGAGGGCGCGCTCATGATCGTGCACTTCGGCTCCCGCCCTCAACTGCTCCCGCTCAACAAAGAGGTGGAATACCGGAAGCTCAAAAAGCCCATGGTGCCTGGAAGCCCCACCGAGCACTACCACAGCTATGTCAAAGCTTGTCTTGGCGAGGGGAAGACGACCAGTCACTTCGACTATGCCGTGCCGCTTACTGAAGCCGCGCATCTTGGTATGATTTCAGTGCGTTTTCCGGGCAAGAAGCTCGCATGGAACTCGGACGCCATGCAGTTCCCCGAATTCCCGGATGCCAACGCCTTCGTGAAATCGAAGTATCGCGATGGCTGGAGCGTCGAAGGCATTTGACGCAGCATCACTCTCAGCGACTGCTTCTTTGGGCGCGTGTCCCTTTTGCCGCTGGCAAAACGGATAGTGCAACTAGTCCGCGCCCCTGCGTCACAGTCATTTATGCCAGCACTCACTGACGAAACTCCTATTCGATCTCAAACGCATCGCGGCGCAGGTTGAGGAAACGGAAGCCGATACGTGGGTCATCGCCGCATTGTTTTGCTATGCCGCAAAATCCGATGTTTGCCCGAGCCGGGGCTAAGCGAAACTGCTTTTCTGGATATTTTACGGGAGAGTGGCTGCGCCACCGGTGATTACAACCTTCCTGACTGGGAGGAGACCAATGAGGGGTTTAAGCAATACCGTCAGGCCCTGTTTTTGAACACTTGGCCCACGGCTCTTATCGTGCAGGAAGCCTCTTATTTTTTGTCCGAGAGGCAGTTTCTCCTCTCCATCGGTCTCCGGGTTCCGGGGAACGTCTCGCTCATCTGCACGGATGACGATCCTATTTTCCTGCACTGCCATCCGCCGGTTTCCAGCATCACATGGGAGCGGAAGGCTGTCATTCGGCGCATCATTGCATGGGCTGCAAATATCAGTCGGGGAAAGCCGGACAACGCCCAAACGCAGGCACCCGCTATTTTCGTGCAAGGTGGCACCATGGGCCCTGCTACCGGGGGCGAGGGGCTTTAATGCTTTAGTGGCGCCATGCTAAGTACTACGGGAATCGCTGCTGGCAATCTTGTGGAAAATGTGTCACCCGGGGAGGATGATCGCGAAAACAGTTCTCATCACCGGCTGCACCCGCGGACTTGGCCGCGCCATGGCCGCAGAGTTTGTGCAGCAAGGCTGGCACGTTGCCGGCTGCGGGCGCAGCGCGGCCGCAGTGCAGAAAATGGCCGGGCTTTTCCCTGGACCGCATCTGTTTGGTGCCTGCGATGTGATGGACCACGATGCTGTGAAACGATTTGCAGAGTCAGTCCTCGGGCATTTTGGGGCTCCTGATCTTCTGCTGAATAATGCCGCGGTCATCAATGCCATTGCCCCCCTGTGGCAGGTGCCGCCTGAGGAGTTTCAGAAAGTCGTCACTGCCAATATCACCGGCACCTATCACGTGATCCGCGCCTTTCTTCCCGCGATGATCGGGGCGGGACGCGGCGTGGTGGTGAACTTTAGCAGCGGATGGGGCCGGAGCACCTCGCCGGAGGTGGCTCCCTACTGCGCTACCAAATGGGCGATCGAGGGACTCACGCAGTCACTGGCACAGGAACTCCCGAGCGGCCTCGCCGCCGTAGCGCTCAATCCCGGCATAATCGATACCGAAATGCTGCGGAGTTGCCTTGGCTCCGGCGCGGCAGCTTATCCTTCGCCGGATCATTGGGCTAGGACCGCCGTTCCCTTCCTCGCCTCCCTTGGCTCGAGGCATAACGGGCAATCTCTGACCGCTCCTTGATGGCCGCTGGCGCAGAACGCAAAACGGGTGCCCGTTCCCGGGCACCCGCTGTGTGATGATGTTAATAGCGAGATCGACTCAATTACTTGTCGAGGATGGCGTTCCACTTATCGAGGTTGGTCTTCTGTGCGGCAAAGAGATCGTCGGTGCTGTCGAGGATTTCGACGCTCTTGATCTTGTCGCCCTGGCGGATGGCGTTCACGACATCCTGACCCGTGGTGACTTCACCAAAGACGGTGTGCTTGCCGTCGAGCCAGTCGGTGGGGACGTGGGTGAGGAAGAACTGGCTGCCATTGGTGCCCGCGCCGGCGTTGGCCATGCTGAAGATGCCGGGCTTGTTGTGCTTAAGGCTAGGAAGGCACTCGTCGCCGAAACGGTAGCCGGGTCCACCACTGCCGGTCCCGGTGGGGTCGCCGCCCTGGATCATGAAGCGGTCGATGACGCGATGGAACTTGAGGCCGTCATAATAACCCCGCCTGGCGAGGTTGAGATAATTGGCGGCCGTCATTGGCGTCTTCGAGGCGAAGATGGTGCCTTCGATGGTGCCTTTGTCGGTGTGGAGGATGATGCGGATGTCTGTCATATGGTAGTTTTTAGTGCTTTGTGCCTGGTGTGGTAGTGCCTCAGCGGCGGGCTTACTCGGCGATGGTGGCGGACTTGATGTAGTCGAGGTTTGGGAAGTCCTTTTTGAGGTAAGCGTTACCTTCTTCCTGGACCCGGCCCTGCTCAGGGCCCTTGCCGCCGGGAGCGCCTTCGCCGTATTCACCGTTGAGCTTATCCACGATTTCCATGCCCTCGACGACTTTGCCGAAGGGGGAAAAGCCGGAGCTGTCGAGCCGGGCATTGTCGGCAAGGTTGATGAAAAGCTGGGTGCTGCGGCTGTTGGGTGCGCCGCTCTTGGCAAATGTGAGCGCCCCGCGGACGTTGCTGCCGCGCACGGCATCATCTTGGATGTTGGCTTCACGCCACTTGGCGGAGACGGCGGGGTCGCCGTTGATACCGAACTGGCCCATAAAGCCGGGAATGACACGGAAGAAGGCAATGTCGGTGAAGTAGCCGCTCTTCACGAGGTTGAAGAAGCGGTCGGCGCCATTGGGGGAGTAGGTGCGCACGCACTGGATGGTGAAGGTGCCCTTGGTGGTCTCCACCTTTACTTTGAAGTTCTCTGGTGCCTGCTCAGTGAGCTTGGTGGGGTCGGCATAGGCTTTTTCACCAGCGGCGGGAGCAGCGGAAGGAGCAGCGGAAGGAGCAGCGGAAGGAGCAGCGGAAGGAGCAGCAGTCTTGGCGGCGTCTACTGCTTTTTCGGCATCGGCTTTGGCGGCATCGGCTTTGGCGGCATCCTGTGCGGTGGCAGGAAGAGTGAAGGCGGCGCAGAAGAGCGCGGCGAGGCAGGAGAGGGAGCGTGTTTTCATGGTAGTTAGTTAGTTGGGGTGTTTAAAGAGAGCGCACCGATGGTATGACGCCTGAGGGATTCAACGGGAAACCCCTTTCTTCCCTGGCTTCTGTCCAGGGGGGGGGGATGCAGGGTCCTCGCCGGCCTGCCGCGTGAATTCCACTTCCAGTAATTCCCAGCGCGCCGCCATTCCTTTGACGCGCTCAGGTTGCTGCGCCGCGAGGTTCTTGGTCTCCGTGCGGTCGGTCTTCATATTGTAGAGTTCCCACGCGTTATTGTCGGTCTGAGAGGATACCAGCTTCCAGTCGCCAACTCGAAGGGCGCGGTTCTTTTCGTGATGCCAGAAGAGGTAGTCGCGGGCAATGGGCACGTCTTTGATGAAGGAAGGCAAAAGGCTGGTGCCGGCCAGCGGCGGCGCGCCGGAGGGCAGGGGAGTAGTGCCACCAGCTATTTCTAGCACGGTGGGCATGATGTCAATGAGGTGGCCGGGGGTGTGCCGCAGGACACCGCCTTCCTTGATGCCGCGGGGCCAGTTCACAATCATCGGCGTGGCGATACCGCCCTCGTGCGTCCAAATCTTGTGGCGGCGGAATGGGGTGTTGCACACCATGCTGCCGCCGGGACCGAGGCAAAGATACGACTCAGCCGAGCCCGGTGCCGCTGCAGGGTCGTGCCCGTCACCGCGGATGAGCATCTCCGCGCTGGCTCCGTTGTCGGATAGGAAAATGATCACCGTATTGTCCAGTTGCCCCATGGATTTGATCTGCTCCAGCACGCGTCCAATTTCCTGATCCATGCGGTCCACCATGGCGGCGTGGATAGCAAGTTTCACGCTTTGCAACTCGCGCTGATCGGGGCTCAATGAGTCCCATGCCAGCGCATTCCGAATCTCCGCCGGGCCCAGTTTTTCCAATATGCTGGCATTGCCGCTGGGGGCCGTCACTTCCGGCTCCGCATCTGGCAGCGGGGCGTCGGTGATCCCCGTCTTGCGCTGTTTATCGTAGCGCGCGGCGCGCAGTTTTTGCCAACCCAGAAGGTAGCGCTCGCGGTATTTGGCGATGTCCTTCTGCAGCGCGTGCAGCGGAAAGTGCGGCACCGTGAAGGCGAGATAGGAAAAGAATGGCTGGGTGGCATACTGCGCCGCATGCTGCTTGAGGCAGCGGATGGCATGATCCGCAAAGGCGACGGTGGTGTAATAGTCCGTGCCCTTCTCCACTGCGGACAGAGGCTTGTCGTCTTCACTGAGGTGCTTCGGGTAGAAACTCCGGTCGTGGTCATCCAAAATGTAAGAGTGGTGGAATCCCGCATCCGCCAACGCCCGCGGAGCCCCAGGGATGTGCCATTTCCCCGTGTGATAACAACGATACCCCAGTGGCGAGAGGCACTGCGGCAGCGTGCGCGCCCAATCCGGCAGCTTACCCTTCCTGGGATCGCTCCGGGTTTGTTGAGGATAGTAGCCTGTCATGAGCGCCGTGCGGGATGGCCAGCAACGCGCGGTGTTGTAGAACTGAGTAAAGCGCAGTCCCCCAGCCGCCAGTTTGTCCAGATTAGGCGTCTCGATTTCCCCGCCATAGCACCCGGGATCAGAAAAACCAAGGTCATCGGCCATAATGACAAGGAAATTGGTTTTCTCCGCCGCCCGGAGCAGCGCGGGAGTAAGACAAAGCAGAAGAAGGAGGAGGAAGCGCATGGATGTTGGGAATTCTGGCAATAGAAAGCCACCAAAAGGAAGAACATCGGAAATCCCTTCGAGTGCAACGCCTTTGCGCCCCATCTCCGCGGAGAAAAGCCCGGGAGTCGCTATCAAAAGTAAGCCGAACTTAAAAATTTCCCTTGCAATGGATACGTCGCCGGGCCAACTCCGCGCCCGCTCAAGCCAACGACCCTTTCGTCTAGCGGTTAGGACAGCACCCTTTCACGGTGCATACACGGGTTCGATTCCCGTAGGGGTCGCCACTTTAATTATCAGGTGGTTACGATTGAAAATTTGTTTACTGACAACTGTACTGTCAACATGTTGGCTAAGTCGGTGAAGTAAGTGGTGGCAAGGTTCGGCTCTTTACCCTCTGCCCTTTTACCCTTCTGACGAGCAAGTCATGCCGCGCAGCGGTCGAAATTTGATTTGCTGAAAATGCAGGGCGCAGAATTTCCTGTGGTCAGCGTTGGTGTGAGGTGGCGGTCAGTCCGTGAGGCTCCGTATGGCCGCTAGGCTTTCCGCTTCCGCCAGTCCCACGGTGCGGCGGAATTACGCGGCATTCCTAATTTGACGAGATGGCTAGGTCGAGCCTTATTGAAATACCATGAACGCCAACTCTTCACCCTTGGGAACTCCGGGTCTATTCTCGCGCATGGATTGGTGCCTCTGCCTCATAGCGCTATGCGCGTTTCCCCAAATGAGCAGTGCGGCCACTGAAGCATGGCGCATGACCCATTTTGGTTCCCCTGCCAACACTGGCAGCGGTGCCGACCTCGGCGATCCTGACCGTGATGGGATTGTGAACCTACTGGAATTCGCCACGGGCAGTAATCCTCGGAGCTCCTCCCCTCCGGTGGGCTCACTGGTAAAGAACGGGAACACCGTGGAATTCACTTATTCCCGGCCCAAGGCAGCGATGGCCGAGGTCACCTATCATCCCGAAGGTAGCCTCACACTGTCCGGCGCATGGTCATCCTTGTCCCTCACCAGCACTATCGTGAGCGACAACGGCGTGAACCAAGTAGTCAAGGTCACCAGCTCCGCTGGCAGCGGTAAGCGATTCATGCGCCTCCGTGTCAATAAGACGGTTATTGATCTTCCAGAGGGGATGGCGCTGATTCCTGCGGGAGCGTTCACGATGGGGGACACTCTGGATGGGATGTCCGACGCAGTTCCCACGGTTACGACGGTGTCGGCGTTTTACATGGATGTGAACGAGGTGACGCTGAGCAAGTGGCAGGTGGTGTATTCTTGGGCTACGAGCAAGGGCTACACGGATCTGCGCGCTGGAGCGGGCAAGGGGGCGGATCACCCGGTGTATAATGTGAGTTGGTATGACGTGGTGAAGTGGTGCAATGCGCGCAGCGAGCAGGCGGGGAAGACGCCGGTGTATTACACGGACAACGCGCAGACGCTGGTGTATCGGACAGGGGATGTGAACGTGACCAACGCGCAGGTGAAGTGGACGGCGAACGGGTATCGGCTGCCGACGGAGGCGGAGTGGGAGAAGGCGGCGCGCGGGGGCCTGGACGGCAAACGATTTCCGTGGGGAGACACGATCTCGCAGAGCCAGGCGAACTACTACGGCAACACCAGCTTTAGCTACGACTTGGGCCCGAACGGCTACAACGCGAGGTGGACTGCTGGGGGGGCACCGTATACGAGCCCAGTGGGATCGTTTGCGGCGAACGGGTATGGTTTGAACGACATGGCGGGGAATGTGTGGGAGTGGTGTTGGGATTGGTATGGGACGCCGTATGCGGGGGGCACTGATCCCCGGGGTGCTGCCACGGGCTCCAACCGGGTGTTGCGTGGCGGGTCGTGGTTCAATGGTAGTCCCGCGGGCCTGCTCTCTTCGTATCGCAACGACGGCTTCCGTCCAACGTTTCGAGACTTCATCTTCGGGTTTCGTGTGGTGTTGGGTGTGGGTGGTGGCGGCTAGGCTCTTTACCCTCTGCCCTTTTACCCTTCTGACGAGCAAGGCATGCCGCGCAGCGGTCGAAATTTGATTTGCTGAAAATGCAGGGCGCAGAATTTCCTGTGGTCAGCGTTGGTGTGAGGTGGCGGTCAGTCCGTGAGGCTCCGTATGGCCGCGCTGGGGTTTTCGAGTCATGAATACCCAAATCATCCCGAATAATCCAAATCCTATGCATCGGACGGCCCACTTTACCTCGCGGGTGGCGTCATTGGCGGGTTCCGAAACGGGGAGTGAGGGGGTCTGGGGGGAGAGGGGTGGTGGCAGGCTGATTTTCGCGGGATGGATTCTGAAACGCGCCCGCCGCGCGCCTCCGGAGTGGTCGTTTCGGAGGCTTAATGGGGATGAGGGAGCGATTCAGGGTGAAATTCCAATGCCGACGAGCATACCTTTCCGGCCCGCCCTGCCAAGGATTGTTTTTTGGCAACGGGATACTGCTTCGTTCCAAGGGTTTGCTTCGAGCCTGTGACCGCGAGCGTCAGGTGTATTCCAAGACGATCGTGCGGCCGTCTCCGAGATCGATTTTCGGAGATTTCCCGTGGTAACAGGCAGCCCGACTCTGCTGGCTCCACGATTGGCGGAGCCGCTCGGAGTGGGCCTCTGGGCTGAATTGATACCATGCGAAAGCGCTCACGGAGAGGTCAACTGTGCGGCCTGCGAGAAGGACCGCTGGGGTGGCCTTTGCCGGGCCTCGCATAGGTCGGCCTTAGCTCCGGGGCACCGATGCCTTCCAGGCGCGCTGTGTCCAGGTCAAGGTGCAGGTCGGCCTGATACGCAGGCTTAGAATAGGGGGCTATGCTGCGGCTTTGAATGGGTAGCCTTCGATGGCGTCCTTGTATGGGGCCACGAGGGCGGGGTTCTCTCTCCCCTCTGTCCCGGGCAGAAATTCCCGGAGCAGGAACTTCGCGCCGTTGCCAAGGATGCGTTCACGATAGGCTTGCCAGTCGGACGCAGTGATACCCGATGCAATGACTCGCCCGGTGATGGCGGCATCAATGGAGGCGGCTTCCTTAATGGCCTGTGCGCGGCTTGTTTCGAGGGCCTTGGTTTCCCAGTCGGAGAGACCGTGGTTTTCCTCCGGACTGGAGTATCTGCTTTTGTGACTGGGCGAGTGCACTCTTGGGCTCGGATAATGGTCAAATTACGGGCCAAAATGTCCCACTTTTGTTTAAATTGAAAATTTTCGCATTTATCCAAACAATAGTCACTCGGTTGACGCTTAGTGAGTTGTGCGTGTGGAAGGCCGGCGGTCAAAAATGTGAAACTTGACCGCCGAGACTACTGGTCTATAAAGCACGCCCCACTTATCTTACCCCATTGAGTCTGAAATGCTTACGCACCGATTTGTAGCAGGGCAACGCTGGCTTAGCCAGACGGAGCCCGAGTTGGGTCTTGGTCTTGTTTTAAAGACCGAGGCCGACCGTGTCACGTTTATGTTCCCATCCACCGATACCACCCGTGTCTATACTGTGGAGAGCCCCCCGCTGACCCGGGTGAAGTTCTCAGTGGGGGATGTTTTAAAGACCCAGGAGGGTAAAAACTTCACCGTGGAGCAGGTGGAGGAGAAGGACGGAACCATCACCTATTTCAGCAAGGGTAAACGTATTGAGGAGAGTCGGTTGAGTGACTCCCTCACTTTCAGCAAGCCTTATGACCGCCTCCTGAACGCTCAGATTGAAGAGAAAACTCTCTACAATCTGCGCCACCGGGCACTCTACCGGCGCTTTAAGACCTTCCGGGCACCGCTGCGCGGTTTGGTCAATGGCCGGTTCACTCCCCGGGCGCACCAGCTGCATGTGGTCACCCAAGCCACACGTTTTCAGAGTCCCCGGGTTTTGCTGGCGGACGAGGCTGGGCTGGGCGCTATCGTTGAAGCCGGTCTGATTTTGCAGCGGCTGCGTATTTATGGAACCGCCTCGCGCACCCTGTTGCTGGCTCCGGAGGATCAAATTGACCGCACGGAATTGGAAATGCGCCGCCGGTTTGAATTCGAGTTCGAACGCATGAACGAGGAAAGTTTTGCAGCTCCTAAAAAGTCGGCCAAAAAGACCACGAAAGCGAAGGAGCCTAACCATTTTGCCTCAGACGAGGCACCGGATGACGATGCTGAGGCTCCCGAGAAATGGGTCAGCATGACGCTGGAGGATATGAGCGGCCACCGGACCAAGCACGCCAAAGAGGCTGCCGCGGCCGGCTGGGATGTCATTGTTGTCGCGGGCGGAGAGGAAGTGAAGTGGGATGAAGTCGGCAATGCTTCATGGAACGCGCTCGAATTGCTGGGTCCGGCCACGACAAGTCTGATCATTCTCAGCAGCGAGGGCCCGGAACATGATGCCAAGTCTCATTTCGGTCGCCTGCATTTGCTGGACCCTGAGGGTTTCTGCAGCACTAGGAAGTATTCCGCTCACCGGAAAGAACTGGAAGCGCTCGAGGCTGTCGTCTACAAGCTCCTCGCCGGCGGTCCCTGTGACAAAGAGGCGGACACTTTGCTCAAACCCTACAATAAGGACGAGCGAGTCAAAGAATTACACAAGCAGTGGAAGGAGAAAGAGGGCCGTGATGAGCCGCGCGAGTATCTGATTGACCACCTGTTGGATGGCCAGGAGTGCGGCCGCGCCGTTTTCCGGAACACCCGGGCCAAAGTGACAGGGCTGCCGGCCCGCACGCTGCAATTCGTAAACATTGAAGCGAAGCCCGAAATCCGCGAAGCATTGAAGGAGGAATTCAAGCACCCCTTTGCTGTCTCAACGACCAAAGGAAAGCCCAAGTCGGAAGCTTCCGCCGTGGATCCCGCAGCTGCTGCATGGCTCTGCTCGCTGGTCAATCCTCCCCCGCCACCAGTGCTTCAGCCGAATGAGCCGCCGCCCCCGCCGCCGCCCACGCCCCCCCGCGCCCTTGTCATCACCGCTTCCCGTGCCCGCGCTGTGGCAGTGGAGAAAGCCCTGCGTAGTAAAGTGGATGGCACTGTTGAACTCATTATCGACGCCCCGCGCGGCGACCAAGGCGTGCCGCCATCGGTCGTAGTGGTGGGTGAGGAGGATCTCGTGGGTCGGGGCATTCCCGGTTTCGACATTCTTGTCCTTTGGGACACGCCGCTGACGGTTCAACAGGTGCGCGAGCGATTGTTTGCCTGTGAATACTATTTCACCGGGACCTTGCCTATCATAGTTCCTCTGGTCGAGGACACCCCGCAGGCGATGACTGCCAAGTGGCTGGAGGAAGCCTTGCATGCCTTCACATCAGCAACGCAGGGTCAGGTCGAAGCCGCCGCAGAGTTCGCTAAGCAGGTGCACGATATCGCCAAACGCATCGGCGTGAAGCACAACCCCAAGCTGGATGACGAACTGAAGCCGCTGATCAAGAAGACGGCCTTTACGCACGAGGCTGTGGTCAAGCGCCTGCAGAAACACGCTGATGTCTTCCTTGAGACTTTTTCCTGCCGCGCGACCGGTGCCGAGCAGGGCCTCAGCCGCATGAAGTCAAGTGATGACGACTATTCTCTGGATGTCTTCATGAACCGCACACTCGAGACTCTAGGCATTCTGGTGGAGACAAAGGGCCCGCGCATAATTTTCGTGAAGCCCAATCCTGAGTGCACCTACCATTTTGATGCGGTGCCGAAGGAGGGTATCACTTTCGTGTATCACCGCGGCGTGGCTAGCACCCGGGAGGATGCCACGTATCTCACATGGGATCACCCCATTCTAAATCGTGCTATCGACATTTTGCTGGGTACGGCAATGGGGAACACGGCCTACGTCGTATGGGAGGACGAGCGGGCTCAGATTGTGCTTCTGGAGGGTATTTACCTTGCCACGCCGAGGTCCGGTCCGCACACCAATCTTATAAGCAGGTTCATGCCGCCGACACCCGTGCGCGTCGTGCTTAGCCACGACTACGAGGACATGAGCAGCGAATACACAAGCGAGGTGGTGAACAAGATGGTGCGTAACGGCCGCCGCGAATGGATACGGAACAACTCCCGCCCGCTGCATAACATCGTGCCCGCCATGATGCGAAGCCTCAACCAGCGCGCCGACATCCGTATGAGAGAACTGGCGGTGAAGGCTGCCTATCAGATGGAGCTCATCGTTGGCGGTGAAATCGCCCGCCTCAAACGCCTGCCCGAGACGAAAGCCCGCAAGGGTGAGATCAAACGGCTGGAGCAGCAGATGGAGGGCTGCAAGCCACTCTTCGCCGAGCCCATGCTCGTAAATGATCAGCTTCGCCTCATCCGCCGTGGCCCATCCGGCAAGGGGATCTAAACGGCTTGGTGCCGCCTCTACTCATGGCGCAGAAAGAGGACATTCCCCACAAAACCGTCTACCGCCTGTCGATCTATCACCGTTGTCTACAGCGACTGAAAGAGAATGGCGTGGAAACGGTGTCCTCCGAAGCGATGGCCCGTGCGGCTGGGGTGAAGTCCACACAACTGCGCAAAGACCTCGCTTACTTTGGTAACTTCGGCACGCGTGGTCTCGGCTACAATGTGGACAGCCTTTCTGGAATGATTGGTGAGACGCTGGGCACCACCCGGCTTCAGCCAGTCATTCTGGTGGGAGTGGGTAATCTCGGTTCCGCCTTGCTGCGCTACGGAGGTTTCAATAAAGAGGGCTTCGAAATTGTGGGCGCCTTTGATGCCGAACCGGCCGCCGTGCGGCAGGCCTCTGTGCGCATTCCTATTCTTTCTGAAGCGGCCATGCCGGAATTTATCCGCGAGCACAGCGTCAAACTGGCGATCCTCTGCGTGCCCGCCTCCGTGGCCCAGCAGGTGGTCAATACGCTAGTGGCCAGCGGCATCCAGGCCATTCTCAATTTCGCTCCAGTGTTTTTGGACGTGCCGCCGGAAGTCAAAGTAAACTGCGTGGATGTGGCGGTGGAACTGGAAAATCTCAGCTACTTCATTCGTTAGGACGCAAGCTGCGGATCCGGCGCATCCGGAAACAATAGCATGCCTGAAGTGAGAGAGCTGCGCCGGTTAGAGGGGGCTACTTCCGCAAAATGTGCTCCACCATGCGGGCAGCATAATCCCCGGCCCGCTCCGGATGGACTTGGCGGGAGCGCGGCAGGGCTTTGATGCGCTCCAGATGAGGCTCAAGGCGGGCTTTGTTGTCTTCAAGCGCATTGAGCGCACGCACGGCATCGAAGAAATCGTTCCTTGTGCAGTCGGCGGCCGTGAGCAGCACTTCGATGGCAGCGGCGGAATCGGCTGGTGAGCCATAGAGCGCGAGAGCTTCCGCTGCGGCGATCCTCACGGACGGGTTCTCGTCTCTGAGGCGTGCGGCAAGGCGTTCTGCGGCGGCCGTCACGGCTTCTCTCCCATGAATACGGTGGCCCATGGCAGCCCACCAGCGGATAGTTGGGTTGGTGGCGTTGAGCGCATCACGGAGTTCCTGAATATCCTTTGCTTTGCCAGAAGAGGCAAACTGGGCGATTTTGAGCACAGCTTCCAGCGGGAAGCGGGAGTCATCGTGTCCCATGGTATAAGGCGCCTCCGCAGCCGAACTGCGCAGCATTTCTGCCTCCGGAATCAGACAGACATCCCGCACGGCGCGCATGTGAGCCACATGGGCGGCGCGCATGCGCTCCAGTGTGAGGAGAAACCCGGGATCCGCGGCGAGATTTTTAGTTTCGTTAGGGTCTTCCTCAAGGTCAAACAATTCCTCTGGAGGGTGCGGTTTGAAGTAAGCGGACTGGACTTCGTTGAGTTTGCCTTCTGTGAACAGCTGGTGCCAGACCCGGGTGGTGGGTGTCTCAAACATGTAGGCATTGCGCTGGCCGCCGGCGCGGTGCGGTGAGTAGTTACGGACATAAACATAGCGCTGGTCGCGCACGCTGCGCGCCATGTCATACCGCTCGTCCATGCGGTCGCGCATGCCGTAAATGTATTCCGGATCTTGCGTGGCCATGGCGCCGGCAAAGGCCCGCCCCTGCATCCATGCAGGAACCGCCACTCCGGCGACGCTGAGCAGTGTGGGGGCGAGATCGGCGAAGCTGACTAAGCGCTTGCTGGGGGCTCCGGGCCGGTAGCCGTTGGGAGCGAGGTGCTTCCATTTTTCCGGGAAATGGACAATCAGGGGCACGCGAAGGCCGCTGTTGCTGGCGGTGCGCTTGCAGCGGGGCAGGCCGGGGCCGTGGTCGCCAAAGTAAAAGATGATCGTGTTGGCGGCGAGTCCGTCCGCTTCGAGTTCTGCCAGCACTTTTCCCGCGAGGCGGTCCATCACGGTCATGTTGTCATAGTATTGTGCCCAATCCTGCCTGACTTCCGGCGTATCCGGCCACCATGGAAAAAGCGGGGCTTTCGCGGGATCATGCACGGTTTTGTGGGGCCGTTTGCGGACCTGGCTTTCGTGGGTCTCAGTGAAATTGAAGACGGCGAAGAAGGGCTGATCGGGAGCCCTGTTTCGCCAGTGCGCTTTTTTGGATGAGGCGTCCCAGACTTGGCGTGGAGTAGCTACATTGTAGTCTTCTTTCACGCAGTTGGTGCAGTAGTAGCCGGTTTCCCGCAGATATTCGGGAAAGAGCTTCATCCCAGCCGGCAGACTGACAAGGCTCCGCATGTGGAGTGCGCCGGTGGAGGAGGGATACAGTCCGGTGATGATGGCGGTGCGGGCAGGGGCGCAGACCGGGGCCACGGACCAAACAGTTTCATACCGCAGTCCCCGTGCGGCGAGACGGTCAAGATTTGGCGTGTTGGCGTAGGTGTCCCCGTAGCAACCGAGTTGAGGACCATTGTCCTCGCTGGTAATCCAGAGAATGTTAGGACGCTCCGCTGCCGAGACCGGAAATGTTAGCAGCAGGAGTAAACAGGTGAGGTAATTCATTAATCTTCCCACCTTATCGGGTTGAGGCATCTCCGCATGGAATTCTCTTACGCGATGAGGGGCTGGGTAGGGTAGGTTGCGCGGGGATCAGTCTGAGGCAGCTTCGAGCACGCGAATGCGCGTGGCGTCGGCAGGGTGGTTGCTTCGCCATTCCGGAGTTTCCCGGGTCGGCCGGGCGCTTGCGTAACGTTTCCAGAACGCGGTGGCGGCGACGGGATCATAGCCGGCGCGCCGGATGGCCTCGAGGGCGGCGAGATCCGCTTCGTGCTCCATTCGGCGCATGGCGGGAAGTGTGCCCAGCATTGTGCTGGTCAGAAAAATTCCACCGGCGGCGAGGGCGGCATCAGTGCCGGAACTACCGGACTTTTCCACCACCGCCGCCGCTGCAGTCGCGGCGATCACCTGTAGCCACAGGCAGCGAAGCTGGCGGCGTGCGTGCCGTGCCGATTCATGGGCTAGTTCGTGCGCCAT
This sequence comes from Akkermansia muciniphila, assembly GCA_945861415.1. Lineage (GTDB taxonomy): Bacteria > Verrucomicrobiota > Verrucomicrobiia > Verrucomicrobiales > V1-33 > V1-33. The sequence continues at coordinate 2,116 of CAMAUV010000037.1, read as the reverse complement.
GACGAAGGCCAGTTGGTCATCACTTTGGCACAGCTCCATGAGTGCCGTGGTGATCTCGATGGTGCCGCTGCGGCGCATGGTTGCATTGGGTTTCCATGAGGGCTTGAGTGCGAAGTATTCGCAGAGGGATTCCGGAAATAGGGGCAGTAGGCGCTCACTGACCCTGAGGAGCCTCCTGACCTGTTTTTGTGAGGCCTGTGGCGGGGTTTCCCCGAAAGGTGCCGGCACAGTGGTGCAGGCGGTCAACATAAAAAGCACCACCAGCAGCAGTCTATGCACCCGGGTGGCGGTGCCTGCATTCATTTGTCCGCCGGAGGAAACGGGATTCGCAGAAACAGGAAATCGGAATGGTATTTACCGGCGTTGAGTCGCTGACAGCACTTATAGCAGGCGGTGTAAGGCTGAAACGGCCGCACCCGCTGCACCGTAAAGCCGCAATGGCGGCAACGGTAGGCAAATTTGCGCGGCATGCGTTTTCTATTAAGCGGCAGTTCGTGAAAGGCTGGCTCACCAGGAATTCCAAGGTCGGTGCAGGCCTGCTGCCACTCGATGCCATGCGTTTGAATGCGTCGGCGTCCGCAGCGCCAGTGAGCCAGCAAGTGCGCGGCTTCGTGCTTCATGGTGCGCCTTACCTGAGCGGAGCCGAAGTCTTTAATGAACGGGTTCAGTTCAATAATTCCCGTGCGCGGACAGGCAGTGCCGGCGGTTGTCTTAAGCCTCGCATTCCACACTACCATGGTCTTCTCCGCGAGCAGCGCCGCACCGATCGCAAAGAGCCACTGATGCACTTCTGCCGTGAGTGATTTGTCATGGCCTGACTGACCCCGCATGGAGCAGAGGCGGATCCCCACCGGTTGCTGGGACGGCCATGCAGGTGCTTGTTTTTGTCGCGGATCATTGGATGGGCGGGATGCCATGATGATGGGGCCTAAATTCAGAATTTTCAATCAGGCAACAGGGGCTGCACGACGTTTTTTCCGGATCTCATTTTTTTGCTCGCCGAGGGCTACCAAGGAATCCGGGGGCACGTCCTCGGTGATAAAAACGTTGGCCCCTACGGTGCTCCCGCGACCAATCGTGATGTCGCCGACTACCGTGGCGTTTGCATAGATGGTGACGAAGTCTTCTAGGCCGGGATGCCGCCGGTGACCTTTCAACTGCTGGCCAGCTGCGAGCGACCGCGCAACGAGCCCTACACCCTGATAGAGCTTCACATGGTGCCCGATGCGTGCCGTTTCCCCAATCACGACACCCGTGCCGTGATCGATGAAAAAGTGGCTGCCAATCTCGGCTCCAGGATGAATGTCTATTCCGGTGCGTGCGTGGGCCCACTCTGTCATCATGCGCGGAATGATTGGCACCCCGCTTTGGTAGAGCACGTGAGCCATGCGCTGGACGGAGATGGCTTCTAGGCCGGGATAGGCGAGAATCACTTCATCATAGCTGCCTGCGGCCGGGTCCCCATCATAGGCAGCCTGGACATCCGTTTTGAGTGCCGCCCGCACTTCCGGCAAGCTCTGGAGAAAATTGCAGACCAGCCGGTGTGCCTCAACACTTGCATCCTCTGGTCGGTCTCTCAGGGCCGCCAAGCTCGGGCGGATTTCGCGCCCAAGGCGTGTCATGACATCGCCGATCCGCTGCTGTGTCAGCGCAGCAATTCCCCCCCGGCCGACAGCCTCAATCTCGAAGAAGCCAGGAAACATGATTTGCATCAGGTCGCTGCACAGCGCGGCAATCGCGCACTTAGATGGCAGGTTGCCTTCGTCCAAATGGTTGATGCCGCCGATCTCCTCGTAGGATTTCAGCAGGGCTTGGGTGATGCTGGTGGTCTCGCGCGCCATGTGTCTGTAGCGGCCCCGTATATAATCTAGGGGCTGGGGATGAAACCGAAATTCACGCCCGATGATAGAATTCTGAACTCTGCAGTCTGAAGATGTGATGAGGCCTCCCCTCCGTATCCACTGGCGTTGAGGTGGACCCCGAAAACCAGGCCACTGGTTAAGCTATGATTGGGCTGGACCTTGGCGCACGAAACCGCGAACGCAATAGCCACCCAATGAAAGCCAAACGAAAGAGACATGATGCCGGATTTAAAGCCCGTGTAGCGCTGGAAGCG
>CAMAUV010000036.1 GCA_945861415.1 Akkermansia muciniphila | reverse complement strand
TGCACGGACCGCACCATTCCGCCCAGAAGTCCACCACGACTGGCACTGTGGCCTTGAGGACTTCCTGATCGAAATTGTCTTTGGTAACTTGGATTACTGCTGCACTGGCCATATGTTTAAGGAGGGTTGGGTATTATAGGAATGAAGTGCCCTAAACTTATTCCGGGGGCTGACAACTAAAAATAGTGCCTGCCGGTTTTCCGCCACGACAACCCGGGAGCGAACTTAGACCGACGGGCGGTTGTTGACGATCTGGTCGTAGATCCACGCGTAGGTGCGTTCCATGCCGTCGCGGAGTTTGATCTCCGGTGCCCAGCCGAACTTCTCTTTGATCAGCGTGTTGTCGCTGTTGCGGCCATTCACGCCTTTGGGGGCAGTGAGATTGTAGTTCCGCTTCAGTTTGATACCCGCGATGTCCTCCACCATATCTACCAGACCGTTGATGGTCACGATCTCATCGCTGCCGAGGTTGAGAGGATCGAGCACTTCGCCTTCGAGGAACATCTGCGTGCCTTTCAGGCAGTCGTCGATATACATAAAGGAGCGCGTTTGATTGCCGTCGCCCCAGATTTCGATCTCATGCTTGCCGCTGAGCTTGGCCTGAATGACCTTGCGGCAAACGGCTGCGGGGGCCTTCTCGCGTCCGCCGTCCCATGTGCCCAGCGGGCCATAGACATTGTGATAACGGGCCATGCGTGTCTTGAGCCCAAAGTCTTCGCGGAAGTGGCGGCACATGCGCTCGGTGAAGAGCTTTTCCCAGCCGTAGCCGTCCTCGGGCATAGCCGGATAGGCGTCCTCTTCACGCAGCGGCACCACATTGGCATCGCGCTGTTTGTCCGCGTTGTAGACGCAGGCACTAGAGGAGTAGAAAAGTCGGTCGCAGTCTGCCTCTTTAGCCGCCTGCAGCATGTGGGTGCTGGTTAGCACGCTCAGCATGCAGAGCGCCTTGTTATTCTCGATAAATCCCATGCCGCCCATGTCCGCCGCGAGCATGTAAATGTGCTGCACGTTCTTGCAGGCTGCGCGGGCTGGCTCCAGCAGGCTCAAGTCCGCAACCACGTTCTCCACATTGTCGTGCACCTGATACCACTGATCCATCGGCTTACGGTCCACGCTGCGGATCTTATTGTATCCAAGTTCCTTCAAGCGGCGGACTAGGTGTCCGCCGATGAATCCGCCGCCCCCGGCGACGACCACTGATTCGTGTGTGATGCTCATTTTGATGCTAAATTGAGAATTGATATGAAATTCTATAATCCGTGTGAAGGCAAGCCGCTAATTGTCGAACGTTGAAAAAGCTCAGGGAGGGAGGTTGACGGTGAGCCGCCGTAACGAAGTCGTCCCGCAGTGCCTCTGGCCTGCGAGCAGTACCGGACCAGCGCGGCGGCATGCCGAAGGCGCTGCGTCACGGCAGGTTGGGAAGCCTGCGCTAAAAGCCACGCCCGGGAGACGATCGGCCCCTCCTTCGGATTTTGGCCTTCGGATTTCCTCATTCCCCCGCTCCTAACGTGGCCGGTTCCGGATAACGCTTCAGGCCCGTCCATTGCCCAAGGATGCGCATGACGAACAGGGGATTGTTCACCATGTATCGCTTCCAGAGGCGCTTTGGTTCTTTGGTCAGACGATAAAACCACTCTATGCCCGCCCGCTGCATCCAGCGCGGTGCCTGAGGCACCAGCCCCGCGTGGAAATCGAATGCCGCTCCCACCCCGAACATCAGCGTCGTGTCGAGGATGGGCAGATACTTCACCATGAAGCGCTCCTGCTTTGGCGTGCTCAGCCCGACCCAAATGATGTCCGGCTTCAGTTTCGCAACCCTCTGCTGAAGGTCTGCGCGCTCCCCGTCATTTAGTTCCCGGAACGGCGGGCAGTAAGCCCCCACAATTTGCACTCCAAGAAAACGTTCCTCCAGCTTGGACTTGAGCGTGTCTGCCACCCCCTCTTTGCCGCCGTAGAAAAAGTGCCGGATGCCATGCTCCACACTGCGTTCAAAAATCTTCAGCATCAGGTCCGGCCCATAGACCCGGTCCATGGACTTGTGCCCCGCCTTCCAACCGCACCACACCATCGGCATGCCGTCCGGCGTGGTCAGGAAAGACTCGTTTAGAATACGTTTAAACTCAGCGTCCTGCTGCGCCTCGCTGACCCCATGGACCCCGGTCACGGTAACATACCCCTTCCGTTTCTCGCGCAATGCCTCCAGCACGGCGGATTCCGCTGTCTGTAAATTGATGGCGCTGATGCCGCAGCCGAGGACGTTGACACGTGGGATAGACTGCATTCTGGAAATTCGAAAGCGCGCGCATACCACCGGTGTCCCGGAAAGCAAGCCCATCCCGACGAGTCGAGTGCAACTGCCTCCCTCCGCCTTCTTATGGCAGTCTACGCACCCTCTCCTAGTGCTGCCCCGTGCCGAAAATCGTTCCGTCGTAGATACACCCGCCCCCTCGATCCTTCCACCCAGCACTTGCCCCGGGCGGAGGAAAGCCAGATGAGCAGAACGAGAATTGCTCCGGAAAGTAGCCCCAGTGTACGATACCCGGGACTGATGAAAAGGTTTTGGAATGGCGGGCGGCCAAGGCGCGCCGCGGCGGTGCCTGGCGTTTCGGAGTCGCTCAGCGCTGCGCGGCCAACTGCGACTCGGGCGGGACTGCGGTAGATGATTCGTTGGGCTTTCGGATCGCGATCGTTAGGGGGTAGGCAAAACTTTAAGTTGCCCTGTGCAGAGGCCAGACAGGTGGGGCGAAGTTCAACTTCGCGGTCCCTTTGGCCAATAACGAAAAAGGCCGGACCTTTGCAGGTCCGGCCTTTGGAGGATGGCTTGTTCGGCGGGGCCGCCGGGACGGGCGGCGCTCCTGGGCTTATTTGTAGCTTGCCTGGGCGCCTTTGATGTCGCGCTTCTTGATCCAAGGCATCATGCTGCGAAGCTTGGCACCGGTCTTTTCAATGGGGTGCTTCTCTCCGTCGGCGAGGAGTTTCCTGTATTTCTTGTAGCCGCCTTTGTATTCGGCGACCCACTCCTTGGCGAACTTGCCGTTCTGGATTTCCTTGAGCGCGGCCCTCATGCGCTTTTTGACGCCGGCGTCGATGATTTTCGGGCCGACGAGCACGTCGCCCCACTTGGCGGTCTCGGAGATGGAGAAGCGCATACCGGCGATGCCAGCCTCGTTCATGAGGTCCACGATGAGCTTCAATTCATGGAGGCACTCGAAGTAGGCCATCTCGGGTGAGTAGCCAGCTTCGACGAGAACTTCGAATCCGGCCTGAACGAGGGCGCAGGTGCCGCCGCAGAGCACGGTCTGCTCGCCGAAGAGGTCGGTTTCGGTTTCTTCCTTGAAACTGGTCTCCAAAACGCCGGCGCGGGTGCCGCCGACGCCTTTGGCCCATGCGAGGGCGGTCTTTTTGGCCTTCTTGCTGGGGTTCTGATAAATGGCGATAAGGGCGGGCACGCCTTTGCCTTCGGTGAACTGGCGGCGAACAATGTGGCCGGGGCCTTTGGGGGCGACGAGGATGACGTCGATGTCTGCCGGGGGCACGATGGTCTTGTAATGGATAGCAAAGCCATGGCTGAAGAGGAGGGTCTTGCCCTTAACGAGGTGGGGCTTGATGTCGGCTTCGTAGCAGGCGGGAATCTTGGTGTCGGGCACGGCGACGAAGATGACATCGGCCTTCTTCACGGCTTCGGCGGTGTCGAACACTAAAAAGCCCTGCTCCTTGGCTACGGGGATGGACTTACTGCCCTTATAAAGGCCGACGATGACTTTGACGCCGCTTTCTTTGAGGTTGAGCGCGTGGGCGTGGCCTTGGCTTCCGAATCCGATGACCGCGCAGGTCTTTCCTTTAAGGGCTCCTAGGTCGGCGTCTTTGTCAGTATAGATTTTGGCTGGCATGTTGGTGTTAGTGCTTAGTACGTTGGTGCTTAGTGCGGGAATTTTAGTAGTCGGTGGACTTGGGGCCCTGCCAGTGCTTTTCGTCGGCGGGGTCAATGGAGACGCGGGGCAGGGCAATGCGGCCGGTGCGCGCCAGTTCGAGCACGCCGAAGGTATTCATAAGGGCGACGAATTTGTCGATTTTTCCGCTGTCCCCAGTAATCTCGATGGTTACGGCGCGGCGAGAGACGTCGATGATCTTGGCGCGAAAGATCTGGCACAGTTCAATGACCTCGGCGCGGTTCTGGCGCTCCACTTTGACCTGCAAGAGGACGAGTTCGCGGTTCACGTAGGCGCCTTCGCGGAAATCGATGACCTGAATGACGTCCACAAGCTTGTCGAGTTGCTTGATAATCTGATTGAGCACCATTTCCTTCTCTCGCACGACGATGGTCATGCGGCTAATTTTGGGATCGTTGCTGGGGCCAACATTTAGGGTGTGAATATTGTAGCCGCGGCCACTGAACATGCCGGCCACGCGGGCTAGCACGCCAAATTTGTTTTCGACGAGGACGGAAATAGTATGCAGACTCATGTGCGACGGATGCCTTGGTAAAAGCCGGGAGGTCCCCTAGCGGCAAGGGCGGCGAGACTCTGCTCAGTCCGCGGACTGGTCAAAGGGAATTTAAAGAGAGTTGAATGTGAGGGTTTACAGCCTGTCGGGATGGGAAGGGGCGGGCCCAAATGGAGGATTTCAGAAGAAACTTGAATATATTTTGCCCAGAACGGATAAATTTTCTTGTGCTCTTAGACAAACCGGTCATCGGGTGGCGCTCTTCGCGTCGGCGCATCCGGAAAGCCAGAATAAGTTAGCTTCTAAGCGACGCCGGATCTCTGTGACCCTAACCAATTCTCTTAACCTACATCCTTAAGTATGATCGAAGTCAACAACCTGTCCAAACACTTCGGGCCGAAAGTGGCCGTGGACGATCTTTCTCTCTCTGTGAAGAAGGGCGAAGTCCTCGGATTCCTAGGGCCCAACGGTGCCGGAAAATCGACCACTATGCGCATGATCACAGGCTACCTGCCACCCAGCTCGGGCTCGGTATCCGTGGGCGGTGCGGACATTCAGGATGATCCGAATTCCGCGAAGGCTAAAATCGGCTACCTTCCGGAAAGCGCCCCGCTTTATCTCGATATGACAGTGAGCAGCTTCCTGAACTTCGCAGCAGAACTTCGGGGCATGGCCGGAGGGGTGAAAAAGGAAGCAGTGGATAAGGCGATTGAGACCTGCTTCCTGCAAAAGGTGCGTCACCAGGCCATCGACACGCTTTCAAAGGGCTACCGCCACCGGACCTGTCTGGCCCAGGCCATCATTCACGACCCGGAAGTGCTCGTACTGGACGAACCGACCGACGGTCTCGACCCGAACCAGAAGGACGTGGTGCGGAACCTTATTAAAGAGATGGGCAAAACGAAGGCCATCATTTTCTCCACTCACATCCTCGAAGAAGTGGAAGCCTGCTGCTCCCGCGCCATCATCATCGACCAGGGCCGCATCGTGGCGGACGGCACGCCGGATGAACTCCGCCGCCGCGCGACCCGCGCCGGTCAGGTGCAGGTGCAGATCCACGGCACCAGTGGCGACGCCATCAAAGCCGAACTGAGCCGCCTGTCGCACGCCTCCGGTGTGGACGGCGAGTCCACCGCTTCCGGGTTCACCGGCGTCGTTAAGCCCCGCAAGGCCGCCCGCGGTGTGCTGGCCGGGGAAATTTCCACCCTCTGCCAGAGCAAGGGCCTCCAGATCATCGAACTCCACGAAGACCTCGGTCGTCTGGACGACATGTTCCGCGAACTCACTTCCCAAGGCAAAGCCTAACCCTCTGTAAATCAACAACTTTTTCTCCTACTGACTATGCGTAACGTTTGGATCATCTTTAAGCGAGAACTGAAGAGCTACTTCCTGAGCCCTATGGCTTATGTGCTCATCGCACTCTTCGCCATTTTCACCATCGGCATCCCCTTCGGCCTCGCCAGCTTCATTGAGCGCAACAACGCTTCGCTCTACTGGTTCTTCTTCTTCCACCCCTGGGTCTACATGATCTTTGGCCCCGCCATCGGCATGAGGCTATGGTCTGAAGAGCACCGCATGGGCACCACCGAACTGCTGCTCACTATGCCCATCTCGCCGTGGCAGGCCATCTGGGGCAAATTTCTCGCCGCCACCACGGTCATCGCCTCGATGCTGCTCTGCACCATCGGCATGGTCTTCACCATCAGTTACCTCGGCGAGCCAGACACCGGTGTCGTCTGGTCCGGTTACATCGGCAGCCTGCTGGTGGGAGCCGCCTCCGTGGCCATTACCTGTGCCGTCTCCGCGGTCACTCGGAACCAGATTGTCTGCGTGCTCATCTCCGCGTTCATTTGCTTCCTGCTGGTCGTGTTCGGCATCCCTCAGGTGAATGACTTCCTGCGCGGACTCGGCGGCGAGTGGCTCTCCAATCTCGCAAACGGCCTCAGCCTTTCCTTCCACCAGAACGAAATGAGCCGCGGCCTCATGCGCGTTGAGTCGCTGGTCTATCTCCTCAGCATCATCGGCTTCTGTCTCTACCTGACAAGCGTCATCATCCGCTCCAAACGCTCTTAATCCCTAACTTTCCATCTCCGGCATTCAAACTGAAACGCTATGAGCAATCCTTCTGATAACAAACCCTCCGCACCGGCCCCGGGCGTCCGTAAAGGCCCTGGCTTGCTGCTCACCTCTGTCGGCGCACTCGTCGTCGCCGGTATCGTTGCCGCCGTGAACTGGGGCGTCTCCGCCACGAACGGACGCCTCGACTTCACGGAATTCAAAACCCACAGTCTCACCGAAGGCACCCGCAGCATCGTCGAGCGTGTGGATACCGAAGTCACTCTCCGCCTCTTTGTGAGCGAAAACGAAATCCTTCCGCCTCAGTTTGTCCCTGCGGTGGAAGAGACGATGAACTGGCTGGCCCGCTACAAAGAGTTGAAGCCCGACCTCATCAAGGTGGAGAAGAAAGTCGTCACTCCGACCTCTGACGAAGAGGAACAGGCCGTGACCAGCGGCATCCAGGGCAACCGCGGAATGTTCTTCGGTATGACCATCACCTGCTTGGACAAGACCGCCATCATCAACTGGGTGCCGGAACTTCTCTCCATCGCCGGCAGTGAAGACGACCGTATTGAGTATTACCTCAGCCGTTCCGTCAGCGAAGTCACCCGCCGCGACCGCAAGCGCATTGGTCTTATGACTCCGCTCAAACTCGCGGGTAACCAGATGCCCTTCGGCGGCAATCAGAGCCCGCCATGGGCTTTCTACTCCGACCTTAAGAGCCAATACGAGGTGAAGACCATCGACATGGGCGTGAAGGCCATTCAGACCACCTCGCAGGACGCGAAGGAAGGTGTGGACGTTCTCGTGCTCGTTCACCCTGCCGGCATCAGCGAGGAGTCGCTCTACGCCGTGGATCAATATTTGCTCGACGGCGGTCGGATCGTGGCCTTTGTGGACGGCTACAGCTATATGGCGTCCCAGTCCGGCGGTCAGCAGCCGGGCATGCCTCCCGGCATGAGTCCCGGTGCAGTAGATACCGGTTCCAGCCTTGGCAAGTTGCTCACCACATGGGGCTACAGCTTCGACAGCACGAAGATTGTGGCGGATAAAGGAGCGAGCACCCCGATGGGCCGCGACTTCAATACGCCCATTCTGCTTACCCTCGGCAAAGAGCAGATCACCAAGACCGAAAACGTGGTCAAAGACATCACGAATCTCTGGTTTATCTTCAGTGGCGGTTTCGCTGGCTCGCCCGCGACCGGTCTTAACGAGACCCGCTACGTCAGCACAACTGCGGGCCACTCGTTGGTCGGCACCGAATACGCCACGATCAATCCGCAGACGCCGGAAGGTCAGCAAAAATTTGAGGAACTGGAGCGGAAGTTTTCACCAGAAAAAAATCCGCGTCTACTCGCCATGAGGCTGGATGGCAATTTCAAGACATCCTTCCCCGAGGGTAAGCCCGCTCCCGCTCCGGAAAAACCGGAAGGCGGTCCTCCGGGTGGCGGCTTCCCGGGTGGGTTCCCCGGCGGAGGACCGCAAGGTGCTCAGGGTGCTGAAGGTGCACCGGCACCTGCCGCGACTCCGCCTGCTGCCACACCGCCGGCAGCTCCCGCCGCTGCGGCAAACCCAGCCCCGGCAGCCGGAACGCCCGCCCCGGTTTCGGCAACCACTCCGCCGATTTCTATCGACCCGGTTCCTGCTCCTAGCACTCCAGCGGCTCCCGCCGTGGGCACACCCACCCCGGCGCCCGGAACCCCGGCCCCGGGGGATGCGACTCCGCCGCTGCCGCTGACGCCGCCACCTATTCAAGACCCCACTGCGAACCTCCTGCCTCCTCCCGCCGGCGTAAATCCGCCTTCGGCAGCACCTGGAACTGCCTCTGCCGGCACTGCTCCGACCACGACGGAGCAACTCAAGGAAAGCAAAAAACCCGGCACGGTTTACCTAGTGGCAGACAGTGACATGCTTTGCGACTTGTTGACCCGCAATATGGGGGAAACCGGCAACGTCGCCATGGCCCTCAACATGGTGGACGAAGCTGCTGGCGATGCTGACCTCATGAAGGTCCGCTCCCGCGGAGCCGCCATTCGGCCCTTCTCCACCCTCAACAAGATCAAGGAACAAGCCGAGACAAAGATCCGCTCCGAGCTGCAAAAGCTCGAAGACGAGCGCACCAAACTCCAGGAAAAGATTAGCACTGCGAAAACCAACAAGGAGCGTAATCAGGCGCTCTACACTGGCCTTATGCAAGACCAGAAAAGCCAGATTGAGATCGGTCAGAAGAAATATCAGCTTGTGAAAAAGGCCAAGAAGGAGATTGATGAGCAAGTAAACTCCATAAAGTGGAAGAATGTGCTCATTCCGCCTATCGTCGTTGCCTTGGCCGGTATCGTCGTCTTCATCACCCGCCGCTTCAATACAGCAGCCCATTAATAACTACCTATGAAGAGCAAACAACTCATCATCCTCATCGGAGTCCTCGCCGCTGGCTTGGTCGTCGCTTATTATCTTAACGCCAAACGTAGTAACGTCGTGAGCAAATCCCCGGCGAAAGTCGGACAGGATGTGCTCAAGGGCTTTGCGCCTGCCGATGTGAGCACTATGTCTGTCAATGACGGCAAGAACACCGTGGAGATCGCTCTCAAGGACGGGAAGTGGATCGTGCCGTCGCGCGATGGATTTCCCGCCAGCGTCACCGCCGTCAATGAATTGCGCGACAATGCCTTTGCGCTCCGCATCGCCGAAGTTCAGAAAGTAGGCGAAAGCCAGATGGGCCGCCTGAAGCTGAAAGAGCCCGGCTCGGGGGCTCCTGCGGATGACACGGGAACGCTGATCAACTTCAAGGACGGCGGCGGAAAAGATATGGCCACTGTTCTGGTCGGAAAACGCTTGGAAGACAAAGACGAGGGGTCTTTCAGTATGACGCCCAAATCTCCCAAATACCAGTATATGAAAGTGAAGGGCGAGGAAGGCTTTGTCTACCAAGCCAAGGACGGCTTCGCCAAACTGGAGGCTGATCCCAAAGGCTGGATCGACAAAGATAAGTTCTTTAAGGTTGAGCGCCTGAAGTCCATCACTGTGACCGGTACCAGTCCGGAGGAGACATGGAAACTCGCCCGCGAAACTGATGGCGGTGAATTGAAGCTAGACGCACCGAAGGAGGGCGAGGAATTCGATGCGAGCAAGGCTTCTGCATCGGGTTCCGCTTTTTCCTTCCCCAGCTTTGATGACATTCTTCCTGCTACCGAGAAGGATAAGGCCGGTCTGGACAAGCCCACTCATACGACCATCATCGAATCCTTCGATGGCTTGATCTACACAGTGAAGGTGGGCGCCAAGGCCACGAACGCTGACGCTACTGATACCACTGAGAGGTATTACATGACTTTTTCGGTGGACGGTAAATTGGACGAAACACCGCCTGCATACGCGCCTCCTATGCCGACACTTCCCGTGGAACTTCCCGCACTGCCAGCGGATGCCACCGAAGAGTCCAAGAAGAAATACGAGGAGGACAAAAAGAAATACGACGCCGACAAGGCGAAGTATGACACGGACAAAAAGGCATGGGACGATGGTAAAAAAGCAGCCGAAGATACCTTCAAGAATACGCTCAAGACCAAGCAGGAAAAGTTGGCGCAGGAGCAGGGATTAAAAGAGCGGATCTTCCTCGTTCAGAAGTTCGTGATCGACCCGATCGTAAAAAAACGGACCGACCTGATGAAGGACAAGGCCGCCACCCCTGCTGAAGGCACTGGGGCGGCAACTACCCCAAGTAACGGTGCTACCACGCCACCCGTCAGCGTGAATCCTGTAGAACTAACTCCTCCCACTCCTAGCGGCAAAATTGAGGCCGTCACTCCGCCCATCGAAGTCACCATTCCGGACAAAGACGGCAAGATGCCGCCGAAGATTGAGGTGAAGAAGGACGCGGACAAAAAGGATTCCACAAAGAAGGACGGCGCCCCGAAAAAAGAGGACGCCAAGAAAGAAGAGGACGCCCCCAAAGCGGATGCTGATAAGCCCGCAGCCGAAGGCGCCGAGAAAGAGAAACCAGCGAAGCCCTGAGTTGTACAGATTCCTATTACCCTAAAACAGTCCGGCTCCATGCGTTCACCCGCTGGAGCCGGATTCTTTTTGCAGAACCCCCGGCGGATTGGAGGTAGCCCCGGCGAAGTTTTCAGTTTTCAGAGTTCGGGTCTCAGTCCTCGGGTGTCCCCCCTATAAATTAGCAGACCCGCTAAGCGAACACTCTCCACTCAAACACTACAATGATGCCTCCCGTCACTCTTCTATTCGCAGGCCAAGGTGCTCAATCCGTGGGCATGGGCCGCGAACTAGTGGCCGCTTTTCCGGCTGCACAGGAACTGATTACCCGCGCGGATGATGCGCTCGGTTTCTCCCTTTCCGGGGTGATGTTCGATGGACCGATGGAAGAGCTCACGCGCACGAGCCGCTGCCAGCCGGCGCTATACACTCACGGACTTGCTTGTCTGGCCGTGCTTCGGACGCATTTGCCGGACTTGGAGATCGCCGGGGCAGCGGGGCTTTCGCTTGGAGAATTCACCGCTCACGCAGCAGCCGGTACGTTCGAATTTGAAACCGGACTTAAATTGGTGGCCCGCCGGGGGCTGTTCATGGAGGAGGCCTGCGAAGCCACCCAAGGCTCTATGATTGCCATACTCGGTGGCGAAGAGGAGCAAATCCGCCAACTGGCCAATGACAGCGATGTGGACATGGCTAACTTTAACACGCCAGGGCAAATCGTGCTCAGTGGTGCCAAAGAAAACATTTCCCGCTGCGCCGTGCTGGCTAAAGAGCGGGGTCTGCGTGGCAAGGAACTGCCGGTGGCCGGGGCCTATCACAGCCGCCTCATGCGCAGCGCGCAGGAAAAGCTGGCCGCAGAACTTTTGCAGACGGAGATCCTCGCGCCGCAGTTTCCTGTGGTTTGCAATCTAGAAGCCCAGCCGGTCAATAGAGCTGCCGATATTTGCCGCACTCTGGAGAATCAGGTCACCGGCTCCGTGCGCTGGGCTCAGAGCATGGAGTATTTGCTCAACGCGGGCCATACCCACTTCTTGGAACTTGGCCCCGGAGGCCAGCTTGCGGGGATGTTAGGCCGAATCAGCAAAGGCACATGGGTCCAAAGTATCAGTGATCCCACGTCCCTCGAAAAAGCCATCGAAGCCTTGCGAACCGCATGATCCATCCGGCTTGAATGCCTGCTTGGCGCAGTTGGAATTCTTGGTAAAAACTCCTCATCATGAAATACTTAGCTCTCTTCACTGTTCTCCTTTTTTCTCCGGGCTTCGCGCAGGAGGCTGAGAAAGAAGCCGCTCCGACTGCCGCTGCGGGTAGCAAGGTCGCCCTGACTCAAGAGGAACTGGAGAAGAAGTTCACCGACACCATGACCAGTGCCGTCATGTCCGGCCGTTGGTGCCTTATTGAGGACGGCAAGCTGGGGCCGGATAAGGATGACAAATACACCATCGCTTCCGTGGTGAAAAATACCGACGGCTCATGGATAATAACGGCTAAAATCGAATACGCTGGCCTCACCTTTAACGCGCCCGTTCCCGTTCAGGTAAAATGGGCGGGTGACACCGCTGTCATTGTCGTGGACAACATGGGGTTGCCGGGCACCGCCAAATATTCCGCGCGGGTTCTCGTGCATGAAGACACCTACTCCGGCACGTGGAGCGGAGGCGGCACCGGTGGATTGATGTATGGCGTGGTGAAGAAGGCAGAGGAAAAAAAATAGCGCTTAGGTTGGCCCTTAAGTGCGAGCGGGGCGGAGTCGCTGCAAACATTTTGGTCAGTCAGGTTGCGAGTGGCTGGCCAAGTTTGCGGGCAATGGTCTCAATGAAACCCCGGCAGCGGGCTGGTGCCGCGTTATGCCACTTGAGCAGGTAGGTGGCGAGCGTCTCCCCTTTTTGAGCCGGGGCGCTGTTCAACCATGTGACACTTTCCCAGAGGGATGGGGCGGTCTCGATTTGCCTCAAAAGGAACAGCGAGAACCTACCGTTGAGTTCCCGGTCTGTGGGGTTGGCTTCCAGTTCTGCCTGATGACGGCGGTAAAAGCCTTCAATGTCGTTGTCGGGGAGGTTCACTCGGCTGTCGATGACATCCTGAGCATACTCGGCGAAATTTGAGGCATAGCTACGCCAGTTTTCGTAGGGGGCTTTTTTGGCCCACGTTTCAGCTAGCCGCCGCAGTACGAAGAGCGAGGCGGTCTCGCAGAGGCTTTCTTCGAACCAGAGGTTGCCTTTCCAGTCGTCATCGAATCCGCACAGGATATGGCAGAATTCGTGCGCGAACTGGTAAACATACTGACACCAATAGAGATCCTGAGTGTCGAGCATCATGACCACTTCTTTCAGCCCGTTGCGCTTGAAGTGAACGATAGGGCCTTCCTTTCCGCGTTGGATGAAAATGGGCTCAATTGTCCGTCTCGGAAAATGACGCCACAGCTCTAGTATCGCGGAATCGATTACGGCTTTCACATTATCCGCGGGCGCATTGCCCCAACCTTCAGGCGAAAGCCGCCACGTGGGCAGCGCTGGTCCGGCGGCGGGTGCCAGGCCCGGCAGCACAACCGCTGTGGTAGTCTGGAGAAACTGACGGCGGGTGGGCATTGCGCGCGGGGTCAGGGTTTCGGGAGATGTTTGTCGGCGAAGTTAAGATAAGCTTCCCAGTCGGCTTTGGTTACATCATGCTCACCCGTCCGCAGGAAATAGCCGATGGTGCTGTCGATGAGTTTATCCGGGAGCGGTTGTTCCTCGGCTGTCATGCCGTCTGTGCCCAGCAGCTTGTATACTGGGTTGGCGTGCAGACCGCCCAGGAATTCTCCTTTTGGGTCTGCCCAGAGGTCTTTGGTCGCGCTGGTGATGAGCACTGGCCTCGGGGCAATGAGGGCGATGATTTGATGGCTGTCGAAGGCCATGTCTCCCTCCTTGTCCGAATACTTTTTGAAGTTGCCGCAGAACCAGTGAGGGAAAGCTGAGTTCAGGCGGCCTACAGTTTCACCGAAGATGCGCTTATTCAGAGCGGCTCCGCCGGCCCCACTGTCATTGGAAATAACGAGGGCGAAGCGGGTATCGCTAGCTCCTGCCCAGAGCGCTGTTTTTCCAAGACGGGAGTGTCCTTGGGCGATAACGCGCTTTGCATCGGCGAGGGGCTCCCTTTCGAGGTAATCTATGCCAAGGCTCATACCCCATGCCCATGCCGCAATGGCCCCCCATGTGGCACCGTCGCGCTTGGCCTCAATCTCCGGAAACAGGGCGTGGACGCCGTTCTTCCATTCATCATGGAAATCGGGATCAATGTCACAGTAGCATGCTGTCATAACGCCATAGCCGCGGCTGGTTGCGTATTCGATTTGCCAGCTGTCAGCCTGGAGTCCGCGCGATGCTTCGGTGGCCTTGTTCTGGACGATGCCGCCTTTTACATCTTCCCGCAGCCATGAACGGCAGAGGTGGATGCCGGGGTCGCGGCTAACGGCCTGATTTCCCTGAAAGTTGAGCCCGAAGAGCACGGGCACCGGTCCGGTGGCCCCGGCGGGCACATAGAGGAGCATATCCATGAAAGGGCCTTCTGCTTTTCCACTCAAGGAAACGGCAATCTGCTTGCGCCTCACTTTGCCATTTAGTGCAGGCGTCGCTTCCTCCTCCACTTTGAAGTTAAGCTTAGGCCTTGCCGGAGCTTTTCCGAACATCTCGCGTTCGATAAGCTGTCTGGTTTCCTCGCGAAGTCCGCCTATCCATGCTTCTTTGCTGGATATGGCAGCGCCGGCGGCGCTGCGAAGGGGGTCCGGCAGCGAGTAAGGCGGAACTTTTGATTCGTCGTAATTGAACCTAGCGGGTTCCGCAGCGGCGGTGGCGGTGAGTGCAGTCATGAAGAGGATGTGGCGCATGGCATTGCCTTAAACCGTAACTTCCGGACGTGCAAATCCCAGTGTGCAGCCGGGCACTCCCTAAAACCCCGGAAGGCTGCTCGCTGTTTACTTGGAAAAAGGCACGCGAGCCATCGCCAAGGGCGACGGTGGCTGTGGTGGAGGCACCCGCAGCGCTCAATCCCGTGGCCACATCTGTCCAACTGCCTTCCGAAAGATCAGGAGACCGCCGGATGGTGTAGCTGAACCCGAACTCAGATTCCCATGTGATGCTGACATGGGTTTTGGCCGGATTGAGGATTGATGCCGTAATGGTTAACGGATTTTCGTTCGGAGGGACTGTGAAAAATAACTGCCCACTGACAACCCCACGGGCCTCGGGGGCCGGGTGATTTACCTTTTTGTCCAAAACCACCCACGTAGTCGCATCAAGACTGCCTTCGAGTCGCCAGCTTACGGGATCGGATGAGTGGGCACCTCTTCCCGCGCCGATTCGGTAGCCGTTGCCACCGGTGGGTGCGCCGAAGTCCAGAACGAGAGGGACGATTTTGGTGGCATAACGCCACGCGGAGGTAAAGCTGTCATCAACTGCTTGTGCCGGGCCCTTGATCTCAAGGCTGCTGCCTCCGAGTGCACTGGCGGTCGCTCCGGCAAGGCGCGCGCCATGCAGCAACAGTTGAAATTCTGATAGCTGGACAGAGTCTGCTGAGGCATTATCGCGCAGTCCGGTGTGGAACGAGAAGATAATACCGGAAATCGCCCCCGGGAGCCACTGTCACCGTGACGCTGCGGGAGACAGTGCCAAAGGTATTCGATGCGGATAAAGTCTATGTGGTGGTGCCCTCAGGGACGACATTCTTTGAGCTGATGCTCGGCACCGTGCCCACCTCATGGCTGATGGTCACGCTGGAAGCATTGCCGGTGGCCCATGTTAACTTTTAAGCCTGCCCCATGAAGATTGCCGACCTTGAGGCGATGAACTCGACCGACGGAGGGACATTTTTAGGGGCGCTGCATTGGACGGAATAGGTAAATAAATCTACCGTCAATTTATTTACCGTCTAATTATAATGCTGCTTCGAAATAAAATGAGAAAATTTACGGTAAACGTTAAATAGGATTAATTGTTAAAAGCGAGTGCGCAATAGGCTGCCAAATGGCGGATTGTTTTGAGGAATGGAGACTCGGGTGCTCAGCTCTGCGTTATTTGTTGACAGGGAGCAGATTGCTGGTGGCAGCGTCAGTACCGCGGTCGCCTACCTTCAGGTAGCGATAGTAAACCTCCAGCATCAGGGTACATAGGCAGGTGCGGTAGATGTTGGCATCACCACCGGCTGCTCCGCTGCCAGCAGAGCCCACATGACCGACGCCCTCAACCTTCCAACTACCGTCCTCGTTCTGGTTTTCGAGGAGGAGCTTCTGGAATTGGTCATTCCAAACATCCCAAGGTTCGCCGCCTTTCTGGAACAGGGCCTGAGTGTTGTAATACCATGTGTAAAGATGGCAGTCTGCATTCCAATCAAGTGGTTCTTTTTTGGTTTCATCGACCAGCCAGCGGATGCCTTTGTTAATCTTGCCAGTATTGCCGACCCCGAGGGTTTGGAGGCCCAGAAGGGCAGCACCGGTAAGGTTCCACTGATTGTAGTGAGTGTCGCGACTTGCATTACCGAAACCGCCGTCAGGTGTCTGCGTGGATTCCAAATATTCTTCCACTTTTTTGATAGCCTGAGGAAGCCCGGGGATCTTCAGGTTAGTATGCTTGGCAGCCTTCAAGGCTTGGAACTGCCAGCCTGTTACTGAGAGATCGTTGCCGCCATACGGATCATAGCCGATGCCGCCTTTGTATCCCCATGATCCGGCCTTATTCTGCTTTTCAATGATGATGCCGGCACCTCGTTCAAAGCTCTCGCGCAGGCCAGGAATCGCTTTGGCCCCGAGCTTTGAAAAAGAATACATCTCGCCCATGGCGTAGGCGGCTATACCATGCTCGTAGGTGCTGGAAGGTTCTGCGGGTTTAGTGGAATAGATGCCGTCAAAGGGAGCCTGGTTTTTGTTGCCCAGTTCTATCAGGTAAGTTAGTCCCTTAAGCACCGTCTCGCCATACTTGAGCGATTCCGGGGTTTCGCAGTGTCCCAGATATGCGAGCAGGGCCAGTCCAGTCATTGCGCCCACGTGGGATTTACCCCACGAACCGTCCGGATTTTGGTTGGCCTTAAGCCAGTCCAGGCCTTTGACCACGGATTTCTCGCAGTTATCATTGCCCCCGTTTTCCTTCATTTTGACACTGCGCTCCTGGGGGCTGCAGCGGCTGCGCATGAGCTTAGGGATGGAAATGAAGCCATTGCCCGCGCCGGGGCCCCACCCGTTGCCGATGCCCGAACCTACGCCATTGCCCCGGCCAGATCCACGCCCGCTACCGACCCCTGTGCCGAGCCCACCACCGCCTATCTGTACGCTGGTCAGGGACGGCATGTTGGCCATGTTGCTCACATTAGGGAGTGTGAAGGTGGATTGGGAAAGAGAGGCAAGTTTGGTGCGAGGCTGGGCGTGAGTGACGGATTTTTGTTTCTTGAGTGCCAGTTTTTCGCCGCCGCCGCCGCCGCCGCCGCCGCCGGGCAGAAACTCGGGCGGTGGCTCCTCTTTTGGCCCGCCAGTTTGCCAGATGATGAGTAGGGCGACGACAACAAGTATCCCGTGCACGAGGATGCTTATGAAAAGGGATCCACCTCCCACTTTATGCCAGTAGCCATGGCGGCGGGGAGCCTCCTCCTCCTTAACATGGATGTATTCGTTCTGAGGGTCCTCGTATTGTTGCTGATTCATAAGGGAGTAGGTTGGGTTGCCTGCGTAAACGCGGGCGATGCTGACCGCGCTAGATAAACCTTGGTGAGAGTGAGAGATTCGTCATTTCGGGGCAGCGGTGGGCACGCTTAGGAGTCGAAAGACTTCACCTTTCGAACTGGCTCGGATGCTGATCGTGACTGAGTCGCCGGTTTCGGCTCCTTTCATCCATTCGAGCACAGCGGCGTCGAGCTTTTTGGTGCCGTCTTTCTGTTTTTTTTCCAGAGGGGTTATGGTGATAGTCATGCCCCTAAGTGTCTCAGGTTTCGGTGCCTTGTTTTTTTCACTGTTGGCGGTGGCCTCCGTCACTTTGATTTTGAGCTGTTTTCCTTCATTATCCAAGGATTCTACGGTGCCTGTAACCTTGCCGAAAAACATCAGCACATCCTTGGGCAAAGATCCGGCGGAGGGAGCCTTGGCTGGCTTAACCGGTTCAGGGGCAGCCGCCGACTTATCGTCAGCGGCGCAGGGAACCGTGAGCGCGAGGAGTGAACTGGCAAGAAGGTGGCGAATCATCATGGCGGAAGATTTCGGTTCCTTTTAGCACAGTTTCCGCCCATTAGGCAAGTATTTCTGTCTGCTCCTTTGCAGGACGCTACTGCTCCTCATCGATCCGCTCGTCCCGCTGGTAAATTGGCAACTGGCGTGCGGGTACTGTGAAAGCGAGAATCATCATAGCGGTGCCATAGGTCTTTCCAAAGCGGGAGTCCTTCCATGCGCCGTCCTTATCCTGCTCCTCGAGGTAGTGGGGATACATCCAAGAGGCGTAAGCCTTCCAGTATTTGCCGCCAAGCTGGAAGGTGCCCTGTGCATTGTAATAGTTGCCATAGTATTCAAACTCCGCCCGTGGTAAACGAATGAAATTTTCAAGTATCCAGTCGCCGGCCAGCAGGCTTTCCTTTGACCCATGCCGTCCACAGACTTCCAGTGACAAAAGTGCTGCCCCGGTGAGGGATTCCTTGTGCTGGTGCTCATCCATGTAACCAAAGTGTCCCATTTTGGTCTCCTGATGCCGAAGCACGTATAAAACAGCATCCTCAATGGCCTTGGGCGGCACAGGTGCGCCGTTGAGGCGGGCGGAGCGAAGGGCCATCAGCGCCCACCCGCTGCAGGAGAGATCGCTGTCGGTGCTGTTGGGGTGATAACGCCACCCACCCTGATGCCGTTGCTCTTTTTTCACTGCCTGTGCGCGCAGGATGATGCCGGTTGCTTTCGGCAGGATGGCATCGATCTCTTTTTGTCGGGCTTCGTCCACCATGCCGGAGACTTCGGAGACAAAGAGGGTGGAAATGTTGTGCGCATACATGGGCCCGTTGCCGTGGTCGCCGCTGTCGATGAGGCCATCTCCCCTGGCATTTTGCAGCGCGAAGTCGATGCGGCGGTTCAGGGCCTCGCCATAGCGACCGTTGCCAGGAGTGTGGCCTTTGGCGAGAAAGGCCATACCGATGAGAGACGAGATTCCGGTGCTTCTGCCGTGGGATTCCGGGAAAGTGCCGTCCTTTTGCTCGGCACTCAGGAGGTATTCAAAGCCCCGGTTCACCGACTTGCTCACATCGGTTTCGTATTTTTTATAGACGTCCCCGGTGTCCTGCGACTGCGCAGGACTGAAGGAGAGTAGAGTGAGCAGAAGAAGTGTGAGTTTCATAAGAATCTTTCGAAGTTTGGGGAGTGAACAGATGGAGGCTGGCCTGCGTTGCGTTTGGGAGCGACCAGCGATGGCGGTAATTCCCATGGTTTAGTATAATCATAATTACGGCGTCTGGAAAGAGCAAGTCACCCCCGGCTCCGGGCGTGCGGAGGCTCCGCCCGCTTCTGGGGCGGGTGCCGACATCGACATGCTGCGCGTTTTGAAGCCGCAGCTGCGCTTGCTGACTTTCGCATTTCTGAGTAGGCTTCCGCTTTCTTTGTAGGAAGGGCTGGAGGCGCTAGCGCCACCCCCCGCCACCCCGGCAGCGCAGCGCCCGCTTTTCCCCGTGTTTTTCCGCACCTTGCTCTATTATGTAGAGGGACTGACGGGAGCACTGGATCTCTTTAAGGCTCAACCGATGATCAAGTGCTACCATGATGTTTTCGGTGACGGTCTTCCGGCAGCGGTTGATGCGGCTAAAAGTCCAGACACTTTACCATTAGATTCATCAGAAAGCCCACCTCCTCCACTGGCATCCCAGCGCTAATAATTCCCTACGCTTTGGCCCGTAGCATTTCCAGCGTGTAGGGGGCGTTCGTGGTCACCTGCTAGTTCACGACCCCCACCGCCTAGTCGGGCTGTAGTTCGGTCCCCTTCTGGATTGCAGTTGACCCGAAGTCTGGGCGTAGGCAAGGGCGGCTGCGAGCGGACCGCAAGTTAGCTGAAAAAGTCGGGCGGCGATCATGTGGATTCCCGGCCTCCCAAGAGGCTAACTTATTAACAATTCCAGAAAATAATGTTATTTGCGTATGATTTAGTAGACGCGTCGAAAGTAAATTTTATAAATTATGAATGACGGGCGTTGGTGTCAATGGTTGTAATCCCTGAGTTCCCGAGTTGGGCCGCAGCAGACTGAGGGTTTGGCTTGCTTCTACCCGGTTCTTCGGACTTATCGCTCTCCATGAATTTCATCACCGCTCGCGCCTTGGGCCTCCTCGTAGCCTCCGTAGTTGTTCTTGCTCCCTGCGAATCTGCGGATGGATTGAGTGGTGCCCCGGCATTCACCCCAGTGTTAGTCTTGACGGTTTCCGAACTGCCACAAGGGCTCGAATTTGATGTCGAGAGCCAAGCCGCCAATCAATCCTCGGCGCGCCTCGATCAGAAGGTGCCGCGATTTATGTGGCAAGGGAAGGAGAAGGACTTTACTCTCCAAATCAGACGGGTGATGCTAACGAAAGGAAAGTGCCGCCACTGCCGAGTCTTCAACTCTGACAGCGTGCGCGCGTGGCATTTGCGGGAGATTCCGGTCAGCGCCGTAACTCCGGGTGGATTTGGAAGAGTGTTGAGTTGCCTCACCGCGCCGATGCCCGACCAGAACCATTATTTTGAATCCAAAGGGCCATGGACGCGCCACCGGGAAACATGGGATGTTACCCACGAAAAAAGGACTACCAGCGGCAGGGTGAAGGCACATAGCGTCACGCTTCATTTTACTACCCGTGCCGCCGCCTAAACAGCGAATGCGGCCATGATGCATCTGGCTGCGTCGCTACAGCAGGAAAAGAACTAGCCGGACGGCAATGATTGGGGTCTAGGCTGCTTTTGAATAAACTAAAAACTGAACTCTGAAAACTCTCCCATAATCCCTTGAGCGACCAATCTCATGATCCGGAAAACCCGCTGAGGCCCCCTTCGGCCGATGCGCTGCCGCCAGAGTCCGCTCCCACGGCGCTGCCAGTGGACGCGGCGGTCGTGGAAAGAAACACGCGGACGTTTCTGTGGTTCCGCGTGTTGTTCAACTCGCGTTTTTACTACCCCATCTACACCATTCTGTTTCTCGACTTCGGGCTCACGCTGGAGCAGTTTGCCATGCTCAATCTTGTCTGGGCGGCGAGCATTGTCATCTTTGAAGTGCCCAGCGGAGCGCTGGCGGACAAGTTGGGCCGCAAATGTCTCGTGGTCTTCTCCGCGGCGCTCATGGTCTTAGAAATGCTGCTGCTCTGCCTTATGCCAATCGATGCTGGGAAGCTCACGTTTTATCTCTTTCTGGTAAACCGCATCATCAGCGGTCTCGCCGAGGCGTGCTGCAGCGGCGCAGATGAGGCCCTTGTCTACGATACCCTTCCGCCCGGCGACCGCGGCGCCTCATGGACCCGCGTGCTAGCTCGTCTCATGCGTTGGCAGTCGCTCGCGTTTATGTGCGTGGCCCTCACCGGTGGGGCCACCTACAGCGCAGACTTTATGAATCGTCTGGGCATATTTGGCACTCTGACGCGAGAGCAGTGCATGCGCATTCCACTCTGGCTCAATTTCGGTATGGCAATCGCCACGCTCTTCATGAGCCTGCGCTTCATCGACACGCATCCCCGGCTGTCAGGGAGGACCTCACTGACCGCCCTCACACGTGCCAGTTTTAGTCAAATGTACTGCACGGCCCGATGGATTCTCCGCAGTCCGGCCGCTATCGTGCTCATCCTTACCGGCCTGCTTTACGACTCATTTACCCGCCTATTTTACACCATCGGCAGCAACTACTACCGGCTGCTCGGAATTGATGAAGCCTGCAACGGCCTCATCCTCGCAGGTTCAGCCGTAATTGGTATCGGCACCGCGCTGGCTGTGGAAAAATTGATGGGCGTGCTGCGGCCGTCTCAAAACATGGGCATGGTTGCCGGATTGATCACCATCGGTCTGGCCGGTGTCGCCATGCGGGTCACGGCATGGGGCGGTTGGGCCGGCGTGCTTTTTGTGGTGCCCTTCTGGCTGGCCATGCGCGCGCTGCATTACTTTCTCAGCCAGTATCTCAACCGCGTGGCGGAATCCTCCCACCGCGCCACCGTTCTCAGTTTCAAAGGACTCACCATGAACCTTGCCTACGCCGCGGTCATGTCGTTCTACGGGATACAGACCGCATGGCTGCGCTCCAGCGAAAGCGCGGGACTTGTCGGCCTTTCGAAGGAACAGACGGATGTGGAACTCCTCGCTCTGGCCATGCCGTGGTGGCCATGGATTTTTGCTGCACTTGCCGCAGCGCTCTTTATTGCGGTGCGCCTGCGCTGGCGCTGCGGCCTTTCCGGGCTGCTGGAGCAGGATCAGCGCGCTTCCTGAGCTCCGGTTTTTTCGCGCTCAGCCATTTGCAGATGGCCTCCTGACTTCTGAGCGGGGTTTTGCCAGTGCAGGCGGTTTCGTTGCGCAGATGCGAATCCAGCACCCGCGACTTTACGTTGTCTTCCCACTGCAACTCCATGACCTTTCGTAGTTCCATTTGCAGGGAAGAATCTTGAATGGGGAATGCGGTTTCGAAGCGGCTGTCAAAATTTCGTGGTAGAAAATCGGCAGAGGACAGGAAACAGCGGGGCTTGCCGCCATTGGCAAAAAGAAACACGCGACTGTGCTCAAGGTAGCGGTCGACGACGCTGCGCGCTTCTATGCTGAACTTCTGTTTGTTCCCGGTCACTACCGAGAACATGCTGCGCACAATGAGGCGCACCCGCACTCCCGCACGGGCTGCTTTATATAGTAGATTTGTGATCTCAGGATCGGCCAGATTGTTGAGCTTGAGAAAAATCTCCGCATCCCGGCCGTCCTTCGCGTTTGCGATTTCCGCCGCGAACAGTTCCCGCATCGCGCTGCGCAATGTGAACGGCGCTGCTGCCAGATGCCGGAGTTGCGGCGGCTGCCAGTTTGAGGCGAAGAATCGAAAGCACTCGGCGATGTCCTCCCCGATCTCCTGATTTGCCGTGAGCAGCATGTGGTCTGTGTAAAAGCCGGCCGTGTCCTCGTTGAAGTTGCCTGTGCTCAGGACTGAGTAGTAGCGGTTGATCCCGCTTTCGCGGCGGGTGACGAGGCACATCTTGGAATGCACTTTCAAACCAGGCACACCGAGGATGACACGCACCCCGGCCTGCTGGTAGTGGTGGGCCCAGTTGATGTTGTTCTCCTCGTCGAATCGTGCCCGTGGCTCGACAAGCACGGTGATGTCTTTGCCATTCTGCGCCGCCGAGATGAGCGCCCGGGCCACCGCACTGTTTCGGGCCAGGCGGTATTGGGTGATTTGAATGCTCGACACCCACTGGTCGAGGCTGGCCTCGCGCAGAAAGTCGAGGAAGTGCGAAAACGAGTGCCACGGTAGATGGAGCAGGGCATCCCGGTCTTGAAGGGTGCGGAAAATACTCTCCCGTGCCCCGCTAAGGATATCATGCGGCAGCGGGCGCTGCGGAGCAAGTCCGCCCGGGGCCGGAAACTTCATGAGGTCCCGGCGGTTGTGATATCTCATGCCGGGAATGACGGTGCCGCCCTCGGCGAGGTCCAGTTTGTCCACTAGCAGCTTCAGTGAGGCTTTAGGAATGGTGGCATCGTAATTCATCCGCACCGGCCTGCCGGTTTGCCGTGCCCGCAGGCCCTCCGCGATCTTGTCGTAAAGGCTTTCGGTAAAATCGTCATCAAACTCAATCTCGGCATCCCGGGTGAATTTAATGGCATAAGCCTTGAATTCATCGTAGGGCAGCGCGGCAAAAAGGCTGGGCAGACCAAAACGGATGATGTCGTCGAGGTAGATCACCAGCGTGCGTCCCTTGTGCTGCGGCAGGGTCACAAAGCGCGGTAGGACATTCGTGGGGATTTCGAGCAGGGCGTGGGCCTTCCTGCCGAACTTCCGCATCTCTACGGCCAGATACATTGGCCCGTCTGGCAGGTGATCAAGCCGGGTGTAACTGCGCAACATGACCGGCATGATGTGCGGGCGCACTTTTTCAAAGAAGTAATTAAGCAGCCACTCCCACAGGGGCCGTGGCACGGAGGTTTCGTTGATCAGTTCCACCTGCTGCTTCTTGAGTGCGCGGAAGATATCGTGGTAGATGGCATCGAACACTGCCGCGTCGTATTTGATTATCTGCATGGCGTCCTTCAGCGTTTGCTTTGGATCCGGCAGACGCAGTTTCCGGTAATCGCGTCCTAGCTCAATCAAGCGCCGCAGCGTTGCGATGCGGACGCGGAAAAATTCATCAAGATTGTTGGAGTAGATTCCAAGGAATTTTAGGCGCTCCGCCACCGGCAGGCTGGAATCCGCGGCCTCCTGCAGAACACGGGAGTTGAAGGCCAGCCAACTGACCTCCTTGCTGCGAAACGGTATGCCATCAACCCGGGTAGCTTTCATAGTGGGCAACATTATTCCAACATGACGGACAAGCCCGCCGAGTCAGCCGCGTGTTGGTGACAATCGCGTCACGATAGAGGGAACGGGCAAGGGGCGATGCGGATCGAGCCTTTATCGCTCCCGGTTTTCTTCCCCCACCGGTTCCCCACGGCGCAGTGCGCCGAAATAATCCTGCATCAGTCGGCGGTATTCGGCAGGGACTTGCACACTGTCTGCGCTGCCGGTGCCCGTGAGTGTGGAGCGCAGTTTTACCCAGTCGGCAGGGGACAGACCCAGCTTGGCGAGTTCGGGAGGAAGTTCACGCGGAGCACCTCCCGGCTGCTGGCCGGCCTTGCCTCCTTTCCCTTCGCCGCCCGGTTGATTGGCCTGCTGCTGGCCCTGACCTTTTCCTTGCCCCTGGCCGGGTTTGCTCTGTGCATTCTCGCGGGCGCTTTGAGGGATTCCCATACTTTGGGAGGCCGCCGCGGCCGCCTGCGCCAGTGATTGTGCAGCCTGCTGGGCGCTTTGCTGGGCGTTGCCTGCACTGGACTGCGCCCCGTTTGGACCCTGCTGGCTGCCTTGTTGCGCTGCCTGCTGCGACTGCTGTGCTCCGGCCTGCATGGCCTTAGATTCCTGCGACAGCGCTTGCGCCTGTTGGCCGAGCGCCTGACCGAGTTGAGACAGGGCCTCCGCCGCATCGACCAGTGAGCCTTCCGCCGCCTGAGCCGGGCTTTCGCCGGGGCCTGTCGCATTACCTGCCGGTTGTTCGGCGCTACTCTGCTGGCCCTGCGCTTGCTCACCGGGCTGGTTGCTGGGTTGAGCGCTTGGCTGCTGGCCGCTTTCGGCTGCTTTGGCCGCCTGTGCGAGTTCCTGCCCGGCCTGCTGGGCTTCCGCGGCTCCTTCGGTGAGTTGCTCAGAGGCTTCCCCTGAGGCCTCCTGCGCGGCGGCATTTTGATCAATTTGTCCGGCGGCCTGCTGATTGAGCTGCTGGACCTGCTGCTGAAGCTGTTGTGCCTGTTGAGCCAGCTGCGCCTGCTGCGCCCCCAGTTCTGTTTGCTGTTGCGGTGTCTCTGCGGCGGCGATTTGATCTGAAAGTTGTCCCTGTTGCTGGGCCAGTTGTTCCGCCTTCTGCGCCAATTGCTGCGCTTGCTGGGCACTTTGCTGAATTGCCTGCTGCTGCTGCTGGTTGTTGAACTGGGCGAGTTGCTGCTGTAGTTGCTGGGCCTGCTGGGCCACTTGGTTTTGTTCGTTCTGCCATTCCTGCTGGGCCTGCTGGGCAGCCTGCTGTTGCTGCTGAGGGTTTTGCTGGGCCACTTGCTGGTCGGGATTTATTCCTGCCTCCTGTGCGAGTTGATCGGCCAGTTGATCTAGGTTTTCGGCGGCCTGCGCCAGTTCCTGGTTTGCCGACTGCGCTTCCTGCGAACTGGCCTGAGCTTCGTCCGTACCCTGCGGCTGCGGGGCAGGGCTCTGCTCCGCAGCCTGGGCAGCATCCTGTCTCAGATTTTGCGCCAGTTGCTCTAGTTTTTTCGACGCCTGAGCGAGTTCCGCCTGAGCGGATTGCGCCTCCTGGGCGGAGGCTTTCGCCTCGTCTTGTCCGGCGTTCGGTTGATCCTTCACGGCGGGATTTTGTTGCGCCTGTTGGGCTTGCTGCTCGCTTTGCTGTTGTCCTTGCTGAGCCAGTTGTTGAGCCTGCTGGGCATCTTGCTGAGCTGCATTTGTATCCTGCAACGCCTGCTCGGCAAGCTGGCGGTCACCCGCATCCTTACCTAGCTGTTCACCATTTTGGTTGTGAAACTGTTGCACTTCCTGTGCGAGTTGCTGTGTCTCTTGCGCCGCCTGCTGTTCGGCCTGCGCCACCTGCTTCTGCTCCTGTGCGGAATCCGCCTGCGCGGCCTGCTGTGCCAGTTGTTCCTGTTTTTGCGCCAGCGCCTCCGCTTTGTCCGCCAGCTTCTGAGCCTGCTCAGCGGTTTGTTGGGCCTGCTGCTGATTCGACTGCGGGGGAGCCTGCGGCTGCTGTGAGTTTTGATTCGCGGCCTGCTCTGCCTGCTGCTGGGCCTGCTGGGCATCCTGCTGGGCCTGCTGCACGTCCTGCTGGGCCTGCTCCACAGCCTGTTTCTGCGATGCATCCTGGTTCAGTTCCCCTGCATTCCGCCGCATGAATTCCCTAGCCTGCTCCTGAAACTTCTGTGCCTCCTGCTGCACTTGCTGCTCCGTCTGCGCCACCTGCTGCTGCTTCTGCGGCGTGTCCGCCTGTTTTGCCTGCTCGGCGACGGCTTCCTGCTTCGTCGCCAACTCCGCGGCCTTGTCTGCCAGCGCGCGCGCCTGCTCTGCCGCTTGCTTCGCGGTCTCCTGAGCTTTTTGTGCCGCCTCTTTGGCCAGTTGCAATTGCTCCTGGGCGATGGCTTCCAACTTCGCCACGTTTTCCGCATTCTGCTGCTCCTGATTCAACTGATTCCGCTCCTGTTCCAGTTGGTTAAGCGCCTGATCGAGCTTCTCAACGGCCTGCTGCGCGAGCTGGGAACGCTGCTCCTTGCTGTCGGCCAGTGGAATGTTCTCTGCATTTTCCGCGGCCGGCTGCACCATCTGCTCGGCCACCGTCTTTAAGTCCTCTGCCTGCCGCGCATAGGCAGTTTTCTCCATCTTGTCGGCAATCTGGTTCAATTGTTCCGCTGCCTGTTCTGCGGCCTGCTGTGATTCTTCGATCTGCTTGAGAGTCTCCGGCTGAATCTGGTCCATGTTCTTTAACTGCCCCGGTTTATCCTGCATGTTCTGCTTCGCTTCCTGCACCAGCTGCTTCGCCTTTTCGATGTCCTGCTTCAGTTCCTCCGCCTGCGCGGCAAAGGTTTGCTGCATCAGCGGTTTCGCATCGTGGCGGATGCGAATGAGAATCTCCCTGCTGCGCGCAATCTGCGGGCCTTTAAGATCCGTGGGTAGGGTGTCCGCCACTTCGAGGTTGAAACGCAGTTCGTTCACTCCGCCCAGCAGTAGTTCCCCGAGATTGAAGGTTGCTGCGCCACGCCAAAACTCCTTGTCCTCCTCACTGCGGGAAGGAAGGGGCTTCAGTTCCAGCGCCACCTCCGGTTTTCCTGCCGGACGTGCTTTGATCTTCAGCGAAGATACGCCAAAATCCTCTTGAACCGAGTAAGCGATCGGCAGCCGCTCAGTCGGGCGCAGTTCAAACTCACTCTCCACCGGCGAATCGATGGAGATGACCGGAGGCAAATCCTTCACTGCCTGAATGGGGTAATCGATGGGGCTGTTTTTGATGCCATGCTCGTCCTCCAGTTCGAAGTGCCACTGGGCTTTAAGGTTTGGAGTCAGTTCCGTGTGCCACTCGATATACTGTTTATCCTTCTCCATCATAGTGCGGACGCCTGTTGCCGGTTTGCCGTCCATGACGATCTCCGCTTTCTTCAACGGACGGTTCAACTGCCCTCGCACCAAGACGCGGGTAGCTGCCACCGCTATGATGTCGCCCGGTGCTTCCGGGCGCACTTCTTGAGGGCGACCCGTGTAGGCAGGATAATCAAACGTCAGCGTCAGACTCTCTGGAATCGGCCGCGGCAGCACCGTGATGGTGAACGGCTCTGTCACCGCTTTGCCGGCAGCAGCGAGCGCCGTGAAGGTTTTTGGAATTGCAGGCAGACGAAGCGCGTAGCCCGTCTCTCCCTTCTCGGTCCTCACGGTGTCATCTTTGACGAGCGACTCGATGCTTTCTTTCCCATCAGGATAGGTCATGCGCAGCACCACGCGTTCGGGCGATCCCTTCACTGCCACTTCGATATCAAGTGGCTCGTTTTCCGCGATCACCCGTGACTGGGCCAGCAAACGGATCTGGTCTGCGTAGGCATTTCCAATTTGCTGCAGCGGGTTGAAAAGGCGCGCCAGCAACCTCGGCGTCACCCGGGGCCACATGATCAGAATCGCCGCGAGTATGGCCGCCGCAGCGCAGGCAGTAATCAGCGGACCCCGGGCCAGCCGGTTGCTCAGTTCGGCCTTCGGATTGAGAGTCGCGACATCGTCGAGGGCTCCCTTCACCACCTCCGCGAGCAAATTTTCCGAACCGTGCTGCCCGGGCTGACCTATGAGTTCCACGGCAGTGGAAATCCGTTCCTGCATCTCCGGGTGATGTTCCTCCAGCCACCGAGCCACCGTCGTCAGAGAAATCCGCCGGGACAGCGGGCGCAGAAGCCACACCCACAGTGCCAGCGCAGTCACGGCGAGCGCCGCCAAAGAAAGCGTCAGTCGGATGCTCTTACTCTCCACTGCAAACGCGGCATCAATCCCCATCACCACCAGCGCTGCAATCAAGGCCACGGCCAGCACCGCGAATACCCCTTTCAGTAATTGAATTCGACGCACCCGCCGGATCACCGCCTTGAGTCGCGCCACGATGAGCTGGGGTAAATTACGAATGCCTTGTTCTGTGAAGTGCGTGTTCATGGCGGTGATTCAGTAGCACGGGCGGCCTGCCCGAAAAGTTGCTGGAATATGCAAAATGAAAGTGGTGACTGCGAGCGAAATTATACTAGCCCTCCCCTCCGGCGGATGATCCACTCCGCGGTGGCGGCGGTGAGGGCGATGGCGAGGATGATCCAGTTGTCCCAGAGCGTCGTCTCTTTGCGCTCCATTACGTCTTTTGTAGCGGCTCCGAAGAGGGGCAGGATTTTGGCGACTTCATCCGGTTTGGCGACCATGCCGCCACTCAGAGAGGCGACGCGAGCGGCGAGTTCCGGGTCCACGCTAATTTCGCCGAGTTCCACGGGGTTGCCACCGCTGGCGATCGTGAGCTTTTGGTCCACGGTCGTCGCGCCCTCTTTGGCCAGCAGCTTCTCCACATCGCTACCGGTGAGTTCAATACGGTATATGCCGGGTTCAGTGAGGGACTCGAACTCCGTTTCATACATGCCGTTGGACTCGGCTTGGTAGGTGAGGGCCTTTTTGAGCACCACTTGGCCGTCGCGATAGACGGTGATGGCGGCGTCGCCGTCCGCGACGGGGCGGAAGGTTTCGTCAATGAGCCGGGCCATGACGCGGACTTTCTGCCCGGGCTCGTAGTTGAGCTGGCGCGTACCGAGCCGCACAAACTGCGTCCCCGCGGCGAGGTTTTCGCCCGCGCCCCAGCGCATGAGCTGGCCCCAGAACTTGTGGTGAATGGTGTCGCCCACGCCGTAGCGGAAGCGCCATGTGTGGTCGAAGTTGAGCATGGCCACTTTGCCGAGGCCGTTTTGCGAAACGACAAACAACGCGTTCTTTTCCTCCGCCTCGCGCTGCTTAGTGAGGGCTGTGGCAGGATCGCCGGTGAAGGCGGACTCGCTGCGGTCTTCGATGGGTTCGCCGAACTGGTCCACGGGCAGTTCCTTAGCCCACGCGAGGACTTCCGCGCCCTTGCGGATGCCTTTGACCGGATGTCGCCAGCGCAGCGGCGGCACTTCTTCCCAAATGCGGGCGTTTTCGATGCCGCTGTCGCTCTGAATAAAGATGGGGCTCATGCGCCCAGCAGCGGTGAGCATCATGCGATAGGCTTTCTCCGGCCCTTCATGGTAGGGTTCTTGACGCTGCTCATACTCCACCGGGATAAGGCCGCGTGCCGTTTCGTTGCTGAAGGCGTGCGGCATGTGCTTCGGGCCCGCGATGAGCACGAGCATGGCACCGCGCTGATCCACGCAGTCGCGAATGGTCTTCCATGTCGCTTCACCCAGAACGCCCGGCGGCAGGTCGCCGAGGATGATGACATCGAACTTCCGCCACTCTTCCGCCGAAGACGGCAGGCGTGTGGCTTCGCTTTCGCCGAACTTCCGAGAGGCGCTCGCGGGAATGTCCTGCAGCGCATCGCTACCGGCCAGCGTGTCGGGATGCAGCAGCACGTATTGGAGGTGCACGGACTTGTCGCGACTGTCGAAGAGGTTGCGCAGGTAGCGGAATTCCCAACGCGGATGGTCGTCCACGAGCAGCACGTTGGTGCGGTCGTCGCTCACGGCCACATCGAAGTTCCACTCGTTATTGTTGGCGAAAAGCTCGCCATCCACCGGTTCGATCTTCACGCTGTAGCTGGTTATGCCTTTCTCCGTTGGTTGATGCGAAAGCCGCAGCGTGGTGCGCAGGTCATTGTCAGGCACCGCGATCTTTTCCTCGTGAATGACCTTGTCGCCGTTGAGCAGTTTGACGTTCAATTCCTTGCCGCGCAGCCCCTCGGCTTTGAGGTCTGCTTTGATGCGCACGCGGTCACCGAGGAAAATGCTCTGTGGGCTGCCTACGTTGATAATAGCCACGTCCTTCGTTCCTCGCGTGCTGCCCGCAAGCAGTGGAGTGATCTTAGCGCCCTGCAATCCGATGGCGCGCGCCTGATCGTCGGGTGGCGTGCGGCCATTGTGCCGGAAATCTGAAAGCACCACCACGCCTGCCAGACTGTCGCCCTCATAACTTTCGCGAATCCGCTGCAAAGCCCCGGTCATGTCCGTGCGGCTCCGGAAATCCTCATCGCCCTGCGGCCCATCCACCCGGTCGGTTTCCGCCGCCTTCTTCCCGAAGCGCATGTGTCGCAGTGTGTATTTTTCAGCGATCTGATCCACCAGCGATTTGGAGTCCCCCAGTTGCCTAGTGAGAATCTGCTGCGCAATCTCCGCCCTCGGACGCGCCGCGACGGCATCAATTTGCTTGCGTGCATCCGTCGGCAGCGAGTCGTAAAACTTCTGCTCCACCGCTTCTAGGTAAGGCGCGGCCAGTTCCATGCCGCGCTGCAAATAGAGCGCCGCGTCCCGGGCTCCGGAACGCACCTGCCGGGCATCTACGCGGGAGAGGCCGTTGCGAAACTCTTTCAAGCTCTCGCGGAAGTTCAGGAGGAATCGCTTCTTCACTTCATTGCGCAGACGATTCATGTCATCCGGCAGATCGCGCTGCTCCTTGCGGTTTTCGTCCATCGCCTGCGCGACGGATTCCGACCAAGCGTTGCCTATCTGCTCCAATTTGTCGGTCTCCGCGGTCCTCGCGGCGATAAATTCCTTTACCTCATCCCCCGTGGCTTCGTCGGAGAGTTTGAATTTCTCCACCATCCCCTCAAATGCCGCCGCCATGAGCTTCGCCTCCGTGAATAGCCGGGGAAGGGCAGGCCGATCCTTCAACACCTGGATGCCCTCAAACTCCGCCAGCGCTAGTTTTTCCACCACCGGCATGTCCTTGTCAGCGATCTGCATTGATGCGCTGTCATCCACCAGCACGATCACGTTCCGTTCCACCCGCCGAGTTTCATTACGCGCGAACACCGGTTGGATCAGAATGATGAGCACGCAGGCCGTGAGAAGCAACCGCAGTCCCAGCAGCCAGCGCCCTGTGGTGGGCTTAACGATCTTCTTCTCCAACTGATAAAGCCCTATGATGACTTCGATAGCAAACGCCCCGATGAGTCCCGACACCGTCAACGACCACGACGTTTCCAGCACCAAATGCCGCGCCACCGCCTGCCATAGTGCCCAGAGCGCCGCCGTGCCCAGCACCGTGCGCACAGAAAACCCGGCAAGCTGTAGGGGCCGCGTTCTCAACAGCCGCCGCGAAAGAAAATGCGCGATGACCCAACCTGTGATCAGTGCCGCTGCAAGAATCCACAGTATAGTCGTGTGCACATCAGAGCCAAGCAGGTCGGGGCGCGGTGATTTGTCAGTAGGCATTTTATATGCCCTCCATTTTAGCGGAATCACCAAAATGTCACGCCCGTTTTGCACCGGGTGGCGGTATGGTCGTAAAAATGTTTTTGGCCCGGTTCTGATCAAAATCGGGGAGCCGCGGGAAATCCGCCAAAATTTGCCCAGCCTATTCAGGGAAATCCGGAAAGCAGAACTGACGATCTCTCAATCACCAACTCTGATACACTCCCTCATCCCATAAGCGATTCGGTTCTCCGGCGGCCCGGGATTAAATTTCTTGCCATGAACTGTTCCCCCTTCCATTTCGGCTAACCGCTCTTTCCTGCGGCTGTCTGTCGCCGATTGACGGCACGCTGCAAAGAAGGTCCCAATGAGGGTTTAGGTCAGCGCCTGTTCCGGAAATGGACATGATTTGCAGCCTTTTACATCAGCGAGGCAAAAATCCTCATAGATTTGGAGCAGCGCCTGCTGCTGCCAGAGTTTGCCTGAGTGCGGGGCGGCTGCGGCTGTGCTGCCAAGAAGGCGGATGGCCGCCACATTGCCGCGGGTGCTCTCACCCGTGGCGGCAAGCCTAGTATAGCCATTCCATAGGTCCTCCCTTTCCGGGATGAGCAGCGGATAGACGAGGTTGGCCATAATATCGCGGATTCGCTGGGCCCCCAACAGGGCCAACGGGGCGGCGGATGGTTTAGCTCGCAGCGTGTAATGGCGGCTCCAGTAGGGGTGACCCAGTTCCCCCAGCATGGCCGTGAGCGTCCGAGCGTCAAAAACCGCTGGCTCCAACTGGCGCCGCAGTTCTTTCCAGTGCTGCACGATCTGCCACATAGCGGCGATGCGGCGCTGCGGATGATTCACTGGGCGCGTGCCGCTGAGCGTCCAAACGATCGGCCGGCTAGGCTCAGCGGGGGAAAACTCTGTGCGGTATTTCCACCAGCTCTTCCACAGTCCGCGCAACCATGTGCGGGTGGCTTCATCCCCGTGGTCCGCTTCCCGGCCGTCCAAAAATCCTGCCACGCCAAAGAGCAGCGCTTCGGCATCTTTCGGCCGCGTCCGTAGATACTTATGCGGGAGGCGCTGGGCCAGCACACTCATGGGCAGTTTGTTCCGGCTGTAACCCAAGGCTTCGGCGATTCCTAGATATATCGCCTGATCAGTCCCGTGGATGCCCGCCACGCGCCGCCACCGTTGGCCTTTGCGCTCGAGCCGGTAGCGGGCGGCATCCTGCATCAACGCCCTGAGACGCTCAGGGGGGAGTTCGGTGAGCGTGCGCACGCAGCGCCCCGGATGGGCAGGGACCACCAGCCCTGTTGTGCCAGCGGAGCGGCATTTCGCATCCAGCATCACTTGGGGCACGCAACGGTTGGTGGAAGTCCGCGTGAAAAACTCACCGCTTCGCCTATACAAAAACAAATGGAGCACCGTGTCTTCGAACGCGGGATTTAGCCCATGCCCGTGAACGTCCCAGTCCTGTAGGCAGGTATCCAGTTCAATGCTTCCGCGTTGCGCCGTGCCGTCAATTTCGACGACACAATCCCGAAAATCCGGTCCCGCGCCATGATTCCACCAGCCAAAATCCAGCACCTGCAAGGACCGGCCGTCCACGCTGGTCATTTCACGCCCGAAGTCGCCGGAAAACCACCGGCTCTGCCACTCCAGTTCGTCCGCCGGCGGCCTCTCGTCCGGGAACAACTCCCCTTCTCGCAGACGTGGGCTTGAGGAAGCTTCCACAAAAGCTGCATATCGCCGCGCGGCGTCAGACCATGAAATGTCAGGCCGCATCGGTTACCTTGAACCTTTGATCTGTTGCATCAGTGCCCGCGCCGCGACCGACTCCGGGGCCGCGGGACTGTTCTCTGCGAACGCACCCAGCAACTTTGCTGCCGCTTCTAAATCCCCGTCCCGTCGCAGCGCGTCCGCTTTTAGGAAAACAACCAGCGCTTTGTCTGTCGCATCCTTGGTCATAGGCTCCGCGAGGTCCAGCCATGGCTTCGCCGCCTTGAAAGTTTTGGTGTCAAACGCCTGGGCATGGAGTCCCATGAATTGGTAAACCGCTGCGCTCTTTAAATTCGCGGCCGCCCGCTCCAGATTTTTCATCAGGTCCTCCTTCTGCTCCGGCTTGCCCCACGTTTGCATCGCGAGGCGGATCGCCTTGTAGTCGGCATCCACTTTTCGATTCCCGCCGCCGGGCGGTGCTGCAAAAGGACGGTAGAGCGGATCTCCCAGCACCACATTCATCCACGAGAGTCCGCGCGTTGAAGCCCACGCGGCCTCCGCCAGATTGAACCCCATGAATAGGCGGTCCGTGAAGATATCAAAGCTCGCGCACAGGTGCAAATACGGTTCAAATACATTCCCCAGTGTCGCGCATGCACCCTTCGCCACCAGCGGTCCGCACCAGTTCTTCGTCGTCGATCTCAGCGTTGCGGCACTGAAGGATTGAATATGGCAGGCTACCGCTCCGCGACGGAAGCGAAAGGCCGGATTCAAAAACGGGCCGTCTGCATTTTCTGTGTACCACCCGAGGTAAAAAGCGCAGTCATGTAGTGGATAGTTTTGCACCAGCGTTGGCTCCCATGTGTCCATTACTACCGGCATCCCCCGCGTCTCCAATACGCGGGCTGCCGTGATGAGAGCGTCCTCCCCCAATTTGTAACCGTCTTGTGTCTTCTGGGCGAGGTCCACATATGCCTTGCCATAAAGCCCATACTTCTCGGTCTCAATGGCATCGTCCACCAACCGTTTCGCCGTCGCCACGTCAGGGCCGTCGATTCTTCCCACCAAATAGAAAGGAATCATTCCCGACTCCTGAAACGGCTTCAGCGAGTTGAAGTTAGGGTTTGGCACATGTCCGTTAATCCCGTGCTCCAGCACTCCCAGCATCGTCAGTTCCGAGTCTACGCTCGCCGCATTGCTCTGCCCCTGCGCAGGATTAATTTCATTCCCTGCGGCGTCTTTGCCGTGGGACTTCTCTCCGATCGCCAGGGGGATTCCCTGAATAATGGCAATCACCCGCATCACCGTTTTGGTCGCGAGCAGTCCTTCCTTGGGCACGCTCGCCTTCTCCCACCACTTCCGTTTATCAAATGCCGCACGCAGCGGCTTCTCGATCTGCTCCTCAAAGTCCTCGCGGGCGATGATTTCATTTTTTGACGTTTTCACGCCCACTAGGTTACCCCTAGGGATGCCTCTCTTTTTAGCATAATAATTCGCCAGATCAACTGAATCGGAGTTGTTCTCATTGTAGAGCACCACCGTGGCTTGGCGAAAATCAAACCCCTCCCGCACGAGAGTGGGTGGCAAAGGAACCTGCGCATGCAGCAGCGCAACGGGGAGAAGGAATAGGAGGTATTTCACGTTGGCCATAATGCGTCATTCCCTACCTCTGCCAAGCGCACATGAGTGAGAAAGCATGGGTCTCCTCAACCCCGTTAAACGGACCATCTATATCCCTTACCGGAGCGAGCGGTGGTCTCAAAGTCTGCAGGGGTAGTTGCGTAGGTTCCGTTCGTTCGTCTTGGCTGCGGGGATCTCAAAAATCTTGATAAAGCGCCACTGCGTGCCTCACCTGCGGTATGACGGGGCCAAATTTACCTCCTCCCAAGGGCCGCGATCCTGTCCTAGCATCCAGAAAGTAGATGTTGCTCGGGCTACGCTCCCCCGCAGACCTCCGGCCCCAGCGAGTGCCTTGGATGATATTGGCCGCTTTGCTGGTAGTCCTTGCCGTCTTGGTCCCGGGTTTCGCGTGCCTCAACTAGCGCAATATCTCCGGGCCGAGCCGCGGGATCGAACTCCACGAGGCAGAGGCTACCGCAAGAAAGGCTCAGGGTATATAATCATGATGATTCCACGGCACCAACCTCACAATGCGAAACGAGGACGAGCGGGAGGCACCGGCGGCGGCTATCCATGCGTTCAAATTCACAGTCCGGGGGCATCTCATAATCGCTTTCGCGCTGTGCAGTCTAGCGGCCACGATTCAATGTCAACTGGCCGGGTAGTTTGCCCCGAGGCGGGTGATCTTAATTCTAAATGGCGTGCGGGAGCCTATGCTGGATCACATGCTGGCGGCTGTGTTGGGAGTAACGTGCTTTGCCGCGGCACTCTTCATGTTCCGTTCTTGGCACGGGCTTCTCACCTTCGACTGTAAACAGAGTGAAGGCTACCCTGCGCATGGTTTGTCATGGCCCTGCCTCTGCTCTCTGGTGTAGTTTGGTTCACGTGCTTCTGATTTCATTCGCCTTATTTTTCGGGGTAAGCGCGAGAGTAAGGGAAATCCGCACTTTTTTGTTTGTGGCCAGTGATGGGACTCTCTATCAAGGCACCTATGTGTATCGCCGCTGCCGAAATCTCCAACTGGCCATTTGTCGTCCTCCTCATTTCCGTTGCCTTCGTAATCCTTGCGATTTCATGGTGGAAACTGCACGTCTTCCTCGCTTTGGTGTTTGCAGGGATACTTGCCGGGGTGCTTTCGGAATCGCTGCCTCTGAATCCGGCGGCCACTGCTGGAGATAAGGATTATGGCAAGCTGGTCAGCAGCATCAGTGATGGGAAACTCACCCACGCGGTCAAACTCACCGTCATGGGGTTTGGCGAGACGGCGGGGAATATTGCTATTGTGATCGGCATGGCGACCATCATCGGCATGTGCCTCATGCAAAGCGGTGCGGCAGACAAAGTGGTACGCCGGTTTCTCGCACTCTTTGGAGAAAAGCGCGCCGGTATTGCCTTGCTGGTTAGTACCTACTTTCTGAGTATTCCCATTTTCTTTGATTCAATGTACATGCTCATGGTGCCCATCGCCATGAGCATGGCGCTGCGCACAGGCCGGGACTTTACACTTTACTGCATGGCCATCTGCGCGGGCGGAGTTATCACGCACTCGCTTACAGTGCCGCACCCCGGGCCGCTCGCCATGGTCGACATTCTCAAGATCGACGCCGGCCTGTCCATTTGGATCGGCGTTGTGGTGGGGCTCATCCCAGCAACCGGTGCATGGTGGGTCATCAAGTGGCTCAACCGCACCACACCAATTCCCCTGCGGGACAATCCGAATGCACCGCTGGCCGGTGTCCGGGCGAGCATGGATAAGGCGGAGAGTGAACTCCCTTCGTTCATGGCGGCGATCATTCCCGTGATCATTCCCATCCTGCTGATTAGTGCCGCGTCCGCCATGGAATTTGTAATGCTTGAGAATACCGAGCTCAAGAAAAATGCGACCTTCGTCTGGTGGGCGCAGGTGGTGAAGTTCGTTGGGAACAAGAATGTCGCTCTTATCGTGGGAGCTGCGCTGTCGCTCTGGCTGCTCAAGAAGCAAAAGAAGATGCCGTTTTCCAAAATCACGGAGCTCATTGGGCCGCCCCTTGAGACAGGCGGGGTCATCATCCTGATCACTGCTGCAGGCGGGGCCTTTGGATTCATCCTCAAGCATTGTGGTCTCAGCCAAAGCATTGGCGCATGGGCGGAAAGCAGCGGTGTGCCCATCCTCGTGGCTGCCTATATAGTGGCGGTGGTAATGCGGGTGGCGCAGGGATCGGCCACCGTGGCCATGCAGACTGCGGCTGCGCTTTTTGCGCCGTTGCTGGGCGCGCTGACCTGCCACCCCATATACATGTTCCTCGCCGTCGGCTTTGGGGCTATTTGCTGCTCATGGATGAATGACAGCGGATTTTGGGTGGTCAGCCGCCTCAGTGGATTCACAGAGCGGGAAACACTGCGCACATGGACCGTGCTGCTGACGGCCATTTCTATCATGGGGTTCCTCGCTACACTCCTGCTCTCGGCCTTGCTGCCATTCGCCGGGAAATAGACGTCCAAGAAATGAAAGGGCCCGGACCATTGCCGGTCCGGGCTCTGACTTTTTCGGGAGAATTAATGCACCGTCGGCTCAGCGGTAGTAGCCGGGATTGTTGTTATTATGAGGGCGTAAGTTACGATCGTAGTATTGCCCTTGGGCGCGCTGCTGATCCTTTTCGTTGCCCGCTGCGTTACCTAAGCCGGCGCCGATGAGACCGCCGATGAGGGCGCCGCTCGCGGCATCGCCGTCGCCAACGTTGTTGCCGATGATGCCGCCTGCGAGTGCACCGGCAAGGGCGCCAACTGCGGTGCCGGTCTGGGCGCTAGGGCCGGAGGCGCAGGAACTGAGTGCCATAGCGGTTAGCACGAGAGTGAGCTTAGTCAGGATTGATTTCATGTTGTTGGATTTTTCCAGGTTAAATTGCGCCATCATAGACGGGGCGGGACTCGAAATATTCATGTCTTAATTTCAAATTTTATACCGGAATGACACGGCGCGCGAGGGAAAATTTAAGATTCCTGAAATATCGGCGCTCTTTGCCGCTGGCGATTGCGCCCCGTAGCTATAAGCGCAGTATGACCAATCCTTTGCCTATGCCCGACGACTTCATCCGCATCACCGGCGCACGGCAGCACAATCTGAAAAACATTTCAGTCGCGCTGCCGAAAAACAGCCTCACGGTGATCACGGGAGTGAGCGGCAGCGGGAAGTCGTCTCTGGCTTTCGATACCCTATACGCCGAGGGGCAGAGGCGCTATGTGGAGAGCCTGAGCGCGCATGCCCAGCAGTTTCTTGAGCGGATGGAAAAGCCGGATGTAGATAGCATTGAGGGACTCAGCCCGGCGATTGCGATTGAGCAGCGCACGACGACGGCGAATCCGCGCAGCACAATCGCGACGGTCACGGAAGTTTATGATTTCCTGCGCGTCCTCTATGCCACCTGCGGCACGCCGCACGATCCGGTGACCGGGGCGAAAATTCACCGCTACACGACGCCGGAAATCGCTGAAGAAATCCTCGCTCTGCCTGAGGGCGCGCGCATCATGATCCTCGCGCCGCTGCCGGAGATCGAGACCATGCAACCGAAGAAGTTGTTCGAGAAGTTGCAGCGTCAAGGTTTTGTCCGCGTGCGGGTGAATGGCGCGGTGTGTGATTTGGAAGACAAGCCGGAGGTGAAGAAAGGCGAGCCCATTGATCTGGTGGTAGACCGACTGTCGGTGCGTGCTGAAGTTCGCACGCGACTCATGGATTCTTTACCTTTGGCGCTGCGTTGGAGCGGCCCGGCTAGTCGGTTGCTGGTGCTCATTCAGGAGGGAGATAGATGGAGCGAGAGAGTGTTCACCACGCTGTATGCCAATCCGGAGACTGGTTTCCGGATGCCCCCGCTGACGCCGAGACACTTTTCCTTTAACAGTCACGCCGGAGCCTGTGCCACCTGTGAAGGATTGGGCACTCAAATGTGGTGCGACCCGGATCTGCTTGTGCCTGACAAACAGAAATCGCTGGCCGACGGAGCCGTAAAAACGTGGTGGGGCAAGAATCCGAAACTGAAAGCAGTGCACGACCGCAAGATCGCAGCCGTGGCGTCGCATTTCGGCGTGGATGCAAAGGCTCCATTCACCACGTTACCCCAGGCTTTCAAAGACGCGCTCTTCCATGGCACAGGGAAAACGCCGGTGAAAATGGACATCGCCAAAAGCGCGACGACGCGCGTGGTGGGCAAACCATTCGAAGGCCTCGTACACGAGGCCCGGCGCCTGCTGGCGGAGAGTGAGAGCGAGTTTGTCAAAGTCAACATCCGCCGCTACATGAATCCCGCGCCCTGCACGGCTTGCGGCGGGAGACGGCTGAAAACGGAGTTTCTTGCGGTGACGCTGCCGGTCGCGGGTAAGGAGTTCGCTATCGACCAGTTCACGGCGCTCACGGTTGATGATGCCCGTCACGCGCTGCGCGGGCTGGTGCTAACGGAGCAGCAACGGGCGATTTCGGCGGAGGTGGTGCGGGAAATGGAATCACGGCTGCGGTTTTTGGACGATGTGGGCGTGGGTTATCTCACAATGGCGCGGGAGTATGGGACGCTGAGCGGCGGGGAGGCGCAGCGGATTCGATTGGCCAAGCAATTGGGTTCGCGGCTCAGCGGGGTGCTTTATGTGCTGGATGAGCC
The DNA here is from genome assembly GCA_945861415.1 of Akkermansia muciniphila. Taxonomy (GTDB): domain Bacteria; phylum Verrucomicrobiota; class Verrucomicrobiia; order Verrucomicrobiales; family V1-33; genus V1-33. Next base: position 6,325 of record CAMAUV010000036.1, on the reverse strand, counting down.
GAGCATCGGCTTGCATCAGCGGGACAACGATCGACTGCTGGCGACACTGCGCGAATTGCGGGATCTTGGGAACACCGTGATCGTGGTAGAGCACGATGAGGACACCATCACGGCGGCAGATTACGTGATCGATATAGGACCGGGTGCGGGTCCGCGCGGCGGGGAGTTGGTGGCGTCGGGCACGGTGAATGAAGTGCGCGCCAATGAGCACAGCATTACTGGCCAGTTTCTCGCGGGCACGGCGAAGATCGCGGTTCCCAAACAACGCATCGTGCCGCCACCGCGAGGGAAGAAGCAGGAAGTGCTGGAGAACGGCTGGCTCACGGTCCACGGTGCGGTGGAGAACAACTTGCGCGGCATGGATGTGAGCTTCCCGCTCGGCTGCCTCGTATGTGTCACCGGCGTGAGCGGCAGCGGAAAAAGTACGCTGGTGGACGACATTCTGCGGCGCGAAATTTTCCGGAGGCTCTATCATTCCAAAGACCCTCCGGGCAAACACAAGGGCATCAGCGGATTGCAGCAGATCGACAAAGCAGTGGTCATTGATCAGAGCCCGATCGGGCGAAGTCCCCGGAGCAATCCGGCCACATTCATAGGCGCATTCACGCACATCCGCGATCTCTTCAGCCACCTCCCCGCCAGCAAGGTGCGTGGTTACACGCCAGGGACTTTTAGCTTCAATACAGCGGGCGGCCGGTGCGAGACCTGCGAGGGTGACGGCCTAATCCGCATCGACATGCACTTTCTGAGCGATGTCTATGTCACCTGCGAAGCCTGCGAGGGAAAACGCTACAACCGTGAGGTGCTGGAGGTCACTTTTAAAGGCCGCAACATCGCAGAGGTGCTCGAAATGTCATTGGATGAAGCCTCCGACTTCTTCCGGGCCACGCCGGGCCTTGGCGACAAGCTCCGCATGATGTGCAGTGTGGGCCTTGGCTATCTCAAGCTCGGCCAGCCTGCCAACACTCTCAGCGGTGGTGAGGCTCAGCGGCTCAAACTCGCCGCGGAACTGAGTAAGCGTGCTACCGGACGCACGCTCTACCTTCTTGACGAGCCCACCACCGGCCTGCACTTCAGCGATATCGAAGTCTTGCTACGCGTTCTCTACAACCTCCGTGACCAAGGTAACTCCCTCATCGTCATCGAGCACAATCTGGACGTCATCAAATGCGCTGATTGGATCATCGACATGGGTCCGGAGGGCGGCAGGGCGGGGGGCATGGTGGTCGCCGAGGGCGCTCCGGATGTGATCGTGGCCTGCCCGGAAAGCCTTACTGGGGGGTATCTTCGCGGAAAGCTCTGACGACGAGGAGGAGGCTAGGTGACTGTGCCATGGCATCGAAAGCCTGCGCGCCGAAGCATGACTGGCCGTAAGGACTGTGGTGGCCATTGCGGCCGAATGTTTGTCCTCCGCGTTGAGTTCTTGATTAGCAGATTGTCCAGCTACCTGCTTGTTTGCTCGCTGCGACCATTGACGGCCGTGGTAAAGTCCAGCGCATCCGCTGCCTCGGTCCAAGGATTGCGGGTGGCGCGAAATCTAGCGTGCCGGGACGGGCGTCATGGACGGGGTGGAGGACATACTTGGCGAGGTCTACTGCTTGCTGGCGGTGGGGGCGTGTCCGAGTAAGAAAGCGGATGACGCGGAGGGCTTTGGAGCGTAACACGGGCACGACACATGATCTTTTCACTCGCCTCCCGCATTTTAACTACCGTAGACCCCCGCTGCCTGACCAAGGTGGCGTGGAACTTTGGATACAAGGGGGCGCGTTCTGTCATGCTGTTCAAGAAGCGGCTGAAAGAGGGCGTGGTTTTTCCGCCTTTTCTCTACCTCAGTATCCTCAATTCCTGCAATCTGCGCTGCCAGGGCTGCTGGGTGGACGTGGAGGCTCCGAGGAACATGATTCCGTTGGATGAACTCAATCGGCTGGTAAATGACGCGAGGGAACACGGGAACTCGTTCTTTGGCGTGCTGGGAGGAGAGCCGTTCATGCATCCGGAACTGTTTGATTTTCTGGCGCAGCACCCGGATTGCTATTTTCAAATCTTCACGAACGGCCAGCTCATCACTGAAAAAGCGGCCAAGCGGCTGCGGCAGTTGGGCAATGCCACGCCGCTGGTGAGCATTGAAGGCACGGGCAGCGTTTCGGACATCCGACGTGGAAACAAAGACGTGCTCGGGCGCACGCTGCGCGGGCTGCGGAACTGTCTTGATGAGAAATTGCTCACGGGCGTTGCTACCAGCCTCTGCCAGACAAACATCGGGGATCTGCTTACGACAAAATGGCTGAAGCAACTGATCGACTGGGGTGTGCACTATACGTGGTATCACACCTATCGTCCGGTGGGCCCGAAGATTTCTGCTGAGCTGGCGCTCACGCCTGAGCAGATTACGCAGGTACGGAAATTCGTTGTCGAGCAGCGCGCGCAGATGCCTATAGCCATTGTGGACGCATACTACGATCACAAGGGTCAGGCGCTCTGTCCTATGGCTACGGGCATTAGCCATCACGTCAGTCCACGAGGGTCGGTGGAGCCGTGTCCGATCATTCAGTTCGCCGTGGAGAACGTGCGGGATGAGCGTGGGATTTACAATACCCTGACACAGTCATCCTTTCTAAAGGACTTCCGGGAAGTGGCCGCAAAGCACACGCGCGGATGTATTGTTCTGGAGCGTCCGGATCTCGTTAAAGCTCTCGCGGCCAAGCACGGAGCCCAGGATACTACCATCCGCCAGACGGCCGTGGCAGAACTGGATTCTATGGTGCCTCGCACCAGTCAGCACCGGCCCGACGAGGAGATCCCGGAGAAGCACTGGATGTACCGGTTGGCGAAGAAATACTTCTTCAACGACTTCGGGGTCTACGATGGAAAGAGCTGAAGCTGCCAGCCTGAGACAACTTTAGCTGCCCCGGTAAATCACTGACTCATGCGCATGTCCTGCACGAGCATCTGCACGGTGGTTTCACCGCGAAAAGTGTTACGGTCGACGTAGAAGGCGACATCCCATGGGGGCTTGGGGAGCTGTTCATGCGCGCCGTTGAACCACACTCCGCTGCGGATGATGCCCTCCTGGTAGAATCCAAATTTCCAGTGGCGCTCGCGCAGCAGGCGCGGCTCGCTCACGGGCTGCACGCCCCGCACCATGAAGAGCGGGCGGGGATTCGCTTGGCCGAAAGGCTGCAGGAGTTCGTAGGTGTTCAGGAAGTCGAGCGTTAGTTCCGAGAGACGGGTCTCTGCATCGATGTAAAGCTTGGGCTCGAGAGCGCCGCCTGTAAGTTGCCGAGCCACACTTTCGGCGAAGCGGACACGAAAGGCTTCGATGTTATCCGAGTGAATGGTAAGTCCGGCAGCCGCTTCGTGTCCGCCCCCGGCGAGGAGCAGATCGCGGCAGCTGTCGAGCGCTGCGATGAGAGACACGCCTTCCACGCTGCGCCCGCTGCCTTTGCCGACGCCCTCGCTATCGATGGCGATGACAAAGATGGGACGGTAAAACTTCCGCATGAGCCGTGCGGCTACGATGCCGACGACACCCGGGTGCCAGTCGGGCGAAGCCAGCACGAGCCCTTCCGGGTCGCTGTCGGCAGTGAGGCGCAGGGCCATTTCCTGAGCTTCCTGCTGCATTGTATGCTCTACGTTCTGGCGCTCGCGATTGTGTCCGTCCAGTTCGAGCGCCAGCGCCATGGCCTCCTGCGGGGATTGGCTCAGGAGGAGATCCAGCGCGGTCTTGGCCGTATCGAGCCGGCCGGCCGCATTGAGGCGCGGACCGAGGCGGAACCCAAGGTCCATGCTGTCAAAGGGGGCTTTCACCCCGGCGATTTCAATGAGTGCGCGCAGACCCTCGCGGCGCATGCCTTCCATGATTTGCAGGCCTTTTCGCACAAACATGCGGTTCTCGTCCACTAGCGGCATTATGTCGGCGACAGTTGCGAGGGCGACGAGATCAAGGTGGTCTTTCAGTTCGAATTCTTCCACACGCCGCTGCTTGACCATGGCGTGGCCGAGTTTGAAGACAACGCCGGCACTGCAAAGGTAGTGAAAGGTGTCGCCGAGCTTTGGATTGACGATAGGGCAGGGGGGCAGACGGGCGGGATCGGGTTCATGATGGTCCAGCACTACCATCTCGATGCCCTGAGTGAGCAGCCACTCGCTTTCGGTGCGGCTGCTGGTGCCGCAGTCTACGGCGATGAGCAGATCCGCGGCTCCTTCGCTCAGGCATCGCTCAAGGCCGTCGCGTGAGACCCCATAGCCTTCCCCCATGCGGAGGGGAAGAAAGCACCTCGGCTGTAAACCGTAGGATTGTAGAATAATAGCAAGCAGCGTGAGGGAGGAGACGCCGTCCACATCGTAGTCGCCGTAAAGCACAACGCGCTCCTTGGTATCAACAGCGCGGAAGATGCGCTCTACGGCGGCCTCCATATTAGGGAGGAGAAAGGGGTCGCTGAGTTCCTTTAGCTTTGGATTGAGGTAGCGGTCCACGGCTTCAGTGCTGCCGGGGTCGCGCTGGGCGATGAGCCTGCGCACGAGTGGGGAAAGATTGCCGCCCGTCCATGCCTCCACGTACCGCATCGCCTCCTCGGCGACCGGCCTGAGAATCCAGCGGGGTGCGGGCAGTGTCAGCATTCGACCTGCTGCCTTACACGCATTTGCGGAACGGCAACTCGGAAAATGAAAAGGAATGGCGCCGATTCATTGGGAGTGTCTGCTGCCCGCATCGCCCGTGCCACCACGGCACTAAAGGAATTCTCCGGCCAGATAGCCCGGATAGAAATGGGGAAGAGAGTCTCCCCGGCTCAGGTGACATCTGCAGGAGGTGGCTCTGCCGCAGCCACTACTGAATATGCCGACTAAGCGAGGATGGAGCCTGACGGCGGGCATGACGTTCGCATTTCTCTATGCTCTGCGTCCTCGGATCTCACTGCCTTGGCTCCATTTGCCGCACATGTGGGCAGGGCACGTAAGCATTCAGGTTTTTGGTTATGCCCTGCCCGCACTGATCGCGTGGCTGCACTGGCCGGCGGGGAATCTTTCCACTTTCCGCGCAGAGGACGCTCACTAGACTTAACGGATTGTCACCTTCTACGCCGCGGGTTTTATCCCTGGCCACTGATCATGAAAGACGACCTGCCCAAGATCCACTTCTGGCCGAACCTGATGACGGCCGCCAACCTTTTCTGCGGGTTCTATGCCATGCAGCTGCTAGTGACCAATCCCGGCGACCATACCACGGCGCTGACCGCTATCTGGCTCATTCTTGGAGCATGTCTTTTCGACATGCTGGATGGACGCATTGCGCGGGCCATCGGCGAAGAGTCGCCGTTCGGTCGGGAGTTTGATTCGCTGGCTGACATCGTGTCCTTCGGAGTAGCTCCGGCATTGCTCATGCACTACATCGTGCTAGGTGACGTGGTGCCGGACAGGGCAGGCTGGCTAATCGCTTTCTTCTACGTGCTCTGCGGGGCGATCCGCTTGGCGCGCTTCAATTGCCTGTCGGCAACGGCGAGCGGGAAGCCGAGCCGCGATTTCACAGGTTGCCCGATTCCAGCAGCAGCGGGTGTCATCGCGTCGGTGACTCTGCTGTTCATCCACCCAAATCCCAAAGTGGGCGCCTCTCTGACACTCGGTTGGTGGAAGTGGACGCTGCCCGCACTGATGATTCTTCTGAGCATCATCATGGTGAGTAAGCTGCGCTATCCTAGTTTCAAGGGTCTCTCATGGCGCACCAAACGCAGCATCCCTTGGTTCGTCATCGCCGTGCTCATGGTGGTGGTCGTCGTGCAATGGCGCTATGTCATGCCCGCCGTCACCTTCGTGGGCTATCTTTTCTACGGACTCATCCGTCCGTGGGTCAAACGTGAGTGGCGCCGCGAGATTGAGGAGGACCCGGACGAGCCGGAGGAAAGCGACGAGGAAACTTACGCCGCGTGAGACTAGCCGGAAAGACCTAACCAGCCTCAAACGCTTAAGTTGCGTTGCGAATGACGGGGTCGTTTCGGAAGGCCTTTGCACCACTTACCTGCACCCATGATGGTCCTTTCTCTCGCTTTTTCAGTTCGCTTCAGTCGTCTATTGGGGGCTTGATCTTGTTATAAAACATCACCTAGGAGTAGTTATTAATTTCCTGCTGGCAGGGGGAATCATTGTTCCTTAGCCCTAGCAGGTGCAGAATGCCCAACGCTTTGAGGTGGACCCCGAAAACCAGGCCACTGGTTAAGCTATGATTGGGCTGGACCTTGGCGCACGAAACCGCGAACGCAATAGCCACCCAATGAAAGCCAAACGAAAGAGACATGATGCCGGATTTAAAGCCCGTGTAGCGCTGGAAGCG
>CAMAUV010000035.1 GCA_945861415.1 Akkermansia muciniphila | reverse complement strand
CCGCAAGAGGGCAAACGGCTCAATCTGCTTTCTACGCTGCGGCCTCCGGCCTTCGCTCCGAAAGCAGATTGCCAAGCAGGTGGCAGCCACTATCCATGAACCCGAATCCTCTCACTTTGAGCGGACCATAAACTGGGAGGGTGCCAGCGGAGCGTCCCGAAAGCAAATTCCTATCGGAAATCGCCATATCTTCCTGCGCCCATGATTTCGTTTCGCATCTCTGCTTTCGCCTGGCTTGCCTTTTCAATCCGACTCACAGCCCACCCCGCCGGTCCCGAGCCTCGGCTTGCCTATGATTTCAGCGTCCAGGCCGTGGTCGCAGGGAATAAGCCATCGCTGAAGCCGCGCTTCGGTCCCGTCGTGGAGCTTTCCGTTCTGCCACTCGAGGAAGAGATCGCCGGGAAAGGCCTGCGCTTCGCGGGTGCCAAGGACGCGCATCGTCTGGCCGCAACGACAGTGGAACTCGCGAAAATACTGCCGCTCCGCGAGTTCACCCTCGCCGCGTGGATCACCATTGACGAGCCGCTTCGCTTCGGCGCGATATTCTCCGCGCTCGACGACAAGGGTAGCGTGGAAAGTGGGCTCGCGCTGGGCTACAACGAGTCGAAGCCTTACTTCGCCCTCGCCACCAAGGGCGCGGACGACGGCGATGGCAAGCTGACCTACTTGATCTCCTCGAAGCCATGGAAGAAAGGCCGGATCCACCAGTTGGTCGCCACTTACGACGGCACCACGATGACGCTTTACCTCGACGGCGAGGCGGTGGCCGCGAGTGCTGAGTAAAGCGGCGATATCCTCTGGCCGAAGAACGTCCAGGCCTCGATCGGCGGGTATCGGGACAGCGACGAGAACTTCCCGCACGCCGGCCGCCTGATCAACTTCCGCCTCTACGACGTCTGTGCGAAACCGGAGTGGGTGAAGCACGACTTGGAGCATCACGAGCAACTCGTCCGGCTGCCGGTCGACACTCCGCCTGCGGTCAAGCCCGCCATTGTGGTGCAGCCCTACTTGCAATGGATCACGCAAACCGAGGCGACCATCCGCTGGGAGACGAACTTCTCCTGCGTGGGCGAGTTGAATTGGGGCGAAAGCTCGGAGCGGGGCACCGTAATCAAAGAGTCCGCTGCACGGCAGTATCACGAAATCAAACTCACCGGGCTGGAGCCCGAGATGCTCTATTACTACAGCACCGCATCGCCCATCGATGGCGAACGCGTGCTCTCTTCCCCCAGCGTTACTCGGCTGGAGAGCGAGGTCTCCACCTTGCAGACGGCGAATAAGCCGGAGACGCCCTTCGGCTTCGTGGTGCTCTCGGACACCCAGCGTCAGCCCGACGTGGCCGGTCCGCTGGCCAAGGCAGCGTGGGAGCTGCGGCCGAACTTCGCGATAATCGCCGGCGACCTGGTGGATTCCGGAAATCTGAAGTGGCAATGGGAGCAACAGTTCTTCAAGGCGCTCCACCCGCTGATCTCGCGGGTCGCCTTCTACCCCGTGCTCGGCAACCACGAGGAGAACACTCATTACTACTACGACTACATGAGTTTGCCGGCTCCCGAGTATTTCTACACCTTCAGCTACGGCAACACGCAGTTCTTCATGCTCGATACCAACCGGGATGTGCGGCCGGGAACCGAACAATACGAGTGGCTCGCGCGCGAGCTTGCCGCGTCGAAGGCGCGCTGGAAAATTTGCGTCCACCACCAGCCGCCGTTTTCTTCCGACGACGACTACGGCAACGACTGGAAGAAGCCGATCAAGCGCGCCACGCTGGGTGACCCCCAGTCGAAGCCGCTGGTCGAACTCTACGACAAGCACGCCGTGGACATTGTCTGGTGCGGCCACGTCCACAGCTACGAGCGCACTTGGCTGATCCGCGACGGAAAGCTGGTCGAAAAGGACGGCACGCTTTATATGATCACCGGCGGTGCCGGCGGTCCTCTCGAGCGTTCGGGTCCGTTCCGTCCCGGCTTCCAACGCCACGTCAAGCGGGGCCATCATTTCTGCTACGTCACCGTTCATGGCGGGGAGTTGGAAATCCAAGCATACGATTTCGAAGGCCGGTTGTTCGACCACGTCCGGCTCGCGAAAGAGGCGGGGAAATAAATCTCCACTCCCGGCTTGCCGATTAGAACCTGAAAATTACCTTTCAGCAGATTTCATGAGTGGGAACGTCAATCGGGTCGGCCCCGAAGGCATCACCATCTGCGACCCCAACCGCGCGAGCGAAGCCGCGGACAAGGTGTTACAGCGGATTTATGACAGGACGATTTGAACTGCTTTCGCGGGTTCCTTGCTGCGAGCAGCAGTCGTTCGGCAAAACCGACGCGAGATTGCAAAAGCCACGATAACAATGCTTGCCAACGGTTCGTGCAGCCGCAAAATTGCAGCGGCTGAACCCGACACAAAAGCAATTCTCTCTAAACAGCGCAGCGTTCAGAAAGCAAATTCATAGCAATCTTCAAATTTCGAACTTTGAATTTTAATTCCTCATGCTAACACGATTTCTAACACTATCCGTAATACTCTTCCTCACACAGCACCCTGTTCAGGCGACCTGGTATAAGGAAAATGCTCCAGGAGACTCGGATATCATCATGATGGACCTGCGCTGGCCTTGGTGGGCATCGGGGACTTACTACGCTAATTGGAACACGGGCGTCGTGCCGAATGCGGGCATTAGTTTCTATGCGGGATTTCTTGATGGCGTTCCGGACGGGCCCGGCGCCACACCGAATCCGGATCAAAATCTCCACGATGCCTTTCGTCCCGGTTCTGTGTGGTCTTTCTGGGGTGGCGACAAGGGTGGGCACCCAGTGCGTTTCATCGATTGCGCGTCCAATCTGGGTTTCAAGAACAACTATGGCGGCGAGGGCGCCAATGCCTCTTTGCATTCGGAGAAATGGGACTTCGTACAAAACAAGCGCTGGTACACCATGATGTGCCGCGTCTGGCAATCGACGGACCCGGCAGCCACTCACTCGTATCTCGGGCGCTGGATCAAGGATGTAGAGGGCAACCGCTGGCATCTCATTGCCATCGCGCGATTGCCTGTCGTGGCGAAAGCCTTGACGCATAACAGCGGATTCATCGAAACTCTGTCGGATGTCAGGGTGGTGCGTCCGCTCGACCGTCGATTCGGATTTTACCGCAAGGATGGCGCGTGGGGGAAAGCGGATGGAATCACCATTGATAAGACGCTCTACGTGGTGGCGAATGTCATTCCCGAGGGCGACCACGAATTCATCGCTCTGGAGTATGCCTCCAAGCCCGACAACCTCCCGCAACGTCTTAAAGGGCCACCGCTGCCAGGCGACAAGATCAACGAAATCAGCGCGAAACAACCGGCCCAACCCACACTCGACAAGCCCAAGTTAGCCCGCGTGCAAGCCGAGTCTACTGCCAGTCAGGTGGCGGTAACTTGGGAAGTCGCCGAAAATTCTTCGCCTTCGTTTGCCTACAAAATTGAAGTATTCGACAACCCTGCCTGTGCAGGAACTCCTGAGGCCGTAGCTCACGAGCGGCTGCCCAGCGCCCGCCGTGCGATTGTGGACGCTGCGGTGAATACCCCGACGATCCGTTTCACAATGACGGATGTTTTCGATCAGGACGCGTCCGCTGTGATCGTGATAGCCACCGCCTCCCAGCCAGTCAAGGCCCCGGCATCGAGAGCAAAAACCATCCCCGGCCTAGCCTACGAACTCCTGCAGTCGCCGAAGACAGATAGCAGCAAGGGAGTTTGGCAGAAGCTGGACGAACTCAAGGACGGCAAATCCATCCGCCAGGGACTTTCCCGCGGATTCGATCTCAGCGTGAGAGAGTCGCTCCAGGCAGGTTATGCCTTGGTTTTTGAAGGCCTGCTCCGGGTGCCTGTCGATGGCGTTTACATTTTCTACGGACAGATCGACGGAGCGTATCGCATTCAAGTCGGCGAGCAGGATGTCATCGTCCGCGATGAACAGGCGGGGACCACCGAGCATTCCGGTTTCTGCCGACTGACCAAAGGAAATCATCCGTTCAAAGTCAGGTATCTCTACGGAAAACTGTTAGGCAGAAATTTCAACATCGACTGGGAAGGCCCGCAACTGGCGCGGCAGACGATTCCCGTCGAGGCACTGCAAATCGCGGATGACGGCAAATATCCCCTTCCGGAAATCACCGCTGTGTCCAAGGGCGACGGTACCGGGCAGGTGCTGTTGAAGGTGGATCCCCGGGGGCACACGATCGATCAAGCCGCCATTTATCTCGGCAATTTCCAGATCGCCGAAGCCAAGTCAGCCGAAGTGAAATACGAAGGTCCGCTCCCCAAAGGCACCAACAAGTTCTGGTGCCGGGTGAAGTACAACGGCACACGGTCGGTGGACATCAATTCCGGCGCCTTGGAGGTGACGGGCAATCCCATTTCATCGGACTGGACAGTCCGCAACATCGGCGAGCAGAGCGCCCTGGCTGGGTTCTGGCAGACCAGGCCGAATGCCTTCACATTTTTCGGAAACGGAATGCACGCCGCAGTCAGGACGGTGACCGGTGATTTCACCGCCACCTGTCGCATCGACCGCTACAGCCGTGAGGGCGTCAACTGGCGAGCCTGGGTGGGTATCGCAGCGTTTCAAAACAGTAAGAACATCAATTGGGGCTGGGGCGAGAGTGTCTATCTGGTGCAGACCTCCAAGGACGGAAAGAAGTCCTCGCCGGACAATGATGATCTGGGCGGGAGCCGTGTCAGTTCCTATCCTTACCCGCAGGATCATCCGTGGGTGCGCATCGTCCGTCAGGGAAAGATATGGACGACGTGGACCTCTGCCGATGGCCAGAAATGGGTGCTCGGCGGCAGTCATTTCAAAAGCGCACCGGAGAAAATGGATGTGGGCATTTTTATCAGCGCCATTCAGCAGGACGCACATGCCTATTACACGGCGGAGGTTTCCGAACTGGACATCAAGGCCGGCGTGCTTCCCGAGTCCACCCCGCCACCACCTGTGGCCGCCAGGAACACTGCAGGGGATCGGCTCACCGGCATCGCCATCGCCCGATCGGATGAAAACACTCTCGTCCTGCGTTCGACTTCCAAAGGTATCTTGCACACGACCGATGGCGGCAAGACGTGGAGCGCCATCAATGGCAACCTGACCGGAGCCGCCAACTCAGTCCGCAGCGTGGCCATCCATCCGACGAATCCGGCCATCATGCTCCGGGCCGCAGGGCGCGTCGTCGATGGCCAGTGGGACGGAGGCCTGTGGAAGACGACCGATGCCGGCAAATCCTGGACGAAACTGGATTTCAGCGGCGACTTCGATGGCACGGGACCATCTGCGCTTTGCGGTGAAGTGATTGCCTTTGATCTGAGGAATCCCGATACCATCTACGTCGGCACCGAATCGAAAGGCTGCTTCAAGAGCACCGATGCTGGCACCACGTGGACATCGCTTGGCGTTGTGGACGAACGCATCACCTCCGTGGTCGTCTGGCCGTGGGAATACGTCAATCCTGTGGCCGCTCGCAACATGAGCCACGTCTGCGTGACCACCTGCCCGGACACATGGATGCCGCTGTTGGGCCGCGGGGAGCCAGCCATCAAGGTCAAGGGCACCGCTGCGAAAGCTTACCTGTCCCGGGACAATGTGAAATCAATCTCCGTCTTCCATTCCCGTGACGACCTTGGTTTCTACAATATGGCCTACGATCGCATGGTGCAAACACCCGATGGCATGCGCTACGCCACGTCTCACGGACTGCAACACAACGTCAGCGGCAACATGTTTGCCTTTCCGGAAGCAAAGCATCTTGAGTGGCTGCGCCCGTTCACCGCTGTGGCCAGCGCCTGCCTGCCCGGCACCAAGAATGCCCGCTGCATCGCCCAAGCGCTCGACCCGATCAACCCCAGCCGCATTTCCGCCAGCCAATCGTGGGCGTTCAGTTGGAACTGGATCAATCTCAAAGGCGCCGTGCCCAAAGGTGGCCTCATCGCCCTAGCCTGCGAACACCGCGTCGGGGAAAAGTGGTGGTTTGTCTATACCGACGGCGTCTATCATTCGACCGACGGCGGCAAAACCTTCAATCCGTCAACTATTCCATGAAGCTATCCCCTCTCCTGATTTTCACTTTCGCCATGGTGAATGCGATTTCCGCGCAGGGGGCCGATGCGTTCCGCAAACTATGACAGAGGTCATATCGATTTGTATCCGCTGATACGAATCCGGCATGCCCGATCCTTGGTTCACCGGACTCGATGGCGGCGGAGGCGTTGTCGAGGTTGAAGGATATGTTGGCGGCTTGGGCGAGGCCGGTGGTGAGAAGGAGGAGAGCGATGATTGATGTCTTCATGTGCCTTGGCGGAGATTGATTTGGTGAAGGCCGTGTTTTCTACTCCGCCGCCGCTGGCGGGAACTTTGGATTAGCGTTGCCGGATGGGTGAGTGCGGTTCATGAGGGAGTCTGAAACGTCGCGGGCGCTGGCAGCCAGCGCGGGTGATCCGCGCCCTTGTCGCCAAGGCCGCGGGTGAGCACGCGCGAGTTTTGGCCGTCGGCATCCGCCACCCGGATAGCAGGCAGGTCACCGGTTTCGGCGCGGCAAAATACCAGCGACTTGCCGTCCTCCGATTCGCTTGCGCGGAAATCCCAGGTGCCGGGCGTTGCCTGTGTCAGCCCCGTCGTCGTGCCGGTGCGCGGATCGAGTCGGCAGAGTTGCACGCCGCCGCGGGCGAATTCGGGTTTGTAGTCACGGTTAAAGTGGTCGGTGTCTGGTCGCTGCGTTTGGAACTCCCACGGAACTTTCGAGTTGGGCAGCCGCCGCGGGAACAGGATTTGTCCGTCATGTGTCCACGCGGGGATGTTCGACCCTCCGCCGCGTTGCTGAGGACTGCCGTAGGTTGCGGCAAACCACATGGCCTGGCCTTCGGTCAGTGCCCGGAAATCACTGCCATCCGCCCGCGCGATGCAGACGTCGCTCCAATCGTGTCCGGGGTCGGTCTGAAAAAGGCAGCTTTGAAACAGTAGCGACTGACCGTCCGGTGACCAGACTGGTCCGAAGTAAAGGTGCTCGCGATGCGCCGCCACGCGGACGCGCTCAGATCCATCCGCGTTGCTGGTCCAGATTTGGTAACCCTCCGGACTGGCCAGATGATAGGCCACGCGCCGACCGTCCGGGCTGAGGCACAGGCCGTAGGGCAGACCTTCGCCCAGTTTCGTGAACTCGCGCGCATCCGAACCGTCGAGGTTCATGCTGAGAATCTGCCCGCCGGAGTCGCTTACCACCTGGACGAGCAATTGTTCATCGGAAACCAGCAACGCCGGCGTGTAGAATGGAGCTAGTCGATCCCGCGTGCAAATTTCCGTAAGCGTGCCGGCATCGAGATCGTGCAGCCACAGGTGCGTGGGAGTCTGGTGATAGAACTTATCGAACGGACGCCCCGGCCCGTCGCGTCGCGCCTCCATGCTGAGAAAGACGACGCGCTTTCCATCGGAGAGAAACGGCCCCGGCTGCCAAGTCACCTGATTAGGCTCCTTAAAATCGAAATAGCGCAACCCGGAGCCGTCCGCATTGATGACTGCGGTGCGGCCCTGCGATGTGAAGAACAGACGGCCTGCCCGCCCGGCCTGCGCGGCCGTCTTCTCTCCACTGCCGCAGCCCGCCAACGAAGCTCCCGCCACGGCCGCGGTCATGCCCTTCCCAAGGAAACGGCGGCGGTTCATACGATCAGGGATCGTGCTGGATGGTTATTAATGGTCATGGCGAAGAGGTATCACTGAAAGTCTTTGTTGCTCGTGTCCGGCGCGAACCATATCACCAAAAAGCCGAGGGCGTAGATCATGGCGCAGATGGTGCCGACGCGGGCATAATCGCCGCCGAGGGCAGTAAATAAAAAACCGGCCAGAACCACACCCACGGCGGTGGCAAAGCGTCCGGAATTGTAAGCGAGACCGCTGCCGGTTGCCCGCACGTGAGTGGGGAAAAGTTCCGGTAGATAGAACGCCAGCCAGCCGAAGAAGAGCGTGGAGACGCATCCCTGCGCGAATACCACCGCGTGAAATCCCGGCCGCAGCGGCGCGGTGAGTTGGAACATGGCCACCGTCAGCGCCACCGCGCCGAGGCTGATGAGAAAATAGCTGCGCCGACGTCCGAGCAAAGGCGCGAGCTGCGCTCCGCCGAAGCTGCCGATCACCGCTCCTATGGCCCACCAGCCCTGCGTGGCCGCCTTGTAACCGCCGTGGCTCTTGCCTGCTACGTCGTCAGCCCACGGAATCATCCATTTACTTGCCGACCACGCGCCGACCATGGGAATCGCACTGACCACAATGCCTACCAGCGTGAAGCGGATCAGGCTCGGTGAAAACAGCTCTCGAAGTGGCGTGGACGGGCCTTTCGCCGCGCCGCTCGAGGCCCGCCAGCGAGGTGATTCCGGCAGGGCGACGAGCACTAAGACTCCCAGCAACGCGGGAGAGCCTGCCAGTTGAAAAATCCAGCGCCACGACTCCGGCGTGATCGGCCATGCGCGGGCCATTTGCGAAAGCATGAGGATGCCGGCGTTCAGCCCGGCCATCATCGCGCCGGAGACGAGCGGCCGCTTTGCTCCCGGCCAGCATTCCGACACTAGCGCGATAGCATTTGGCCAGAGGCCGCCCACGCCGAGACCGACGAGAAACCGCATCACCAGCATTTGCTCCTGCGTTTTTACCCACGCACCGAGGGCGGCGAAGACTGAGTAAAAAAGAATGCTCACGCCCATGGCGCGGCTGCGTCCGATGCGGTCGCCAAGACTTCCGAGAAAGATGCCGCCAATGGCAGCGCCCAGCATCAGCGCCGCTGTGAAGCGTGCGAACCATTCACCTCCGAGCGTCGGTGTGAAATCTGCGCCCAACAGACTCTGCGACACCGAGAGTGAAGCCACCGGCATCAGTCCAAGTTCCACGCCGTCGAACACTAGGGCGAGAAAGCACACGACCAGCACCAGCATCCTCTTGCCTGGCGACAGCTCCTTGAGTTCACTCATGCCTCGGGCCTCCTCAGCACTTCGATAATGGCGCTGTTGTCGAGATCGCCAAGCCCGGCGGCAACGGCCTTCGCGAGAATTCCGCGATGCGTTTCCGTGAGGGGCAGTTCCAGCCCTCCGGATTCGCCCGCCTTCAGCATCAACTCCACGTCCTTCAAATGCTGCGATACCCGGGCCACCGGGCTGAATTCACGGTGGATCATCTTGTCCGCCTTGCTGTCCATGATGCGGGAATACGCCGCGCTGGCCTTGAGAATTGCAGCCGTCTTCTCCGCATCGAGTCCTAGATGCTCCGCAAACGCCAAGCCCTCGGCGAGCGCCGCACGGTTAAGCCCGAGCACGAGATTGGTGACGAGTTTCATCTGCGCCGCCGACCCGCTGCCGCCAACTGCCACCACCGGAGAACCGAGCGCAGTTAAAAGATCGCGGCACCGCTCCTGCGCTGCAGAATCGCCTCCCAGCAGAATCAGAGCCTCGCCGCGGCGCAGCTGTTCGCTGCTTCCGGAAACGGTCGCGTCCAGATACGCCACACCCTGCGCTTGCAGCTCTGCCCCCAGACGAACCGCTTCCTTCGGTTTGCCAGTACTCGTATCCACGATCACAGTGCCACGGCGCAAATGAGCCCGCATTTCACCGATGACCACCGCGACAACCAGCGAATCCGGCAGACTTAGGAGGATGCTCCCGCACCTTTGCGCGACCGCGCAGATATCCGCTGCGACCTGAGCCCCGCACGCCGCCAACTTCGCCGCAGTTTCCTGAAAGGAAGCAGTGCCATGCTTGCGCTGCCGTTTATGGAGTCGATGGGCTGGGCTTCCAGCGTCGCGGTCAAGACAACGAAACCCCCGGTGCGTCTCGGCTTCATGTACATGCCCCACGGCGTCGTCCCGAAGGAATTCTGGCCTACGAGTCCAGAGAGTTTCCGCTCGGCACTCCCGTCCGCGCTGGAGTCGCTCCGTCCGGTGCTCGACCAGTGTCTCATGATGAAGGGCATCGCGGGCATTCGCTACGCCCCCCACTTTGACGCCCCGCACATGCTTGAGCTGTCCACATGGCTCACCGCGAGCCTGCCGGACTCTGCGACCCGTGACCGGGTCAACATCGCCATCTCTGCCGACCAGATTGCCGCCAACCACATCGGCGCAAATACTTTTTTACCTTCGCTGGAGATCGCTACGATGCCGCAGGGGGGCGGTGGGGGCGTGGGCCAGAATGGCCTCAACAACGCCTACTCCTATCACTGCAGCTTCCGCACCCCTACCTAGGCCCTTCCCGCCGAGATCAATCCGCGTAACGCCCTCAAGCGCCTGTTCGGGGAATCCACGTCGGCGGAAGCTCTGGACCGCCAGATGCTGGATCTCGTCATGAGCGGGACCAGCGACTTGCGCAGGAAACTGTCCCTCCACGATCAGGACAAACTGGACGAATACCTTGAGAGCGTACGATCCGTCGAACGCCGCATCGCAGCCATCGAATCCCGCCAGAAGGAAGCCGCCCTCGAAAAAGCCGGGGTCAGTACCCGCAAACGCAACGACGCTGATTCCCCGGCGATTGAGGTCGCCATTCCCGAAGGCGACAAGCGCAGCGAATACATGCAGGTCATGGGCGACATCAACATCCTCGCCTTCCAGACCGACACCACGCGCGTCTGCACCTACATCGGCGAGACTCCGGGCGAGCAAACGGTTCCCGAACTCGGCGTCAACATGGGGCATCACGGCCTGACCCATCACAATCACGATCCCGAAATGGTCCGGCAACTGGCCCTCGTCACCAAGTTCAACATCGACCAGTTCGCCTACATGGTGAAGAAAATGGCCGCTCTCCGCGAAGGCGACGGGACCCTGCTCGACAACTGCATCATGATGTGGGGCTCCGGCCTCGAGGACGGCAACAATCACTCCCGCCGGAACCTGCCCTTCATCCTCGCCGGACGCGGCGGCGGCACCCTCAAGACCGGGCAGTTCGTCACGGACGTGCATGGCAATGCAGGCGACCTGCTGACCACGATCCTCACCTGCGCAGGTGTTCCGCTCGAACGCCCGGTCGGAGTCGGGACTAAGACGCTGAGCGAGATCATGGTGTAGGGAACATCGTGGTACAGGGGGATTTCGGCGGCGGATACGAAGCGCTTCTGCTGTGCTGCCTGATTTGCAGGGGAAAGCAACTGGACGGGCTCTGATGCTCAGCAGCGCGATGGCGTGGATAGGCAGGAACTCCTCGAGTAGCTGCTCCCCCAGTGGAAATGGCTCGGCGCGTCACCTGGGAGCGCCGCCCGTCCCGGCGGCCCCCTCAAAAACAAAGCCTCTGGTCCGGCGGGGCCGGCGGGACGCACGGCGCTCCCAGCCATACGCCGCAGGAAGTGATCGAGGCGGAAATCATCCGCCGTCAGCGGGGACATCTCAATATTATCCATCAGGAATCCCAGACGCGGGCGGACATCTACCTCTTCAGCGGGGATCCTTTTCAGGCATGGGCTTACGACCATGCAGTGCATGCAGACATCGGCGGCCTGCCCGTCGCGTTCGCACCTCCGGAATACACCATCCTGATGAAGCTCGAGTTTTACCGCGAAGGTGGATCAGAAAAACATCTCCGCGACATTCATGGAATCCTCTCCGCCGGAGAACCCTTGAGAACAGCAGAGGTCGCCCGGTTCGTTGCCTCCCGTGGACTGGAGGCATTGTGGGAAAAGCATGTGCTCTCACGGCTGGGGTGAGAGAGCTTCTCCCCCTGCCTTACGGAATCAGTAGCACGATGTCATGGTGCGAGCAGAGCATTGTAGATGTCGTCGGCGTCGTTGTCCCAGACTTTCATCATTCGCAATCACCAGAAAATGGAATCACTGGCCACGCCTGTATGGAGGATGCCTCCGCCATAGAATTGGCTCCATTCCCTGCCGGGCTACGAAAACTCTATGGGCGAGGCCCTCCACATCATCGGCGCCCAATCCACCGCCCCCGACCCCGCCAGCATCCAGCCCGTGCTCCGCCTGCGCCTCAGCGGCGGCAAAGTAGAAGTCCTCTGGGGCTGGGAAGGTGCCTGCTCCGTCGCCAAAGCCCTCTACATGGAAGTGGACCCCGGCACCGGCCCCACCTTCCTCGCCGTGGAAGAAGCTAGGAGGTCTGTCCTCTTGCGAAGCCTCTGCGGCGGTTGGCTCTAGCCGAGCCTGTTGGGCCCCTCCTGTTGTCCCATGTCCATCAGTATCGTAAGTTCTTCGGTCGCCCGCTGCGCCAAAGCGCGCTGACCATTCTTCATCGCCAATTTTCTGCACTCCCGGAAGTACCATTCGGCATTTGCCGCTGCTCCAGCCAGCCCATTTCCACTCGCATCTAACTCAAGCAGCCTTCAGCACTGTAGGACGCCAGTAGATTTGGTTGTAATAAATCCTCTCACTCAACATGGACCACTTGTTCTGACGGCGGCCACAAGAATAAGTGCAGCCGAGAACAGGACGGCCGAGGTTTTTATGATTTAGATTGTAACGGGCGGCGCTGCGCGGGAAGTCCAACTTTTTAAAAAGTATGCAATGGTCCCCCGGTCTGTCTCCGGAGTGATTTTGACTCCGAAATGCATTCGAGTGGCCTGCGCCTTGCTTTTTTAAATTCACCGCGCTACTGCGCCGACCCTTTCCCAACCCCCAACGATACTACTCCCATGCCCAAGAAGACCATTCGCGATATCGACACTGCCGGAAAACGCTGCCTTGTGCGCGTGGATTTCAATGTCCCCCTGGAGGAAAAAGACGGTGCCATGGTCATCACCGACGATACCCGTATTCGGGAGACTTTGCCCACCATCAATGCCCTCATCGCTACCGGTGCGAAAGTTATCCTGTGCAGCCACCTCGGGCGTCCCAAAGGTCAACGCGATCCTAAACAAAGCCTTGCTCCTGTGGCTCCGGCGCTGAGCTTGATGCTGGGCCGCCCGGTTGATTTTGCCAAGGACTGTATTGGCGATGAGGCCAAAGCCAAAGCGCTCGCTCTCGCTCCCGGCGGCGTACTCCTCCTTGAAAACACCCGTTACCATGCCGGCGAAGAGGAAAACGCTTCGGCCCTCGCTAAAGAAATGGCGGAACTCGCCGAAATCTTCGTTAACGACGCCTTCGGCAGTGCTCACCGCGCCCACAGTTCCACCGCCGGTGTGGCCGATCACCTGCCGGCCGTTTCCGGACTGCTCATGGAGAAGGAACTTGCCTTTCTGCATGACGAACTGGAGGCTCCCGAGCGCCCCTTTGTTGTCATCCTCGGCGGAGCCAAAGTCAGCGACAAGATTGCCGTCATTAACCGCCTGCTCGAAAAAGCCGATACCATCATCGTCGGCGGCGGCATGGCCTACACCTTCCGCAAGCTGGTCCAAGGAATCACCCTCGGGAAAAGCCTCTACAAGCCAGAGTGGGAACCCATTGCTCAGGCCGCTCTGGATAAAGCCAAGGAGCGCGGCGTGAAACTCCTTATCCCCGTCGATGCCATGATCACCGACAGCTTCGACTTCGATGCCAAAAAGGTCGGCGACACCCGCTACACCGGCGTGAATGAAAATATCCCCGACGGCTGGGAAGGCGTGGATATCGGCCCCGAGACTGTGAAGCTTTTTAGCGAAGCCATCGCCGGAGCAAAGACCGTAATCTGGAACGGCCCCATGGGCGTTTTTGAAATCAAAGACTGCGCGAAAGGCACTTTCGACATCGCCCACGTTATCGCCGCCAACCAGAGAGCGAAGACGATCATAGGCGGCGGCGACAGTGTGAAAGCCGTTAAGAAAGCCGGTGTCGGCGAAAAAGTCACTTTCATTTCCACCGGCGGAGGCGCCAGCCTTGAACTCCTCGAAGGTAAAGTCCTCCCGGGAGTTGCAGCGCTGCAGGAGAAGTAGCAGGCGAGGAAGGGCGGGTGAGGGTGGAGTGCAGCTACCCCGGTATCTTGTGACCGGGGCCTTAATGCAATTCCCGATTCGTAAATGATTTCCATACATGAGATCTCACTGCTGCGGGAGAATGACCGACGAGGTGACTTTAAGATGTGATCGGTATCCTGATAGATTTCATTTTCCGGATACTTTGATTCATTACTCATCTACTTCGCACGACGAGGGCATCATCATTCACGATGGAGGTAGCCCCTTTGTGGCCATTGAGTATTGTCCATGGTTCGGGTCTCTACTTGGCAGTGCATGCCAACACGAATGGGTGGGTGGATTAGCAGTCAGGGTTTATATTTCCTGACGGCGGCGACGGCGCGGCGGTGGGCTTCGCGCAGGGCGCCGCGGAGAACGGCGAGCGTGCAGATGAGGCCTGCTCCGAAGTCCCCAGCGGAATAATTTTCCTGGCCGCCCTGAAGGGCAGCCCGCAGCGCGTCATCGTCGATGAAAGGGTCGAGCCCATAGCCAATGGTGGCGGAGGCGCTGGCGGATTGGAGATCGAAGAGCAGCAAGACGCCCCAAGGGCGGTGGGACAATTCCTCGTCATCGCGTGGCACGCTGGCATTTAGCATCCAGAACCCGCACTCGGCCACGTTAGTGCCGGGCAGCAGTTTTACTATGCAAATGTGGATGCGTAACTGGGGCATCTCCGATTCAAGGGAATCAATCAGGTGGTCGAGTTTGGCGCGGTCTTCGTTGGGCAGGCGGTTGTCGATGTCGATGTAGCGGTTCAGCGGCGGGGGATCGTAGCGGAAGCGACCGACGCAGTTCCACGCATTGTAGCCGCAGTGCGGGCATTGATCCACTGGCCCAGGTAGGGCGCGGTGGCAGCCCGGGCAGGTGACGGGCGGGGGCTGAAAGAGACTGGCGGGATAGGTCAGTTCGGCCATGAATAGTGCAAAGACTAGGTGTAAGGCGGCGACGGTGAAAAAAGAAATTCTTTCAGGAGAGTGAGGTTTTGATGGCAGGTGCCGGCACTCTTTTTCTGGTTCAATGTGGCGGGAGGCATTGTCTTGGACGTCGTAGGTATGCCGCGGAGCGGGTGGCGGGGATGTTGGCCCGTTACACTGGGGGCGCGGCAGGGGGCTGAATGCCGTGCTGCTGTAGGAGTTCGTCGAAGGCCGGCAAAACCCTAGAGTAGCAGGGGAAGGAGGCGGGATTAGAATTTGCTGGGCGGTAAAGCCAGTGGCGGTACATCCACATCCATTGCTCAGGATGGTCGCGCACGTTGGGCTCGAACAGGTCCCAGCAGCGCTGCGAGAGATTTGCCATGGTATCGTCCTTCCCCGGAAGCACAGGGTGCATGAGGCGAATGTGGACGCGCCCGCCTGCCATGTGCGTGGCCAGCAGCGGAAGCACGGGCGCCCCCGTGCGCTCCGCGAGCAGTCCTTGTAGCAGGCTGCCACTGGTCCAGAGCCCGAAGCGCTTCACGGGCACTGCGGCCTGCCCTGGCTTTACGGTCAGATCAACCAGAGCGGCCGCGCTGCCACCTTTTTTCACCCACTTCAGCAGTCGGAGTATCGCTCCTTCGCGAGGAATCAGCGACTGACGACCACCGGCAGAGCGCAGGCGGCGGAAGATTTCCGTGAGTGCAGGATTCCGGAAATCCTGCGCGACCGTCATGCCCGGAGAGCCGAGCACCGCCTTGGCGATACCCGCAGTCTCAAATGCGCCGTAGTGCGCTGTGATGATGATGAAGTGATTCGCCTTCATGGCCTCCTCTGCGGCGGGTGTGTCATACTCCAGCGTGACATAGCGGTGGATGTTCCCCGGCGTCAGCCGTGATGACCAGAAAAGATCTAAAAACGTGCGCGTAAACACCCGGTAGGATCCCCAGATGATCCGGCGGCGTTCCGCTGTGTTGAACCTGTCAGCAAAGATGACGCGCAGGTTTTCCATCCCGATGCGACGCCCGCCTGCATCGCAAAGCCATGCCAGCGTGCCCAGCAGCCATGCAATGCCACAGACCGCACGCCGGGGCAGCCATGGAATCACCGTCGCCGCGGTTTTCACCATGGTGGTTTCGATTGCGTAGCGCACGTTTCGCCAAAGGGTCATGCGGCGTTTCATCTGTCTCATTCTGGCGTGGATTGCTTTGTTGTGATAATGTCAGGATACCCAGCTGCAAGCGGCGGGGTTGCTGTTTTCCGTTTCCCGTGTTCTTCAGAAAGGCAGATTCCCCTGTCCTCCCGGCAATAAGTCTGACGACTTCGCCTTTGCCCGCCAGTCCGGCTCGTCCTACGCGCGATTGCTACTCTTCTGCTAACCAATGCGTCTGCGCCTCACGCTGCTTCTCTACAACCTGCTGATCCCGCTCTTCCTGCCAGTGCTGCTTTGCGCCATGCTGATGGAGCGCAAACGCCGCGAAGGTTCGTGGGCATCGTTCGCCGAGCGCTTCGGGCGCTGCCGGCCTGAGGTGCGGGTTCGGCTTAAGGCGGGTCGCGGCCGCCATGTGTGGATCAACGCCGGCAGTGTCGGTGAGGTGAATGTGGCGCAGAAACTCATCGCCGAACTCGTCCGCCGCGAGCCGGGCCGTCCGCTCATTCTCTCTGTGACCACCAGCTCGGGCCGCGTCCTCGCAGAAGAGCACGCTCCGCCGGAACTCACGGTCATCACCGCGCCGCTCGACCTGCCAATTTTCATCCGGCGGTTGGTGCGCCGTATTAAACCTGCCGCCTACGTGCCCGTTGAAAGCGAACTTTGGCCCAATCTTCTCCGTGCGATGCAAAAAGAACGCGTGCCGGTTTTGCTCGCCAATGCCCGGCTCTCTCCCCGCAGCGAGGGCCGATATCGCAAAGTGCGCGCCCTCATCGCCCCGGTCTTCGCGATGCTTGACCGCGTGCTCGTCCAAGAAACGCCCGACGCTTCCCGTTGGCAGAAGCTCGGGGTGCCCGCGGATCGCATCCACGTCACCGGCAGCATCAAGTATGATTTCGCCGGCGGCGGCGTGAATGAGGCGCGCGCCGCGGAGTTCCGTTCGATTCTTGAGGGGCTGTGGGGTCATCCGCTGCCACCCGTGCTCATGGCGGCCAGCACGCATGACGGTGAGGAAAAAGCCATCGCAGCCATTTACTTGGAACTACGCCCGGAATATCCGGAGCTGCGAATGGTTGTCGTGCCGCGACATGTAGAGCGGCGCGAAACTTTGCGGGCGGAACTGGAATCACTGGGCCTAACCACGGCCTTCCGCTCCACCCTCCACGCACATGTTTCCGCGCCTGAAATACTCATCGTGGACAGCACCGGTGAACTTGGCGACTGGCAGTCGCTGGCCACGGTGGTCATCATTGGGCGCAGCTTCCTTGCCACAGGCGGACAAAACCCGGCAGAAGCCACCGGCGCCGGCGTTCCGGTCATCACCGGGCCGCACATGGAGAACTTTCTGCCGCTCATGGAGCTCCTCGGCAAAGCCGGCGGCATCCTCACGGTGCCGTCCCTGACCGATCTGCCCGCAGCCCTTCGCCGTTTGCTCTCCGCCCCGGAAGAAGCCCGCGCCACCGCCGCCCGCGGCCGTGCCGCCCTTGAACAGCACCGGGGAGCCACCTACCGAACCGCGGGAGAGATAGATACCGCCCAATAATTGAGAGCTGGTTGCTTGCGGCTGTCTGCATCGTAGCTGGAAACTGGACTGATTGATGTTCTGCGAGGACGCAAGTCCTCGGCACTTGACGGTCTAGGAGCGTTGGGGAATAGGGGTCTTCTATGAAAAAGACACTGATTATCCTTATGGCCGCTGCCGGCCTTTTCACCACACTTCACATGACCACTACTGCTCAGGATAAACCCGCCGCGGCTGCGGCTGCTCCATACCGCCACATTGTTCTGTTTAAGTTTAAGGATGATGCGCCTAAGGAAAAAGTGGAAGGGATCGTCGCGGCCTTTAAAGCACTGAAAGGCAAACTGCCGGCAATCAAGTCACTGGAGTGGGGCCCGAATGTGAGCCCGGAGAATCACAGTCAGGGCTTCAGCCATTGCTTCACGCTCACGTTCGCGAGCAAGACGGCCTTGGAGAATCACTATCTGCATGAGCCTGCTCACAAAGAGTTCGGGGCCATGCTGGGCGGCATACTTGATAAGGTGCTGGTGGTGGACTACGTAGCCCAGTGAACCGTTTCCTCATGATTCCCCATCGTCATCTCCTCTCCCGCCTTTCCTGCGGATTCGGCATGGCCGCATTCGCCGTTCCGGCGCAGGGCAGGGGATTGGTGTCCATGTCTCGCCCAAAGGCCAAGAGCATTACCTTCTGCTTCATATCCGGCGAGTTTTCGTATGTCGATTCCTTAGACCTGAAGCAGGAGCTCGCGCGCCGGGCGGGGCAGCCGATGCCCATGGCGGTGCAGCGCACGAAGTCTAACCTGAACGGCACCGATGTGCGCGGACACGCGTTGAAGCCCATCCTCGCCTGACAATGCCGCGTCCTCTCACCCCGGACCGGAGGGCCGCGCTGTTGCGCGACGTAGAGGAAATCTATAAGGTACTCTCCGCGCGTCCGCTGGAGCGGGACTGCACAGGTATTGCGGAATGCTGCCATTTCAAACTTACTGGACGCACGCCGTTTCTCACTCGCGGCGAGGCGCTAGTGGCCGCCTCCGCCGTGCGCTCTAGGGGGAGAAAGAAGCTGCCGCCTTCTCCCTCCGGGGCCTGCCCACTGCTGGAGAATAATCGCTGCACCATTTATGAGCGCCGGCCTTTTGGCTGTCGCACGCATTTCTGCAAAGCCGCGGGAGGTCCTTATGCGCGCGGAGAGGTTCGCGATCTCATCCAGCAACTCGAAGACATCGATCGTGAACTCGGCGGTAGTGGCGGGGTGAATCTACCTGCGGCTATCGACTGGGCGCTCGGTCAGCGCTGAGCCGTAACAATGTAGTCTGGATCGTCGTGAGAGCGGGTTCGGCCCCTCGCTGCAAGAAAGGCGGCGGTCTTTTGTCCGGAGCAGCAAGTGCCGCCGGGATTGCACAATGGCGGCAGAGGGTGCAGGATACTCAAGACTTCACCATTCCAACCGCCATGCGTCCCCGGATTCTACTGCTCTCATTACTCCTCCTGCCTAGTTGCGGGAGCGTAAAGAATCTTTATACCAAAGCCACCGCAGAACGCCGGCAGAAGGAACTGGCTAAGCTTTCGGTCGCCGCCTCCAGCGAGGTCGACAGCCGTCTGGGTGAGAAGGCCGTGGGTGAGGTGGCTTATGTGGACGGAGACAGTGGTTATGTGCTGGTCAGGGCCCGTGCTGGGCTGATATTGCCGGACGGCACCAACCTAGAATGTCAGGGCGGCAGCGGGGCAAAACTCAAGGTGACGCCGGAGCGGAAGCAATCCTTCGTGGCCGCCGACATCATTTCCGGGGAACCGAAAAAGGGTGATTCTGTGGTGCTTGGCGCTGCGGATGGAAAGACGCGCGCCACGCTGGTGCCCATTGCGGCACCTCCTGGATTGCCAGGTGGCACGGCTCCACAGAGTGCCGTCATGCTGGATGCTTCCGCTATTAAGCCCGAACTGCTGCCACAAAGCACCTTGGGTATGCCCGGTGAACTCAATGCTCCGAACTTCGAAAAGAAAGGTCCGGACGTGTCGCCGCAGGATGGTTCTGATATTCTGCTGGAGCCGCTGTTGCCGCAATGATTTCCGAACACGAAGCTCTGACGCGTGTTCTTGCGGATCTGCCAGTGACCGCGGTGGAAACAATACCGCTGGCGGCGGTTTGCGGACGCATTTGTGCCGACGAAGTTCGTGCGTATCTCGCACTGCCGGGTTTTGATAACTCGGCTATGGATGGCTGGGCGATCCACGCTGCGGACTGCGGGAAGGAAAGCATCAGCCTACGTATTACGGGAGAGCAACCGGCGGGTGTTGGCCGTGGGCTCACGCTAAGGGCGGGGGAAGCGGTGCGCATTTTCACCGGTGCGCCGCTGCCCACCGGAACGGGCGCGGTGGTCATGCAGGAGGATGCCGAACCGCAGGGTGGATCTGTCTTGATTCGCGAAGCCGCGCGCAACGGAGAGTTCATCCGGCGCGCAGGCAGTGATCTTTGCGCTGGTCAACTCATCGCGGCAAAGGGAACGCGCATCACACCGGTGCATATGGGTTTGATCGCTTCGCAGGGCATCGAAAGCCTGCCCTGTCACGAACTGCCGCGGGCCGCGGTGATTTGCACTGGAGGGGAACTTACGGCCGCGGGGCAGTCCCTGCCGCATGCCGGAGCACTCTACAACTCCAACGGCCCGATGCTCTCCGCGCTGGTTGCCTCCACATTGACCGCCCTCCCGGTAGCTCAGGACCTGCTGCCGGATGACATGGACATCATCACGGCCACGCTGCGGAAGAGGTTGGAGGAATGCGATGTGCTGATTCTCGCTGCGGGTGTTTCCGTGGGTGATCACGATTTGGTCCGTCCGGCGCTGGAACGGCTGGGCATCCGGCCGGACTTCTGGCGGGTGAGTGTGAAGCCGGGCAAGCCGTTCCTTTTCTGCCGCCACGGGCACCGAGTGATTTTTGGACTGCCGGGGAACCCCGTCAGCGCCTATGTCACGGCTCTGCTGTTTGTGCTTCCGGCACTGCGCCGCATGGCCGGAGCCGCGGTGACGGCAAACGCTACAACCGCCGCAAGGGCCGTGCAGCCGTTGCTTAATAAAAGTGATCGCGCGCACTATCTACGCGGCCGTTTTGATCACGGGGCCGGAACTTTTACACCGGCCGGATTGCAGGAAAGCCACGCGCTTGCCGGGCTAAGCATGGCGAATGCGCTAGCTAGGCTGGAGCCAGGTGAGGAAATTGCGGAATGCGGAATGGTCCCGCTGGTGCTGATGCCCTGAGCCTCAGTAAAGCTCAACCGGGCTGCGTTTGCCGTCCTCTACGCTGAGTGTGGCCGCGCGCTCTGCTCCGAGGGTATCCACGCGGAGTTGCTGGATGTCATCATTGATGGCAAGGAATCTCTCCATGCTCCATTTGTCCGGTCGGATCATCTTCCTTTTTGCCCGCTCCACACGCTCCAGCGCGGCATGCACGATGGTGTCTGGCAGGCCGGCGAGATGCTTGTGCGCCTGCTCCACCATTTCGATGCGGTGGCAGATCATGACGATGTCATTACCGGCGCGCATGGCGTGCTGAATGGCCTGCTCGAAGGTCACTTCATTGAGGATGGCGCCCATGTCGAGGTCGTCGGTCATGACCAGTCCATTG
Source organism: Akkermansia muciniphila (assembly GCA_945861415.1). Taxonomy (GTDB): domain Bacteria; phylum Verrucomicrobiota; class Verrucomicrobiia; order Verrucomicrobiales; family V1-33; genus V1-33. The sequence goes on along the minus strand of CAMAUV010000035.1, from coordinate 25,818 downwards.
TCGAAACCAAGCTGATCACGAAGAAACTTCTGGATGATGTTATAAGAGAGACTGCTGGGCCACCGCGGGCGGGCGGCATCGAAATCCGGGAAGTGCGCGTGACCGATCATTAGACTGTCCAATTCCGGCATGAGGGCCATGTAAGGGATGAGTTCCTCAGCGAGCAGTTCGGTCTTTGTGCGGCGGATGACTGGCAGTTCATGGTGCGGGTCGCAATCGGCGCTGCCATAAGTGGGGAAGTGCTTGCCGCAGCTTAGGATGCCTTGGTCCCGCATGGCCCGGTTAAAGATGCCTGCGAAGTCCACTACTTGCTGCGCGCTGGTGCCGTAGCAGCGGCCTTTCAGTGAATTGTCCGCCTCGTCATCATAGGAGATATCCAGCACCGGGCAGAGGTTAAGATTGAACCCGAAAAGCTTGAGGACCTGGCCCGTGAGTTTTCCGTGTTGTTTGATCAGCTTGCGGTCGCCTTTGAGCCGGAGCGAATGCGCATTTGGAGGTTCGTTGCCGATGAGGCGAAGCCGGGAAACACGGCCACCTTCTTGGTCGATAGTGATGATGGGTTCATTGTCCGAGAGGTCGCGCAGGTCGTCGATGAGTTTGCGAAGTTGCTGCGGGGATTTGATATTCCGGCCAAAGAGGATGAAGCCGCCGGGCTGCAGCGATTTAAAGCGACGCGCCGTATCCGCATCAAGTTCAGGCCCGGCTACGCCGGTAAGGAGAAATTGTCCTAGGAGTCTGGATTCCATAAGTGCCCGCGGGCATAGCCGGGAGGGACAACGACGCAAGGTACCATTGCCGGCTTTCGGCGCTCCCGCAGATTTTTTCGACTGGTGGCGAACTGGTGAAGCGCCCGCCGTTTTGCGGCTACCTCGGTGCGACCGTGCTCACCGAAGGCGTTGCCGAGTCCGGGGGCGGCGTAAGGAACGGGTTGGCTTCCTCCGGAGCGTCGGACGGCCGAGGTGGCTGGTTGCCTAGGCGATCGTTCTCCGGCAGAATGATGTTCGCCAGTCGGTCAATTCCCTCCCTTGCGAGCTTGCTGTTGGGATAAATTTGCTCGGCCCTCAGCCATGCGGAAAGCCCCACGCCGGTGCGGCGGCTTTCTTCGTGCTTTTTCGCATCGTTCACCGCTGTGATGAAGTCGGCACAGCTTTCACTTAGCCGGGTCAGGTTGCTGTTCAGTTCGTTGTCGTCGGGGTGCGTTTTCTGGATCTCCTTCAACGCCTCCCACGCCCCGTAAGGGTCACCGGCTTTCTCCAGACGGCTGGATCCGTTGATCACCATTTCGATCTCAGCCACCTGGTCCACAACGGTCTTGAGCTTGTCGATGTATTCCTTTTTTCCGCTGGTAGCGGCGTATCCGGCGAACTTTTCTTTGTTCCGGAAAACCTCGCGGTAGTTCTTCTGGGCGATGAGGGTGTCGAGGGAGTTCAGTTCTTGGCTGACGCTGTCGCCATAGGCGGCGACCTTGTCCGAAAACTGGCGGAGTTCCGGGTTGGTGGGCCAGATTTCGACCGCGGCTTTAATGGACTCAGAAAGTTTGGCCTCGTCGCCTTTGAGGGCGGCACTGCGGGCTGCCTGAATGTGGAGGCGACTGGTGCTCCGGGCCACTTCGATGGCGGCGCGGGGTTTTGAATAATCAAAGTCTTTTGCGTCCTTTCCTATGCGGTTAACGACTTCCTCCGCGAGGCCGTAATCCTTCACTTCGATGGCGGAAAGGAGTTGGTTGGAGTCGCGAACGAAGGCCAGTAATTTTTCTTTCTTTGTGCGCGGCAGAGTTCTCATGCGCGGCAGATATTCTCCCAGCATGAAAGCTTCGCTCAGGCGTTTGCTTGCACTTTCAAGTTCGCGCTTATCCGCGAGATATTCAAAAGCGATGACGCCCTCATCCACTTCCCGAATGAATTCGTTGCTAAGCGCGTCAAGGGCGCTGACGGTTGGTGTAGTCCCGGTGGTGCGGGTGAACATTTTTTCAACATCCGAGCCCTCCTTGAGCTTGAGTTCGCTATCTCCGTCCTCATAGAGATTACGGTAAATTCGGCAGCCGAGAATGACGTGCTCGAAGCGGCGCTGGAGGAAGAGTTGCACAATGAGCGCCTGAAATTCGACTTTGGATTTGAGTTCGCTTGCGGTCATCTTTGCAGCATTGGCCACACGTGCGGCTTCAATTTCCACAATCTGCTTAATGTAGCCGCCAGCGCGAGTATATTCGCCGGTAGTCTCCGCAGCAGTCTTTGGTTTTGGCTGAGTGGCCTGAGCGCCGTTCGCGCCGCCGCCGCCGCCGGCAGATTGATTTTCCATTTTTTCCCTCGTGGCGGCGGCAGCAGCAGCCACTTCGTAATTCCATGCTTTGTTCTGGCGCATCACTTCCAGATCCCTGTTCAGCTTCGTCAGGCGAGCTTCATTTTTGCGGTGCAGGACCACACTGTAGACGGCCTGCGCGATGGAGCCACACAGATTGGCATCAATGGGGTGGTTTGCAGCCTCCGCAAGTTTGCGCATGGCAGCGGCGATGTCCGGGCCGCCGGGATGGGTGGGCGCGAGGTTCTTCATCGCCCCTTGCAGCAGTTCGCGATAAGCTTTGTCCTTCGCGGCACTATCCTCCGGGGCGGCAAGGTATTTCTCGAACCTTGCACGGAAGAGCCGATTATTGGTCACATTCCAGAGTTTGCCATCCCATTGGGCGGTCTCGCTGCCGGGGTCCACGAAGGGCACGTCATTGCCGAGTAAGCTCTTGGACTTCTGTTGATTGCCGCCGTTGTTGTTAATGATGGTCGTGTTGTCGCCGCCGTTATTCGCCGGAGCCCCGCCGCCGGACTCGCCGGGACTGAAGACTTGGGCATACAGCGGGAGTGATGCCGCAAAGGGCAACAGTGAGAGAAGTAGCTTTTTCATAGCATGATTACGGGTGGAGGAGTCGGCGAAAATGTAATGGCAGGTCAGGATTTGCGGAGGCTTTGGACGCGGAGCAGACCGTCCTTCTCCATAAGCACGGACATTTGGAATTCCTGGCCGACCTGAATGTTTTCAGTGATGGAGGAGGGAACCAGCACGGGCAGCGGAATGCCGCTCATCTTGACGCTGAACAACCGCGAGCCGTCTGGACCGAAGCGCAATTGCTTGTCGATGGTGCCGGTGGCGACATAGACGTTACCCCTCATGCCGATGTAGCTGGTCTGATACTGGTCGGCCATGAACGGTGTTCCGTTGAGCTTGTCGGCTTTGGGCTTTGTAAAATACCAGAAGCCCACGCCCGCGAGAGCAAGGAAGGCGGTGGCGCCAATGATGTGAGCGGGCTGAAGACCAGAGCGTCTGCGGGACATAAGAAAATTGGTCCACAGGGATAACCTCAGAGCGGAGCATCGTCCACTATCCTTTTTAGTAAGGTGAAGAATTCGCGCAGATGTGGGAAACCGTTGACCCGGCTGCTCCCGGCGGCACCATGGTGCCTATGCGTGCCGCCATTATCCACCGCACCGGTCCCCCTGTAGAATGCCTCGAGGTGACAGATCTCCCGCTGCCCCAACCCGGGCCGGGCGAGGTCCGCCTGCGCTTGACCCATGCCCCGGTGAACCCCGCGGACCTCAATTTTATCGAGGGCAGTTACGGGAGAAAACCGGACCTGCCCTGCGTCCCGGGCATGGAGGGCGCGGGTGTGGTGGACGCCGCCGGGCCGGGGGTCAGTGGCTGGGACCCCGGAACGCCTGCCGTGCCCCTACGGGCGGGAGAGTGTTGGGCAGAATATTTGATTTGCCGCGCTTCTGATCTGCTGGCTCTCCCGGCCGGGTGCGACCCTGTTCAGGCCTCCATGCTGCGGGTGAATCCCGCGACGGCCCACGGGTTGTTGCGGGCGGCTGGTCCACTCCCTCCGGGGGCATGGGTGCTGCAAAATGCTGGCAGTTCGGCTTGCGCCCACTGCGTCATTCAGCTCGCGAACCTGATGGGGCTTCGTATTGTCTGCCTCGTCCGGCGAACGGAGAGCATCGAAGAGTGTCTCGCGCTGGGAGCGGATGCAGCCTTTACCGACGACACGGAAGCCGTCCCGAAAGTCCGCGAACTCACGGACGAATCCCCATCCATGCTCGCACTCAACGCCGTGGGGGGCGATAGCGCCCTGCGCCTCATGAACCTCTTAGGTCCGGGCGGCAGCCTCGTTACCTACGGAGCTATGGCCCGTAAGCCGTTGAAAGTGCCCAACGGCTTACTGATCTTCAAAGGCCTGACTCTCCGCGGCTACTGGATGAGCCGCTGGCTGGAAACCGCGCCGCTGGAGGAAATCCATGCCGTTTATACGGAATTGGCCGCGCTAACGGCGGCTGGCCTCTTGCGTCAGCCGGTGGCGGCTGTGTATCCGCTTCAGGACATCAAAACTGCGGTCACGCACGCAGCCGGTAATGCCCGGGGTGGCAAGGTAGTGCTGGCCCTGAAGCATGCCGCCGATTAGTCCAGTTCTTTCGTTAATGCCAGTAGGGCGGGCGTTAGGAAGTGTTGCAACTTGGCACCACCGGAGGTGGCCTGCGACCATTTGGCGATGTTCAGTTCCAGCATAATGACGGCGCAAGTAACTACGCCGCTCACCGCGCGGCTGCCGCATAGCAGCTGGGTGAAAAGCTCGGTGCCGGGATTGTGCCCGGTGAGGCAGGCATGCGCAGCGGAATCCGGCAGACCCTGAACCACGGCCAGCAGGAACTCGACGGGGGCTTCGTAAATCCGTTCCTCCAGCCGGATACGGTCGGGATCATAACCGATTTCTCCCGCGATGGCCCGGGCTGTGGTGATGGCCCGATTGGCCGGACTGCTCACCATGAGATCCGGGCGGAATCCGTGGGCCAGCTTCAAGTGGCGGCCCACCAGCGGAGCGTCTCTCAGTCCCCGGGCATTCAGTGGCCGCAGCCTGTCCGGCAGGGTAAGGGAGTCGTGGCTGCTTTTGGCGTGGCGGATCAGAGTGAGATGACGCATGAAATGAGCTTGGGTAATTCGGCCGGACTGATTAAAGTAAAAGTGAAAAAACTACTTAGCCAACACAATCCCAAAAATGAAGTATCTTCTTCTGCTCGCTGTTTCTGCTCTCGCATCCTGCGCCTCCGCGCCGCGTCACGGCATTAATCACACCGTGGTCATGTGGCTGAAGGATCCGGGAAATGAGGTGCATCGGCAGACTTTGATTGGGGTTGCTGAAAGCTTCCGCGCTATACCCGGAGTGCGCAGCGTCACGGCGGGTCCGTGCATTCCCAGCGCCCGCTCAATCGTGGACAGTTCATTTGATGTGGCGGTGACCCTGACGTTTAATTCTAAGGAAAAACTTCAGCAATACCTTGATAATCCTGAGCATAAAGCGGCAGCTGCCTCGACGCTCAAGCCGCTCGTTAAAAAGATCACTGTTTACGACTACCGGTTTTGAATTCCTTGGCTGACGTCCGGGAAAAAGGATGTCGGCGCAGGAATTATCAGGATGACAATCGCCACGCGCGCCGCAGGGAATCCGCCTATGAAGCTCGCCGCCCTCGTTTTCTTCCTCGCTTTCCTCCCTGCTGCCGCCCTCGCGGCGCCGAATGCGGCGCCCAATCTGCCGGAGAATGCTCGGCTTGCGGTGGCGGGGGATTCAATTACCGAGCGGAAGCTCTACACTAAGTTCATGGAGGCTTACATCGTAGCCTGCTCCGGGCGGACTGATGTGAGCGTCTTCCAGTTTGGATGGAGCGGACAGACCGCTGGAGGGTTCGCCGACCGGGCCGCTAACGACCTCGCCGCATTCCAGCCTTCCACCGTAACTCTGTGCTTCGGGATGAACGACGGGGGCTACCAGCCGTTCAATGAGAGTATCGGCAAGCGCTTCGAGGATTCCATGAAAAGAGGGCTTATTGTGCTGAGGGACAATGGAATAAAGCATATCGTAGTTGGCTCGCCTGGGGCTGTGGACACTTTCTATTTCAACCGCACCGGTGGGGGCGACTACAACCATAACCTCGCGCAACTCGGGAAGATCGGCAAAAAGCTCGCCGGGGAAATTCAGCAGTCCTTTGCGGACGTGCACCAGCCCATGATCGACGCCATGTTGAAAGCCAAGCCGGTGCTCGGGAAGGAGTATGATGTCTGCGGCACTGACGGATACCACCCCAATGAAAACGGGCACCTCGTTATGGCCTATGCCTTTCTTAAAGGCCTAGGCTTCGATGGCGACATTGGCACCATCACGGTGGACATGAACGGAAATGCTAAGGCTACGGAGGGGCATAAAGTGGTTTCCAGCGCCCCCGGATCGGCTGAGCTGGAGAGCGTCCGGTATCCATTTTGTTTTCAGGGGAACGAAAAGTCCCCATCCGGCACCCTCAGCATTGTCCCGTTTATCCCCTTTAACGCTGAACTCAATCGCTACACTCTAAAAGTGGCTAATTTGAATGCCGCCAAAGCCAGAGTGGAATGGGGCACGCAGTTGAATGAGTTCACCAAAGAGCAGCTCGCCGCCGGGGTAAATCTGGCGGCTGAATTTGCCGCCCGGACCCCGTTCGAGGGGGTCTTCCTCGAATACCTCAATCGCGTCGCGGCCAAGCAGGAGTTTGAAACCTACTACATCAAAGAGGTGATCAACAAATTCCGTATGCTAAGTCCATCAGCGAAAGCCGATCCGGATGTCGCCGCGGTCCTCCCGGCCCTCGATAACTTGCGCGCCAAGCTCGCCGCCCGTCACAAAGCGCTGGATGACAAAGCCCGTGAAGTCCTACAGCCGGTGAAGCACATCATCACGGTTACTCCACTCTGAGCAGCAGCGGGGCAGTCGTGCACTCCCGGACGGACACTCGCCAATTACGATGCCGCTCCTACATTATTAGGGTGACAGCCGCCATGCCCCTGCCACAATGGCTAAATTATGAAACAAGCCGCCGCAGTTCTCTTCTTCGTCTTAGCACCACTTGCCATCTTCGCAGCTCCCAGCGCTCCGGCTGCTCTGCCGCAGAATGCGAGGCTGGCTGTCGTGGGGGATTCCATCACTGAGCAGAAGCTTTATTCGAAAAACATCTAGTCCTATATCGTGGCCTGCGCCGGGAGAACTGACGTGAGGGTCTTCCAGTTCGGCTGGGGCGGCGAGACCGCGGGCGGGTTCGCCAACCGTGCAGCTAACGATCTCGCTGATTTCCGTCCCACCACTGTAACTCTCTGCTACGGCATGAACGATGGTAGTTACCAGCCATTCAATGACGGCATCGGCAAGCGCTACGAGGACTCCTTGAGAAAAGTGCTCGAAATCCTCAGGGGCAGTGGCGTAAAGCACATTGTGGTCGGCTCGCCGGGGGCGGTGGACACCTTCTATTTCAAGCGCGACAACTTTGCCCCCCAAACTGGAGCGGACGGGTATAACGAGAGCCTTGCGCACCTCGGCAAAATTGGCAAAAAACTCGCCGATGAATTCCAGCAGTCTTTTGCGGATGTGCATCAGCCCATGATCGATGCTATGCTAAAATCCAAGCCGGTGCTCGGGGACAAGTATGACGTTTGCGGCAGTGATGGATTTCATCCTAACGACAACGGGCACCTAGTCATGGCCTGCGCCTTTCTCAAAGGGCTGGGCTTCGATGGCGATATTGGCACCGTCACGGTGGACATGAGCGGCAATACCACGGCTACAGACGGGCATAAAGTGGTATCCAGTGCCCCCGGATCGGCTGAACTCGAGAGCACACGGTACCCGTTTTGTTTTCAGGGCGAGCCCAAGTCATCCACGGCACACTCAGCATCGTTCCGTTCATCCCGTTCAACGCTGAGCTCAACCGCTACACCTTGAAAGTAGCTAATTTGAAGGTCGCCAAAGCCATTGTTGAATGGGGTGGCAAGTCGAAGGAGTTTACCAAAGAGCAACTAGCCGCCGGGGTAAATCTGGCTGCTGAATTTGCCGGAATGACCCCGTTTGAAGGTAGCTTCCGTGAATTTGAGAAACGAGTCTTTGCTAAGCAGAATTTTGAGACATTTTGCATCAAAGAAGTGACCACCAAACTACGGCCGTTTAGTCCAGAGGCGAAAGCTGATTTCGATGTCGCCGCGGCCTTTGATGCCCTGCGCGCGAACCTCAGCTCTCGTCAAAAGGCGCTCGACGACAAAGCACGTGAAGCCCTGCAACCGGTCAAGCACAGCATCAAGGTCACCCCGCTCTGATGCCATTACCTGCCGGTAATCTCGACTTATAGAAAGTCGTTGGTATTACAGGACGCCGTGCTGTTTGAGCTGATAGGAGAGCCAAAGGCCGACAAGAAGCGCGAACCCGGTGAGCAAGAAAGCGGTGACCGCCTGCCTAGAACGGCCTTTGTTCACAAGTCGGCGTTGATAACGGGTCATGCGGGCGTCGCCTGTGGCAGGGGCGGGTTCGTCGGAGGCCACGGTGTTCCAGAAATGGAGACGCTGGCTGCTAGCCATGCTGGGTGCGGCAGTGATGCTGGCCTCCAGCTTGTAGATACGTTCTTTGATAGCGGTTTGGCGCGTGCGGATGTCGTTGAGTTTGCGCTCAAGTTCGGAGCGCTTGGCTTTGGCTGAAGTGCGTGATTTGTCAGGCATGGTCGTGGCGCGTATTAACTGCTGCGCGGCGGCGCGGCAGTGATGGTGGTTGGGACCCGGAGAAATTGTTGGTTAGGCGAAGTTAGCCGGCAATGAGGCGGATGATTCCGTAAGTAAGGGCGAGGAGCAGGAGTGGGGCAGTGAACGCGGCGCCGCAGAATGCCCAGCGGCGGAAGGAATCGCGGCTGATCTCGATGCTCATGCCGACGGGTGCCGCGCTCTGCATGGTGACGGGGGTAGTGGCCGGCCTAGGTCCGGAAGTAGCGGGGGCCGGATTCCCGAGCAGGGACTCTAGGCGGTTCATTACTTTGGTGTAATCAGTGCGGGCGTCTTCAATGATCCCCAAAGCGCGGGTGAGGTCGTATTGAAGGTCTTTGGGATTCCACTCCTCGGGATTTAGCGAATCGACGACATTCAGATGCTCGTAAAATCCGTCTTTTATGACTAGCAGTTGCCCGATGCGCTTTTGGGCTTCGTAGGTTTCACGGTCGAGCATGGCGATCGTACGCCCGAGTTTTTCCGTCATCTCGGTGCGGCCTTCCATAAAGCCGCGTTGTTTGCGGCTGAGTTCTTCAAACTGGAGTTTTTCGCGCTCAAGGGCTTCCGCTTCCACGCGGAGCTGGGCCAGACGGTGCTGGGTTGTCTGGACACGCTCTTCGAGATTCTCTGCTGTGGAATTCATGCCATCGGCCGGGAGGACGAAGTCGTCCTGTGACTCTTCATAGGGGTCGTAGTCTGCACCATGGCCATACACGGGAAGATCAGCGGAGGGAGCGGTGACTGCGGAGCGGCGAGGTGTAGTGGTTCGGGTCATACGTGATAACTACTGCGAAGCTTAACATCCATTACTATTACAGTTTTCCTAAAAGTTCCAGCTTTTTTATTCGGCGGAGGCTAAAAAAGATTGGGGTGCCCGAAATGAGGGCTGTGACCATGGTGACAGCGACCGCACTTCCGGCCATTGCCTGATCAAAGGAACCGAACAGGACGAGGTCGGCAGGGGCGGTAGGTCCGGCCTGACGAATGAAGAAGGGCATGAGGAACAGGGTGAGGAAGGCGAGAATGTAGATGAAATGGAGAATGAGGCAGAGCGTGCCGCCAAATCCGGAAACGATGCGGGCCGGACTGGCATCGTTGAAATTGGGAAACAGAACGCCCAGAGAGAGCGCCAGGGCGTTGAGTCCGGTGCTCATGAGCACAATGCCGCCACAATAGTAGGCGAGTTCTCCGGGCCCCATGGACAGGCGCAGTCCGGAGACGAACATTAGCAGGCAAGTGGCGGCGCCGGTGACGCTAGCGTATAGTAGGAGCTTGAGGCGGAACATGCGGCCCATGCCGACCGGCGAGAGGCCGAGGATTTACAACCGGCGGCCTTCGAGGCTGAACATGGGAAATACGAATCGGGTCGTCAGGGTGGACAGAGTGAGACAGCAGACGCCGAAATTGAGAGCGGAGAGGATGAAGCGGAATTTCGGCTCCCCGGCCGATGATCGGCTGAGATTGGATGCGTAGAGCAGGAGGAGTCCGAATACAATGGCGCAGGGGATCCACTGCGCGGGATCCCGCACGAACTCCCGGATGTCTTTGCGGACCAGCGCGGCACGACGGCGGCCAAGTAGCGGAATGGAGTCAAGAAATCCCGGGCGGAACGCGCGCTCAAGTTCCGCATTGAACTTGCGGCGGCGGCCGGTGCTTTGCGCTCGGCGCCACTGGCTCAAATTCCATGCCGTATGGGTTACTCGGCTGGCCCCGGCGGTACACAGCAGGCCCACCATGCCTACCCAGCTTAGGAGCACCAGACTGTAGAAAATGCCGCGCCCTTCGTAACCATGCGACCAATGCAGGATCATCTCGCTCATCCACGCGCTGGGCAGAAAGCGGTTCATGGTGATGTCCGTGAAACCGAAGACGCGCTGCAATCCCTGACTTAGGTTGAGACTTTTGGCCACCTCACCCGAATCCGCCGGGCCGAGCAGACCGCTGCCGATTCTCCACGCGATCAGCGCGAGGGCAATCCACAGCAGCCAGCGAGCCGTGCGTCCCCAGTATCGCACCAACCCCGCGACCAGCAGCCCGGCGACTCCGCAGGGCAGCATGAGCAGCGGCACGGAAATGGCGAAGCACTTCACATAAAACATGGGGGTGGCTCCAAAGGTCTTGCCTATGCTCGCCATCAGCGGGGCGCTAAGGATCGCGAGGCCCCAACTGCTCACAATGAATGACTCGATGAGCTTCCACAAAAAGATGGCTCGCGGACTCAGCGGCGTCGTCAGCAGCCACGGTGTCTCCTTTCCGCGGAACAGCCCACTGTAAAGAAGGACTGCATTGGAGAAGACCAGCATGATCATGAAGAAGAAGTAGATCATGTAGATGATCCGCTCCGCCAGCAGATGTCCCGCCACAGGCAGCGTGGTCATATAGGCCAGACCATGGGAGAATATGTAGTAGCCGGCGATGAGGTAACCGGCGAGAAAGAAAAGAATGGTGGAGGCCAGCAGCCGGGACTTTGTGGCCGTGCGTCTTGCCTGCGCGGTAAATGACTTCCAGTGAACACGGACGAGTGCAGAAATTTCGGAGGCGAGGGGCATTGTGGGGATTGAGATAGCGGGAAGATGGCACATGCTCAGCCAAATCGCCTGCGTTTTTGCAATTTCTGGCTCCCCGGTGACGATCCCGAATTCCTCCAACAGGACCTTCAGACTTACCCTGGGCGTTGGATACTCAAGCAGCCTGCGTAACTCAAATAAATTATTCAGCTTCGAGACGAGGTCCCGCTAGACTGAGATACCACTCGAGAATTCGTGGCCCGCTGAATAGCCAGATCAGTGCCCCTGCAGCGAGGTAGGGGCCGAAGGGGATGCGCGCAGCCCACTCGCGGCGGCGCAGCACGATCATGCTCAGCGAAATGAGCGCGCCGATGCACGAGCCGGCGAAGATGGTGAAGAGCACGGCTTTGTAGCCCATGAACGCCCCCACGCAGGCCATCCAGTTCGCATCACCCATGCCCATCGCTTCGCGTGGCTGCTCCACTGCCGTGCAGGTGCCGCTCATGCTGGTGATGCCCTCCAGCGGCAGGGTTTCCTCCGGACCTTCTGCCGGGCGGATGATGACGGAGTCATTGGTCAGAAACAGCGTTGCGTTTTCCACTGATCGCTCACCCAGCCGGGCGGAGAGGCATTTGATCATCAGTCGGTCGCTCGGGCGGGAGAAGATATTGGAGTAGCCCTCCCGCTGGTCCGCTACTTTAAAGATTGGTTCCTCTGCTCCCGGTTCCTGTGAGACGGACCAGTCCTCTGCTTTATCGAACTGAAACTTGATCCGGCCAAAAGCCATCTTGCCCAGCTGCACGATCACCCAGATGATGGCAAATCCGAGCCCTGCACCGCCGATCGAGTGGGCGAGATTCATCCATCGGGTGTCCAGCACAATCAGTTTCGGGATGCTCACTGCCGCCACCACGCCCGCTACAGCCCCGCCCCATGTGATTTCGTGGGGAAGGATCTGGTGATCGATGTCGATGTAGCTGCCCGCGATGCAGAGAGCGATGAAGCACCACGCCGCAAGCATGGTCCAATCGAACCCCTGATAGAAATCCTCGGGGCCGCGTCCGAGCCGCACAAACGCCGCCACGAAGAGGACTCCGGTGATCAGTTCGACGAAAAGATAGCGTGAGGAGATCGGCTTGGAGCAGTTCGCGCACTTTCCCCTCAGCAGCAGCCATGAAACCAGCGGAATGTTGTGCCACATCGGAATCTGGTATTTGCAAGACGGACAAAACGAGCGCCGCGGTTCGCTCGTCTTCATACCCAGCGGCAGCCGGTAAATCACCACATTCAAATACGAGCCCACACAGCACCCGAAGGCGAAGACGAAGCAGAGAAGGATGCTGAAGGTCGCAGGAAGAAGCAGGTAGTCTAGAGTGGGCAGCATGGTCTTGTTCTTCATTGAATTCCCCCGCCATGGTTGGCAACCGGAGGCACACCCGGGTTTTCGGCCTAGCTGCACGCCGTGATTCCCGCGCTTAATGCTCCACGTTTAAAGTGATCGGAAACACATTTTTCCTGTCACTTTTTGAACCCCGGAGTTAAAGAGAGGGCGCGCTGCGCCTTTCATGACCTCTTTCGCTGATTTGCTTGATCATTTCCGCCGCCGCGTTTCGGACCGAAGTCTGGTGTCCATCTAGGGGGCTCCATTATGCCCGGTAAGGGAGGGGGACATTGGCTTTTCCGTAACCTTGGTTTTCCAGGTGCCGTTGAGGATTACTCCTGGCATTCGTTCTATGTGGCGTCGGACAGGGAAACGTAGGGCGACTCCCGCAGGGAGGCCGGCTTCTGTCCGCGTAGGAGTTTGGTCCACTCGATGAGCGAACCGATGATGATGATGGCGACGAAGACGAGGAAGAGTCCGGCTACTCCGGCGTTGAGGTAATTGTTATAAACCTGTGCCTTCAGTTCTTTCAGAGCTGTCCCAGTGGCTCCGGAGTTGATTTTATCCTGCAGCGTGGCCGCAATGTCGAGGAATCCAAACTGTCCTTTGGGCCAGGAGCCGAAGATTTTGGAGATGCCTGCGGTGAAGGTCACGCTTACCAGCCAGATGAGTGGCGCGGCTGTAGTCCAGACGTACTTCGTGCGCCCCATCTTGATGAGCACGGTGGTGCCAAGGCAGAGCGCGATAACAGCGAGGAGCTGGTTCGCGATGCCAAAGAGCGGCCACAGGCTGTTGATGCCACCGAGGGGATCAATGACGCCCTGGTAGAGGAAGAATCCCCAACCGGCGACGAGCAGGGCGCTGCTGAAAACAGTGGCTCCGGCGTTGCTAGTATCGCCCAGCGGTTTCCAGAGATGACCGAGGAAGTCTTGGAGCATGAATCTTCCCACCCGTGTTCCGGCGTCGATGGTAGTCAGAATAAACAATGCCTCGAACATGATGGCGAAGTGGTAAAAGAGCGCCATGAGTCCTTCGCCGGGGATGAGGCGGTGGAACATTTTCGCCATGCCGAGGGCAAAGGTCGGGGCTCCGCCCACGCGGCCGACCATATTGTGTTCGCCCACATCAGCAGCGACCTTCTTCATTTCCTCATGCGTCACCGGAAAGCCGCTGGTTTCCGCGATTTTCGGAATGACCTGCGCTGCTACGGCATCGCGAGCCACGGGATCGCTGATGCCGGCCACTGCTTTGCCCATGCCGGCGTTAACGGCGAAGTATTCTCCCGGCTTGAGCGAGCATGCGGCGATGATGGCCATGAGGGCGACGAGCATTTCCGTCACCATAGCCCCATAACCGACAGCCCGGATGTGATTCTCGCGCTCCAGCAGTTTAGGGGTCGTGCCGCTGGAGATCAGAGCATGGAATCCGCTGATCGCGCCGCAGGCGATGGTGATGAACACGAATGGAAAAACACTTCCCGTGAACACTGGCCCGTTTCCTTTTACGAACTCCGTTACGGCCGGCATTTCCAGCGAGGGGCGCACAAGAATAATGGCTACTCCCAGCACCGCCACGGTTCCGATCTTCATAAATGTGCTCAGATAATCCCGTGGCGCGAGCAGCAGCCACACCGGCAGCACGCTGGCAGTGAAACCATAGATCATGATCGACCATGCGAGCCACTTTCCGTTTTGCAGGAAGTAACTCTCAATCCCCCAGTCACCAAGATAACGTCCTCCCCAGACGCTGGCCAGCAGCATAACAATTCCAAAAATCGTTACCGTGCGCACGCTCGCTTTGCCGAGGTGGTGCCATAGCCCCATCACGAGAGCGATAGGGATGGTCATGGCGATAGTGAAGAGGCCCCATGGGCTCTCGGCGAGGGCTTTGACGACGACCAGTCCCAGCACCGCGAGCAGGATGGTCATGATGGCGAGCACGGAGATCATGGCGATCATGCCGAGCACTGGATTGATCTCCTCTTTGATCATTTGCCCCAGCGATTTTCCGCCGCGGCGGATGCTGCAAAACATGACCACGGCATCGTGCACTCCGCCGCCCAGCGTGGCACCGATGAGAATCCACAGGGTGCCCGGAAGCCAGCCAAACTGCGCCGCAAGCACTGGTCCCACCAGCGGCCCGGGGCCGGCGATGGCGGCAAAATGATGGCCAAAGACGACCCATTTACTTGTCGGCACGTAGTCCTTGCCGTCCTCCTGCGTCACGGCGGGTGTGGCGCGCCGGTCGTCGAGCGTGAGCACCTTGGCCATGAGCCATGCGGAGTAGAAGCGGTAGGAAACAGCGAACGCGCACACCCCTGCGACCACCAGCCAGAGCGCGTTCACGGGCTCGCCTTTTTGAACGGCGGGAATGAGAACAGCCAGCACGCCCAGAAGGGCGACACCGATCCAGAGGATGAGTCGGACGAGTTTATTCATGGGAAATCTCTTAGGCAACATTAGGCCCCATGAGAACCGTCTCCCTGCAATGCTTGCAAAGCATTTTTTCGTCAGGCCGAACGGTGCGGTAAACTGTTTCCGTGGATGACTGGCCCGCGCACTGCTGCAGTAGGCTCCTGGTCGCTCGCCGCATTCATCCCCGGCGGCTGCACAAATGTCCCGATGACTGTCCGCGTAGTCATGAACGGCAGCAGCGACGCGCTGCTCTCGCCATTCACCGTCACCTCCACCACGCTCCCGCATCTCCACCCTCCTTCGCAGATGCCGCGCCCGCATTCGCGCCAAAGCGAGTGCCCTGCACGATAATGGCCGTCTCCGCATACTCCGCCCGCGGTGAAAACTTTATGCACTAGGGCGCAGCACGGCTGAAGTTGATCCCCAGAAACAAAACCCCGGCCCGGGCCGGCAGGCGAAAAAGAGTAGCGCATCGTGTTCATCACTTCCGAAGCTGCGATTGGCCTGCCCTTGGTGCAATATTTTCATTATCCGCAGCCGCAGTGGATGCCATCCACCGTGGTAATACGACCGAGAGAGGCATAGAATGCCAGCGAGACGACGCGGCGCTTCTCCGGCGCTGCCGACTACGTTCCGGCGGCTCTCTCGGCAAACGGAGAAGGAGCAGCCATCTACGACGGGAGTCTACTTCCTCAATATGTTCTCAGCATCCGTTTGCCACTCGGAGGGCTGCCGGCGAACTGGTCCTGCGCGGCGGTGGCGGGCGGTAATGGTGATTTCTTCGCCCTCGAGAAATTCGCGCAGCGGCCACGCATAAAGTTCAAGGCTGCGGCTGCGGTCGCCAATGACAATGTCTGGCTGGCCGTTGCCGTTGAGATCATGAGTGGCGTCGAGGCGGTCGTCAGGGCCGGCAAAGGAGCCGTCGCCCTCAGCATCCACGGCGATCAATTTTCCGGCCTCGACGGAGGGAAAATGGACCGTGTCGGCATCGTAGATTTCGAGCCGGCACGGGATGCTGGCGGAGAACTGGAGGTCCTCTTCGGTATCCACCGGCCCCCGGTAGTTCAGTTCCTGATAGAGCGGTAGAGGCCAGCCTGGGCGCACGGTGAAACTACTGGTGTTGGTGATGCTCACTTCCGGCTGACTTGCGGCGGAGAAGAAGGTAATGTCAGCAGGGGATTTCTGCCCGGGGCTGTCCCAGAGAATGCTGACGGAGTCGCCGGCAGTGGTGGCCGGGGATTCATGCTCAATGAACAGGCTAAGGCGTTCGCCGGGCCGGAGGGAAAGTGGGCGGGTTTCCTCCGTCCTAATGCTGGGGGCGGGCCTGAGGGTCAGCCACTGGCCGGATTCTCCCGCACTCCATGATTTCAAACCGCTGCCTGCGGCTTTTAGGGACAGTGAGCCATTGACGGTTTGGAGGGTTTCGTTGGTTAGGTAAAGTTTGGTGCGGCCGAGTTCACTGTGCGCTTTGGAGACCCTGACTTTGGAAACAGGAGGCTGGAGATCCACACGGGGACGTTGCGGTTTTTGCGGGAGAGCGAACGGAAGCATTGGTAGAGCGAGCACGCGCTCGTCTTCGAGGGCCAGCAGACGGTCGTCCTCCAGTGAAGCGAACAGCTCGCTTTCGATTTGCGAGATGCGCTGCCACACGGCCTCGAGGCGCCATGGATGCTGATGAATCCGGCAAACGCGGGACATTTCGAGGAGCGCATCGAGGCCGCGATTGATGAGTCCTCCGCCGAGAGCGGCCTGCGAGGCGGAATCGTGGGCGCGGAGTGCGCTTTGCCAGTGGCCTTCCTCTTCAAGGCGACCAGCCCAGTAGGTGTAAACATCTGCCTCCTGTCTTGGAAGCTTCCATTCCCTGGCGCGGCTGGCGAGGGTTTGGAGAAGGCCTTCGAGGCCTTCCTTTTCTGCAAAGCCGCCGAGCCGCACCCATTCTAATTCGGCTTCCAGCCATGAGGCGCGGTCGCCTTCGTCACGGCTGGAGAGAGCGATCTCTTTGAGGGCAGTCATACCGGAGTCGAAGTCCCCGGTTTCCTGTGCGTCCTGCGAGATTTGCGCAATCTCCATATGCCGTGAATGGGACATGCCCATGAAGGGTGCGATTTCCGCCGGCGACAGAGTCTGGGCGCGGACCCCGGAAAAAGTAGTGCCAGCGAGCGCAAGCAGGGCAGCTCGGGAGAGCCGGGCACGGGTGGGGGAGATCATGACCGCAGATTTAACCGCAACAGGGCAGGGGACGCAAGTTCTCTTCCGGTGGGTATCGTAAATTCCTTAGGTCCTGACTTTAGCGTTCAAAAGCAAAAATCCCTGCGCCCACTGCGGACGGTCACGCCCACAGAAATGGATGCGGAGCCCTGCGGCGAAGGTGATGGCAAATCCAATGACGACCGGACGGATGAATGCCGGTGAACCCAAAAACAGGCCGAGGCTAGTTTTGAAAACAATATTGACCACTTCGGCGGTCATGATGACCCGCCATGCCGCGCGCATTGCCGAGAAATTTGCCCGCGAGATAGGCAGCGAGATAGGCAGCGAGACTGGTGCCCACTATGAGCACCAGCATGAGCCACATAGCGAAGGGATTGAGGACTCCCTCATAACAGTAGGGTTTGTTCAGCAGAAGGGGCAGAATGACCAGACTGATCAGGACCATCCGGGCGGTCTCATGCAGATCATTTTCGCCTATCGCGTGCACCACTTGATTGCCTTGGAGGAGGACCATAACGCTGGCTGCAGCGACCACCGCTAACATCCGGTAGCCCATGACTGTTAAAACGGTGGTGGCGAAGGTGATGAGCAGCGCCAAATCTGTCGTCAGCCCGGGATCGTATCCGGTTTTTCTAGTGGAGGCCAGATAACCCGGCACAATCAGGGTGCTGAGAGCCACAAGGGCGGCCGCGATGACCCATGCGGTTGATGACGCCGTTGGGGCGCCGAACAGCCTAGCGAGGGCAAAGGTGCGGGTGCCGGCTAAGGGATCGTGCTCCCATTCGCGATGCAATCCAACCAGCAGCCCCAGCCCAAGACCGATTACAAAGGACAGGAGCAATTACCCACGTTCAAAGACGGCGGCAGCTACCGGTCCAACCTTTCGCCGGAGACCCGATGAGCGCAAATCTGCTGTGCAGCGGCGCAACCGGTCCCCGCCGGATGCACGCCAAAGTGGAGGCTGGTGCAGATTGCCAAAACGGCTACGGATTGCCGTTTGACGGTTGGAACGGAGACTGCTTAGGCACCCATCCACCCTGTGTTTCATTCCTCCTCTCTTACTTAAACAACATGATTAAAATCGGTATCAACGGCTTCGGGCGAATCGGTCGCCTCGTTTTTCGCGCAATCTGTGACCAAGGCCTTCTCGGCAAGGAAATCCAAGTGGTCGCTGTCAATGACCTCGTGCCCGCAGACAACCTCGCTTACCTCGTTAAGTATGACTCCACGCAGGGCAAGGCTGACGAAGAAGTTTACAGCAAAAAGAGCCGCCCGGACCTCGAGGAAGACGATATTCTCGTGGTGGACGGCAATGAAATTAAGTGCCTCGCCGTGAAGGAAGGCCCCGCTGCGCTCCCTTGGAAAGAGCTGGGTGTGGATATCGTCATCGAGTCCACCGGTCTCTTTACCGAAGCGGCCAAAGCTCGCGGCCACATAACCGCCGGTGCCAAGAAGGTCATCATTTCTGCTCCTGCCAAGGATGAAGATATCACCATCGTGATGGGCGTAAACCACGAGAAATATGATGCCGCGGCGCACGCCATCATTTCGAACGCCTCCTGCACCACGAACTGCCTCGCTCCAGTCGTGCACGTGCTGCTCAAAGAAGGATTTGGCGTCGCTGAGGGCCTCATGACCACCGTCCACAGCTACACCGCCACGCAGAAGACCGTGGACGGCCCTAGCAAGAAAGACTGGAAAGGTGGCCGCAGCGCCGCCATCAACATCATTCCTTCAGGCACCGGCGCAGCCAAGGCCGTCGGCCTCGCGATCCCGGAAGTGAAAGGCAAGCTAACCGGCATGTCATTCCGCGTGCCGACCCCGACTGTCTCGGTCGTGGACCTCACCGTGAAGACGGAAAAGGACACGAGCTATGCGGAGATTTCCGCCGCCATGAAAAAGGCCAGCGAGACCTACATGAAGGGCATCCTCAACTGGACGGCCGACGAAGTGGTCAGCAGCGACTTCATCCACGATGCGCACAGTTCCATCTTCGACGCTGGCAGCGGTATAGAGTTGAACAGCCGCTTCTTTAAGCTCATCAGCTGGTATGACAACGAGTGGGGCTACTCCAACCGGGTAGTGGACCTCGTGAAATACATCGTCAGCAAAGGAATCTAACCCGCGCTTCTCACCAAAACGCTTAAACTCACGGGGGACACTGGCAACGGTGTCTCCCGTCTTACTTTTGCCATGACTCCCACCAGCAACCTCCATGTCGTGACCAATACGGCCCTGCCATCACCGGCCACACTTCTCCGGGAACTTCCGCGCACCGATGCGCAGGCGGACCTCGTCGCCAACTCGAGGACTGCTGTTTCCTCCGTGCTCCGCGGTGCGGATTCCCGGTTCCTTGTAATTGTGGGGCCGTGTTCCATCCATGATCCGGAAGCCGGTCTGGAATATGCGCGGCGCCTTTCCGCGCTTGCCCGGGAACTGGAGGACCGCCTGCTCGTTGTGATGCGGGTGTATTTTGAAAAGCCCCGCACCACAAACGGCTGGAAGGGCCTCATCATGGACCCGCACCTCGATGGCACCAATGATATTCCTAGCGGTCTCCGGTTGGCGCGTGGGTTCTTGCGGGAGGTACTGAATTTAAACCTCCCTGCCGCCACGGAATTACTGGACCCCATTATGCCGCAATACATCGCCGACTTGCTAACATGGGCGGCTATTGG
The DNA here is from genome assembly GCA_945861415.1 of Akkermansia muciniphila. Lineage (GTDB taxonomy): Bacteria > Verrucomicrobiota > Verrucomicrobiia > Verrucomicrobiales > V1-33 > V1-33. The sequence continues at coordinate 6,047 of CAMAUV010000035.1, read as the reverse complement.
CGCGCGGACCACGGAAAGTCAGACTCACCGCCAGATGGCCAGCGGGCTCTCCATGCCTGTGGGATTTAAGAACACCACCGGCGGTGCTATCCTCCCGGCGATAAATGCCGTGAAGTCAGCCATTCAGCCGCAGGCATTCCTGGGCATCAATGAAGATGGTCAAGCCTCGGTGGTGACCACCACGGGTAATCCGGATAGCCACATTATCCTTCGGGGAGGAGACGACGGCCCCAATCACGGGCCGGTCGGCGTGGCCGCGGCCCGGGCACTCCTTGCGAAAAACGGTCTCGCGCCGGGCATGGTCATCGATGCCAGTCACGCCAATTGTGGTAAAGATTCGGTTAAAATGCCTGACGCATGGCGAGAAATCGCCGCTCAGCGTGTCTTGGGAGACTGCTCTGTCTGTGGCGGAATGCTGGAGAGCAACCTTGTGGCTGGTGCTCAGCCCTTTCCCGGGCCCCGGGCAGAACTGGTTTTCGGCCAATCGATCACTGATCAGTGCATCGACTGGGCCACTACCGAGGAAATTCTCCGGGAAACCCATGCCTTGCTCGGCTAAACCAGAAATTTCTTCCTTCCATGTGTAAATTCATCTTGTCTTGCGGTCCGGTCTTTAGTAAAACACTCCAAGATTTCCCAACCCACCCTCAGAATTTCTCCTATGTGGTTACCACTTACTATCTTCACCGGTCTGCTCATTCTCGCATCAGGCATCGCGTATACTCAACTTCATAATCCGTTGAAAGCAGAGCGAGAACAGCAGGCGGCTGCTATTAATAACAACAGCGCTGCCGTTACCCACAAAAAGGAAGCTGAGAAGGCCAAAGAAACGGCTGGCGAAGAACTCACGGAAGCCAAAGCGGAACTGGACAAGAACCAGCAGGACAAGCTGGCAGCCGTTCAGGCCAAGGAGGCAAAGAACGCGGAACTCACCAAGTCGAAAGAGGGCCTTGCTGGATTTGAGAAGGAACTGGCCGACCTTGAGCAGAAACTCAAAAACTACGGTGGTCTAGATGTTCTCGCCGGCGAACTCAAGCAGCTCGAAGCTAAGAAGGCTGAACTGGAGACAAGCATCGCCAAGACCAAGGACACCATCACCGCCACTATCGCTCACAAGGAGAAGACGGATAAGCTGATCGCCGCGGTGAAAGAGAAAGACCTTTGGCAGAAAACCGGCACTATGGTCGCCAGTTTCACAACGCGAGTTCGGTCTGTTAGCAACGCGGACGGTTTCGTGGAATTGGGCGCGGGAGACAGCACAAATGTCGTCAGGGGAGCTAAACTTTTCGTGATGCGCTGGGGCAGTCCGGTTGGGCGCTTGATTGTCTCCGACCTGAAGCCCAACAGTTCTATTGCGACCATTGTGCCGGGGTCTGTCGGCGTTGGGGTCACCATTCTTCCCGGCGACCTCGTAGTGATGGATTCCACATCTACTCCAGCCGCGCTCAAGACCGAGGCTCCGGAAGATACTGTGAAAAAGGATGCGGCACCGAAAAAGAATGCTCCTGTCGACGTGGCCGATCCATTTGCCATTCCTTCTGATGCTCCGGCCGCTCCGGCCACCGCGCCTGAGGCGATACCTCCCACCCCTGCTGAGCCTGAAGCTGCCCCTGCTGAGCCAGAAGCTGCCCCTGCTGAGCCTGAAACTGCCCCTGCTGAGCCTGAAACTGCAGAAACCCCGACTGCTCCAGCCGAGGCTCCTCCTATGAAAGCAAATAAGTAAGCAGGCTCCTTCCTCTACCAATCTCGTTCCCAACCCGTTCCCAACCCGTTCCCAACCCGTTTTCCTTAATCCTATGAAGATGAAGATCCTTTATTTCGTCGGCATGCTCGGTACCATCGGCGCTGCCGCCTTCGCTTTCCATACGCGCAACTCTTTGGAGGAGAGCCGGCAAGAGAAAGACCAATTTAATCGCAGAACGGTCAAGGTTCAAGAGGCGACCACGTTGGTGAACAAAGAAATCGCCACTATTCACAAAGAGTGGTATGACACCAAAACATCGGCCAAGGACGAAGATATTCAGACGAAGAAGCTGAAGCGAGACTACGACGAAGCTGACCAAGAATTGGCCGCCACAAAGACTAAAATTGAGGATATCGCAACCAAGCGGTCCGACATGGAGAAGCAGATCGCGGACATCCTAGGCAAGACCGGGGCGGGCAGTCCGGAAGAGGCTCTGGCTAAAGTGGAAGCCCTCAAGGGAGAGACCGATGCCCTCACGAAGGAATCTGATACCCTTACCGGGGAGTTGAACCTGAATGAGGGTAAGGCCTCTGAAAGCGATCAGTTGCTTGCGAAATTTCGTGCACTCCAGGAAACCCGCCGCAAGGCCATCGCTCTCTCTGGTCGGAGTGGCACTGTGGCGGCTGTGGACAAGGAGTTCTCTTTTGTTGTTATCAATCTAGGACAAAAGGACGGTATCACCACCGACTCCCGGCTCCTTGTGAAGCGTGGCGGTCAGCGCATCGCCCGCCTGAATATTGTTAGGATCGATTCCAGTCAGACAGTCGCGGATATCGTCGTTAAGTCAGTAGAACCAGGTAGCCAAGTTCTGCCAGGTGACGAAGTAATCATCGAGAACACCGCGAGCTAATTTGATTCCAGTTGCCTCTGCCGCATGAAATTCTCGGTTTTTCTCCTCATAGCCGTCGCGGTCGCGGGACTGGTTTCTTGCGAAAGCACTGAAGAAACTGCCCGTCGCAAGGCGCGCCCGAAGCTTCCAGGCGATGAGATTGATGAGAAATCATGGAACCGTCCGACACGCAGTGACGACTTTGCTAGCCCCTTAGGCGGCATGCCCATGAGCCGGTAGTCAATACTGGCTCTGAGGGTGCGAAGCGTCACTGGCTTCGGTCACTTGGAATCGGCAGTTTTCCAAAAGTAGCATAGGTTGGTATCTTGCCGAGGGGCTAGGATTCGTGAAGGTATTGGCTCCCTCTTCCGCGAGTTCTCGAAGTTGTCAGCCTGCGCCGGATCTGCTTTCAGCCCGGAATTATGAAATGTTGAGGTTGACCTTTTGTTCTGTCTTTCTGTATTTCGGAATATACCCGGCACTCTCAGCGTCGGCCAACTCGCGCTCAATCGCTTCTCACTCTCCAAATTTATGAACCAGGGAAAACTCACACCGGACCAAATCGCAGCCTACCACCGCGATGGCTTTCTCATCTTTAGAGGCCTCTTCGATCAGCAGGAGATCAATCTCCTGCGCGAAGCATGCAAGACGGACAAGGCGCTCGATGACCATGCCTTTGGCAAGGACGACGGCTCGGGCGCAGCGGTACGTCTCTCGCTGTGGAATCATCCGGGCGACGGCATCTATGGAATGTTCGCGCGCTGCCACAAACTGGTGGATTCCGTGGAACAGTTGCTGGGGGATGAGGCCTATCACTATCACTCAAAGATGATTATGAAGGACGCCAAGGTCGGCGGCGCGTGGGCGTGGCATCAGGATTACGGCTATTGGTATCAAAACGGGGTGATGTTTCCGGACTTGTGCAGCGCGTCGATCGCGGTGGATCGTGCCACTCAGGCAAATGGCTGCCTACAGGTGCTCCGAGGCTCGCACAAGCTGGGCCGGGTGGATCATGTTCTCACAGGCGATCAAGCGGGAGCGAATCTGGAAAGGGTCGAGGAAGCGAAGAAGCACTTCGAACTCGTTCACTGCACGATGGAACCGGGGGATGTAATTTTCTTCCACGGCAATCTACTGCACGCTTCGGACCGCAACGACTCTGATTACCCGCGCTGGTCCATGATCTGCTGCTACAACTACAAGAAGAACGATCCCTACAAGGAAGCGCATCATCCGCGCTACACACCGCTGCAGAAGGTCGCGGACGAAATGATCAAAAGGGTGGGTGTCAAGCGATTCGAGGACGACTCCTCCAATGTTGCGTGGCTGGACACTAAAAAGGACGCGAGCGCGAGCGTGCTGAAAGAATAGGACGCCGCGACCTGACGGAACTCCGACCAGCTCCGATGGCCCTCACACCTACCAGGCCGAAGATCGTTTTTATCGCGAACCTGTGGACGCTCGTTGGCCACCCGTCCGCGCAAGCAGAGTGGTCGCTGGAGAGAAAATTCCAAGCCGTCAAAGAAGCGGGGTTCGATGGCGTGAACTGGCGCGGCTCGCCGGAGATTACGTCATTGATTAAGTCCCATGCTTTGCGCTTTTCGGGCCTGTTCGATGCGGGGGCCGTGGATGAATTCGCCCCTTTGATTCGCGCGCAAATGGAGGCCGGCGCGGAGACGATCAACGTCCAACTCGCCGATCACGATACGCCTATAGAAGAAGCGATCCAGCTTACGATCCAGCTCATGAAGGAATCCGAACGGCAGCAGGCGAACGTCCATCTCGAAGTCCACCGCGACACCTGCACCGAAACGCCGGAGAAAGCCTACGCCATCGCCGACGGGTATCACGCGGCCACCGGCAGGCTGCTGTGCATGAATCTCGACTACTCCCACATCGCGGTGGTGAAACATCTACCGCCCGGGGACTTTTCGCGCCGTCTGCTGACGCGACCGGAGCTTTTGCAGAACGGCAACCTCACGCACCTCCGGCCGTTCAATGGTCACCACTGTCAGGTGCCCGTCACAGATGGGCGGGGAAACCTGTCCCGTGAGTTCGAGGATTACCTCGTTTTTGTCGCCGACCTCTTCCGCTGCTGGCTCGCCGGGCCGCGTCCGCACAATGAGCTGTGGGTCGTGCCGGAACTCGGGCCGGTCGCCTCGGGCTACGGCATCAGCACGTGGCCGGAACCGTGGGAAGACTGCTTGATTGCCCGGCGGGAGTTTGAAAAAGTCTGGCATTGCGTCCTGCGCGAATCTGCCGCCCCGAATTGAACTCATGAACCTCGACATTCATCCGCCGCTTCCTGCGAAAAAAGACTTCCGCATCGGTATCCTTGGCAGCGGGTTCATCGTCAGCGATTGCCATCTGGTGAGCTATCGCAAGGCGGGCTTCAATCCTGTCGCCATCGCGTCCCGCACGCGGGAGAACGCGGCCAAAACCGCTGAGAGACATGCTATCCCGAAGGTTTACGACACCTACGAGCAGCTTCTCGACGATCCCACTATCGAAGTGCTAGACATCGCCGTACCACCTGACCGCCAGCTTGCACTCATCCAAGCCGCTTGCGAGCGAAAAACCGTCAAAGGCATCCTCGCGCAGAAACCGCTGGGCATGAATTACGCGGAGGCATTGCAGGCCGTCGAGTGCTGCGAGCGTGCCGGCATCGTCCTCGCGGTAAATCAGAACATGCGTTACGACCAGTCCGTGCGAGCGGCGAAAACCCTGCTCACCAACGGCACCATCGGCGAACCGGTCCTGGCCACCATCGACATGCGCGGCATTCCCCACTGGATGCCGTGGCAGGCGGATCTCGGCTGGGTCACGCTGCGCATCATGTCCATTCACCACCTCGACTGCCTGCGCTACTGGTTCGGCGATCCTGTCGGAATCTTTTGCAGCACGCGCCCCGATCCCCGCACGAAATTTCCTCACACCGACGGCATCTGCACCTGCATCCTCGAATACGCGAACGGCCTCCGCTGCGTGGTCATCGACGACACGTGGACCGGCCCAGCCAAGGAAGGCTGCCCAGGCGACATCGGCATCAAGTGGCGCATCGAAGGACTCAACGGCCTCGCCATCGGCGACATCGGCTGGTGCAAAGACCCCTACACCAGCCCCTCCACCGTCCGCTACGCGTCGAAAGGCGACACCGCCTTCCACGAGCCGCGCTGGCCGGAGAGCTGGTTTCCCGATGCCTTCGCCGGCACCATGAGCCAGCTCCTCATCGCCCTGGAAACCGGCCGTGAGCCCGCCATCAGCGGGCGCGACAACCTGCACACCATGGCCCTCGTGGACGCCGCTTATCTCAGCGCCGCCGAGCGCCGCATGGTGAACCCAAGCTCTATCATTTCATAACCAGCCTTTGCCGCAAACTTCGTACCGTGTTTCGTGTCGGCCGAGCAACCTACTTCTCATCCGCCGCTTAAATCATGGCCCGCAAACAAACCACCGCAACCGCCACCATCGGCT